>NZ_CP025113.1:4331030-4943040 GCF_002831585.1 Bradyrhizobium sp. SK17 | reverse complement strand
TTCCGCGGCGATGCGGAGCTGCTCGATCAGCCGCGCGAACAGGATACCGCTGGCGCCAAGCCGCGAGTAAGCCACCGCCCGCGCGCCGAGCAGCGCCGAACGCAGCGCGGCTTCGGTTGCGATGTCGGGATGCATGGCGCCCGCCTGCACCGCGACGCCGACATAGGAGCGCGCGAGATCGATCGCGCTGTCCGGCGCAACGCGGCCCTCGCCGGTCATCTCGTCGAGGCCCTCGCGGGTGAGGATCACGAGATCGGCTACCTCGCCGCCGCGCAGGCGTTCGAGCAGCGCCAGCGTCGGCGCGAAGTCGGCATCGATCGCGACGCCGCTTGCCGCCTGGTACGCCCCGGCAAGGCGCGCAATCGCGCCCTTGAGCGCCAGCGTCGAGAGCACGCGGACCGAATTGTCTCTTCCGCTCATGCCCGGCGCATCAGCTTGAGCGCGGCGGTGAGGCGGAGGCTGCGCTTGCCCGCCAGCGCGGTCGCTTCCAGCACGGCGCCCTCCGCGTCGCAGGTGCCGGCAAAGCCGATGCCGACCTCATGGCCGCCGAAGATCGCATCCTCGCCGATTGCCGAGGTGTGCTCCTGGTTGAGGATCTGGCCCTTCCAGCGGCCCTGCTCGGAGGTGTAGGTGCCAAGATAATAGAAGAACGCATCGCCGCCGAGGATGCGGCCGTTGTTCAGCAGCATCACGCCGGTGAGGCCGCCATCGACACCGTCGAGCACGCGGATCCGGATCGCGTAGAGGCCGTTGACGATACCGCCCTCGCCGACCCCGCCGGCGATCGGGATGTCGTCTTCGGTGATCGGCGTCATCACCGACTGGAACGGCACGCCGGGCAGCTCCTTGAGTTCGCCGTTGAAACGGTAGAGCTCCCCGTCGGGTCCGCCGGTGGCGATGAGCGTTGCATCGTCGGTGCCGGCCATTGCCCGATAGTTCGGATCGGGGTTGTGGCGGACGGTCTGGATCTCGACCGCGACCACGTCGCCGTCCTTCTTGTAGGTGCCGATATGGGCGAATGCAGAGTTGCCGCCGAGCATCCTGCCGTCGCCGACATACATCACGCTGCGGCCGACCGCACCGCCCAGCTCGAACCGGACCTTGTAAAACCCCTCAAACAAGCGCCGTGTCCCCGGCAGCCAACATGCAATCGTTATCTAGCGCGGTTCATAACGTAGCGAAACCGCTTTCGCCGGCAAGCTGCCTGCAAAGGCTGCCGTTAAAATGCAAAGGTCCGCCAAGGCATTCGCCCGGGCGGACCTGATTGCGGTACCGGATGCCTCCACCCGGTTCGGAGTTGCTTAGGCCGCCGCCTTTAAGCCGCAGGCTTTAAGCGGCAGCCTTGGCGCCGGTCGGCACCTCGGAGATCGTCTTCAGGATCTGCGACGCGATCTGGTAGGGGTCGCCTTGCGAGTTCGGACGACGGTCTTCCAGATAGCCCTTGTAGCCGTTGTTGACGAAAGAGTGCGGCACGCGGATCGAAGCGCCACGGTCAGCCACGCCGTAGCTGAACTTGTTCCACGGCGCGGTCTCGTGCTTGCCGGTCAGACGCTTGTCGTTGTCCGGGCCGTAGACGGCGATGTGGTCCATCAGATTCTTGTCGAAGGCCTTCATCAGGCTCTCGAAGTACTCCTTGCCGCCGACTTCGCGCATGTACTTGGTCGAGAAGTTGGCGTGCATGCCCGAGCCGTTCCAATCGGTGTCGCCGAGCGGCTTGCAGTGGAATTCGATGTCGATGCCGTAGCTCTCGGTGAGGCGCAACATCAGATAGCGGGCCATCCACATCTGGTCAGCGGCGGTCTTGGAGCCCTTGCCGAAGATCTGGAATTCCCACTGGCCCTTCGCCACTTCGGCGTTGATGCCTTCGTGGTTGATGCCGGCGGCGAGGCAGAGATTGAGATGCTCTTCGACGATCTTGCGGGCGACACTGCCGACGTTCTTGTAGCCGACGCCGGTGTAGTACGGGCCCTGCGGCGCCGGATAACCCTCTTCCGGGAAGCCGAGCGGACGGCCGTCCTTGTAGAAGAAGTATTCCTGCTCGAAGCCGAACCAGGCGCCTTCGTCGTCCAGAACGGTTGCGCGCTTGTTCGAGACATGCGGCGTCTTGCCGTCGGGCATCATGACTTCGCACATCACCAGCACGCCGTTCTCGCGCGCGGCGTCGGGATAGCAGGCGACCGGCTTCAGCACGCAGTCAGAGCTGTGGCCTTCAGCCTGCTGGGTGGACGAACCGTCAAAGCCCCACAGCGGAAGCTGTTCGAGGGTCGGGAACGACGCGAATTCCTTGATCTGCGTCTTACCGCGCAGGCTCGGCGTCGGCGTATATCCGTCGAGCCAGATATACTCGAGCTTGTACTTGGTCATTGAACCTCTCTGTTGATGATGCAAAACCGTGAGGAACCGAAAGCCAGTCGGCCGCCGCACGCGTACCCGGCCACCATCGGCCGGCTCTTACTAAGCAATTAAAATGCCAGTCGCTGCACTGCGGCACCCGCCCTGGTCGCGGATGTCCACAGCGGACATCGCATTTTTAGCTGCGACATAGCAGCGCGGCTGGCATGCGTCCGGGACAGGCGAAATCCGCCTCCCGATGCTCTCGACCGCCTGTTTCTCCAGCAAATCCAACCGCGACACCGCCTGCCGATTAAAGCCGCAGCAGCGCCATGTGACAGTTCGTGTCCGGCTGCCCGACCTCCGGCAACCATGGCCGAGGCCCAAGCGTTGGTCAGCTGCATCCTGCCTTGCAGGAGGCAAACCCGGACTTGCACACAGATTAGACAGACAATGACTATTTCTTGGTCAACTTGCACCCTTCCGGGCCCGGGCCGATATCAAAATGACGGTAACCGCACACGAATGAGTCGGGCGCACCATGGAGGCTCGCACCGGCCAAAGGAGACTTTGACATGATCACCACGGGCCAAGGACAAATCCAGGGATCGGCAACGATCTATCAATTCCCGGTTGGGGGCCGCGCGGCTCTCGGCGGGCGCCGCTACGGCGAGGCGCGGACGGCGCATGAGCTTTCCGCCGAGGTCGAGACCTCCGCATGCAGCGAGAGCTGGTACCATCAGGCAGCGATCGACGACGCCAAGCCGAGCCGCGATCACTGATGTCGCGACAACAAAGGGGCACGACATCAAAACGTCAGACGGCGTCACAACACTAGCAAAGGGTCGGAACGAAACGTTTCGGCCCTTTTTTCATGCCAGCTCGCAGGCCGTCACCGGCCGCTTCGCATGCCGGAGCCTGATCGGGCCGGCACGGCTGAACGCCAACGTGACACCGCTGCCCTTGTAGCGCGTGCCCGCCAGCGACAGGCGTTTCGTCAACGTCACCGCCTTGCCGTCGAGTTGCAGATGCGCGCGGGTATCCCCGTCGAAGAACGCCGCTATGAACTGTGTGCCGTCGGCGCAGCGATAATTCCGGAAGGCGGACTGCGCCGTCACCGTCGAGGAACCGAACACCCCGCAAAGAATTGCGCCGATCACAATGACGGCCGCGCGATAAGTCATATTCTCCTCCCGGCGGGCCGGCTATAGACCTGTCTGCGCCGATCCATTCGCGCCAAGACTGAGCCAGGATCTCAACAGCTGCAACAGGCCCGCCCGATGTCAGACGCCCCCGCCCGCCATCTCAATCTCGCCGGCGCCAGCAATTTCCGTGACCTTGGCGGCTACCAGACGCGCGACGGCCGGACGGTGCGCTGGCGGCAGATCTTCCGCTCCAACCATCTGGCACACCTCACCGAGCAGGACGTCGCCGTGGTGCGCACGCTCGGGGTCAAGAGCGCGTTCGATTTTCGCGGCGTCACCGAGCGCGCCGAAGCGCTGTGCGGCATGACCGACATCACCGTGCATTCGCTTCCCGTCGAGCCGACGGTGGTGGCCGCGCTGCGCGAGATCGCTGGCAACCGCCAGCTCTCCGAAGCCGACGCGATCGACGTGATGCGGGATTCCTATCGCGGCTATGTCCAGGACAACACCCAGCGCTATCGCACGCTGTTTGCACATCTGCTCGAAGACCGCGCACCGCTGGTGATCCACTGCACCGCCGGCAAGGACCGCACCGGCTTCGCCTGCGCGCTGATCCTGCACGCACTCGGCGTGTCCGAGCAGGTGATCGCAGACGACTATCTGTTGACCAATCAGTTCTACAAGCGCGATCCCGCCCACAGCACCGAGCTGCCCGACGACGTCAAGCAGGTGCTCGGCACCGTGCGCGCGGCGTTCCTGGAGGCTGCGTTCGAGGCGGTCGAGGCCGACTATGGCAGCCTCGACAATTATTTCCGGGATGGCCTTGGGCTCGGCCAGGCCGAACGCAAGGCGCTCGAAGGCCGCTACCTGCAGGCCTGATAGCTTGGCTCAGGCCGCGGCGGCCTCGAGTTCGAGCTCGGCATCGAGATCGGCGATCACATCCTCGAAGGCCGAGATGGCCTGCTGGATCGCCGCGATCTGCATCAACTCCCAGCTGCTCACCGGTCCGGTGCGATTCTGGAGCGCAACCACGAGGTCACGCCGCTGCTCCTTAAGCTGAACGAGCGGTAAACCGTGATCCGGAAGATATCCCATCGAAAACCCCTGGCTTGGCTGGAGTTCCGTTTCTACGAAAAGGGTTCTGCGAACGACTTACAGAACTGCCGAAAATTTTATCCAACCACCCCACCTCCGTAGTCTTACGTAGTCAGGACGACGCGCTGGCGCTGCGTGCCACCGCATCGTTGATCGCTCCGAGCAGCGCCTGAGTGACGCAATCGGTCGCCCACTCGCTCGTATGAAGATGTTCCTGCGCACCATCGTCGAGTTCGGAGAGCGGAATTCCGGCATCGACCCATTGCCTCATCAGCGCAAAGCGGCAGAACAGGTTGGCTTTCCTGCTTGCAGCGACGTCAGCGATCATCGACATGAACTGGTTGGCGAGCTTCAGCACGTCCGGCGTGCCGACGATTGCCTGGGTGTATTGCGAATCCATCACCACGACGTCCAGCGGCAACCCGGCGAGCACATCGAGTCCCGCCTCCAATGTCGCTTGCACCTGATCGAAGTTGTAGTTCTTGTACACGGCGTTGGTGCCGACCTGCCAAATCACCATCACCGGCGCCTCGGCAATGACGTCGGACTCGATGCGCGCGAACTCTTCCGGCGCTTCCTGCCCGCCGATCCCCCGGTTGATGATGTCGATCATGCGGCCGAACGACTGCTTCTGGTTCCTCCACAACATCTCCAGCCGGGGCGGAAACGGGAGAATTCGGTCGGCTCCAGCGGTCGATGATGATCCGAGAGCAACGATCTTGACCTTGCGCTCGCGTTCGAGCGCCTGCGCAAGATGCGGCAATCCGTAACTGAACTTGACGAGTTCGAGATGGGTTTCGCACGGCCTCGGTGTCGGCATCGCAAACATCCTTGGGGTGAATGAACGAATGAATGCGCGCAGTAGGAGGCGAAATCGGCGGCATTGCAAATGAATTCCGCCTGATCATAGTGGTCGCAGTCAGTTGCGTTTACGGAGACCGCCATGAACGGAAAAGCCATCGTCATCACAGGCGCCCTCGGCGCGCTTGGCAAAGTGGTCGCCGCGGAAGCCCTGGCGCGCGGCGCGCGGATTGCCGGCGTCGATCACGCCGCCTCGCAGCTTGCGTCGACGGCTGATCGTATCGAACTCGGCGGTGTCGACCTCACCGATACCGCGCAGGCAAAGGCGGCGATCGACAAGGCGGCGGCGCATTTCGGCCGGCTCGACGGGTTGATCAACATCGCCGGCGGTTTCACCTTCGAGGCGGTGAGCGACGGCGATCCCGCGACCTGGCAGCGCATGTATGCGATGAACGTGATGACCGCGTTCAACACCTCGCATGCCGCGATCCCGCATCTCGTCAAATCCGGCGCCGGCCGGATCGTCAATATCGGCGCGCTGGGCGCGTTGCAGGCGGCGTCCGGCATGGGACCCTATGCGGCATCGAAGGCCGGTGTGCACCGCCTCACCGAGTCGCTCGCCGCCGAGCTCAAGGGCAAGGTCACGGTCAACGCCGTGCTGCCCTCGATCATCGACACCGCGGCCAATCGCGCCGCGATGCCGAAGGCCGATATCTCCAAATGGGTGACGCCGAAGGAACTCGCCGACGTCATCCTGTTCCTGGCCAGCGACGCCGCCAGCGCTGTCACCGGCGCGCTGCTGCCGGTCAATGGCCGGGTTTAGGCGGTTCGCCGATTGAACGCTTAGTCGGCAACCAGCAGCCGCAGCTTTGACCTGAAGCGAATGCTCTGCTTGCCGGCGAGTGCCATGCCGTCGCCTTCGGCGGTCTCATCGGTATAAGTTCCGGTGAAGCCGATGGTGACCACCTTGCGTTCCCATACCGGGCGCGCGCCATAGGTGGGCGAGTGCTCCTGGTTGGTGACCTCGCCCTTCCACTTGCCGTCGGCCGCCGTGTAGCTGCCATAGGCAAAGAAGAACGAGTCGCCGCCCCGCATCTGACCGTCACGCAGCACCATCACGCCCTGGTTTCCGCCAGAGACGCCGTCGAGGAATTCGACAGTGATGTGGTAGAGCCCGTTCCGGATCATGAAGATGCTTGCGCCTTCCAGGCCCGACAATACCTGTCTGGCCGAGCTTTGGGCAATTGCATCCGCCTCGGCCGGCGCAATTCCGCGCTATGCTGCGGCACCGAGTCGCGGCCGACGCCGCAGGAGCCTGCCCGTTGGAAACCGCGCTTTATCTGCCCGTCAAACGCTTCCTCGAAAAGCTCGGCTTCACGGTGAAGGGCGAGATCGGTGGCTGTGACCTCGTGGCGCTCAGCGCCGACGATCCGCCCGTCGTCGTGGTCGGAGAGCTCAAGCTCGCCTTCAATCTCGAACTGATCTTGCAGGCGGTCGACCGCGCCGGCGCTGCCGACGAGGTGTGGATCGCGGCCAAGGTTTCAGCCCGCGGCAAGGGTCGCGAGAGCGACGCGCGCTATCGCAATCTGTGCCGGCGGCTCGGCTTCGGCATGCTCGGCGTCACCGACCGCGGCGACGTCGAGGTGCTGGTGCCGCCGCCGACTGCGGCACCGCGTCGCAATCCGAAGAAGCGCTCGCGGCTGATCACCGAGCATCGCAAGCGCAAGGGCGATCCCGCGATGGGCGGCTCGACACGGGCGCCGATCATGACCGCCTATCGCCAGCAGGCGCTGGCCTGCGCCTGTGCGATGTCGGATGGGCCCCGGCGGCTCCGCGACCTGCGTGTCGAGATTCCGGACGCCGGCAAGATCCTGCAGCATAATGTCTATGGCTGGTTCGATCGCGCCGAGCGGGGCATCTATGTGCTGACCGATGCCGGTCGCGCCGCGCTCAAGCGCTGGCCGCAGCAGCCGATCACTACGTCAGGGGCGGAAGCCGCCCCGTAAGGCATGATCCGGAAAAGTGCCAAGCGGTTTTCCGAAGAGATCACGCTCAAACAAGAGGGGGAGATCATGATCGTCGTCACCGGCAGCGTCACCGCCCGCCCCGGCAGCTTTGACGAGGTACGGCGATTGAGCCTTGAGCATGTCCATCACTCGCGCACCGAGCCCGGATGCATCTCGCACGCGGTGCATGTCGACTGCGAGAATCCGCTCAGGCTGGTGTTTTTCGAGCAATGGGCCGACCGCGCCGCGCTGGCAGCGCATTTTGCGGTCCCCGCGTCGCGCGACTTTGTCCGCTCGCTGCAATCCCTGGCGGCCGCCGCGACCACGATCGAACTTTATGACGCTCACAAAATTGAGAGACTCTAGCTGCATGGCTGGATTGCCATGCCACATTCATATTGCAATGCAACATTGGGCACCTTACGTATCTCCCGCGATTCAAGGATGAGGCGGCGATGAGCGGAGACTGGAACACCAAATACGGCACAAGGCGCGTGCGGCATGATCCGCCGACGCTGGAGGAAGCAATCTTCGCTGCCATCGGCATCACCGATGACGTCGAAGCCCAGGCCGAGATTGCCTCGTCCTTGATGGGGCTGCCCTATGACGAGGTGCTGGCCGAGGTGAAGAAGACCGCGCGCGTCAGCGCCCGCACCGGCACAGCGACCCGGGTGATCGCCGGCGAACAGGGCGCGCAGCGCTCCGTCGTGGTCGAGCGCCGCGTGGTCCGCCGCTTTGCCACCGACAAGCGCACCGGCACCTGAAAACAACATCCGTTGGTTCAAAGAAAAAGGGCAATCCACTGAGTGGATTGCCCTTTTTGCGTCTCGTCCGATATCTCAGCTTCAGGCTGCTCGGCCCCAGCCGGACATCTGCATCACCATTCGCCAATAGGCGCGGTTCATGTCGACGATCGCGCGTGCAGCCTCGACCGGCGTCACCGGAGCGATCGGCGGTGCCGGCTCAGGCTGGTGCTGCTCGGTCAGGTCGATGCTCCCGGTCGACTCACCGTGACGGAAGGTCAGCTGCGCACCGAACTTGGTGGCAAGTGCCCGCATCGCATCGTTCTGCGCGCCGGTGGTGATGCGCAGGCTGCCGTAGCCCTTGGCATGCGCCTCGGTGATCAGCTTGCGGAACAGCGTGCTGCCGACGCCTTTGCGCCGTGCCGACCGCTCGACGCTGAAAGCGATCTCGGGCTGCGCATCCGGTGACTGCTCCGGCGGGTGCAGCTCGGCCGCGCCGCGGACCACGCCATCCTCGAAATAGGCGATGATGACGGTGCCGTCGTTGGCGCAGCGCTCAGCATAGCGGCGGATAAAACTGTCGTCGATGAAGCCATGAAAACGATCATGACGGCTGGTTCGATCCAGTCTCAGCAGATGATCGCGCAGCAGGGGAAGCTCCTCCTGCTGGCTCAACGTCCGCACGGTACCCCGGGCAGAGGTCGAACTGGTGGAATCGTGGTTCATTTCATAACTCCTCTTGGTAGCCCTCGAGGAGGCGTCGACTCCCTAACCCGCCCTATATTGTGCGCCGCACCATATAATTCAAGTACTGAGATTCATTTGAATAAACAATGATGTGATTGGCAAATCACATCATCACCTCATCATAATACGAGTTGGGTCTGGGTGATCACCGCAACGAGCTTGCCGTCTTCCGTCTCCAACCGGGTCTGCCAGACCTGGGTCCGCCGGCCCCGATGAACCGGTGTGGCCGTCGCGATCACGGTACTCCCCTCCTTGGCTCCACCGATGAAGTTGGTCTTGCTCTCCAGCGTCGTGGTGCCCTTGGCGTCCTCCGGCAGGTTGATCACGGTGGCGGCAGCGCCGACCGAGTCCGCGAAGGCCATCACAGCGCCTCCGTGGATCGTGTTGCGGAGGGTGCAGAGGTCCGGCCGCACCAGCATCTTTGCGACCACGCGATCCTGACTGGCCTCGGTGAAGGTGACGCCCTTCAGTTCCGCAAACGGCATCTTCATCGACTGGATCTTTTCGAGCGGCGTCATGGGCACTCCCTGCTGGTGGTCTTCTTCGAGGTTGATAGCAGCATGATGGATTGCTCGGCCGGGCCCGGCAATGACGTCCGAGGTAATGGCGACCATGACGTTATGTCGTCCGTGACAAGGGGCCGCCGAGCCTGCATATCGTCGCCGATGCGTGACTTCCCTCCCCGCCGGATCGTCTGCCTGACCGAAGAGACGGTCGAGACGCTGTACCTGCTCGGCGAGCAGGACCGCATCGTCGGCGTCTCCGGCTACGCCGTGCGGCCGCCGCAGGTCCGCCGCGAGAAGCCGCGGGTGTCTGCGTTCATCTCCGCCGACATTCCGAAGATCTTGGCGCTCGACCCCGATCTGGTGCTCGCCTTCTCCGACCTGCAAGCCGACATCGTCGCCGATCTCGTGCGCGCCGGCATCGCTGTCCATGTCTTCAACCAGCGTGACGTCGCCGGCATCCTCGCGATGATCCGCACCCTGGCTGCGATGGTGGGCGCAGCCGATCGCGGCGAACAGCTCGCTGCGGGCTACGAACAACGGCTGGCCGCGATCGGGGCAACACCGCGGCCGGCGCCGCGGCCAAAAGTCTATTTCGAGGAATGGGACGATCCTCTGATCAGCGGCATCGGCTGGGTGTCCGAGCTGATCGAGATCGCCGGCGGCGCGGACGCGCTGCCGCATCTGCGCGCACACAAGGCCGCCCGGGATCGCATCGTCTCGGCTGAAGCCGTCCGCGAGGCGATGCCCGACGTGATCCTGGCCTCCTGGTGCGGCAAGAAGGTGGTGCCCGACCGCATCCGCAGGCGTGACGGCTGGAATGACGTTCCGGCCGTGCGCAACGACCGCATCGTCGAGATCAAGTCGCCGATCATCCTCCAGCCCGGCCCCGCCGCGCTGACCGATGGGCTCGATGCGATCGTGAAGGCGTTGTGGGGAATGCTAGGTAGGTTTCACCCCGTCATTGCGAGCCAACGGGTCGCGCGAACGCGCGCCCGATGACAGGCTCCGCGAAGCAATCCATCTCACCGCAAGCGGCACTATGGATAGCTTCGTCGCTTCGCTCCTCGCAATGACGAGCAGAACCTGCGAACCTACGCCTTCTCCACCCCGCACCATTCCGCGATGAACAGCGCGGTTGCCTTGGTCGACTGCCGTAGCGAGTCCAGCTCGACATACTCGTTGAAGCCGTGCATCGCCGCGCCGCTGGCGCCGAAGCACAGGCTCGGGATGTCGTAGTTCAAGCCGTAGAACCGTGTGTCGGTCAGTGCGGTGAAGGCGCGGTCCTCCACCGCCCCGCCATAGACCGCCTGGTGCGCCTTGGCGAAGGCGGCTTCCGGCGCCTCGGAGTTCACCAGCTCGTAGCCTTCCGACAGGAAGCCCGACCATTCCACCTGCGGCGGATTGTTGGAGAGGAAGCGGTGGTCGCGGGCAGCCGCCGACACGCAGGCCAGAATCTCCTTCTGGCACTCGGCGATCGACCAGCCCGGCAGCACCGCGATGCGGCAGTCGACGTCGCACCAGGCCGGCACGCTGGAAGCCCAGTCGCCACCCTTGATGATGCCGGGGTTGAAGTTGATCGGATGATTGACGTCCTTGAAATGCTTGTCGGCCCTGGCGCGCTCGTTCCAGGCGATCTCGAGCTTCTCCAGCGCATGCACCAGATGATATGCCGCCATGATCGCGTTCGAGCCGGCACCGGCCTCGAACACATGCACCGGGAAGCCGCGCACCTTCAGGCGGAACCAGATCACGCCGACCTGCGAGCGGATCATCGTGCCGTTGGTCGGCTCCGGGATGAAGCAGGCATCGGCGCGATAGCCGCGCTGCAAGGTCGAGAGCGCGCCGACGCCGGTGCTCTCCTCCTCGATCACGGACTGGAAGTGGATCCGCGCCGTCGGCTTCAGCCCGGCCTTCTTGATCGCATCCAGCGCGTAGAGCGCGGCGATGGTGCCGGACTTCATGTCGCATGCACCGCGGCCATACATCTTGCCGTCCTTGATCACCGGCGAGAACGGCGGCGTCTCCCACATCTCGAGCGGGCCGGTCGGCACCACGTCGCAGTGACCCTGCAGGATCAGCGATTTGCCGGCATTGGTCGCCGGGCGGTAGGTGCCGACCACCGTACGGGCTTTCGAGAAATCATGCTCGATCGGGCCGAAGCCGCGCAGGTCCTTCAACTCGTCGAGATTGATGTGCCAGTCGTCGACCTCATAGCCACGCTCGCGCAGCAAATCGCCGATCATGTCCTGGCATGGCCCCTCGGCGCCGCGAGTCGAGGGGATCGCGACAAAGGCCTGCGTCGTCGCAAGCTGCGCATCGAATCCTTCGTCAACGGCGGCAAGGATTCGTTGTTGCGTCTCGGCAGTCATTCGGCAGCTCCATGGGGGACATCAGACAAGGCGGGAGCCGCAGCGTAACCTGATTTCACTCGGCCGGGTATTGCGCAAAATAGGCATCCCGCAATGCATCTTCGAGCAGACGGCCTTCGGAATAGCCATCGAGCGTCTTCGGCCGAGTCACGCCGTCGAGCAGCCGCGGACACGGCTCGGGCGCGCCAAGCACGGTGCGCACCGGAATGCGCTCGGCATAGATCGGCAACTCGTAATCCTCATCGTCGTCGGCGACGCCCTTGGCGCGCACCTTGGCCGAGGCCTCCTCGATCTCCATCGCGATGAACGAGGTCGCCTTGATCTCCTGCTTGTTGCTGGCGCGCAGGCCCGCGGTGCGCTCGGGAAAAAAGCGATCGACCATCGCGACGACGGCACGCTCCTTCTCTGCGGGGTCGGTCACGAGATAGGCGGAGCCGAACGCCATCACCGCGCGATAGTCGGCCGAGTGGTTGAAGCCGCAGCGCGCCAGCACCAGGCTGTCGAGATGGGCGACAGTCAGGCACACCCGCTGCCCCTCCGACTGGTTCTCCAGCATCCGGCTCGCGCTCGAGCCGTGCCAGTAGAGCCTGGTACCCTCGCGCCAGAAGAAGGTCGGCGTGCAATAGGGCTGGCCGTCGATCACGTAGGAGACGTGGCACAGCATCGAGGCATCCAGGATCTTGTGCACGGTGGCCTGGTCGTAGAAGCCGCGGTCATGGCGGCGCTTCACCCTGTTACGAGATGACAGCGGATAGGACGGAGTGGATGCACCTTCGGTCACGGCAGGCCTCGCATGGATTTGGAATCTTTCAAGAGTTGTAGCGGCCAATTTGGTCTGCGATAGTGCCAATTCCATGCGAAAAATTCCGACCAATTTGCGCAAGCCTTCGGCCGGCAAGGCCGACTTGCCGCTCGACCTCGCCGACCCCCACGTGACGCCGGGCGCGGCCTCGCAGCAGCGGCTGTATCAGGCGCTGTGCCGCGCGATCGTCGGCGGCCTGGTCAAGCCGGGCGAGCCGCTGCCGCCGTCGCGTGCGCTGGCCAGGCAGACCGGCTTCCGCCGCAACGCCGTCACCACGGCCTATGAGCGGCTGATCGCCGACGGCTTCGCGGTGGCGACCACGGGCTCCGGCACCTTCGTCGCCGCGCGCATCCCGGCGCAGGCCACCGCGCCCCGACGTGCGAGGATCGAGATCGAGCCGCCGCAGCACAATGCGCTGTCGCTCGGCTGCACCCATATCGACGAGCGCGCATTGCAGCGCTTCCGCGCCTTCGCCGGCAGGAGGCTGCGCGCCTTCGGCTCCGAACACCTGCACTATGGCGATCCACGCGGCAGCAGCGAACTGCGCGCCGCGATAGCGGATCATTTGCTGTCGGCACGCGGGCTGCGCTGCGACCCCGACCAGATCATGCTGGCGTCGGGCACACTGCACGCACTGCGCATCGTATTAGGGGCGATCCTCAAGCCCGGCGATCAGGTCTGGTGCGAGGATCCCGGCTATCCGGCAGCGCGGCGCGCGATCGAGCATTGCGGCTATCGCCTGGTGTCGGTGCCCGTCGATGGCTCCGGCATGCGCATCGACAAGGGGCGCGCATCCGCGTCGCAGGCCCGCGCCGCCTACGTCACGCCGTCGCATCAATTTCCGCTCGGCGTGCAGATGTCGATGCCGCGCCGGCTCGAGCTGCTGGACTGGGCCCGGGATGCCGGCGCCTTCGTGTTCGAGGACGATTACGACAGCGAGTTCCGCTATGACGGTGCGCCGCTGCTGTCGCTCGCCGGCATCGATCATCTGCGCCGCGTGATCTACATGGGCACGTTTGCGAAGACGCTGTTCCCGGGACTTCGGATCGGTTACTGCGCCTTGCCTGAAGCACTGATCGGACCGGTGACGGCGGCGCGCGCCGCGCTTGATCGCTTTCCTGGTACTCTGATGGAAGGCGCGGTCGCCGACATGCTGAACTCCGGCGCTTTCGCCGCGAACTTACGCAAATCGCGCAAGCTTTATCGCGAGGCGCGCGATGTCCTGGCATCGACGCTTCAGAATGCATCCGAGGGCGAGCTTACGGTTCCCGTGCCGTCGCAAGGCCTGCATCTCGTGGCGCGGCTCGATCCCGCAACCGATCCGCTGATCGCGGCGCAGGCGAAGGCTAACGCCGGCGTCGGCGGCTGGCTGCTTGCCGAGACCTATCATCGCGCGCGTCCATTGCCGGGTTTCGTGCTGGGATTTTCCGGTCATCCGGTTCCGCAACTCGTCGCGTCGGCGGAACAATTGGCGAAGACAACGCTGACCGCATTGCGCGCGACGCACAAGCAATCCACGAAGCCGCGGCGCGCTAGGAGAATCACGGCCACCTGACTATGGTCGCCCGTCGTTCAGTGCGTGCCAGCTTACGGAGTTACCGGATGCCCGCCAATCGCAACGTCCTGTATCTCGTGATCGCCGCGCTGGTCGTGATCGCGGGCATGCTCGGCTACAATCTCTATCAGGCCAAGAAGCAGCCCGAAGGCCTTCAGATCAATGTCGGGCCCGACGGGCTCAAGATCCAGAACAAGTGAACTAGTGAAGGAGGCTCGGATGCCGCGCATCGCATTGGTGGCGCTGGTCAGCGCCGCAGCATTCGTCGCGATGACCTACTCCGCCTCCGCGCAGCAGGCCTTGATGCGCGAAGGCGACATCGTCGACCTCAGGGTCGGTCAGCGCGTCCTCATCGACGACGGCTCGTGTCCGGCCGGGCAGATCAAGCAGGTCGTCGGCTCCAAGCTGAGCCAGAACGGCGTGGTGCGCACACATAGCTGCGTGCCACGGCTCGCCAAAAAATAAGCGCCCCGCAATCGCGAGGCGCTTCGTTCGTCACGATCCCGGCAACGCGCCGCTTAGTTCGAGATCGGCTCGAACATGCATTGCAGCGTCGGCTTGGCGATCTTGGTGAAGGTCGGGCCGATCTCGGCCTGCTTCGATGTCGGCACCCAATCGGACTCGATGGTCGGCACCCCGGTCTCGCTGATGCCGCGCAGCAGGGCGTGGCGAAGATCGGGATCATCCACCGTCGCGGCGGCGTGGTCGTGCAGGCAGCCGCAGACGGCTTCGGGATGCGTCCAGCGCCCGAGCATATGCGGCGCGCACTGGCGCACGAATTCGTCGCGCGGTTCAGCCGCCCGGTACAACGACCGGATCTGCATCGACTCGAGCGGAAGCTGGGATTGGGCCTGCGCGGAACCCGCCAGGAAGAACGATGCGAGCATCGCGGCGGAACAGATACGAAGCAACATGGGGAGCCTTTGCCAGCAGTTCTGTCTGTCGCGTCAGTTGGCCTGTGCCACGATCATCGCGGCCGGAGTGACGACAGGCGAGCCATTGTAGGAGAAGGTACCGATCCCGGGCAAACCGCTGCCCGGGGCACCAGCCATCGATGAGCCGGCCATCACGAAAGCGACGGCGAGGATCAGGCTCAGGGTCCGCATGTGGCAGTCTCCGTCATTTACGGTCGGCGCCCGGCGCCGTGGTGTTGACGGTTTGATAACGATCTGCCGTTTCCGGAGTTCTGCGGAATAAGCGGAAAATGGTTTCGTCCGCGGGAGAATTGTTTCGTCGGCCGGCGGTCCACGAAACATTCGCCGAAAAACTCCAATGTTTTCAGTCGAGACGGGGCAGCGGGGACGTTGTTCAAGATTTCGCGCGTTAGGTCACCCGCTGGACGGCCGGGGCACCGACCGCGAATTATGCATGTAGACTGAGTGCGCTACCGCGCTTTCTTAACTTTCCTCTGCTGAGACAGGAAGCAACGGAGCAAGAGCCGCGTGAACCGCTCGAGGTTCCGGGCCGACTCATCTGGTGCCGTGCAACCATCCTCGCGGTGGCACGTTGTCGTGGTCCAGATCCAACCAACGAAGGATGTCAGTCGTGGGTAATGGCAACATCGGTGTTGGCAATCAGTCCGCGACCGGCAAATCCGGCCAGCAGCAGATGACGGCCGCGATGCCTCAGCAGGGCGCCTACGTGATGGGCGACAATGAATGCGCACCGCAGAAGCTGGTTCGCCTGATCGGTTGTCGCGACTCGAACGTCCGGCCGGGCCTCAGCATCCGCGCGAAGCAGTTCGGGCAAACCCAGCGCTAGCTCCCCTATCGGTTCAGCCGACGGGGTCAAGTCCCTGGTCGTGCTATTGAATGAACTCACCACACTTCTGTACGGCGGCAGCATCGGCCGCGCCCCATGGCATGATCGGCACCGACGATGTTGAGTTCTTCGGCGAGCCCTCGATCAGCTTGTCCGAATAGACCATGTAGACCAGCACGTTGCGCTTGGCGTCGCAGCCGCGCACGATCTGCATTTTCTTGAAGAACAGCGAGCGCCGCTTGCTGAACATGTCGTCGCCCTGGCCGAGCTTGCCCTTGAAGCGGATCGGTCCGATCTGCCGGCAAGCCAGCGAGATGTCAGAGACTTCCTCGGCGAGGCCGAGCCAGCCCTTGAAGCCACCCCTCTCCGGCACCGTGAAGTGACAGGCGACGCCTTCGATCTCGGGGTCGTCGACCCCGTAGGTGGCGAGCTTGTCGTTGGGGCTCACCCATTTGAACACGGTCGAGCGGCGGAAGATCAGGTCGGGCTCGTCAGCCGCGGCTGCGGGGCCCGCCTGCCCCACGACCAACGTCGAGGCCAGCAACATCAGCGGCAACGCGGACCTCCATCGAGACAATTGTCGCACGTCACACAAGCTCACACTTCTCGATGTCATTGGGGTCTCCGCAGAATGGCTCCGCCTATGTAGTGCGCAAACGCCGCACGGGAAGGCGCTGACAGTTCGGTGATCGGACCTCGCGCTTTAACCTCTTGTGAGGCTTTTTTGCTACGCTTTCGTCGAAAAATACCCCCTCACGGAAGGGTTAGATCGCTTGCGCTGGTGAACGCGTTCTGCGTCTGCGACAACCAATGGATAGTTTGGACTGGGATTCGGAATATGCGCGCAAGCGGGCCTCGGATTTCGATTTTTAATTCTGCGAACGGGCGCTTCTGGCAATTTGCGATTTTGACCGCCGCCGGCACGATCGGCGCGTCGTCCAACGCCGATGCAGCGCTGTTCTACTGGAACCGCGACTCCGCCTATTACGGCGACGTCGAGCCGATGCCGCAGCCGGCCCGGCCCAAGCCGAAGCGCAATCTCGTCAAGAAGAATCCGGCGATCGAGAAAGAAGCCGGCACCAGGCCGCAGGGCCCCCTGATCATCTCGGTCTCGATCGACCAGCAGCGGGTCAGCGTCTACGACGCCAACGGCCTCTATGCCGAGAGCCCGGTGTCGACGGGCATGAAGGGGCATTCCACCCCGATGGGTGTCTTCAGCATCATCCAGAAGCAGAAGTACCATCAGTCCAACATCTACAGCGGCGCGCCGATGCCGTACATGCAGCGCATCACCTGGTCGGGCATCGCGATGCACGCCGGCGTGCTGCCGGGCTATCCGGCTTCCCATGGCTGCATCCGCATGCCGATGTCGTTCGCGGTCAAGATGTACAATTGGACCCGGATGGGTGCCCGCGTGTTCGTGACGCCAGGCACGGTCTCGCCGGAGAGTTTCTCGCACCCGCTGCTGGTGACGCAGAAGGTCACGCCGCCGCAGCCGGTTGCCGACGACGTTCTGAAGATGGACGCGCCGCTCGGCGTGAAAAGCGACAAGGGCGCGGACAAGCCGCAGACCGGGCTCGATTTGCGCAGCAGCGTCGGCCATGACGCCGCATCGCTGCGCGACAACACCCACACCGCCGACGCCAGCGGCGCGATGCCTGTGGCGAGCGCGTCGTCGACCATGTCCGATGCGCCCTCTTCCGGCGATGCGATCGCGCAGAAGCTTGCAGCCGACACATCGGAGACCACGGCCGCCGCCGACAGCACCACCGCGTCCGATGACAGGACCGTCGGCGAAACCACCGGCAGCATCGACGCACCAAAGACCGAGGTCGCCTCGAACGATCAGGTGAAGGCCGAGGCCAGGGTCGACACCAAGGCCGACGAGCCGAAGGCGGACACGGCCAAGCCCGCCATTGCCGTGGCACCCAAGACCGACGCGGCAAAGCCTGAGGCGCCGAAGACCGACACGTCGAAGATCGATGCGCCGAAAGCCGATGCGGCCAAGGACACGGCAGGCAAGGACGCGACGGGCAAGGACGCGGCTAAGGCGACGGATGCGGCCAAGCCCGCTGAAGCCGCAACCCCAGCCGGCGCGTCGGACGCCAACAACGATGCGGCCAAGGATCCGGCTCGGCTGCCGGGCGCGGCCAGGATCGACGTGCCGAAGCGCACCGGGCAGATCGCGGTGTTCATCAGCCGCAAGGATTCCAAGCTCTATGTCCGGCAGAACTTCGCGCCGTTGTTCGAAGTGCCGGTGACGATCGCGGCGAGCGACCGGCCGCTCGGCACGCATGTCTTCACCGCGCAGGCCGACAAGACCGATACCAATCTGCTGCACTGGTCGGTGGTGACGTTGCCGTCCCGCAATGCCGCTCGCATCGATGTGCAGGACCGTACCTCGCATCGTCGCAAGATGGCGGCCGCGGCGCCGGTCGAGGCCAAGCCGCAGCCGGCGACCAACACCCCGGCCGAGGCGCTCGACCGCATCTCGATCCCGGCCGACGCGATGGCGCGGATCACCGAAGCGCTTGGCACCGGCGGATCGATCATCGTCTCCGATCTCGGCGTCAACCAGGGCGAGACCGGCGAAGGCACCGACTTCATCCTGCCGCTGCGCTGAGCCCCCATAACGCCTTCTTGAAAGCCTGCGGCCGTCCGCTGGACTATGATGCCGTCGGCATCCGTTCCGGGGACGAGACCATGATGGACCGCAGGACACTGATCGTGGCGGCGTTGGCCGCGGCTGCGGGCTCCCGCGCCCTGCATGCGCAACAGCCGGCCATGAGCCGGATCACGGCCTACGCGTTCTCGTTCCCGGCACTCACCGGCGGCGACATTCGCCTCGCCGACTATGCCGGCCGTCCGCTGATGATCGTCAACACGGCTTCGCTCTGTGGCTTCACGCCGCAATATGCCGGCTTGCAGCAATTGTGGACCGAATTCCGCGACCGCGGCTTCGTCATCATCGGCGTACCCTCGAACGATTTCGGCGGCCAGGAGCCCGGCGGCCCGACCGAGATCGCCGAGACCGCGCAGCATCAGTACGGCGTCAGCTTCCCGATCGCAGCCAAGGCGGTCGTGAAGGGCGCCGGCGCCCACCCGTTCTATCGATGGGCGGCGGAGGCACGGCCGAAGGATGTGCCGCGCTGGAATTTCCACAAATACCTGATCGGCCGCGACGGCTACATCGCCGACGTCTTCTCTGAACAGGTCGCGCCCGACGACACCCGCATCAAGACTGCAATCGCGCGGGCATTGGCGGTAGCCTGAGAGGCGGCGACAATCCCCGGAATTAACTGATCCGACGAGGATTTTGGGCACGGACCCGCCCCGTTCATTGCCTTGGCGACGCCACTGCGACTAGGGTACGATCGGTTGGGGGCAGAAGCGGCCCGGGCGCGGCAATGCCGGCGCCCGGAGCGCGATCAGCAGGGAACACGCCATGCGCATTGCGGCAGGTCTGATTTTCGCAGGGACCGTATCGTTGCTCGCGTCGAGCGCAGCTTGGTCGCAGACGCCGCCCGCCAAGGGCACTGTGCCGGCGGCTGCTCCCGCAGCCGCAGCTCCAGCCCCTGCCGCCGCGGCGCCCGCGCCCGCTGCCACCGCGGCCGCTCCAGTGCCGCCGAAGCAACCGCCACAGCCGGCACGCGCCGCATGTAGCAATCCGAATGCGCTCGGCGTTGCCCGCACCGTCGAGATCGACACGACAGGCGGACCGGGCTTCGGCTTCGAGCATTTCAAGCAGCTCGACTTCCTGCGCGACCACGAAGTGGTGCTGACCTTCGACGACGGCCCATGGCCGGGCAACACGCCGGCGGTGCTGAAGGCGCTCGCCGACGAATGCACCACGGGCATCTTCTTCCCGATCGGCAAGCACGCCACCTATCATCCCGAGATCCTGCGCCAGGTCTATGCCGCCGGCCACACCGTCGGCTCGCACACCTGGTCGCATGAGAATCTGAACAACAAGAAGCTGACCGAGGATCAGAAGAAGGACGAGATCGAGCGTGGCCTTGCCGCAGTGAAATGGGCGATCGAGACCTCACCCGCGCCGTTCTTCCGCTTCCCGGCGCTGCAACATCCGCCCGAGATGGTGACCTATCTCGGCAACCGCAACATCGCGATCTTCTCCTGCGACCTCGACTCGTTCGACTTCAAGTCGAAGAATTCCCAGCAGGTGATCGACACCGTGATGAAGAAGCTCGCCAAGCTCGGCAAGGGCATCATCCTGATGCACGACTTCCAGAAGCATACCGCCGAAGCGCTGCCCACGCTGCTGACGCAGCTCAAGGCTGGCGGCTACAAGGTGGTGGCGATGCGCGCCAAATTCCCGGCGACGATCCTGCCGCAATACGAGCAGGAGCTTGCCAAGGACGTCAAGCTGCCGACCGTGAGCTCGCGGCCGGTGAACAGCGTCGTCACCACCGTCGATCAGTAAGCGCGCCGGCCAAGTCCTGGTGGCTGGATTGCGTATCGAGGGTTTCGTCATCGTCTCCGCCGACGGCCGGCTGGCGAATGCAGACAATGTGATGCCGGACGAGCTCAAGATCGAGGGCGACAAGCGGTTCTTCACCGCAGCACTCGACCGTGCCGATCTCATCGTGCATGGCCGCCACTCCCAGGAAGAGCAGCCGAATGCGCCGAAGCGGCGCCGCCTGATCCTGACCAGCAAGGTCGCGGCCATCGCGCCCGACCCAGCCAATCCGAACGCGCTGTTGTGGAATCCCACCGGCTGTCCGTTCGAGACGGCGAGCCGCGAGGCCGGCGTGACCGCAGGCATTGTCGCCATCATCGGCGGCCCCGGCGTGTTCGGCATGTTCATGGCGCGCTACGACACGTTCTGGCTGTCGGTCGCACCGAAGGTGCGCATTCCCGACGGCGAGCCGTGCTTTCCCGGCGTCCCTGCCCGCACCCCGCAGCAGGTACTTGCCGCTCACGGCCTCCACGCCGGCGCGCCGCAACTGATCGACGCCGCGCAGGACGTGACGGTCACGCCGTGGCGGCGCACGGGCTGACGGCGACGTCATCGCCAAGTCAGTTGGCTGAAACACGTCATCTGGCTGAAACTGGTACCGCCGCCGGCCAGTGAAAAACCGGCTCGCGTAATGTGCCAAGAGCCAATAATCGGCCCCGACGGCGGTCCAAAGCCGTAGTTGGTTCCATTTCTCAACGAACCACCACGCAGCCTTGCGTCGGTGTTCGACGCGCGCCCGCTATAACCGGCATGGGATGAATATCGTCAATACGGGCTGATGCTCGCGAAACGCCGCATCAATAGACTGAGACAAAACCGCAAGCAGCGGTCTTGCATCAGACCAGCGATCGCTCCCGCGGCGCTGTCGACGTCTTGATGGAACAGGACAACGGGTCGCGCCAGATAGCCGCGCGGCGGCTTTCTGTTCCGGCAGAGCCGACCTATACCCTGATCTTCCGAGACGATTCATCAAGGGATTGGCACGATCTGCCGCTATCCCCGGGTGGTCCGGCCGGGATGCGAAGATCGAATCCAAAGCTGACTGTACGCCTGCGCCAATGACCGACGACCCCACAACCACCGGCCAGCGGGGAACCGCCGGAACAATCGACGACACCACCTCCGTGGCGTCCCTGCTGCCGACCTTCGGCTTTACGGCTGCTCGGATGGCTCCTGATGAAAACATCGCAGCCTGGCGGGAAGCCGTCGCGACGCTGTTCGACGTCGACGAGTTGGGGCGCGGCGAACCGGCGCCGTTCAGCGCGGACCTTTGTTCCTACGCCATGGGACCCGTGCTGATCGGGCTCAGCCGCGCCAGCGGCCAACGCTTCCTGCGCACCACCGCGACGGTGGCGCGGTCCGGCGTCGACCACATCATCCTGCAGCTTTATCTGAAGGGCGGCTTCGACGGCGTTGCCGGCGAAATGCCGGTCCGCGTGGGCGCCGGCGACATCTGCGCGTTCGACCTCGCCCAGACACTGGAGACCAGGGCAACCGCTTTCGAGAACGTCACGCTCGTCGTGCCGCGGCCGATGTTCGCGGCCCACATCGTGCAGGTCGACGCGCTGCACGGCCTGGTGCTGCCGGCGAGCGGCGTGGTCGGACGCCTGCTGGCCGGGCATCTCACCGCCCTGTTCGAGTTCGCGCCGCGCATGACATTCGAGGAGTGCCCCGCGGTGGTCGAGGGCACGATCTCGCTGCTGGCCGCTTGCCTCAGGGGCGAAATGGAGCGCGGCGATTCCAACCGTGGCCTCGCCGCGAACGCATCGCTGATGCGGATCAGACAACATATCGAGGCAAAGCTCGACGACGGGCAGCTCTCGGCCGCGTCGCTCGCGGTCCATTTCGGCCTGTCGCGGGCTTCGCTCTACCGGCTGTTCGCACCGGCCGGAGGCATCGCCGAGTACATCCGCAGCCGTCGTCTGCATCGGGCATTCTTCGACCTTGCCGGATCGGATGCGCGCAACCTGAGGATCAGCGAAGTCGCAAGGCGCTGGCATCTCGGCACCGACGCCCACTTCACCCGCTCGTTCAAGGCGGCCTACGGCATCACGCCCCGCGCGGCACGCGCGGCCGCGCTGCTGGGCACCGGCATCAGCCGATCGGCTGCCGGTGCCGATACCGCGACGATCTCACGGTGGATGCGGGAGATCGCCCCGCCCCGCGTCACGGACTGATTGCCCGACACACTCCCGGGTGGCGTGACCGGGGCCCTATACGTCCCCGTAGGCCGGCTCGTCGCGGCGCGGCCCGTGGCCGTAGCCTGCGATGATGAAGAGCGCGCCGATCAGCGACAGGTTCTTCAGCGCGTCGATCAGGGTCTTGAGGTTGTCGGGCGCTGGCTGATTCCAGAAATCATGGAAGTAGAAGGTCGCGAAGCATACGAAGATGATCAGCAGGATGGCGAAGAACCGTGCCAGGAAATTCACCGCGATCATCAGCCCCGCGACGATCTCGAAGCCGCCGACCACGATCGCCAGCAGTTGCATGAACGGCATGCCGACGAAGGTTTCGATCTGCTGCGTATAGGGCGCGACGACGGCGGGGATGGTCACCTTGGCGGTGAGCAGATCCGCAGTCCCCTGGATGCTGAACAGCTTGCTCGCGCCCGAATACAGGAACAGCACGGCAAACAGGATGCGCCCGAAGGTGATGAACGCTGGCATGGGTCGGCCTCACTGGATGGCAGAAATCGGACGAAGCAGGCGGCGCGATTATGGCCGCCCCGCCTGTCACGATCAAATCGAATCCTTCCGGCCGGAAGCATGATCCGGAAAAGTGGGGAGCGGTTTTCCCCCGCGACAGACGCTGGCGTCTGCGCGGAGGTCATGCCCAAACGACCACTCAGCCGAACAGCGTCGGCTGTGCGCGGCCGGCACGCTCCTGGGCCTCGACCGCGGCGACCGCGGTCATGTTGAGGATGCCGCGCGCCGTCACCGACGGAGTGAGGATGTGCGCCGGACGTGCCGGGCCGATCAGGATCGGTCCGACCGGCAAGGCATCCGCCAGCGACTTGATCATCTGATAGGCGACGTTGGCGGCGTCGAGGTTCGGCATGATCAGGATATTGGCCTCGCCTTCCAGCCGCGATTGCGGCAGCACCAGCTTGCGGGCGACCGCCGATAAGGCGGTGTCGCCCTGCATCTCGCCGTCGGCCTCGATCTCCGGATGCTTGTCCTTCAGCAACTGCGTGGCGCGGCGCATCTTGCGCGACGACTCGGTATCGTAGCTGCCGAAGTCGGAATGTGACACGAATGCGACCCGGGGCTTGAAGGCGAAGCGCTGGACGTGGATCGCCGCGAGCGACGCCACCTCGGCGAGCTCTTCCGCGCTCGGGTTGGGCCGCACCTGGGTGTCGGCGATGAAATGGGCGCCCTTGGTCGTGATCATCAGCGACAGCGCGGCATAGTCGCTGATCCCAGGCAGGAAGCCGATGATCTCGCGGACATGCCGCAGATGGCTCATGTAGCGGCCCTCGACGCCGCACAGCATCGCGTCGGCCTCGCCGCGCGACACGGCGAGCGCCGCGATGACCGTGTTGTTGGTCCGCACCACCGTCCGCGCGGCTTCGGGCGTGACCCCGCGCCGCCCGGCGACGTCGATATAGGACTGTACATAGGAGCGGTAGCGCGGGTCGTCCTCGGGATTGACCAGGTCGAAATCGCGGCCGGCCTTGATCGACAGGCCGAAGCGCTTGATCCGGGTCTCGACCACCGAGGGACGGCCGACCAGGATCGGCCGCGCCAGCTTCTCCTCCAGCACCACCTGGGTCGCGCGCAGCACGCGTTCGTCCTCGCCTTCGGCATAGATCACCCGCACCGGCTGGGTCTTGGCCTTGGCAAACACCGGCTTCATGGTGAGGCCGGAGCGGAACGAGAAGCGCTCGAGCTGCGTGGTATATTCTTCGAAATTGGTGATCGGCCGGGTCGCAACGCCGGAATCCATCGCGGCTTTGGCGACCGCAGGGGCGATACGCAGGATCAGGCGCGGGTCGAACGGGCTGGGGATCAGGGAGCCCGGGCCGAACCCCTGGGTCTCGCCGGTCTCGAAACCATGGGCGACCGCATCCGACGGCGGATCGCGCGCGAGCTGCGCGATGGCGTCGACCGCGGCATGCTTCATCGCCTCGTTGATCGCGGTGGCGCCGACGTCGAGCGCACCGCGGAAGATGAAGGGAAAGCACAGCACGTTGTTGACCTGGTTCGGATAGTCCGAACGGCCGGTGCAGATCATCGCATCGGGCCGCGCCTGGCGCGCCTCTTCCGGCATGATCTCCGGCACCGGATTGGCGAGCGCCATCACCAGCGGCTGGTCGGCCATCTGCTTGACCATCTCGGGCTTCAGCACGCCCGGCGCCGACAGGCCGATGAAGATGTCCGCGCCCGGAATGACGTCCGCCATCACCCGCGCATCGGTCTTCTGGGTATAGACCGCCTTCCAGCGATCCATCGTGGTGTTACGGCCCTCATAGACGACGCCGTCGATGTCGCAGACCCAGATGTTCTTGCGTTGCGCGCCCATCGAGACCAACAGGTTGAGGGTGGCGATCGCCGCCGCCCCGGCGCCCGAGCAGACGATTTTCACATCGGCGAGGTTCTTGCCATTCAGCAGCAGGCCGTTGGTGATCGCCGCCGCGACGATGATGGCGGTGCCATGCTGGTCGTCGTGGAACACCGGGATCTTCATGCGCTCCTTGAGCTGGCCCTCGATCTCGAAGCACTCCGGCCCGCGGATGTCCTCCAGATTGATGCCGCCGAAGGTCGGCTCCAGCGCGGCGACCGTCTCGACCACGCGCTCGATCGTGTCGGCCTTGATCTCGATGTCGAACACGTCGATGCCGGCGAATTTCTTGAACAGCACCGCCTTGCCTTCCATGACGGGCTTCGAGGCCAGCGGGCCGATATTGCCGAGACCAAGCACCGCCGTCCCATTGGAGACCACGGCGACCAGATTGGCGCGGGCGGTCAGCGACGCCGCCTCCGCCGGGTTGTTGGCGATTTCGGTGCAGGCGGCGGCGACCCCCGGCGAATAGGCCAGCGCCAGGTCGCGCTGGTTGGCAAGCGGCTTGATCGCCTGGATCTCGAGCTTGCCCGGCCGCGGCAGCCGGTGATAGGCGAGCGCGGCGTTATGGAGTTCTTCAGACGATTGCGACATGCATGCTTCCCGCGTTTCCGGCCCAAATTTCTTTGTTTCTGTGCTAATCCAGGCGAAAGTCAGTTGTCCGGCAAATCGAGCCGGATGTGAAGCATGTCCCGCCGCTTGGATGCAACATCCGATAATGTCCCCGTCAACAGGCCCGGACGGCCCGTTCAAGGATGCTGCACTTTCCGACCGCGGATTGGCAATTTCTTTCCCTTGGTGATCCGGAGTTGACCGAATGAAGAAAATTCTGCTCGGCCTGATCGCCGTTGCCTTGGTGGCGGCGGCCGGCTATTTCGGTTTCGACTTCTACGCCCAGCGCCGGGTGACGCGCGAGGTCGAGGCCGCCTTCGAGCAGCTTCGCGCCGCCGGCGCCAAGGCGAGCCACGGCAAGATCGCATTCGACGTCAAGAGCCGCACCTTGACGATTTCCGACATTGTCGCTGAATCGGGTGCACAATCCCCGGCCAGCGTCAAGATCGCCCGCTTCACGGCCTCGGGCCTCGGTCAACTCGACCCGGCGCGGTTTTCCGCCGACAAGGTCGAGTTCGGCGACATCGAGGTCGGTGTAACGGGACTGACCCCGACGATCGCCTCCCTCACCTACAAGGCGCCGCAGATCACGGTAAAGGACTATTCCGGTCCCACTGGCCTGCCCCAGCTCCCGGCCTCGTCATCGATCTTCGAGCTGTATCGGTTTGCATTCACCCAGCTCGCGAGCATCAACGCCGCATCGGTCGCCGTACCCAAATTGACTGGAACGCTCACGTTCAGTGCGGCCGCGCATGTCGGCGACAATGCCGGTGGCACGTTCGACTATTCCGGCCTTGCCATCGAAAGCATCAAAGACGGAAAGATCGGGTCGAGCAAGACGGACAAGGTGACGTTCGCAATCAACCAGCAGGCCGCAGCCAAGCCGATCAAGATGACCGGCGACGTTGCCAATATCGTCGCGACCGATATCGATGTCGGCGCGATGGCTGCGATGTTCGACCCGGCCAAGGCCAACGACGACAGGGATTATCGGATTCAGGGACATCTTTCGGCTGGTCCCTATGTGATCACCGTGACGCCTGACGCCAGCACATCCACCCCCGGCCTGAACATGCGGATCGAGGGCGTGACCGCCGACGACGCCAGGATCAACCCGTCCCGGATGCAACTGCCGGCGCTGATGGCGATGATCCCGCCGCCGGGCAGCGCGCCGCCGTCGTCCGCCGAGGCACGCCAATTGCTGGAAAAGGTCGCCGGCCTCTATTCGGGTTTTGCCGTGGGCAATGCCGAGATGCACGGGCTCTCGTTTGAGACGCCGCAGGGGCCGCTCAAGCTGGCTTCGATGCAGTTCAACTTCGAGCATGGCAAGATCGGCGAGCTTGCGGTCGAGGGCCTCGATGCCCGCGCGCCGAACGGTCCCGTCAAGGTCGGACGCCTCGCGCTGAAGTCGCTCGACGTCGTCAACCTCATGCGGCTATCGGCGCAATTCGCCGGGCAGAAGCCTGCGCCCGAACAGTTGCTGGCGCTGTTGCCGCTGATCGAGGGGATCGAGGTCAAGGGTGTCGCCTCGCCGTACAAGGCCACCGGCAAGCCCGTCAACATCGACGTCTTCAGCCTCGACTGGGGGCAGTTCGTCGGATCGATCCCGAGCAAGCTGCGGCTGATCGCCAAGATGGCGGCGCCGCTGGATGCAGCCGATCCGCGGCAACAAGCGCTCGTGGCCGCCGGGATCGATCGGATGGCCATCGATGCCGATCTCGGCGCCGCATGGACCGAGGCGTCGCGCTCTCTGGCGCTCGAACCCCTCAAGCTCGACATGGCGGGCCTGCTCAATGCGTCGGCAAAGATCTCGCTCGCCAACGTCCCCCGCGACGCGTTTTCGGCCAACGTCGCCGAGGCCATGGGCGCGGTCGCGCAGGTCGAGGCCGGCACGATCGAACTTGCTGTCCACGACCTCGGCGTCCTCGATCTCGCGATCGCCCGATATGCGCGCAGCCAGAACATCGGCCGCGACGATGCGCGTCGCGCTGTCCTTGACAGCATCAAGGCGCAGGGCGACGCGATCGGCGGGAGCAATCCCGATATCGCCGCCCTCGTCACCGCCGTCAGCCAGTTCGTCGAGACGCCGGGACAGACGCTGCTGATCAAGCTGACCCCGCGCGCCAAGGCGCCGGCGCTGCAACTGATGCAACTGCTCAAGACCGATCCGCAATCGGCACTGGCGCAATTCCGGATCGAGGCCTCGACCGGGCTGTGATCGCCTTCGCTCCCCGTTCTTTGGGGAGAAAACATCACGTTCGAGACGGCGCGATCGACCGGCGATTGCGCTAAAGACAAAGAGGCCGCCCGAAGGCGGCCTCCCGGTCAAGCGGCACGATCGCGGTCAGGCGAAGCGCACCGTGGTCCGCTTGCGATAGGCCATGAAGCCAAGCCCGCAGAAGCCGGCGATCATCATCGCCCAGGTGGAGGCCTCGGGGACTCCCGCCGTGATGGTGCTCTGGGCGCCGTAGAAATAGGCCGTGCCACTTGCCACGGTGGTGTATCCCGACGCCTCGACCGCGCTGCTGCCGGTGTACTTGCCGCAGGTGTATCCCGGGGTGCTGCACGGAACGAATGTCGGATCGGCGAGGTTGCTCAAATTGTAGCTGATGACGATATCGTTGGTCCCGTCATAGACCAGATTCGTCCCGCCATAGGTTCCGCCGAACCCGAACAGTTTGCTGGTTGCATCGTAGCTGAATCCAAATGGAGAATCGACGGTGACGCCGCTGAAGGAATTGACGTGGATGTCGGTCGTGTCGTTGGTGTAGTTCTGTGTCGGATCGAAGGTGACGGTGAACGAACCGGTCACCAGATTTGACGGCGCCGTCGTGTTGCCTTGAATGTCGACGAAGCCGGTGAGCGAAAAGCTGTAGGTTTCGGTGACGGTCGCAGCGTTCGCGGTCAACGTCGTTGACGCGAGCAGCGCGGCACCGAACAAAAGTGTTTTTAGTTTCATGACACTTGATCCCTGTAAAAACTGGGCATTCAGTTCATGTCAATTGGTCGAACCGCCCAGATGTCCGACGATCTCAGAGCAAACTGGTTGCCGGGCAAAATCCGCCCGATCGGACGTCAGAAGAGCTTGACGACACAGCTCCGGTCAATCGGGCAAGGGTCCGGCCGCTGCGCCGAAGGACCTAGGACCTAAGTCCCGCTTGATGTGGAACCCGGCGGTTGAAATCGCTGGTATGAATAGCGCGGCAACAAATCCCGCCTCCGAGTGGAGAGCATGACAGCCTTGTCTGACCAGGCCCCCCCACCGACGATCGAGCTTCACTCGGAGCAGGTCGCGGCGCTGTTTCAGAATGTGGTGCCAGGCGTCGTTGCCGCCGCCGCAGCAGCGATTGTTCTGGTCGGCGCCCTGATCGATCTTGGCGTCCTGCAGCAAGGCGTCGGCATTGCCTGGGCGCTCTATATCGTAGCGTGCGCGGCTGCGCATATCACGCTGCGCATCTTCTACGACCGCGCAAGGCCGGACGCGTCGCGCTGGCAGCTCTGGGCAAACTGGTTCGTCGTCATCAGCCTGGCGGAGGGCATCGGCTGGGGCTGGGCGTCCGTCTCACTTGCGGGAAACAGCGGCCGGTTCGCCTCCGAGATGGTGGTCCTGATCGTCTCGCTCAGCGTGGCGGCCGGCGCAATCCCGGCGTTCAGCTCCTATTTGCCGGCCTTTTTCTCGCTCTTCCTTCCAACCACCATCCCCTGCCTGGTATGGGGCCTCGAATCCAGAACGGCCTTCCCCGAAGCCACGATGATGGTCCTGCTCATGATCATCTACGTGATCGGCATGGGCGTGCTCGGCGTTCGCGCCAACCGCGGCTTCAACGAGCTGGTGAATCTTCGGATCAAGGCCAGCGAACTTGCGCGGGATCTGCAGAAGCAGAAGGAAGTGGCGGAGCAGGCCAGCCTGGCAAAATCGCAATTCCTCGCGGCTGCAAGCCATGATCTGCGCCAGCCGGTTCACGCGCTCGGTCTGTTTGTCAGCGCATTGCGCGCGGTGTCGGGACTTCCGACGCCGGCGCTGCGTATCCTCGACCGGATGGAGCTGTCGACTTCGGCCATGGGGGACCTGTTCAGCGCCATCCTCGACATTTCCCGGCTCGATGCCGGTGTCGTCGAAGTGCGGCGACAATCCTTCGCGTTGCAGCCCCTGCTCCACCGCATCTGCCTGGACTTTGCCGACGAGGCCGCCGAGAAAACCATCGTCATTCACCAACACACCACCAGCGCGGTCGTTCATTCCGATCCGCTGCTCGTGGAACGCATCCTGCGCAACCTGATCTCGAATGCGGTGCGGCATTCCGATCAAGGTCGCGTTGTGGTCGGATGTCGGAAACGCGGCAAGACGATGCGGATCGAGGTCTGGGATACCGGGACGGGAATTCCGCCGGAGAACCGGCAAAAGATTTTCCAGGAGTATGTCCAGCTGCGGAATCCGGAACGGGACCGCACCAGGGGATTGGGCCTCGGCCTCGCCATCGTGCGCCGCCTGAGCGAGTTGCTGGACTGCGAGCTCAATCTGCGTTCGCAAGTCGGCCGTGGCTCCTGCTTCAGCATTTGCTTGCCCTCGACCAACCTGGTTCCGAGTTCGCTGCTCGCAGTCGCCGAGACCTCTCATGTCGTCGCCGAAGGCGCCTGGGTTCTGGTGATCGACGACGAAGTCGCCGTGCTCGAAGCGATGGATGCACTGCTGACAGGTTGGGGCTATCGCGTTCTCGCCGCGTCGTCAGGCAGCGAAGCACTGGCGGCGCTGTCCCGCGACAAGATATCGCCGCGCATCATCATTTGCGATTATCGCTTGCGCGGCGATGAGAACGGCATCGAGGTCATTCGCTTGCTGCAAGTTGCATGCAGGCAGCCAGTCCCCGCCATCCTGATTACCGGCGACACCGCCGAACACCGATTGATCGAAGCCCAGGCCAGCGGTTTGGTGATGCTGCACAAGCCGGTCCACAACAGCAAGCTCAGGGCTGCAATGGTCAACTCGATGCGTGTGTCCGATCAGGCCGGCGGCGGCGCGCCCGCCCCGCTCACGGCGATCAAATGAGCCCGGTCTCGCGCGCGGCCTTCGATGCCTGCATGCGGTTGGCGACGTTCAGCGCCTTGTAGATCAGCGAGATGTGGGTCTTGACGGTCTTCTCCGAGAGATTGAGCTTTGCCGCGATCGCCTTGTTGGGATTGCCTTCACAGAGCAGGATCAGCACTTCACGTTGCCGCGGCGTCAGCAATTTGCCGTTGGCTTTCGGCAGGTCGCCCGTTTGAGAATTGCTGTCGGAACTTTTCGACAGAACGAGCGGCGGAACGTACAGGTCGCCGTTCATGACGAGCTTGATGGCCGACAGCAGCACATGCTGGCTGGCCGACTTCGGAACGTAACCGAGCGCCCCGCTTGCCAGTGCCCTGCGGACGTCGTCGGAATCTTCGGACGATGACAAGACGATGACAGGGAGTTCGGGTCGCTTGAGACCGAACGCGGAAATCGCCTCAAAGCCATCTACGCCGGGGATGAAGAGGTCGAGGATGACCAGATCGAAATCACCGACCTGATCCAGCAACTGGAGACCCTCCTCTGCGTCTCCAGCCTGAAAAACTTCAAATTCGGGGCTGACCTGCTCGAGCAATGCAGCCAACCCATCCCTTACAATCGAATGATCGTCGACAACCAGCACCTTCATTCGAGAGAGTCTATCCGCTACAGCGAATAGTTGCCATCCCCGCGGCTTCAACCGTTCGCGCAGGACTGCATTGCCGTGGAACCCGCACCGGTGGCGACGGCGAGACCATGTCTCGCCATCGTAACGAACATCACACTCTGAGCTTTAGCTCTTGGCCGGCGGGTTGGGCCGGATGTGAAGTTCCTTGAGCTGCTTCGGCGTTGCCTCCGACGGCGCGCCCATCAGCAGGTCGACGTACTGCTGATTCATCGGGAACAGCGAGATCTCGCGCAGGTTGTTGGTGCCACACAGCAGCATCGCGATGCGCTCGATACCGGCCGCCATGCCGCCATGGGGCGGCGCGCCGTACTGGAACGCACGGTACATGCCGCCGAACCGGTCGATGACCTCCTGCTCACCATAGCCCGCGATCTCGAACGCCTTCACCATCGCTTCCGGCTTGTGGTTACGGATACCACCGGACGCCATCTCGTAGCCGTTGCAGGCGATGTCGTATTGGAACGCCTTGATCGTGAGCGGGTCCTGCGATTGCAGCGCCTCCAGGCCGCCCTGCGGCATCGAGAACGGGTTGTGCGAGAAGTCGACCTTCTTGTTCTCCTCGTCATACTCGTACATCGGGAAGTCGACGATCCAGGCGAACTCGAACCGGTCCTTGTCGATCAGGTTCAGCTCCTCGCCGAGCTTGTTGCGTGCGAGGCCAGCGAACTTCCAGAATTTCTCGGGGTCGCCGGCGACGAAGAACGCGGCATCGCCTTCCTTGAGGCCGAGCTGGTCGCGGATCGCAGCGGTGCGCTCCGGCCCGATGTTGTTGGCAAGCGGGCCTGCGCCCTCGCCGCCCTCGCGCCACATGATGTAGCCGAGGCCGGGCTGACCTTCGCCCTGCGCCCAGGAGTTCATGCGGTCGCAGAACGCCCGCGACCCGCCGCCCTTGCCCGGGATTCCCCAGACCTGGTTCTTCGGGTCTTCCAGCATCCGCGCGAACACCTTGAAGCCGGAGCCGCGGAAATGCTCGGAGACCTCCTGCATCACGATGGGGTTGCGCAGGTCCGGCTTGTCGGAGCCGTATTTGCGCACCGCCTCGGCGAACGGAATCCGCGGCCAGTTCTTCGTGACCGGCTTGCCGTTGGCGAATTCCTCGAACACGCCGGTGATGACCGGCTCCAGCGCCGCGAACACGTCGTCCTGGGTGACGAAGCTCATCTCGACGTCGAGCTGGTAGAACTCCGGCAGGCGGTCGGCGCGCGGGTCCTCGTCGCGGAAGCACGGCGCGATCTGGAAGTAGCGGTCGAAGCCCGACATCATCAGGAGCTGCTTGTACTGCTGTGGCGCCTGCGGCAGCGCGTAGAACTTGCCGGGATGGATGCGCGATGGCACCAGGAAGTCGCGCGCGCCCTCCGGCGAGGACGCCGACAGGATCGGGGTCTGGAATTCGAAGAAGCCCTGCCCCTTCATCCGCCTGCGGATGGAATCGACGATCGCGCCGCGGGTCATGATGTTCTGGTGCAGCTTGTCGCGGCGCAGGTCGAGGAAGCGGTACTTCAGCCGGATGTCCTCGGGATATTCCTGCTCGCCGAACACCGGCAGCGGCAGCTCGGCCGCCGGGCCCAGCACCTCGATCTCCTTGATGTAGACCTCGATCATGCCGGTCGGCAGCTCGGGATTGTCTGTCCCGGCGGGGCGGCGACGCACCTTGCCGTCGATCCGCACCACCCACTCCGAGCGGAACTTCTCGACCTCGGCGAATGCCGGCGAGTCCGGATCGGCGACGCACTGGGTGATACCGTAATGGTCGCGCAGATCGACGAACAGCACGCCGCCATGGTCTCGGACCCGGTGGACCCAGCCTGAAAGCCGGACCGTCTGGTCGATATCGCTCTCTCGGAGCGCGCCGCATGTGTGTGACCGGTAGCGATGCATGGTAGTCCCAAAACTGATGTCGGAGGGTCGAATCGCGACAGGGCCAAATGCCCTGTCCGAAGTTGCGGAGGGTTTAGCCGACGAGGCCCGGTGCGGCAACCAATGGAACGCCCGGTTTTCGGGTCAAACGGCAGATTTTCCGGGCGGATGCCGCCAATCGTTTGCCTATTCTGCCCGCAGGCCTATCTTCTGGACATGACCATCCATTTCCCGTTCCAGAACACCTATTCGGCGCTGCCGGCGAACTTTTTCGCCCGCGTCGCGCCGACCCCGGTGGCCGCGCCCCGGCTGATCAAGCTGAACCGGCCGCTTGCGCTCCAGCTCGGGCTGGACCCGGACCTGCTGGCGACGCCGGAGGGTGCCGAGATCCTCGCCGGCAAGCGGCTGCCCGCCGGCGCCGACCCGATCGCCATGGCCTATGCCGGCCACCAGTTCGGCAATTTCGTGCCCCAGCTCGGCGACGGCCGCGCGATCCTGCTCGGCGAGGTCATCGACCGGGACGGCGTCCGCCGCGACATCCAGCTCAAGGGATCTGGCCCGACCCCGTTCTCCCGCCGCGGCGACGGCCGCGCCGCGCTCGGTCCGGTCCTGCGCGAGTACATCGTCAGCGAGGCGATGTATGCATTGGGCGTGCCGACCACCCGCTCGCTTGCCGCCGTCGTCACCGGCGAACGGGTCCAGCGCGAGATCGCGCTGCCGGGCGGGGTGCTGACCCGCGTGGCCTCCAGCCACATCCGCGTCGGCACCTTCCAGTTCTTCGCCGCCCGCGGCGACACCGACGGCGTGCGTGCCCTCGCCGACCATGTCATCGTAAGGCACTACCCCGAGCTGAAGGATGCCGCCCAGCCTTACCATGCGCTGCTCGCCGGCGTCGTCGTGCGGCAAGCCGCGCTGATCGCGCGCTGGCTGCTGGTCGGCTTCATCCACGGCGTGATGAACACCGACAACACCTCGATCTCGGGCGAGACCATCGACTACGGTCCCTGTGCCTTTCTCGATGCCTACAATCCGGCGCAGGTGTTCTCCTCGATCGACGAGATGGGCCGCTACGCCTATGCCAACCAGCCGCGGATCGGCTTGTGGAATCTGACCCGGCTCGCCGAGTGCCTGCTGCCGCTGTTCGACAGCGAACAGGAGAAGGCAATCGAACAGGCGCAGACTATCCTCGGCGAATTCCCCGAAAAGTTCACCGCGGCCTATAATGCCGGCTTGCGTGCCAAGGTCGGACTGTTCACCGCGCGCGACGGCGACGAGGCGCTGATCCAGGACCTGCTCGACGCGATGGCCAAGAACGAGGCCGATTTCACGCTGACCTTCCGCCATCTCGGCGATGCCGCGGCCGATGATGCCGCCGACGTCCGCGCCCAGTTCACCGAGCCCGCGGCTTTCGACGAATGGGCCTCGCGCTGGCGCGCCCGCCTCGCGCTGGAACCGCAGACATCGGCCGAGCGCAAGGCCGCAATGCAGGCCGTCAACCCGGCCTTCATTCCGCGCAACCACCGTATCGAGGCGGTGATCCAGGCGGCGGTCGACCACGACGATTACGCGCCGTTCGAGGAGCTGGTGACGGTGCTGGCAAAACCCTACGAGGATCAGCCGCAATTCGCAGCCTATGCCGACCCGCCGCTGCCCGATCAACGTGTGATGCGGACGTTCTGCGGGACGTGAACGCAACCGTAGGATGGGTAGAGCGCAGCGAAACCCATCATTGCGTCTGCGCATGAGACCGATGGGTTTCGCTGCGCTCTACCCATCCTACTGATCCCTCACACCGTCACCACGATCTTGCCGAACTGCGCGTTCGACTCCAGATACCGGTGCGCCTCGACGATCTCCTCGAACGGAAATGTTCTGGCGATGATCGGCTTCAGCGCACCATCCCCGAGCCCGTCGAGGATGAACGCCTTGGCCGCGCCGAGCCGCGCGGGATCTTGAACAATCTCGTGCACGCGGTAGCCGCGCAGGATGAGGCTCTTGCTCAGCACCGTGAACAGCGGAAACGGCGTCGGCTCCGGGCTGAGCCCGCCATATTCGATCAGAATGCCGCCGTGTGCCATTGCCGCCGTGAGCGGCACGAAGACGGGACCGCCGACCGGATCGAGCACCACGCGCACGCCGTCCGGCCCCGCGATCTGCTCCAGCCTCGATTGCAGGTCCTCCTCCGCGGATGCGATCACATGCGCGGCGCCGGCGTCGCGCAGCGCTCGCGCCTTCGCCGAGGTGCGCGTGACCGCAATCGGGATCGCACCAACGCGATTGGCGATCTGGATCGCGGCGAGCCCGACGCTGCTCGATGCCGCCGTGACGACGGCGAACTCGCCGCGACCGAGTTTCGCGATATCGATCAAGGCGCCGTATGCCGTGAGGTATTGCATCCAGACAGCGGCCGCCTGCTGAAAGCCCAGCTCTGACGGATGCCTGACCACCAGTTCGGCCGGGAACGTCGCGAGCTCGGCATAGGCCGGCCACCGCGCCATCGAGATCGGCGGCACGATGCTGACGGCATCCCCTGGCGCGAAATCGACGACGCCCTCGCCGACCGCTTCGACAATTCCGGCGGCCTCCAGGCCAAGGCCGGACGGCAGCACCGGCGTCTCGATATAGGTCCCGCTGCGCATCAGGGCCTCGGCGCGGTTCAACCCGAGCGCCTTGATCCGGATCCGGACCTCGCCGCGCGCAGCCGGCGCGATCGCCACATCCTCGATCCGCAGCACCTCGGGACCACCAAATTGGTGAAAACGAACGACACGTGCCATCGGCAACACTCCAAAACAGTTGAATTGAATGAAGCTATGCCGGGACAAATTCAGCGGATAAATCATCCCGCAGACTGAACAGTCAGAACTGGGAGTTTCGAATGATGGACCGCCTGACCAGCATGGCCGTGTTTCTCAGGGCGGTCGATCTCGGCTCGTTCGCGGCCGCAGCCGACGCGCTCGGGATGTCCGGTCCGATGGTCGGCAAGCATGTCCGCTTCCTCGAGGAGCGGCTCGGCGTCCGCCTGATCCATCGCACCACGCGACGTCAGAGCCTGACCGAGTTCGGACACGCCTATTACGAGCGCTGCCGCGCGGTGCTTGCCGAGGCGGAAGCCGCCGACGCGCTCGCGGCCGATCAACTGTCCGAGCCGCGGGGGCGGCTGCGGGTGACGATGCCGGCGCTGCTGGGACGGCACTGCGTGGCGCCGCTGCTGCTCAAGCTGGCGCAGAAATATCCGGCGCTGGAACTCGATTTGTCGTTCGGCGATCCGGTCGCCGATCTGATGGAAGGCGGCTACGACCTTGCGATCAGGACCGGCGATCTCAATGGACAATCTGGCGCGATCACACGGCGCATCGCGCGCCAGCGCATGGTGGTCTGCGGCTCGCGCGCCTATTTGAAAGCCTACGGCAGGCCGCGGACGCTCGACGAGCTCGGCCAGCACCAGGCATTGGTCTATCGCCGCTCCGGGCGGCTTCGCCCATGGCTGTTCCCGCGCGACGGTCAGTCACCGCACGAGGTCTGGCCGGCAGGCCGCCACAAATTCGACGATCTCGAAGCCATCGCCGACGCCGCGGCGCGCGGTATGGGGCTGGCATGGCTGCCATCCTGGCTGGTGCGCGAACGCCTCGACAACGGCGCGCTGATCCGCGTTCTCGGCGAAGAAGGCGAACTGCCCTACGACTGCCATGCGCTGTGGCTGCCGACGCCGCGACTGCCGCTCAAGGTCCGGCTTGCGGTAGACACGCTCGCCGCCGCGCTGCCCAAGCTCGTGGCATAGCGAACTCGCTTTGCGCTCGAGATGCCATCGTGAGCGTTAACTCACTCTCCACCATGCCGGGAGGCTAGCGCCGGTAACCATAAGGCTTAACAGCGCGTCAACGCTCCCCCAACAAGTCTAATTGTTTCTAATGGGGGAGATCGGCCCGTGGACGCGTTTGCATTCGAATTTATGGGATTGGCGATGATCGCGCTTTGCCTCGTCGTGCTGGCGATGCCCGCCGCGCGACGGCCGTCGAAGAACCTGCGCTGCGAGTGAGGCGCCGGCTCGTCGCGACGGCGGCGGGGATCGATCCGTGATAGAGAGGCGCGCTGCTCCTTGTTTGAGTATCATCTTTTCGGAAAACCGCTCCGCGCGTTTCCGGATCATGCGCTAGCGTCGTCAATCGAGGAGATCGTTCATGCTGGACCACGTCTCCATCACCGTGTCGAACATACGCGCCTCCGAGCCCTTCTACGATGCCGTGATGGCCGCGCTCGGCGTTACCAAGATGAGCAGTGGCGACACATGGATCAGCTACGGCGAGCGCTGTGACGCAGACCATCCGGATCTGACCTATTTGCTGATACGTCCTGGACCCATGCCCGAAGCAGCCTATGGACGGCATTGGTGCTTCAAGGCGCGGCTCAGGGTGCAGGTTGACGCCTTTTGGCATGCCGGGCTTTCGGCAGGCGGATCAGACGACGGCGCGCCGGGCCTGCGTCCCGAATATCATCCACACTACTATGGCGCCTTTCTAAGCGACCCGGACGGCAACCGCATCGAAGCGGTCTGCCATCGGCGTGTTGCATAACCCCGCATCCGGCGCTCCGGCGCCTCCACGCAACGTCGTTCGCCCTTCCCTCCACACACCTCAGCCCTGTTCGTTCACGGCCACGCAACCACGTTCCGCGGTGCTATGGTCGCGGTCCGTCCTTGTTGCACCTGATTCCCAGACATGCCCGAGACCGCGACGTCCCTGATCCATCCCGGCTGGTTTGCCGCGATCGCCATCCTGCTGTGGGCGACCAGCCTGCTGCCCGAATACCTCACGGCGTTGCTGTTCTTCGCGGCGGTGGCCGTGTTCCACGCGGCGCCGCCGGACGTGCTGTTCTCCGGCTTCCAGTCGGAGGCGTTCTGGCTGGTGCTGGGCGGCTTCGTGATCGGCAGCGCGATCCGCAAGGTCGGGCTGGCCGACCGGATCGCGCGTGGCCTTGCCGCGCATCTCACCGGGTCCTGGTTCCGGATGGTGGGTGGCGTCGTCCTGCTGACCTATGCGCTGGCCTTCGTGATGCCCTCGAACATGGGCCGCATCGCGCTGCTGATGCCGATCATCCTGGCGCTGGCCGATCGCGCCGGCCTCGCCGAGGGATCGCGCGGCCGCTATGCGCTCGCGCTCGCGGTGGGCTTCGGCACCTATCAGCTCTCGGCCTCGATCCTGCCGGCCAATGTGCCGAACCTGATCATGACCGGCGCCGCCGAGCGCGCCTATGGCGTGCATTTCGACTACATGTCGTATCTGGTGCTGCATGCGCCCGTGATCGGCATTCTCAAGGGCGTCGTGCTGGTGGGTTGCCTGGTGTGGCTGTTTCCTGCCTCGCCGAAGCCGATCGAAGATCACGCTGAAGCCACGCCGATGAGCGCGGCCGAATGGCGGCTCTCGATCATCCTGCTTGCCACGCTCGCCTTCTGGATGACGGACAGCCTGCACGGCATCCGCCCGGCCTGGGTCGGGCTGGTGTCGGCGTGTCTGTGCCTCCTGCCGCGCATCGGCTTCCTCAATGGCGAGGAATTCGCCGCCGGCGTCAATGTTCGCACCTGCATCTATCTCGGCGGCATTCTCGGGCTTGCCGCAGTCGTCGCGTGGTCCGGGCTCGGCACCGCGATCGGCGATCTGATCATTCCGCATCTGCCGCTCGACCCGGCGCGGCCGGCGTCGGATTTCGCCTCGATGATCGGACTCGCCAGCCTGCTCAATTTCGTCGTCACCGCCAACGGCGTGCCCGCGGTGTTCACGCCGCTTGCCGCCTCGCTCGCCGCGCACACCGGCCTGAGCCTGCCGACCGTGCTGATGTCGCAGGTGTTCGCCTATGCGACGCCGCTGCTGCCGTACCAGGCCGCGCCGATCGTCGTTGCCGCCGGCATGGCGCGGGTGCCGACCAGCGCGGCGGTCAAGATGTGCCTGATCGTCGGGCTGATCTCGTTCGTGGTGCTGGCGCCGCTTTATCTGATCTGGTTCCGGCTGCTCGGCTGGATCGGCTGAGCCGCCCGCGCCTCCTCCAGGAATGGCCGCAACGCGGGATTGAGATTGCCCGGCCGCCAGGCGATCACATGCTCGATCGCCGGTGCCGCCTGCAAATCGCGCTGCACCAGATTATCGATGCCGAGCTTGCCCATCGATTCCGGCACCAGCGCGATGCCGAGATTTTCCGCGACCAGGCTGACGATGGTCTGTTGCAATTCGACCTCGAGCCGAATGGTCGGCTCGAAGCCGCCGGCGCGGCAATATTGCACGATCGCCTCGCGCAGCATCGGCGCCGCTTCGGTCGGTGTTGCGATCAGCGGCTGGCCTTTCAGTTGCCTGGCGTTGACGACAGCACGATTGGCAAGCGGGTGACTTGGATGCAGCGCGAGGCACATCCGCTCGCGATGGATGATGCGGGTCTCGAGCCCCTTGATCGGCCCGGGATTGAACATGATGGCCGCATCGAAGCGTCCGCTCAGCACCGCCTCGGCGAGCGCGCCGGGCACCACCTCGCGCAGTTCGACATGCACCTGGGGATGGTCGGCCATGTAGCGCCGCGCCAGGCCCGGCAGGCTGGTATAGGCCGCGTGCATCATGAAGCCGATCGCAAGCTCGCCGATCTCGCCGCGCTCGGCGAGCCGCGCGTTGCGGCAGGCCTGGTCGAAGCTCATCAGCACGGCGCGCGCATCCTCCAGAAAGCGGCGGCCGGCCGGCGTGAGGCGCGCGCGGCGGGACTCCCGCTCGAACAGACGGACGCCGAGCTCCTTCTCCAGCGCTGCGATCTGCCGGCTCAGCGGCGGCTGGCTGATATGCAGCCGCTCGGCGGCGCGGCCGAAATGCAGCGTCTCCGCCACGGCCACGAAATAGCGCATTTGCCTGATGTCGATCATGATACCGAAAAGGTATGAAATGGGGCTTCAATCAGTATTGGATGATATCAGAGCCGCAGCGTAGGACTGAAGCGTTTTCGTCACTCAGGCTTCCCTTATGCTCGCGACCCTCGCCGCCGTTCTTCCGATCTTCTCCCTCATCTTCGCCGGATGGCTGGCGCGCCGGATCGGCGTGGTCGGCCCGGCCGCATCGAGCGAACTGAACCGCTTCGTCGTCTACCTGGCTCTGCCCGCGCTGCTGTTCGACGTCATCGCGCACGCCAAATGGAGCGATGTCTGGCAACCCTGCTTCATCGCGGCGTTCGGCATCGGCGCCGCGCTGGTGTTTTGCCTGACCATCGTCGTTGCCCTGCTCCGTCGCCGGCATCTGGTCGATGCGGCGATCGATGGCCTCAACGCCGGCTATGGCAATACCGGCTTCGTCGGCTTCCCGCTCGCCGTCGCAGCACTCGGCCGCGAGGCGTTGGCGCCGACGCTCGTCGCCACCATCATGACGGTGTGCGTCCTGTTCGCGATCGCCATCGTGCTGATCGAGACCGGCCTGCAAACCGAGCGGCGCGGCAGGCACGTCGTCGTCAAGGTCGGCCGTTCGCTGCTCGCCAATCCCCTGCTGGTCGCACCCGTGCTCGGCGCGATCATTCCGCTCGCTGGCCTCGGCATTCCCGGCCCGGCCGAGAATTTCCTGAAGCTCCTGGGCGGCGCGGCCTCGCCCTGCGCGCTGGTCGCGCTCGGCCTGTTCCTCGCCACCAAGCGGGAGGCCGCCGAGCAGGACATCGGATCGGCGGCGCTGCTGGTCGGCTGCAAGCTCGTGCTGCAACCGGCGATCACCTGGGTGATGGCGACCACCGTGTTCGGCCTCTCCCCCCTGCTGACGCATACGGCGGTGCTGCTCGCCGCACTGCCGACCGGCACCGGCCCGTTCATGCTGGCCGAGTTCTACCGGCGCGAGGCCAACATGACGTCGAACGTCATCCTCGCCTCCACGGTCGTGTCAGTCGTGACCCTCAGCGGGTATCTCGCAATGGCCAGATAATATCGCGCCCAGCCGTCATCGAAAGGCGATATGGTCGGCCTGACGGGTCCTGACGGCGGGACGCAAGTCAGGGATCGGACGACGCTTGAACGACACCGACGTCCAGCACTCCGACACGGCGCCCTCCACTGCACATTCGCCACTTGAGGTGCTGCTGATTTTCCTCAAGCTCGGCGTCAGCTGCTTTGGCGGCCCGATCGCCCATATCGGCTATTTCCGCGACGAGTTCGTCACCCGCAGGCGCTGGCTCGACGAGCAGGCCTATGCCGATCTGGTCGCGCTCTGCCAATTCCTGCCCGGCCCGGCGAGCAGCCAGGTCGGCTTCTCGCTCGGCCTGATGCGTGCCGGCTACCTCGGCGCGCTGGCGGCCTGGACCGGCTTCACGCTGCCCTCGGCGATCGCGCTGGTGCTGTTTGCCTATGGCGCCGGCGGCTTGAGCGGCCTGGCCGGCGCGGGCCTGGTGCACGGCCTGAAGCTCGTCGCGGTGGCGATCGTGGCGCAGGCGGTCTGGGGCATGGCGCGCTCGCTCTGCCCCGACCGTGAACGCGCGTCGATCGCGACGGTCGCAGCGCTGATCATCCTCGCCAGTTCGTCGTCGATCGCGCAGATCGGCGCCATCATGCTCGGTGCCGTCGCCGGACTGTGGCTGTGCCGGGCGCAGCCGTCCAGCGGCACCACCCATATCGCGATGCCGGTGTCGCGCCGCGTCGGCATCGCCGCACTGATCCTGTTCCTGGCACTGCTGATCGGGCTGCCGCTGCTCGCCCGGATATGGTCAGGCCTCGGCGTGTTCGAGGCCTTCTATCGCTCCGGCGCGCTGGTGTTCGGCGGCGGCCATGTCGTGCTGCCGCTGCTACGCGAAGCGGTGGTGGCGCCGGGCTGGATCGGCGACGATGCTTTCCTGACCGGCTATGGCGCCGCCCAGGCCGTGCCGGGCCCGCTGTTCACCTTCGCGGCCTATCTCGGCGCCGTGATCGGCGGGGTGCCGGGCGCAATCGTCGGCCTGCTCGGCATCTTCCTGCCGGGACTGCTCGTCCTGCTGGCGGCGCTGCCGTTCTGGGATCAATTCCGCAAGCGGCCGGCCGCGCAGGCGATGATGCGCGGCGTCAATGCCGCCGTGGTCGGCATCCTCGGTGCCGCGCTCTACGATCCGGTGTGGACGACCAGCCTGCACCGTCCGCTCGACTTCGGCATCGCGCTGGCGGGCTTCGTCCTGCTCACGGCCTGGCGCGCACCGCCGCTATTGGTGGTGATCCTCAGCACGGCCGCCGGGATCGCCACCGGGCTCCTGCAATCGTGAACGACGGCCCCGGTCCTTCACGGCCGGATTAAGAACGCCTTCACGGCTGGCCGCCAAAATGGCCGGTACATGCCAAATGTTTCCAAACATGCGGATCCGACCCGTGTTCCCGCGCTGGACCTGCTGCGGCTCGCCGCGGTCGGGGCCGTGATCCTGTATCATTACGGCTTCTGGGGCACCGCATCGCACGGCGTGCAGAAAGTGGCGTTGCCGTATCTCGCGCCGGTCGCCCAATATGGCTTCCTCGGCGTCCCCGTGTTCTTCGCGATCTCCGGCTTCGTCATCGCCTATTCGGCCGAGGGCCGCACGCCGATCGGCTTCGCCATCGCCCGGTTCAGCCGGATCTATCCGACCTTCGTCATCTGCATGACGCTGACCTTCCTCGCCACGCTCTTCATAGGCCACGCCTGGTTTCAGGTGACGTGGGGACAATGGCTGGCGAATCTGTTCATCGCGGCGCCAATGCTCGGTCAGCCTTACATGGACGACGCCTACTGGTCGCTGGTGATCGAAGTCGTGTTCTACGCCTGGGTCGCGCTGTTGCTGGCCTGGGGCATCTTCCCGCGGCGGATCGACACTCTCATCGTGGTGTGGATCGCGATCACCTTCGCCAACGAGTTGACACTCGACATTCCGCTGTTCGAGAAATTGTTCATGGCCGATGACAGCGGCTTCTTCGCGGTCGGCTTGCTGATCTATGAACATTACCGCGGACGGCGCGACAGCAGGCTGTACAGCCTTCTGACGCTGGCGATGGGCACGGCGACGTTCCAGGCCGTGCACAAGCTGGAGCGGCTCGGCGTCCACACCCATGGCAGTTTCGATCCGCGCGTCGTGACAGTGATCTGCATCGTCTCGCTCGGCATCGTGTTCGCCGCCACCCGCATCAAATCGGTGCCGCTGCCGGACGGCTTTGTGAGGGCCATCGGCGGCATCACCTATCCGCTCTATTTGCTGCATCTACAGCTCGGCTACGTGATCCTGCTGCTGATCACGCCAACGCCGGACGCGCTTTCGACCACGTTCGTCGTGGCGTGCATGGTGCTGCTGGCGTGGTTCGTCTGGCGCTTCCTCGAGGGCCCCGCGCATTATCGCGTCAAGGAACAGCTCACGATGCTGGCCTCGCGACACGGTTGGCCCTCGCGCATCGGTTCGCAGATCAGTCCGGGCAACGTCGCCACGCCGGCCGAGGCCGGGCGGCTCGCCAATCACTGACGTGCCGGGTGGCGCAAGCTGCAATCTCCTCCGTCATTCCGGGGCTCGCGAAGCGAGAGCCCGGAATCCATTCATCCGCAGGTTATACGGCCCCATGGATTCCGGGCTCAGCCCTTCCCTTCGGGCTGCCCCGGAATGACGAGTCGAGAAAGCGGGTCCTGGAGTGTCTTAAGGCACACGTCCCGCATGGCCGCCTATCCCACAGTTTCCGCTGCTCAGCACCGCGCCCAGCGATTGCTGGCCCATCCGGCGCAGAACACCGCATCGGCGCCGTAGGGAATGGTCTGCGCGAACCATCGGTCGACATCCGGTGACGTCTGGGTCGTCGGCTCGTCGCGGTAGCGCAGCCCACCATAGGCGCCGCGCATCGCCATGGTCGTCGTCTCGATGACCTGACGTGGGTACAGGATTGCCGCCAAACTGAGACAAAGCTCGTCAAGATCGCCGGTTCGTGTCTCAGCCGGAATGGCCGGCACGACGCTTCGGCATTGCGCGCGACCCAGCACGTAGATGACGGGATTCCGTGTCCGCCAGCACAGGCAGAATTCTGCCGGCGCCGCGGGGTCACCGAACTCCGCCGCCATCGCGGTATCGAACATCCGCTTGAAAAAGCCCTGGCCACGACAGGTGTCCCGGACTGCGGTGCCCGAAAGATAGATCACCGACGTGCCGGCCACGGCCAGGCGCTGGATGATCATGTAAGCTACGCATTCACCGCCATGGTGAAGCAGGACGATACCGTGGTCGGCGTTGAACGGCGAATGCTGGCGTGACCAGAATCTCTGCTCCGTCAGCCAGTTCGAGTCGATGATGCTGCTGATGTCGTCGAGCACGGCGTCGCGGCGATACTCCGGGACATCGGAGGCGATTTGAAACAGCTCGCTGGTAACAGCCCCGGGCTGCGTCGCGGTCACGGCGGCTCCTACTGCGATTCGACTTCAGGTTGCCGCCCTATGTTACGGCACCCATGATACGCCTCGCAAGTCGGACCGCGCCGGTCGCCGTCCTCAACGCCCGACCAGCGGGCACTTGCTCTCCTCGAGCGAGCGAAATGCCTCGTCGGGCTTGATCGCGGTGACGAGCTTGACCAGGTCCCACGGCCCCTTCGATTCCGCCGGCGTCTTGACCTGCACGAGATAGAGGTCGTGCACCATGCGCTGGTCGGCGCGGATCGTCCCCTGCGGCGTATAGGCGTCCGCCACCGGCGTCGCCTTCATTCTTGCCATGACGACCTCGCCGTCGTCGGAATCCGTGTCCTTCACCGCCTGGAGATAATGCCGGACGGCCGAATAGACCCCGGCCTGGATCTGCGACGGCATCGCCTTGCGACGGGCGAAGAACGCGTCGGCCCATTTGCGCGCGGCCGGCGAAACGTCCTCGAAGAAGCTGGTCGCGATCAGGTCGCCCTGCGTGACCGACAGCCCGGCAGCGACGATGTCGACGTTCTGGAACGTCATCGGCACCACTGCGATGCCCTGCTGCGCGAAGCCGAACTCCTGCGCCTGCTTCATGATCGTCACATTGTCGCCCGCGGCGTTCAGCGCCAGCACCTTGGCGCCGCTCGACTGCGCCTGTAGCAGGAAGGAAGCGAAATCGGCGGTGTTGAGCGCGGTCTTGACGCTGCCGGCGACCTTGACCCCGAGCTTGTCGAGCTTGGCCCGCGCGATCGCTTCCACCGCGTGTCCGAACGCATAATCCGCGGTGATGAAGAACCAGGAGCCCTGCACGGTCTTCGACACGCCGGCGACGACCGCGTTGGCGGTCGAGGCCGCATCGTGGGTCCACTGCACACTGGTCGGCGCGCAGGCCTTTTCGGTGAGCTCGACGGCGCCCGCGCCCGAGACCAGAAACACGCGCTTGTTCTCGCGCACCAACTCCTGCACGGCGAGCGCCGCGCCGGAGCTGCCGCCATCGGCAATGGCCTGCACGCCCTCGCGATCGAACCAGCGCCGCGCGATCGCCGACGCCACGTCGGCCTTGTTCTGGTGGTCGGCCTGCAAGATCTCGATCGGCTTGCCGTTGATCTTGCCGCCGAAGTCCTCCGCCGCCATCCGCGCCGCCTCGACCGAGCCCGGCCCCATCGCGGTTGCGAAGATGCCGCTCATGTCGGTGAGCACGCCGATGCGGATCGCATCGCCCTTGATCTCGGCCGACGCGCTGCCCGACAGCGCCACAGCAATGAACATCGCGCCGCCCACCAAACGAAACGTCAGGCTTGGTTTCCCGGCCATCAGTGCCTCCCCCGTTCTATGTTTTCTGGATGGATGTGCCGCGCCCCGTCACCGCGTCGAGCCACGGACAGTCCGGCACCGGCGCACGCACGCCGCGCGCGGCCGCCGACAGCCGCATTTCGCGCAGACGCGCGCGGCTCTCGGGCTCCATGTAGAGCCGGTCGTGGCCCCAGAAGCTTGGGCCGTCGAAGGTTTCATGCGGCTGCCAGGTGGCGGGATCGATGACGCGGCCGCCCCAGCCATACTCCACGAAGAAGCCGGAGGGCGTCGTGGCGTAGAACGAGGTCACGAAATCGTTGGTGTGCCGGCCGAGCGTGAAGGCAATTCGTCCTTCGTCGAGCTGCGCCAGGTCATAGCCTTGCCCGACATCGTCGAGGCTGTAGAGCTCGACCATGAAATGATGCAGCCCGCGCCGGCCGGAGCCGACCATCGCGAAGCTGTGGTGACGGCCATTGACGTGGAAGAAGTACAATTTGTAAGGCGTCAGCCCGTAATCGCTGACCTTGAAGCCGAGCAGATCGCGATAGAACGGCAACAGCGGTTCGACGTCCTCGACATTCAGCACGACATGGCCCATGCCTAGCGGCCCGGTCTTGAACCCCGAGATCGGCCGCGCCGGCACGAACGGCGTGTCCGCGATCGCGGGCCCATGGAACACCTCGAGCGGATTGCCGGCGGGATCGCGGAAGCTGATGAGATCGGCGACGTGGCGCTCGTCCGCGAGCTGACGGGTGCCACGACGAACCGCGGTGCCGTGCCGCTCCAGCCGCGCCGCCAGCCGCTCCAGCGCAGCCGCGTCAGCGACCTCCCATCCGAAGAAACCGGCATTGTCGCCGTCGCGATCGCTCACCACCAGCCGCTGCTTGCGGTCGTCCATCCGGAACGCCCGCGTGCCGCCGCCGCGATCCACCGGCTGCATGCCGAGCAGTCTGGTCGCAAAGCCGGTCCAGTCCTCGAGCCGTTGCGACTGGATGCCGATATAGCCGAGCGCGTTGATCTCCGTGTTGCTCTCCATCGCTGTCACACCGCCTCTGCCACCACCGGATTGCGCAGCACGCCAATCCCGGAGATCTCGACCTCGGCGACGTCACCGGGCTTCATCCAGAGCGGCGGGTTACGCTTGGCGCCGACGCCGCCCGGCGTGCCCGACACGATCACATCGCCCGGCAGCAGCGGCAGGATGGTCGAGATGTAGGCGATCAGATGCGGGATATCGGTGATCAGGAGGTCCGTCGTGGTGTGCTGCACCACTTGTCCGTTGATCCGCGTCTCCAGCGCGAGCTTCGACGGATCGGCGATCTCGTCGCTCGTCACCATCCACGGCCCGAATGCGCCGGTGCCGGCGAAGGTCTTGCCGGAGAGGAACTGGCTGGTGTGGCGCTGCCAGTCGCGAATGCTACCCTCATTGTAGCAGGCATAGCCCGCGACATGCGTCAGCGCGGCCTGCGGTGCGATGTGCCGTCCGCCCTTGCCGATGATGACGGCGAGTTCGCCCTCATAGTCGAACTCGTCGGACACCCTTGGCTTCACCAGCGGCGCAAGATGCCCGATCTGGCTGCCGGCGTAACGCGCGAACAGCGCCGGCTTCTCCGTGACCGTGCGGCCGGTCTCGGCGACGTGGTCACGGTAGTTGAGACCGACGCAGATGATCTTGTCGGGGTTGGGAATGACCGGATCAAAGCTGACCTCGCTCAGGGCAAGGTCAGGTTTCGATGTCTTTGCAAGCGCCGCGGCCTCCTCCAGCAATCCGCCGGCCAACAGGTCGCGCAAGGTCGGCGCGCGATCGCCAAACGCGGCCGACAGAACGACAATGCCCTGATCGACCACGCATCCATAGCCGGGTCCCCTAGCAGTCGAGAACGATGCGAGCTTCATCCAAAATCCTCCTGGTTCATGCTGTCGACCAGCGCCGACAATTCCTGCGGGGTCCTCGCCAGTCCGACGATGTAGCGATCGGGCCGGACCAGCGCGGCGTGCGCGTCGACGCTGTCGAGCCAGTCCTTCAGCGGCCCCTGGCCGTCGCTGACGAGGACGATGCCGTACTGGCGCCAACGCTCATGCGTCGCGCCGTCCAGTCCGTCGAGAAAGCCCGGCCGCGCCAGCGCGGCAAAGCGATAGCCAACCTGATCGTCGAGCCGGCGTCCGTTCGACAGCATCGGCTGCGGGACCGGCGTGCCCGCCACAGCGCAGCCATGCCTGAACAGGCCCGGTCCAAGCCGCGGCTTGATGGTCGCCATCCGCCGCGGCTCCGCGCCCGCCTCCCGGCCCTCGCTGCGCGTCGCGTTGATCAGGCTGCCGAGCCGGACCGCGAGCTCGATATATTGACGGACGTGGGGATGGCGTTCGGTCTGGTAGCTGTTCAACAGGCCATCGCCCGCTTCGCCGCGGGTCACGCGTCCAAGTTTCCAGGCGAGGTTGGCCACATCACGAATGCCGGCGCACATGCCCTGGCCGAGAAACGGCGGGGTCTGGTGTGCGGCATCGCCGGCGATCAAGAGACGCTGCCGGCGCCAGGTCGACGCAATCACCGAATGAAAGCTGTAGGATGCCGCGCGCTCCAGCTCGGCATCATCGGGCGTGATCCAGCGCGCCAGCAGCTTCCAGACAGTCTCCGGATCGGTGATCCGCCGCGCATCGTCATCCGGCATGATGGCGATTTCCCAGCGCCGGCGATCGCCGATGCTGCGGACATAGGTTGCCGGCCGTCGAGCGTCGCAAAACTGCACGCTGTAGTCGCCGAGCTCCGGCATCGGCCGCTTCAGGATCGCGTCGACCACCAGCCAGTGCTCGTGAAAGCCAAGATCTTCCATGCCTGAGCCGATCAGCCGCCGGACCAGCGAGCGCGCCCCGTCGCAGCCGACGACATAGCGGGCGCGAGCCTCGTCGAGCTTGCCATTGGTGAGGTTCTCAAAGCGGACCGCGACGTGATCGCCGTGTTCGTCCACGGCAAAGACGTCGGCGCGCAAACGAAGATCGACCGATGCATGGGCGCGCGCACCGGCGCGCAGCACCCGTTCGAGATCGGGCTGATGGAAGCGATAGCTCGTGTTCCATCCGTTCTGGCCGATTTGCAACGGCCGCGACCAGTCGAGGAACAGCTTGCCGTCGCCGTCGATGAAATGCATGCCCGGCGAGACATGCGTGAACGGCAGGATCTCGTCCGCCAGACCGATGGTCTGGAAGACCCGCATCACCTCGTCGTCGAAATGCACGGCGCGCGGCAAGGCATAGGGCGCGGCCTCGCGATCGAGCGCGATCACGCTGAGCCCCTGCAACCCCAGCAGATTGGCCAGCGTCGCGCCGACCGGACCGAACCCGACGATCGCGACGTCATAAAGTCCGTTGGCGCGTTGCGGCCCGTCCATGCGTTTCCCTTTCCGTTGCGATGAGGCTTGCCAGCCGGCCACCGACCGTGCAACGACGACGGCAATTCTGTTCACCAGGTGAACATGCCATGGACGTCAAACCGATCCGCGCGCTCGGGCGGGGCCTCGCCGTCCTCGCCGCGCTGAACCGCCACGCCTCCGCCAGCGCGCTGACGCTGGCGCGCGAAACCGGCCTGCCGCGAGCCACCGTGTATCGCTCGCTGAAAACCCTGATCGACACCGGCTATGTCATGCAGAGCCGCTCCGACGACCGCTTCACGCTGCTCTTGAAGGTGCGCGAACTGTCGGACGGGTTCGAGGACGAGCAATGGCTGGGAGCCGCGGCGGCGCCCGTGATCTTCGATCTCACGCATAAAATCCTTTGGCCGAGCGATGTCACGACGCTCGAGGGCGTGCGCATGGTGGTCCGTGAGTCCACCCACCGCTTCGCGCCGATGTCGATCGATCGGCGCATGGTCGGCATGCGCATTCCACTGCTCGCCAGCTCCGCCGGCCTCGCCTACCTCGCATTCACTACGGCGCGCGAGCGTACGCTGCTGCTCGATCTGCTACAGACATCAGGCGAACTCTCCGATCGCGCCGCCACCGAGAAGCAATTGCAGAGCGTCCGTCGCCGCGGCTACGCCGTACGCCAGGGCGGCCGGATCTGGCCTCACACCGGCACCATCGCGATGCCGATCCGCCGCGACAGGCAGGTGATCGGCTGCGCGTCGATCATCTGGATGACGAAGGCGCTGACCGCGACCGAAGGGATTGCGCGTTGCCAGGCCCCGCTGCGCGACGCCATCCGCGCCATCGAAGCCCGACTGCGCGCATTGTAGACGCCAATCATATTCCGATTATCAGACTTTTCCTCTGTCGCGAGAACGCAAGGATGTGTCCTCATCCTCGCTGTCAACGCCCGGCTCGACTGACGAATTCGCGGCAGGAGCAAGCCGAAAACACCCCCGAATCAAGCACAATCAATTCAAAAATGCCCTGCCCCTCGCCCCGTGCAGGGCCAAAATCCCTGCAAGACCCTTGACATAGTTGCCCTTTCGGCAGAACGCGTTGGGTCAAGCCGTCATGGACAGTTCATGGATCTGATTAGCACGACCTCCGACCTCGCCGCCGCCTGTGATCGGCTCGCCCAACACAAGGTCATCACCGTCGACACCGAGTTCCTGCGGGAGACGACCTATTACCCGCTGCTCTGCGTTGTGCAGATGGCAAGCGCCGATGAGGCCATCGTGGTCGATGCGCTGGCGCCCGGCATCGACCTCAAGCCGTTCTTCGAACTGATGTCGAACGAGGCCGTGCTGAAGGTGTTCCACGCCGCGCGGCAGGACATCGAAATCGTCTGGCATCTGTCCGGCACGATCCCGCATCCGATCTTCGACACTCAGGTCGCCGCGATGGTGCTCGGCTATGGCGACAGCATCGCCTATGACCAGCTTGTCGATCGCGTCACCGGCCACCGCCCCGACAAGACGCATCGCTTCACCGACTGGTCGCGCCGCCCGCTGACCGACGAGCAACTCCACTACGCGGTCTCCGACGTCACCCATCTGCGTGAAGTGTTCGCCGCCCTCGACGCCGATCTGAAGAAGCGCGACCGCAGCGACTGGGTCAGCGAGGAGATGGAGGTGTTGACCTCGCCGAAGACCTACGACTTCCATCCCGAGCGGGCCTGGGAGCGGCTCAAGACCCGCGTGCGCAAGCCGCGCGAGCTCGCGGTCCTGATCGAGGTCGCGGCCTGGCGCGAGCAGGAAGCGCAGGGCCGCGACGTGCCGCGCTCGCGCGTGCTCAAGGATGATGCGGTCGGCGATATCGCCACCCACGCGCCAACCTCGCTGGAGAAGCTCGGCAATCTGCGTTCGCTGCCGAAGGGTTTCGAACGCTCGAAATGGGGCGCCGACATCATCGCCGCGGTGCAGCGCGGGCTGGCCCGCGACCAGGCAACACTGCCCAAGCTGGAAAAGCCGCGCAACAATTCCAACGGCGCGGCGACCGTCGAGCTGCTGAAGGTGCTGCTGCGCATGACCTCGGAACGCCACGGCGTCGCCAGCAAGGTGATCGCGACCGTCGACGATCTCGAGCAGATCGCGGCCAGCGATCAGGCCGAAGTCGGCGCCCTGCATGGCTGGCGGCGTGAATTGTTCGGCGAGGCGGCACTGAAGCTCAAGCACGGCCAGGTCGCGCTCGCGATCGACAAAGGCCGCGTGGTGCGGGTGGACCGGGGTTAGAAAGACCCACCTGGTTCCGCCCCTCGCGAATGCCTGCGCCGGAGCTCGACCGACACAGACTGAGGTTGCGTCACACGAAACTGCCGCGCTTGCTAACGCGCAATTTTCGTGTTGCAATCCCTTCACAATCGGATCGCGGCCGTTCGACTGTGCGATTTGCGACGTTGCTATCCAAGCTTCGACGTACAAGGCTTCGGTGAACAAGGCTTCGAGAGGCGAAACTTCGGACTTGAAGACTTTGGATCTGAAGACCCGGAAACCGAACAGACAGCGCAAAGCCCGATCGTGGCGTGGCACGTGGAAAACGTCGCCGCGTCTTTTTTATGTCTAGCTAGACTGGGAGAGCGACGATGCCGAAGGGTACCGTCAAATGGTTCAACCCGACAAAGGGTTACGGGTTCATCAAGCCGGCCGTCGGCGACAAGGACGTGTTCGTCCACATCTCGGCGGTCGAGCGCGCGGGGCTCTCGACACTCAACGAGAACCAGACCGTCGAATACGATCTGGTCGAGAACCGCGGCAAGGCGTCGGCAGAGAACCTCAAGGTTCACTGAACGGCGCTAGCGACGGAAGCCGTCCTGATGCCTTCCCCGGCGCCTCCGGGGACTACTCCGGCGCAAGCGCTCCTTCAACCGCCGGCGCGATCAGCGTGCGATCGGTCGCGGCGCTGCCTTTCGTCGTGCAGCGGTCGCCGTCGAGCTGGAGCCGGCCGGTCGCCAGAAGCCGCAACGCTTCCGGATAGATGCGATGCTCGATTCTGATCACGCGCGCGGCGAGCGTCTCGGCCGTGTCATCGTCGGCGACAGTCACGGCGCCCTGCATCACGATCGGCCCGGCATCGGTCTCCGGGATGACGAAATGCACGGTCGCTCCGGACAGCTTGACCCCCGCCCGCAAGGCCTGGCCGTGCGGATCAAGGCCGGGGAAGCAGGGCAGCAGCGAGGGATGGATGTTGAGCATCCTCCCGTACCAGCGCCGGGCGAAGTCCGCGGTGAACAGCCGCATGAAGCCGCCGAGGCAGATGAATTCGACCTTGTTGTCGTCGAGCGCCTTCTGCAGCACCACCTCAAACCCGGCGCGATCCTTGCCGAACGGTTTGCTCGGGATCACGACAGTCGGAACGCCGTGCGCCGCGGCCTTCTCCAGCCCGGGCGCATCGGCGCGGTTGGAGATCACCACGGCGATCTCGGCCGGATAGTCCTGAGCCTCGGCGGCCTCGATCAGCGCGGCCATGTTGGAGCCGCGGCCGGAAATCAGAATGGCTGTCCGGCGCTTCATCGCGAGAGGTCGAGATGGCCGTTATAGACCACGCGATGCTCGCCCGTGTGTTCCCCCTTGGCTTCAATCACCTCGCCGAGCAGCGTCACAGTCTCGCCGCCGGCGGTGAAGGCCTCGGTCACCGCATCGACCGCATCGGGCCTGACGATCGCGATCATGCCGATGCCGCAGTTGAAGGTGCGCAGCAGCTCGAGCTCGGCAATCCCGCCCTGCTCCGCCAGCCATTTGAACACCGGCAGCACCGGCAGCCGCGCCAGATCGATGCCGACACCGAGATGCTTCGGCAGCACGCGCGGAATGTTGTCGGTGAAGCCGCCGCCGGTGATGTGGGCGAGCCCCTTGACTGCGCCGGTGTCCCGGATCGCGCGCAGGCAGGACTTCACATAGAGCCTGGTCGGCGTCAGCAGCGCCGCGCCGAGCGTCATGACCGGCGCGAACGGCGCCGGCGCGTCATAGGCAATGCCGGACAGCTCGACGAGCTTGCGCACCAGCGAATACCCGTTGGAGTGCACCCCCGAGGACGCGAGGCCGATCACGGCGTCGCCCGCCGCGATGTCCGCTGTCGGCAGCAAAGTGCCGCGCTCGGCCGCGCCGACCGCAAAGCCGCCGAGGTCGTAATCGCCATCCTTGTAGAGGCCGGGCATCTCGGCGGTTTCGCCACCGATCAGCGCGCAGCCGGATTCGCGGCAGCCCTCGGCGATACCCGCCACGATCTGCGCGGTGGCCTCCGGATGCAGCTTGCCGCAGGCGAAATAGTCCAGGAAGAACAGCGGCTCCGCGCCCTGCACGACGAGGTCGTTGACCGACATCGCGACCAGGTCGATGCCGATGCCGCTGTGGATTCCGGTCTCGATCGCGATCTTCAGCTTGGTGCCGACACCATCGGTCGCCGCCACCAGAATCGGATCCTTGAAGCCCGCGGCCTTGAGGTCGAACAGGCCGCCGAAGCCGCCGATCTCGGCGTCAGCGCCCGGCCGCGCGGTGGCGCGCACCATCGGCTTGATCAGATCGACGAGACGGTTGCCGGCATCGATATCGACGCCCGAATCCGCGTAAGTGAGCCCGTTTTTGCGCTCGGTCATGCCCAATTCCAGATGATCAGGGGCTGGTTACGAGGAATTCCGCCCCCGCGCAATGGCTCGCGGCCAGCTCGCCGCGATACTATGTAGATAACACCCGGCCGCCACGCAAAAGAGCCGGATATCGAGTAAAATCAGGCTTCTAGCCGGGAAGCGATCCAAAGTTGAGCATTCCGAACATCATTACCCTTGGCCGCATCATCCTGGTGCCGGTGATCGTCTGGGCCATCGTGTCGAGCCAGATGGAGATCGCGTTCGCGATCTTCGTGATCGCTGGCGTTTCCGACGCCGTCGACGGCTTCCTCGCCAAGCGCTTCAACATGACAAGCGAGCTCGGCGCCCTGCTCGACCCGCTCGCCGACAAGGCGCTGCTGGTGTCGATCTATGTCGCGCTCGGGATCTGGGGCGCGGTGCCGCGCTGGATCGTGATTCTCGTGGTGTCGCGCGACATCATGATCGTCTCCGCCGTGATTGTGTCATGGTTGTTCGACAAGCCGGTCGAGATGAAGCCGTTGATGGTGTCGAAGCTGAACACGGTGGCGCAGGTCGGCTTCGCCGCCTTGGTGCTGGCCTCGCTCGGTTTCGGCTTCCAGCCGCACCCCTACGACCTGATCCTGATGGGCCTGGTCACGATCTTTACTTTGGGTTCGGTGTCCCTCTATCTCGTGGAGTGGGTGCGGCACATGAGCACGATCGAGGCTCGGTAGTTTGCTTTGGAGATCTGCGTGGCCGGTAGCGTTCAACCTCGTCAATTGGCCTTGGCACTGCCGCACGAGGAGAAGCTGACCCGCGACGATTTCCTCGAGGGGCCCGCCAATGAAGCCGCATTGGCGCTGATCGATCGCTGGCCCGACTGGCCGAACCGAATCATGCTGCTGGTGGGGCCGGACGGCGCCGGCAAAAGCCACCTCGCCGCGATCTGGGCAGACAGCGCGGGTGCGCGCGCGACCGCTGCGCACGCCCTGACCGCCGATGCGGTGCCGACGGCGCTGGCGACCGGGGCGCTGGTGGTCGAGGATTTGAGGCCGGGCGATTTCGACGAACGCGCAATGTTTCATTTGATGAATCTCGCGCGTCAGGACGACGCCTTCGTGCTGATCACGGCGCGCGTACCGCCCTCGGCGTTCGAAGTCGAATTGCGCGACTTGCGGTCGCGGCTGCGCGCGGTGCCGACGGTGACCTTGCTGCCGCCCGACGACCAGCTGTTCCGCGGCCTGATCGTCAAATTCTGCGCCGACCGCCAGATGAGCGTGGACGAACCGCTGGTCAGCTACCTCTGCAACCGGATCGAGCGGTCCTATACCGCTGTCCGCAAGGCGGTCGAGCTGCTCGATACCGAGGCTCTGCGGCTCGGCCGGCCGGTCACACGGGCGTTGGCGGCCGAACTATTGCGCGATGCCTGAGCCGTGCCGCGGCTTGACGGCGCAGGCTGGCGGAACATCAATGTCATCGAAACGTCATTGCAATATCACATGGTCGGCGCGGCCTTCGGCTAGACCGCTCCGGCCCCTGCCCCGAATTGGACCAGCACTTGATGGACTCGGCACAAGCACCTGAAATCAAAGAGAAAGAGGCGGAGCTCCCGCCCGTCCCCGCGATCGCGACCAGCCCGGAGCGCTTCATCAACCGGGAGCTTTCCTGGCTGCATTTCAATCGCCGGGTGCTCGAGGAATCGGTCAACACCGGCCATCCGGTGCTGGAGCGGGTCCGCTTCCTGTCGATTTCGGCCAACAACCTCGACGAATTCTTCATGGTCCGTGTCGCCGGCATCAAGGCGCAGGTCCGCGAGGGCATCGCCGAGCGCAGCCCGGATGGCCTGCTGCCGGCCGAGCAGCTCGTGATGATCAACAAGACCGTGTCGCAGCTCGCCTCCGACCAGCAGGCGATCTGGAGCGACCTGCGGGATATCCTCTCCAAGGTCGGCATCCAGCTGGTCGACGGACGCGACGTCACCAAGTCCGAGCGCACCTGGATTGAGGATCACTTCCTCCACAACATCTTCCCGCTGCTGACGCCGCTGGCGATCGACCCCGCGCATCCGTTCCCGTTCATCCCGAACCTCGGCTTCACGGTGGCGCTGCAATTGTCGCGGATCTCCGACGGCAAGGCGATGAACGCGCTGATCCGCATGCCCGGCAAGATCGACCGCTTCATCCGGATCCCCTCCACCAAGGAAGGCGCACCGGCCCGGCTGATCACGCTCGAGCAGGCCACCGGCCTGTTCATCGGCCGCCTGTTCCCCGGCTATACGGTCAAAGGCCAGGGCGCGTTCCGCATCATCAGGGACTCCGAACTCGAAATCGAGGAAGAGGCGGAAGACCTCGTTCGCCTGTTCGAGACCGCGCTGAAGCGCCGCCGACGTGGCTCGGTGATCCGGCTCGAGATCGAGGCCACGATGCCCGAAGAGCTGCGCGTCTTCGTGCAACACGCATTGTCGGCAGCGGACGATGAAGTGATCCTGGTCGACGGCGTGCTGGCAATGAACGAGCTGTCACAGCTCACCCGCCTCAATCGCCCCGACCTCGAATTCCCGCCCTATGTGCCGCGCCACCCCGAGCGCGTACGCGACCACGGCGGCGATATCTTCGCTGCGATCAGGCAGAAGGACCTCGTGGTCCATCACCCTTACGAATCCTTCGACGTCGTGGTCCAGTTCCTGCAACAGGCGGCGCGCGATCCCGACGTGGTCGCGATCAAGCAGACGCTCTATCGCACCTCGAACAACTCGCCGATCGTGCGCGCGCTGGCCGAAGCCGCCGAAGCCGGCAAGTCGGTCACCGCGCTGATCGAACTGAAGGCGCGCTTCGACGAGGAAGCCAATATCCGCTGGGCCCGCGACCTCGAGCGCGCCGGCGTGCAGGTGGTCTACGGCTTCATCGAGCTCAAGACGCACGCCAAGCTGTCGATGGTGGTGCGCCGCGAGGGCGGCAATCTCACGACCTACATCCACACCGGCACCGGCAACTACCATCCGGTGACCGCGCGCATCTACACCGACCTCTCCTACTTCACCTCGGATCAGATCATCGGCCGCGATGTCGCGCGTGTCTTCAACTACATCACCGGCTATGCCGAGCCGAGCGACATCGAGAAGATGGCGGTATCGCCGCTGACGCTGCGCAAGCGGATCATCGAGCACATCCACGGCGAGATCGCCCACGCCAAGCACGGCCGGCCGGGCGCGGTGTGGATGAAGATGAATGCGCTGGTCGACCCCGATATCATCGACGCGCTGTATGAGGCATCGCAGGCAGGCGTCTCGGTCGAGCTCGTGGTGCGTGGCATCTGCTGCCTGCGGCCCGGGCTTCCGGGATTGTCGGAGAACATCCGCGTCAAATCGGTGATCGGCCGGTTCCTGGAACATGGCCGAATCTATTGCTTCGGCATGGGCCAGGGCCTGCCGAGCACAAAAGCTGCTGTGTATATCTCGTCCGCCGATATGATGCCGCGCAACCTCGACCGCCGCGTCGAGGTGCTCTGTCCGCTGCAAAATCCCACGGTGCATCAGCAGGTTCTCGAACAGATCATGGTCGCGAACCTGAAGGACAATGAGCAGAGCTGGCAATTGTTGCCGGATGGATCGTCAACGCGTATGAAGGCCGCGAAAGGCGAAGAGCCCTTCAATCTGCATGACTATTTTATGACAAATCCGAGTCTGTCCGGCCGTGGTAAGTCTCTCAAGGAATCTTCACCGCGCCGTCTCACGCGTCGCAACGAGCGTCAGCAGCCATCGTCTTAAGGGGGCCTACCGGTGAAGCGGCCGCGGAAGCGCGCTTCCAGCGTCGCTGTGATCGATATCGGCTCGAACTCGGTTCGTCTCGTGGTCTACGAGACGATGGCGCGCAGCCTCATCACCATCTTCAACGAGAAGGCGCTGTGCGGCCTCGGGCGCGAGGTGCAGAGCACCGGCCTGCTCGCGACCGATGCGGTGAACAAGGCGCTCACCGCGCTTCGGCGTTTCCGCGCACTGTGCAAGATCCAACAGGTCGGCCGCGTGTACGCGATCGCGACCGCGGCCTGCCGCGATGCCAAGAACGGTCCGGACTTCATCGCCCAGGCCGAGCGCATCTGCGGCGCCAAGATCGAGATTCTCACCGGACCGCGTGAAGCGAAGCTGTCCGCGCTCGGCGTCGTCTCGGGCATACATAATCCGAACGGCATCGTCGGCGATCTCGGCGGCGGCTCGCTCGAACTGATCGACGTCAAGGGCAACCGCGTGCGCAGCGGCGTCACGCTGCCGCTCGGCAGCCTCGCGCTGCAAGACCTCTCGAACAAGTCGCTCAAGCGCGCCGAACGCATCGTCAAGAACGAGCTGCTCGGCGTCGCTCAGCTCAAGACCGGCCGCGGCCGCACCTTCTACGCGGTCGGCGGAACCTGGCGCGCGCTGGCACGGATCCACATCATCCAGAGCGGCTACCCGCTCAAGGTCATGCACGGCTATTCCATCCCGGCCGTCGACGCGCTCGACTTTGCGCAGCGGCTGCGACGGCTGGCGGCCACCAACATGCTCGCCAACATCGAATCGATCGCCGACGCGCGGCGGCCGCTGTTGGCCTACGCCGCGCTCGTGCTCGAATACATCATCCGCGTGGCGCAGCCGAAGACCATCGTGTTCTCGACTTTCGGCGTGCGCGAAGGCCTGCTCTACGAGATGCTGCCGCCGGCCGAGCGCGCCAAGGATGGCCTGCTCTGCGCCGCGCAGAACCTCAACGAATTGCTGTCACGCTCGGCCCGCCACGCCCAGGAGCTGACCTCCTGGACCGACCGGCTGGTGCGCGTCGTCAGGCTGCGGGAGACCGAGGAAGACCGCAGGCTGCGGCACGTCGCCTGCCTGCTCTCCGATATCGGCTGGCGGGTGCATCCCGATCATCGCGGCGAGGAAACCCTCAGCCTGATCATGAACGGCAATTTCGGCTCGATCACGCATCAGGGCCGCGCCTTCGTCGCGCTGTCGGTGTTTTATCGCTACGCCGGCCTCAGCGAGGAGAACGAACCGCCGCCGCAAATCCGCGCGCTGGTGACGCCGGCAATGGACGAGCGCGCACGTGTGCTGGGCGCCGCGTTCCGCGTCGCGCACCTGATCACGGCGGCGCGCACCGGCGTGCTGCCGTTGACCCATTTCCGCACCCAGGGCCGCAAGCTGATGCTGGTGTTCGAGCATCGGATGGTGGATCTGGTCGCCGACCGGGTCGGCAGCCGCTTCAGGCAATTGGCGCGGCTGGTCGGACGCGTCGGCTCGATCGTGCGGCGCTGAGGCTCTTTTTCAGCGCGCTTTCTTGACGCGAACCGGCGTCCACTTGGCTCGAAAACGCTTCTCGCTCACGCCGCCTTGGCGGCGTGCTTGGCCTTGCGGAGCGCGTGACGGCGCCAGATCGATCCCACGGCCAGCACCACGACGATCCCGAGCACGGCGAGCGAAATCTCGCCGCCGCTGCCGCCATGAGCGAATTGCGGCGACATCCCGATCGACGTCAGCCAGGAATCGAGCTTGGCGCCGAGTGGCCCGGCAAACAGCGCATCGAGCTTCGGGTGCACAGCCGGATCAGTCGCGATGACATCGCCCGCGATCCAGCCGAGCAATGCGGCACCGGCCCAGACCAGGATCGGCAGCTTGGTGAGCAGCGCCATGATCAGCGCCGCGCCGGCCACGATCAAGGGCACGCTGATCGCAAGCCCGAGCACCAGCAGCGGCACGCTGCCATTGGCGGCGGCGGCGACCGCGATCACGTTGTCGAGGCTCATCACGATGTCGGCGACCACGACGATCTGGACCGCGGCCCACAGATGCGAGGCCGCCTGCACGCCGTCCTCGTCGTCCTGCTCCGGCACCAGGAGCTTGGCGGCGATCACGATCAGCGCCAGTCCCCCGACCAGCTTCAGGTAGGGAAGCTCCATCAGGCTGGCGACGATGCCGGTGAAGATGACGCGCAGCAGCACCGCCGCGGCGGCGCCGAGAATCATGCCCCACAGGCGCTGGCGCGGCGCTAGCCCGCGGCAAGCGAGCGCGATCACCAGCGCGTTGTCGCCCGACAGCAGGACGTTGATCCAGATGATCTTGCCGACGGCGACCCAGAAGGTCGGCGTCGCCATCTCGTTCTTGAACTCGGTGAAGAACGCGCCGATGTACGCCGGATCAAAGATCTGCCACAGCCAGTCCACAGCGAGTCCTATTCGGCCTTGCGGCCGCCCCTGGCGGCGGTCGTCCGCCGCTCCCCAGTTTCTTTCGGCACGGTCTCCATCGGAGACCATGCCATTGTCGACAATTCGGCGTTAGCCGACGATCTCGTTGCCGGCGAAGAACTGCGCGATCTCGATCGCCGCGGTCTCCGGCGCATCCGAGCCGTGCACCGAGTTCTCGCCGATCGACTTCGCATAGAGCTTGCGGATGGTGCCCTCGGCCGCCTTCGACGGATCGGTCGCGCCCATCACGTCGCGATACTTCAGGATGGCACCCTCGCCTTCCAGCACCTGCACCACCACCGGGCCCGAGGTCATGAAGTCGACCAATTCGCCGAAGAACGGGCGAGCCTTGTGGACGGCGTAGAAGGTCTCGGCCTGGCCGCGGGTCATCTGGATGCGCTTCTGCGCCACGACCCGCAAGCCCGCCTTCTCGATCACGGCGTTCACCGCGCCGGTCAGGTTGCGCTCGGTGGCATCGGGCTTGATGATCGAAAAGGTGCGTTCAATCGCCATGATTTCGTCCTTGTAAACGGTGGCTGGGAGTTGCGGGGGCTTATATCGGCGCGATGGCGCAACGGCAAGCGACCCTGTGACGCGTTAGCCTTTAGTTTTGATGGATTTTCGCGACGAAACCCGCGGTTTGGGAGGCGTTCGGACGGACGCCGGCCCGGCCGACTTACCGCGATTTCACCTAGGTGAACCCATTCTGTCAGCGCCGTGCCGCTGCCGTTCAGTTCTAGCCGCCTAGGCTCTGCATCGATCGGACGCCTTGCTGACCCATCCGCAAGCTTCACAGGACGTCTCGGGAAACGATGTCACCGCGGCGCGCCACGCGCGCCCACAGTTCGAGGAGACGATCATGTTACGCAAGATCTCGCTTGCCGCAGTTGCTGCAATTTCGCTCGGTGCGGCCGCGCTCGCCCCGACCTCCGCTTCCGCCTGGGGTGGTTGGCATGGCGGCTGGCACGGTGGGTGGCACCACGGTTGGTGGGGCGGCCCGCGCATCGTGGTCGGCGGTCCCGCCTACTATGGCGGTTACGGGTATGGCTACGGCGGCGGCTGCTACGTGCGGCGCGTCGTGCCGACCCCATGGGGCCCCCGCTGGCGCCTGGTCAACCGCTGCTACTGATCTGCCCACGACCTCCCCTGACTTGCTCAGCCCCGGCGCCCGCGCCGGGGCTTTTTTCAAGCCATTCGGGAACTGCCGCGCACGGCTCGAAGGCGAAACCAAGGCGGACCGGAAACCAAATTCGGGGGTCGCGACTTGTCATGGCGAGAGTTGACTCGAACACGCGAGGTGGAACTCGCCGAAAGACGCGCCATGACAATGACCCAGATCGATACCGATCCCGATCAGATTGATCACAAGACATGCCGTTACATCTGCGATGCCGTGGGTGAACGGCTTCAGCAAAACATGCGGCCTGAGCCCGCACTTTCGTCCCGCTTGCAGCAATTGCTCGACGAGATGCGCCGACGGGAAAACGATCGCCATTAGGTGTTATTGGGCTGCCGAGCAGCCCAAACGTGCTTTCGAGACCGCGACCCGGAGAGATTTTACAAGCAGACGGGTTGCGTTTGGCAGCGGGTCCGGTGACAACGCTGCATGCTTTCCATCACTGACATCTCCGTCCGGATCGCCGGACGGCTGTTGATCGATCACAGTTCTGTGCAAATCGTGCCCGGCGCGCGCGTCGGATTTGTCGGCCGTAACGGCGTCGGCAAGTCGACGCTGTTTCATGCCATCCGGGGCGATCTTCCGACCGAGAGCGGCAGCATCGCGCTGCCGCCGCGCTGGCGCATCGGCAGCCTGGCGCAGGAAGCGCCCGACGGCCCCGAGAGCCTGATCAACGTGGTCCTGAAGGCCGATCTGGAGCGCGACGCGCTGCTGCACGAGGCCGAGACCGCGCACGATCCGCACCGGATCGCCGAGATCCAGACCCGGCTGGTCGACATCGACGCCCACTCCGCTCCCGCCCGGGCGGCTGCGATCCTTTCGGGCCTCGGCTTCTCGACATCAGACCAGGCGCGACCATGCGCGGAATTCTCCGGCGGCTGGCGCATGCGCGTGGCGCTGGCGGCAACGCTGTTCTCCGCGCCCGATCTGCTGCTGCTGGACGAACCGACCAACTATCTCGATCTCGAAGGCACCTTGTGGCTGGAGAACCATCTCGCCAACTACCCGCGCACGGTGATCGTGATCAGCCACGACCGCGATCTGCTCGACACTTCGGTCGACCAGATCCTGCACCTCGATCGCGGCAGACTGACGCTCTACAAGGGCACCTATTCCTCGTTCGAGGAACAGCGCGCAGCGCGCGAACTGCTCGACGCCAAGCATGCCAAGCGCCAGGCCGATGAGCGCAAGCGCTTGCAGGACTTCGTCGACCGTTTCAAGGCCAAGGCCTCCAAGGCGCGGCAGGCACAGTCGCGCGTCAAGATGCTGGAGCGGATGAAGCCGATCACCGCATTGGTCACGCAGGACGTCCGCGAGATCTCGTTTCCGGCGCCCGAGAAACTGCTGTCGCCGCCAATCATCGCCGTCGACGACGTCTCGGTCGGCTACGAGCCCGGCAAGCCGGTGCTCAATCGCGTGACATTGCGCGTCGATCCAGACGACCGCATCGCGCTGCTCGGCTCCAACGGCAACGGCAAGTCGACGCTGGTCAAGCTCCTGGCAGGCAAGCTCACGCCGTTCGCGGGCAAGATCACGAAGGCCGACAAGCTGTCGGTCGGCTATTTCGCCCAGCACCAGGTCGACGAGCTCAACCTCGACGGCTCGCCCTATGACCACATCCGCAAGCTGATGCCCGATGCGCCCGAGAGCAAGGTGCGCGGCCGCGTCGGCGCGATCGGCTTCTCCGGCAAGGCCGGCGACACGCTGGTGAAGAGCCTGTCGGGCGGCGAGAAGGCACGGCTGCTGCTGGGGCTCGCGACGTTCTACGGCCCGAACATGATCATCCTGGACGAGCCGACCAACCATCTCGATATCGACAGCCGGGCCGCGCTGGCGGAGGCGATCAACGAATTCCCCGGCGCCGTCATGATGGTCTCGCACGATCGCTATCTGATCGAGGCCTGCGCCGATCGGTTGTGGGTCGTGGCCAACCAGACCGTGACCTCCTATGACGGCGATCTCGACGAATATCGACGCATGGTCCTGTCGGCCAATGACGGCCGCCCGGCATCGCGTGAGCGCCTCAAGGAACCCGCGAAGCCCGAGCGCATCCGTAACGAGAAGCGCGTCTCGCCGCGGCAGCGGATCGCGCAGGCCGAGGCCGAGATCGAGCGCATCAACGGCATCATCGCCAAGATCGACGCCGCGCTCGCGCTGCCCGATATCTTCACGCGCGACCCCAAGCAGGCCGCGCAGCTCACCAAGGCGCGCGCCGGCGCCGAAAGCGCATTGCAACGCGCCGAGGAAGAGTGGCTGGAGGCCAGCGCCGAGCTCGACGAGGCGGCGAACTAGATCGCGCGCTTCCCAACGACACGGGATATCCAACTCCGCATCATTCCCATATGCTCACCTCGACGGGCGTCGGCGCAAACCCAGCCGCGGGATTGTCCGTCTGCGGGCAGTTGGAGATGACGACGATGACGGGCATTTCCGCCACCAGTGTCACATAGTCGCCAGGCTTCGACACGCTGTCGGCAATCTCGATCTTGCCGCTGTCGTCAAACGGCACCCGCATGAAGAAGTTGATGTTCGAGACGATCTCGGACGGACCGAGCGCCCATCCGGCGAGCTCGGCGATGAAATTCGTCCTACAGCTTTCGTGCTTCTCGACGCCGTACCTGACCCTGTCGATCTCGCAGCTACAGCATCCCGCCAGCGTATCGTGAAACCCGCAGGTGTCCTCAACGACCGACATCATGACCTGTGCGTGGTCGGAATAAATCTTTGATCCTTTGGTGATGTAGAGCGACTTGTTGAGCTTGACGGTGTTGGGGAGGTTGATCCTGTCGAGCGGCATCGTCGCGCTGAAGCAGAGAAAATCGATCGCCTGGTGCCCCTTCAAATCGACCAGGGTCAGCTTCTGCCCGCGATCGAGCCGGGCTGACCACCTGCCCTTCGCCTCGACCGTCTCCAGACGGACGATCGTCTTGCCCTTCAATTCGAACTTGCCCATTGCGCTTTCTCCCGGAAACGAACCCGCGTGAATGACATCGTCATGCGAGCGATGGCCGCATGCGCGAACAGCACATCGCCCACCCGTGAGCAGATCGTCGATTCAACCTCCGGAAAATAGTGATATGGTGATCTTCACATCAGGATTATTGGTGTATCGATGAAGACATCCAGCTCGGACCTGGCTTCCCTTGTCGTGTTTCATGCCGTCGTCAAGCATCGGTCGTTTGTGGGCGCGCAGGTTGCGCTCGGTCTCAGCCAATCCGCCGTGAGCTTCCATATCAAGGCGCTTGAGGAGCGCTTCGGCTTCACACTGTGCCAACGGGGACGGCGCGGATTTGGGTTGACCGATCGCGGGTCGGTCGTCTTCGAGCAATCGAAGAAGATCTTCGAGGAGCTCACGTCGTTTGAGAACGTCGTCGGTGCACTGAAAAAGCGACTCTCCGGGACGATCCGTCTGGGACTGGTCGACAACACCATCACCGACCCGCAGATGCCGGTTCATCGGGTCATCGCCGCGCTCAATCGAAAGGCGCCTGATGTCATCGTCCGCATCGAAGTCCGATCGCCGGAATCCCTGATCTCGGAGCTTGGAAACGGCGGACTCGATCTCGCCATCCTGCCCGAGCCCGGTCGCTATCCGGGCATCCGGTGCATTGCCCTCAGGCAAGAGGTTCATTCGCTCTATTGCGGGTCGGCCCACCCGCTGTTCGGCCGCAGGAGGACCGAGATCGTGCGCGAAACGGTCGAACGTCACGCCTTTGTGGTTCGTCCCTACGCGAGGATGCTCGAACTGGAGCATGTGCCGAAAGCGATCGCGCGCGTCAGCGTTTCAAGCATGGAGGCGCAGGCCATTCTGGTTCTGAGCGGGCTCTATCTGAGCTACCTTCCCGAACACTATGCAAAGGCCTGGGTGTTGCGCGGCGAGATGAGGTCGTTGTCGCCAAGCATTCCCCGCGTGTATTCGAATTTCTTCATGGCGACGCGAATGGAGAAGCGAGTGCCTCCATTGCTTCAGCTTGCCATCAGGGAGTTCGAAACCGCCTTGCGATCGTCAGGCAGATGAACGTGCATTTTTCGGAGAACAGCGTCGCTGGTCTCCGAATCATGCCTTAGCCGTGCGCGGCCTTTTTCTTCTTCGGCTTCGCCGGTTTCGGCTCCGGCGCAGCGTCTGGGCCACGCTCGACGGACGTCAGGCGCCCGCCGGAGAACGTGTAGATACCGGCACGCGGGCCGCGCGACCAGGTGACGACCGCGACGCGCTCGCCGCCGGGGCCGTTCGACAGGTTCACACTGTCAGGGGCACCGATGCCGCGCACGACATCGCATTCGGTGTGACCGAGCGCGACGCTGCCGCCGGTCGGCTGCGGCAGTGCTCCACCCGGAGCCTGGGCGTTGGCATCGGCGGCAGCGGCCGGCGGCGCCATGCCCGGACAGCCGCCGTCGGCGCTGACCAGATCGTCGTTGGTCACCGGCTTATCGGGCGTCAGCGGCGGCGATTCGATCGAGATGTTGCGGATGAACACCCGCCCGGGGCGCGAGAACCAGTCGGCGTCGCGCGAGAATATGTCGGATGCCGCGCCCGAGCAGCCAGCAAGACCGGGTGCAAGCACCAGCAACGCCAGCAGTGACTTCCGACTGAATGTTCCATCACGCACGATCGACCAGGCTCCTAACCCCTTTACCTAAGAGGTTGTCCGAACATCACTTTGCGGCATGACCGTGACCCACCCCGAGAAACCTCGGATTATCATTAATTAGTAGATATCGCTATTGGCGCCGCTGCCAGCGACCCCGCTCGTCGGTCTGCCAATAGGTCACCTCGAAGCCGCGCGCCTTGCAAGTGGTCCAGCTCTCCCTCGCCGCGGCCACCGCGTCGGGGTCGTCGCCGTTGAACACGAGGACCACCCGTTCGTAGCTGTCGCAGTCGGCCGGGAGCGCGGCGTTGTCGACCAGAAACCGGACATTGGCCCGGTTCGGATTGCCCTCCTCGATCGACAGGATGATCGGCTGGTCCTGCGCATCGGCAACGCGCGACGACGCGTGCGGCAGGAACGAATCGTCGCTGTAGGTCCACAGATGCGCGTCGAGCGTCTCGGCGCGCTCCTGCGACGTCGATTGCACGACCACGCGCCAGCCGCGCTCGAGCGACTTCTCGAGCAGCGGCGGCAGCACGCTCTCCAGCGTCATGTTCTGGAGATGGTAGAACAGCACTTCGGTCATGCGCCGGCGAGCATCCTACTTCTTGGCTTCATAATAGTCGGAGACCAACCGCTCCAGCAGCCGCACGCCGTAACCCGACCCCCAGCTCTGATTGATCTCGGTCTTCGGCGCGCCCATCGCGGTGCCGGCGATGTCGAGATGGGCCCATGGCGTACCGTCGACGAAGCGCTGCAGGAATTGCGCCGCCGTGATCGAGCCGCCGTTGCGCCCGCCGGTGTTCTTCATGTCGGCGAACTGCGAATCGATCTGCTTGTCGTATTCCGGCCCGAGCGGCATGCGCCACACTTTCTCTCCGGTCTCGAGGCCGACCTTGGCCAGGCGCTCGGCGAGTTCGTCATTGTTGGAGAACAGGCCGGCGTGATCGGTGCCGAGCGCGACCATGATCGCGCCGGTCAGCGTCGCCAGATCGACCATGAATTTCGGCTTGAACTTCTTGGCGACGTACCAGAGCACGTCGGCGAGCACGAGGCGGCCCTCGGCATCGGTGTTGATAATCTCGATGGTCTGACCGGACATCGAGGTGACGATGTCGCCGGGACGCTGGGCATTGCCGTCGGGCATGTTCTCGACGAGCCCGATGGCGCCGACCGCGTTGACGCGCGCCTTGCGCGCCGCCAGCGCGTGCATCAGCCCGACCACGCAGGCCGCGCCGCCCATGTCACCCTTCATATCCTCCATGCCGCCGGCGGACTTGATCGAGATACCGCCGGTGTCGAAGCAGACGCCCTTGCCGACGAAGGCGACCGGTGTCTCGCTCTTCTTGCCGCCGTTCCAGCGCATGATCACGGTACGGCTCGGCCGCGCCGATCCCTGGCCGACGCCGAGCAGTGCGCCCATGCCGAGCTTCGTCATCGCCTTGACGTCGAGCACCTCGACGGTGACGCCGAGCTTGCGCAGCTGGCTGGCGCGGCGCGCGAACTCTTCGGGATACAGCACGTTCGGCGGCTCGTTGACGAGCTCGCGGGCAAGGTTGACGCCGTCGACGATGGAAGATTCAGGCGCGAACGCCTTCCTCGCCGCCGCGACATCGTCGACCGCGATCGAGACCTCGGCCCGCACGGTGCCGTCCTCGCCGTCCTTCTTCCTGGTCTTGTAACGATCGAACTTGTAGGCGCGCAGGCGGATACCGGTGGCGATCGCGGCCGCCTGGCCTGGTGCCATCGCGGCATCCGGCAGTTCGGCGATGACGGTCATCGCGGCGCTGCCGGCATTGAGCTTGCCGGCCACCAGCCCGCCAAACTTGAGAAAATCCTTCTCCTTGAGGTCGGCCGGCTTGCCCGCGCCGATCACGATCAGCCGCTCGGCCTTGATGCCCTCGGGCGCCAGAATGTCGAGCGCTGCCCCGCTTTTGCCCTTGAACTGGTTGGTCGCCGCGGCCCGCTTGATCGTCTCGGCTGCGACGCCCAGCGCCTTTCGGGTCGCGGATCCCAGCTTCAACTGCTCGTCGCAGAAGACGACCAGAATGCCGCGAGCGGCCGCGGAGAATGGGGCAAAGCCGACCTTGACGGCGTCGGGCATAGGAAAATCCTCCAGAACTCAGGGTGTTGCCCGAACCTGAGGCGGTCCTTCCGGCACTCGGGGTGAGCATGGCGATGGCGGTCCGGAACATCCCGGACCGGGTTTGTCACACACTATGACCTGTCGGCTGCGCCGCTGCCAAGCACCGCAGTGGCCGGAAGGTCACAAAAGCGAATAATTAACCATAAATTAAGCGCGCCTTGGCGTGGCCATTTTGTTGACGGATCAAAGGGATGGTAGTGAGAGAGTGAGCCAGGTGCATTCGCGGCTCGACCATTGGGGAACCCGGGTTGACGGGATTGGTCGAAAGCCGTGCGTTTGGCTGCGTACTAGGGGTCTTGGGGGTCGTACGGGTAGCGATGGGGTCGATCGACAAGTACATCTTTAAAACGACGCTGGCGTCGTTTGCGCTTGTGCTGGTCAGCCTCACCGGCGTGATCTGGATTACGCAGGCGTTGCGCGGCATCGACCTGATGACGAGCCAGGGCCAGACCATCGTGACCTTCCTCGGCATCACCGGTCTCGTGATTCCGGCCCTGGTGCTGATCATCGCCCCGATCGCGCTGATGATTGCGATCTCCCACACGCTGAACAAGCTGGCGACCGATTCCGAGATCATCGTGATGAATGCGGCGGGGTTCTCGCCGTTCCGCCTGTTCCGGCCGTTCTTCTTCGCCACCTGCGTGGTGGCGGCGCTGGTCGCCTTCATCGGCGCCTATCTCGCTCCCGACGGCATGCGCCGAATCAAGCAGTGGGATGCCGAGATCACCGCCGACGTCCTGACCAACATCCTGCAACCCGGCCGCTTCGCCCAGCTCGACCAGAATCTGACGATTCGGATCCGCGAGCGGCTGCCCGGCGGCGTGCTCGGCGGCGTCTTCGTCGACGACCGCCGCGATCCGCAGCAGCGCGTGACCATCGTCGCTGACCACGGCACCGTGCTGAAGAACGAGAGCGGCTCGTATCTCGTGCTGGAGGACGGCAACCTCGAGCGATTCGAGGTCGGCAAGCGCGATCCGACGCTGGTGGTGTTTCAGCGCTACGCTTTCGACATGTCGAAGTTCTCGCAGGGCCGCGACGTCACCCTCGGGATTCGCGAACGCTATCTTTGGGAGCTGATGTCGCCGGACGAGAAGGATCCGACCTATCAGCAGCTGTCGGGCCAGTTCTTCGCCGAGCTGCACGATCGATTCATGGCACCGATCTATCCGTTCGCGTTCGCGGCTCTCACCTTTGCTTTCCTCGGCGCGCCGCGCACCACGCGGCAAAGCCGCAATTTCTCGATCGGCGGCTCGGTGTTCGCGGTGTTCGGCCTGCGCATGGTCGGCTTCGCCTGCTCGGTCATGGCGGTGAAGACGCCGATCGCGGCGCTGGTGCAATATGTGATGCTGTTCGCCGGCATCGGCGTCGGGATCTGGATGATCGTCGGCGGGGTGGTCGTCGAACCGCCTGCGGCGCTGATCGAAGCCATCAACCGAAACAATGAGCGCATCGCGCGCCTGTTCCGGAGGCCCGCAACCGCATGAGCATGGTCACCAACACGCTCGGGCGTTATTTCGCCGGTCGCTTCGTGATCGCGGCGGTGGGCGTGTTCGCGGGCATCTTCGTGCTGCTCGTGCTGGTCGACTACATCGAGATGGTGCGCAAGACATCGGGCCTGGTCGATGCGTCCGCCATCACCGTCGCCGAGACCTCGCTGTTCCGCGTGCCGCAATTGCTCGAGAAGCTGATGCCGTTCTGCGTGCTGATCGGCGCGATGACCTGCTATCTCGCGCTGTCGCGGCGGCTCGAGCTCGTCGTGGCGCGCGCCGCCGGCGTCTCGGCCTGGCAATTCATCTCGCCGGCACTGGTCAGCGCCATCGTGCTCGGCATCTTCGCGACCACCGCCTACAATCCGATGTCGGCCAATCTGCGCGAGCTCTCGAAACGGATGGAGGCCGAGCTGTTCGGCTCGGCGCCGGGCGGCGGTATCCAGGACGCGTCCGGCTTCTGGTTGAACCAGATCAACGACGAGGGTCAGGCGATCATCAACGCGGCGCGCAGCGAGCAGCAGGGCGTCCGGCTCACCGGCCTCACCGTGTTTCGATTCGATACGGCATTGCAGTTCAAAGAACGAATCGAAGCGCGCGAAGCGGCGCTCGAAGACGGTCGCTGGGTGTTCAAGGGAGTACGCCGATACACCCTCGACAAGGCTCCGGTGGACCAGGACACCTTCTACCTGACCACGACTCTCACCCCGGCACAGGTGCGCAACAGTTTCTCCACCCCCGAAACTGTGTCCTTTTGGCAACTGCCGACTTACATCCGTTCGTCGGAGAGCTCAGGGTTCGCGACGGCCGGCTATCGATTGCAGTATCACAAGCTCATCGCACAGCCGTTTTTGCTGGCTGCGATGGTGATGTTGGCGGCTTCTGTGAGCCTTCGCTTCTTCCGGATGGGCGGCGTGCAGAAGATGGTTTTGAGTGGCGTGGGCGCAGGCTTTCTGCTCTACGTGCTTTCGAAAGTAACTGAAGATTTGAGCAAGGCTGAGTTGATGCATCCCATCGCTGCGGCGTGGTTGCCCGTCGTTGTGGGTAGCCTCACCGGCTTCTTAGCTTTGCTGTACCAGGAGGACGGGTAGTGGCTACTGTCGCCGCCCGCCAGTTGAGGTCGCCTGCTTGCGGGCGGCGCAGTGCTCTGCGCCGTCAACGGAGCCGCATGGCCGCGTTTGGCGTTTCGATCTCAGCTCTCCTCGCCGCGCTCGTCGTGGTCAGCGCACTCGACGTCGTCGCGTCGACGCCGGCTGCCGCGCAGGCATTCACCTACAATCCGCGTCCGCCGAAGCCGCCCCGTCCGCCGGCCAAGAACGACGGGCAGATGCTCGTTCAGGCGACCGAGGTCGATTACGACTACAACAACTCGCGCATCTCGGCGGTCGGCAACGTCCAGATGTTCTACAACGGCACCAGCGTCGAGGCCGACAAGGTCATCTACGACCAGAAGACCAAGCGTCTTCATGCCGAAGGCAACATCCGCATGACCGATGCGGAAGGCAAGATCACCTACGCCAACATCATGGATCTCAGCGACGACTATCGTGACGGTTTCGTCGATTCGCTGCGCGTCGACACCGAAGACCAGACCCGCATGGCGGCGACCCGCGCCGATCGCTCGAGTGGCAATTACACGGTGTTCGACAACGGCGTTTATACCGCCTGCGCACCCTGTAAGGATGATCCGAAGAAGCCGCCGCTCTGGCAGGTCAAGGGCGCGCGCATCATCCATAACCAGACCGAGAAGATGCTCTATTTCGAGAACGCCCAGCTCGAATTCTTCGGCGTTCCGATGGCCTATCTGCCGTATTTCTCGACGCCCGATCCGACCGTGAAGCGCAAGAGCGGCTTCCTGATGCCGGGCTTCACCAGCTATACGGCGTTCGGTTACGGCGTCGAAATCCCCTATTACTGGGCGATCGCGCCGGACATGGACGCGACCTTCAATCCGCGCATCACGTCGAAACAGGGCGTGCTGCTGCAAACCGAATTCCGCCAGCGCTTCGCGGACGGCTCCTATCAGATCCGGCTCTACGGTATCGATCAGCTCGATCGAGGTCAGTTCACCGGCCAGCCGGGCGACCGCGACTTCCGCTGGGGCGTCGACACCAAGGGCCAGTTCGCGCTGAACGACAAATGGGTCTGGGGCTGGGACGGCGTGGTGCTGTCGGACTACTTCTTCATGTCCGACTACCGGCTCGCCCAGTACAAGGACCCGTTCGGGTCGTTCCTGTCGCTGCCGACCGAGGCGATCTCGCAGCTCTATCTGACCGGCGTCGGCAACCGCAGCTTCTTTGACGCGCGCGCGATCTACTACCTCAGCTACTCCGGCAACCAGAGCCAAGTGCCGGTGGTCGCGCCCGTGATCGACTACAACAACGTGATCAACAGCAATATCCTGGGCGGCGAGTTCAGCTACAAGATGAACTTCGTCAACCTGACCCGCGAAACCGCGGTGTTCGATCCGATCACGACGACGGCCAACACCAACAGCCTGTGCCTGACCACGTCGGCCGATCCGATGGCACGCACGCCGTCGCAGTGCCTGCTGCGCGGCATGCCCGGCACCTACACCCGCCTGACCGCCGAGGCGCAGTGGCGCAAGTCCTATACCGACCCGTTCGGCCAGATCTGGACGCCGTTCGCCAGCATCCGCGCCGATGCGATCAACGCGGATGTCTCGAACCAGCCGGGCGTTTCCAGCTACTTGCCGATCGGCGACACCCAGACGGTCCGCCTGATGCCGACCGTCGGCCTCGAATACCGCTACCCCTTCATCAATGTGCAGCCGTGGGGCACCACCACCGTCGAGCCGATCGCGCAGGTCATCATCCGGCCCAACGAGCCCAATGCCGGCAAGCTTCCCAACGAGGACGCGCAGAGCCTGGTGTTCGACACCTCGAACCTGTTCTCGGTCGACAAGTTCTCCGGCTATGACCGCGTCGAGGGCGGCAGCCGCGCCAATGTCGGCGTGCAGGCCACCACCCAGTTCGACCGTGGCGGCAGCATCAAGGCGATGTTCGGGCAGTCCTACCAGATGTTCGGCCTGAACTCGTTCGCGGTCGCCGACGTCACCAACACCGGCATCGATTCCGGCTTGCAGAACCCGCGCTCGGATTACGTCGCGAGCCTCGCCTATTCGCCCAACCGCACCTATACGTTCAGCGTCCGCACCCGGATGGATGAGGCGACCTGGAACATCAACCGGTTCGAGGCCACGGCGGCCGCGAATTTCGACCGCTGGTCGGTCGCCGTGACCTACGGCGACTATGCCGCCCAGCCGGAACTCGGCTACCTGACCCGCCGCGAGGGCATCCTGACGAGCGGTTCGGTCAAGGTGGCGGCGAACTGGGTGGTCCAGGGCGCGGCGCGCTGGGACCTTGAAGCGAACAAGATCAACCAGTATGCGGTAGGCGCGGGCTACGTGGACGACTGCTTCGTGCTGGCCGCCAACTACGTCACGTCCTATACCTATCAGGCCGGTTCGCAGCCGCCCGTCCTCAGCCACGCGTTCATGTTCCAGATTGGACTGCGGACGATCGCGCAAACCTCCACCACCAGCAGTTCGGCTGGCGTGCAGTAGCAAGCGAGGGGCGCCAGGCGAGAGAGCTTGGCGAGGGGCTTAAATTGCCCGCGGGCCTGTGGCTCCGGCTTGAATTGGTTTAAACGGCTGACATGACAATAATGACCGCTAGCCTGCCACCCCGCCGCCGTTCGCTCATACTGGGTTCCCTGCTGGCTCTTGTCCTCGTGTTCGGGGCAGCGCGCGATTGCACGCCCAGAGCATCGCCGTGATGGTCAATGGCGAACCCATTACCGCTTTCGACATCGAGCAGCGCGCGAAGCTGAACGCCCTGACCGGCGGCAAGACCCCCGATCGCAAAGCCGTCCTCGACGAGTTGATCGATGAGAAGCTGAAGATCAAGGAAGCCAAGAAGTATGGCGTCGATCCCACCGCCAACGACATCGAGCAGTCCTTCGGCGGCATGGCGCAGCGGATGCGGCTGTCGGGCGACCAGCTCACCAAGGTGCTGGAGAGCAAGGGCATCCGACCCGATACGCTGAAGCAGCGCATCAGGGCCGACATGGTCTGGACCAGCCTGGTCCGTGGCCGCTTCAAGGAAAGCCTGCAGGTCGGCGAGAGGGACGTGGCGACCGCGGTCAAGGAGACCGGAGACGCTCCGGACGCCGAAGCGTTCGAATACCGGATGCAGCCGGTGGTTCTGATCGTGCCCCGCGGTGCTCCGCAGTCGGAGTTCGAGGGACGCCGCAAGGAAGCCGACACCCTGCGCGAGCGGGTGACCAGTTGCGAGGAGGCCAACTCCTACTTCAAGTCGATGCGCAATGCCGCGATCCGCGAAATCGTGGTGAAGACCTCGGCCGACCTGCCGCAGTCGCTGCGCGATATCCTGGACAAGACCCCGGTCGGCCACCTCACCCCGCCTGAGATCACCAAGCAGGGCGTCGAAATGGTCGTCCTCTGCGGCAGGAAGGCGACCACCGTGGACACGCCGAAGAAGCGTGAGATGCGGGACAAGATGTACGTGCAGAAGTACGAGGCGAAGTCCAAGGCCTATCTGCAGGAAGTCCGAAGAGCCGCGATGATCGAATATCCAGGCGGGAAATGATCGACTATCGTTGATGCATGGCCCAACCTCTCGCACTGACATCCGGCGAGCCCGCAGGCATCGGCCCCGATATCACGCTCGCTGCATGGCTGCGCCGCCGCGAGCTTGATCTTCCGCCGTTCTATCTGCTCGGCGACCCCGCCTCCCTGGCCGAGCGCGCAAAGGCGCTCGGGCTTGCCGTCGAGTTTGCCGAGGTCGGCGCGGAAGAAGCCTGCGCAGCGTTTGCCCACGCCCTCCCCGTGGTCGCGACCGGCAAGCTGGCAACGGCCCGACCGGGCCAGCCCGACGCGACCAGCGCTGACGCGGCGCTGGCGTCGATCCGTCAGGCCGTCGCCGACGTCGCCTCCGGCAAGGCCAGCGCCGTCGTCACCAATCCGATCGCCAAGAATGTGCTGTACCGTGCCGGATTCCGCCATCCCGGCCATACCGAATTCCTTGCCGAGCTTGCCGCCGCCCGCGGCGGCCCGGCGCCGCAGCCGGTGATGATGCTGTGGTCGCCGGCCCTCGCCGTGGTCCCGGTGACCATCCACGTCTCGGTCCGCGAAGCGCTGGCGCAATTGTCGACCGACTTGATCGTCTCGACCGCGCGCATCGTGGTCGCCGATATGAAGGCGCGGTTCGGCCTGGCGGCGCCGCGGCTTGCCATAGCCGGCCTCAATCCGCACGCCGGGGAGGACGGCACGCTCGGCATGGAGGATGTCGAGATCGTCGCGCCGGCGGTCGACATCCTGCGCCGCGACGGCGTTGCGGTCCGAGGTCCGCTGCCGTCCGACACCATGTTCCACGCAGCCGCGCGCAAGACCTATGATTGCGCGATCTGCATGTATCACGACCAGGCGCTGATCCCGATCAAGACCGTCGCGTTCGAGGACGCTGTCAACGTCACGCTCGGATTGCCGTTCGTCCGGACTTCGCCCGATCACGGCACCGCGTTCGATATCGCCGGCACCGGCAAGGCCAATCCCTCGAGCCTGATCGCCGCGCTGCGGCTCGCCGCGCGCATGGCCGCGGCCTCAAGCTAGGTGAGCACGATCGACGATCTGCCGCCGCTGCGCGACATCATTCGCGAGCATTCCCTGTCGGCGCGCAAATCGCTCGGCCAGAATTTTCTGCTCGACCTCAATCTCACCGCACGGATCGCCCGCGCCGCAGGCCCGCTCGAAGACTCCACCGTGATCGAGGTCGGGCCCGGCCCCGGCGGCCTGACGCGCGCGCTGCTTGCGATGGGCGCCAAGCGCGTGATCGCCATCGAGCGCGACGAGCGGGCGCTCGCCGCGCTCGACTACATCGTCAAGCGTTACCCCGGGCGCATCGAGATCGTGCACGGCGACGCGCAGCATTTCGATCCACGTCCCTTCCTTGACGGCGGCAAGGCCAAGATCGTCGCCAACCTGCCCTACAACATCGCGACCCAGCTTCTGGTCGACTGGCTGTCGATCGAGCCGTGGCCGCCCTGGTACGACACCATGGTATTGATGTTTCAGCGCGAGGTCGCCGAGCGTATCACAGCCCATGAGGACGAAGAGGCGTATGGCCGGCTCGCGGTGCTCGCCAATTGGCGCGCCGAGACCAAGATCCTGTTCGACATTTCACCCGCGGCCTTCGTGCCGCAACCCAAGGTCACGTCGTCGGTGGTACGGTTGATACCGCGCGCCGCGCCCGAGCCGTGCGACCGCCGCATGCTCGAGCAGGTCGCGGCCGCCGCCTTCGGCCAGCGCCGCAAGATGCTGCGCCAAAGCCTGAAATCGCTGTCGGTCGATCCGGCACGGCTCGCGGCCTCAGCCGGTATCGAAGCGACGCGGCGCGCCGAAACCATTCCGGTCGCCGGCTTTGTTGCCATGGCCCGTGAATTGGCCGATATACGGACCACAAAATAGAACAACAGGAGAAAACGTAATGGCGCGTATGGTTCGCCAATCCCTCGTCAAATTCGATGCACCGCTGTGCGAGACCATCGTGGACACACCGAAGCCACAGGGACGCGAAGTGCTGGTGCGCATCGAGCGCTGCGGCCTGTGCCATTCCGATCTGCACATCCAGGACGGCTATGCCGATCTCGGCGGCGGCAAGAAGCTCGACACCACCCGCGGCATGACCCTGCCCTTCACGCTCGGCCACGAGATCGCCGGCGTCGTCGACGAGGTCGGCCCCGATGCGCCGAAGGATCTGGTCGGAACGAAGCAGGCGGTCTTCCCCTGGATCGGCTGCGGCCAGTGCCGCGACTGTCTCGCCGGCGACGAGAACCTCTGCGTCAAGCAGCGCTTCCTCGGCGTTTCGATCGACGGCGGCTTCGCCACCCACGTGCTGGTGCCCGACGCGAAATATCTGCTCGAATACGATCCGCTTCCGGTCAACCAGGCGGCCACGCTGATGTGCTCCGGCGTCACCGCCTATGGCGCATTGAAGCGGCTGGTCGATCGCCCGCGCCAGCGCAATCTGCTGCTGATCGGACTTGGCGGCGTCGGCATGATGGGCCTGTCTTTCGCGCAGGCGATGTTCAAGCAGCCGATCACGGTCGCCGATCTCAGCCCCGCGGCGCGCGAGACCGCACTGAAGAACGGCGCGGCGGCCGCCTATGACCCGGCGGAGCCTGACGTCGTCAAGCGCATGCTGAAGGAGAGCGATGGCGGCTTCGACGGCGTGATCGACTTTGCCGGCAACGAGAAGTCGATGGCGTTCGCGGTCTCGACCGTCGCGCGCGGCGGCAAGATCGTGGTGTCGGGCCTGATGGGCGGCAACTTCTCGCTGCCGATGGTGCAGTGGGTCTACAAGCGCATGACCATCGAAGGCTTCATGGTCGGTACCCTGGCCGAAGGCCGCGAACTGATGGCGCTCGCCCGTGCCGGCAAGATCAAGCCGACGCCGATGAAGGAAGAGCCGATGGCCGACGTCCAGAAATGGATCGACGAGTTGCGCGCCGGCAAGGTCGTGGGCCGCATCGTCCTGAAGAACTAGCACCCAGGTCCCGCCCCACGCCGGCGGGACTTGCCCTTGCACCTGCCCTTGTGTGACGTCACTAAGCGCGATTGGTCGCGCCCCGTGACCTTGACTGCTGCTTTTGTCCTTCCGCGCCCGCTGGTAATCTACGCCCCGGGCTGAGAGGTCACAGGGCATGCGCGGGGCGGTGCAAGGCAGGAGCTTGGCGGCTGCGGTGCTGCTCGCGCTGCTGTGGCAGGCGTTCATCGGCGTGGCGCGGGCGGCCACCGAAAAGCGCGTCGCGCTGGTGATCGGCAATTCCGCCTACCAGAACGTGACGCGGCTCGACAATCCGCGCAACGATGCCGCCCTGATGGCCGAGACGCTGGCAAGCCTCGGCTTCACTCTGGTCGGCGGCCGCGCCCAGCTCGATCTCGACAAGCCGGCGATGGACATCGCGGTCCAGAGCTTCGGCCGCCAGGTCCAGGGCGCCGACGTCGCGCTGTTCTATTATGCCGGCCACGGCGTCCAGGTCTCCGGCGCGAACTATCTGGTGCCGGTCAGCGCCAACGCCACCCGCGAGGCCGACGTCGATTTCCAGATGCTCGACGTCAATCTGGTGCTGCGGCAGATGCAGGGCTCCGGCACGCGGCTCAACATGGTGATCCTCGACGCCTGCCGGAACAATCCGTTCGGCGGACGCGGGCTGCGCGCAGCCGACGGCGGTCTTGCGCAGATGCGCGCTCCCGAGGGCACGCTGATCTCCTACGCCACGCAACCCGGCAATGTCGCGCAGGACGGCAGCGACGGCCACAGCCCCTACACCAAGGCGCTGGCCGCCACGATCCGGCTCGCCGGCCTCGACATCTTCCAGACCTTCAATCAGGTCGGGCTCGCGGTGAAACGCGAGACCGGCGGCTCGCAACAGCCCTGGGTCTCATCGTCGCCGATCGACGGGACGTTCTATTTCGTGCCGCCCGCGGCGCCGGCCGGGCCGAAGGTCGCGGTCGCGCCGCAGCCCGAGCCGCAATTGCCGGGCTCGCTGCGGCCCGATCCCGACCGCATCCCGATCAAGGATGGCGCGCTGCTGCGTGAATTGAGCGACCGGCTCTACGAGCACAATTTCGATCCCGAACCGAACGACATGCGCGCGGCGATCAGCAAATTCCAGCAGAAGGTGGCGATGACGCCGACCGGCGAAGCCACCGAAGGCGTGCTGACGCGGCTGCGCAAGATGGAGGACTTGCAGCCCTGGGGATCGATCGTCTACGGGCCCGACATCGACAAATGGGGCATCTCCTGGAAGCATTCGTCGCGCCGTGCCGCGGTCGACGACGCCCGTGCCAAATGCGGCGGAGCCAAATGCACCCTCGAGCTTTCCTTTTACGGGGCGCGCTGTGGCGCGTTCGCGATATCGAGCAAGTCCTGGTCGCTGATCCAGCGTGATGCGCTCGATCGCGCCAAGAGCGCCGCGCTTGACGAATGCGGCAAGGCCGGCAAATCCTGTCGCATTATCGATGCCGTCTGCGCCGACGGCACCGGACATTGATTGATCACATTGGATAGACCTGAAAATGAAAAGCATGTTTTGCTCATCGGCAGGCCCCGCCCTGCTTTCGACCCTGCTCCTGTTCGCTCTCGGGTCGACGTCCGCATTTGCGCAATCCGGCAGCAGCGGCGGCAGCATCGGCAATGACGAGAAGTCGCTGTCCGGGACCCGTACCGCGCCGCGCGCAGTGACGCCCTCGAAGCCGGAGCGAAGCAAGAATTCGGAAGCGCCACGCCGCGCCACCAGGAAAGGTGGCAGCGAAAGTAGCGGCGGTGGCGGCAATTTCGATGGTTCGTGGGTCGTCGTTGCGGAAGGCTCGCCTTGCGGGTCGAGCACGGAGCGACTGGTGATATCCGGCGGCAGTATTTCCGGAGAGATGAGTTCCGGACAGGTCAGCCCCAACGGCGCCACGACCGGAGGCGGATCCGCTGGAGGTCTGACCTGGACCAGTTCGGGCCGGTTCTCCGGCCGCAGCGGTTCCGGCTCGTTCGTCCGCTCCGACGGATGCAGGGGCCACTGGACCGCATCAAAGCGATAGTCCGCCTCTTCCCTCGCCCCGGAAGTTTCCTGCCCCCGGCGCGCCGCAATCGCCGAGCGCCGCAAGCCCCAATTAAGCCCTAACCGCTCCGGATTTGCGGCGCATTGCGACCCAACTCTTTGCCGAGATTGGTATCGCCAGCGCTTGCGTAAAAAAAGAAATACCGGGGACGTGTATGTCAAATCGTTCAGCGAAATTCGCTGCGGCGCTAGCCGCCAGCATCATGGCCGGCGCCAACTTCGGCGCCATGGCCCAGAACGCCGCCACCACGGCGAGCACCGGCACGGCCACTGCCAGGACGGCGGACAGTTGTCAGTCCGCACCGAAGGGAACCGCGCCGGCAGGAAGTCACTGGTTCTATCACCTCGACCGCAGCACCCAGAAGAAGTGCTGGTACCTCGGTGACGCCAGGAACAAGGTTGCCAAGACCGCAGTCGCGCAGCCAGCAGCCGTGCCCGACACGGCGACGGCCGACGCAACACCACCACAGGGCCAGCCGGCGCCGCCGCCGGCAATGCGCAAATCCATCGCCGATGCGCGTGCTGAATGGCCCTCGCCGCAGGCTGGGACCGCGCCCAGCGCGGTCGCCGGCGCCGGTCAAGCCGACAGCGCAGCGCCAATTCCGGCGGCTCCGGCAGCGCCGCCCGAAGCGAACGCCCAATCATCAGACGCGAATGCGAGATGGCTGGACGCCTCGAGCATGGCCGGAACCAACGGGACCCGGCACGCAGCAGACCAGCCGACCGTGGTCGCGCAAGCCGATGCAACGCCGCAGCAGGCCGCCGCGCCCGCACCTGCGGTCCCCGTGGCAGCCGAGACGCCTGCCGAGAAGTCTGCATCCTCGACGCAGATGCTGCTGTTCGTGATGGTCGGTGCACTGGCGCTGGCCGGCCTGGTCAGCGCGCTGGTGTTCCGGCTGACGCGGACGCGGACGCCGCCCTACGAGATCAGTGACGAGTGGCGCGCACCGTGGGATTCGCTCCACACCGAGCCGGCGCCGCCGATGGCCGTCGTCAACCGGGACCGTCCGCTACGGCTGTCGGAGGCCACTCCGCGGCGTGCGGAGACCCAGGTGCCGCGTCGTGCCGAGACACCGGCGCCCCGCCGTGAGATCGCGCGCAAGCCAGATCAAACCGAGCAAGACAACCAGCAGATCGCCGCGATGCTGCAGCGGCTGGCGCGCAGCGCGGCGAACTAGCGTCCGTTCTGGAATAGGAACAATGAGACGTGATGCGATCGGTTGCGATCGCATCACGGTTGCGGCGCGCTACTTCTCGAGTTGGCGCTGCAGGCCGCGCACGAATTCGGTGAGGCCGGTGCGGCGCTCCCGCTTCAGGCGCTCGGCCTTCAGGATCGACTGCACCTCGGCAAAGGCATCGTCGACGTTCTGGTTGACGACGATGTAGTCGTACTCCGCCCAATGGCTCAATTCGTGCGTGGCGCGGTTCATCCGCCCGCGGATGACGTCCTCGGAATCCTGCGCGCGGGTGTGCAGCCGCTTCTCAAGATCGGCGGCCGACGGCGGCAGGATGAAGACGCTGACCACGTCGGCCCGCGCCTTCTCGCGCAATTGCTGGGTGCCCTGCCAGTCGATGTCGAACAGCACGTCCTGACCGGCCGCCAGCGCGGCCTCGACCGGCGCGCGCGGCGTGCCGTAGCGGTTGTCGAACACGGTGGCCCATTCCAGCAGTTCGCCCTGCTTGGCCATGGCCTCGAACTTGGTCTTGTCGACGAAGAAGTAATCGCGGCCCTCGACCTCGCCCGGCCGCTTCGAGCGCGTGGTCGCCGACACCGACATTTTCAGGCCCGGCATGCGATCGATCAGCATGCGTGACAGCGTCGTCTTGCCGGCGCCCGAGGGCGACGACAGGACGAACATCAGTCCACGCCGCTCAACGCCGTCAAACCCCTCCGCCGTCATCATTCACTCCAGATTCTGAACCTGTTCGCGGAACTGCTCCACCACGTTCTTCATTTCAAGTCCGGTGTTGGTCAGCTCGACGTCGTTCGACTTCGAGCAGCAGGTGTTGACCTCGCGATTGAACTCCTGCGCGAGGAAGTCGAGCCGCCGCCCGACCGGCCCGCCCTTGCCGATCATCTCGCGCGCCTGGGCAATGTGCGAGGCGATGCGGTCGAGCTCCTCGCGGATGTCGGCCTTGGTGGCGATCAGGATCGCCTCCTGGCTCAGCCGGTCGGCATCGAAGCGATCGGATGTTTCCAGCAGCGCCGCGATCTGCTCGGCAAGCCTTGCCTTGATCGCCTCCGGCTTACGACCAGGCGCGGTCTCGGCGCGCTTGGCGAGCCGCTCGATCTCGTCCATCCGCTGCATCAGGATCTGGCCCAGCGCGTCGCCCTCGCGCCGGCGCATCTCCACCAGGCTGCCGAGCGCCTGCTCGAACGCCTTCGCCGCCGCTTCGCGCGCCGCCTTGTCCTCGTCTTCGTCGCTCTCAGGCTCGACCACTTCGATGACGCCCTTGATGCCGAGCAGTCCGTCGATGCTCGGCGCCACCGCGTCGATCCGTTGCGCGAGCTCACCTGCGACCTTCACGACCGCGGCCAGCACGTCCTCATTGATCCGGATCGCCTGCGCCGCGTCGGTGCGCTTGACGCTGAGATTGGCATAGACCGTGCCGCGCGACAGCAATTCGCCGGCGCGCTTCTTGGCCAGGGCCTCCAGTTCGTCCCAGCCCGGCGGCAGCCGCAACCGGAGGTCAAAGCCCTTGGCGTTGACCGATTTCAGCTCCCATTCGAACGTGTAGGGACCGCTTCCGCCATGGCTTCGGGCAAAGCCAGTCATGCTCGACAGCGCCATCGCGTGCAACTCTCCAACAGAAGGATATGGGACTCACCCGGAGCCTACGAGACTCGTCCGGAGCCGGTTCGACCTTAAAACGGATTCCGTGAAAGTGGAATTACGTTCCACCCCGGAAAATGCAGAGCTCAAGCGATCCGGCGAAGCCGTTGCGCGGCGTTCCGGAGCGTCGGACAAGAGGCCGATCTGATCGCGCGCGTGTCAGCGCTGCACGACGGGCGGCGAATTGGTCTGCTGCTGGGCGGCGCCCTGGCGACCGCTGCGCGGCGGCTTCTTCTGATTGGTCGGCTTCGGCGGCGTGGTCGCCGTTGGATTGGTGTCGGCCGCGCCGGGCGCCGCGGCGGCGGGCGCCGTCTCGTCGGCGGGCTCGACGGTGTCGTTCTGGATCTGCTTCTCCGACGCACGCAGCTTGGCGACGTTCTTGGCGTGCTGGTCGTAGGTTTCGGTAAAGGCGTGACCGCCGGTTCCGTCAGCCACGAAGAACAGGTCGCGCGTGCGCGCCGGGTTGGCGGTCGCCTCCAGCGAGGCGCGGCCGGGATTGGCGATCGGTCCAGGCGGCAGGCCGTCGATCACATAGGTGTTGTAGGGCGACGGCTGCGTGATCTCGCTGCGCTTGATCGGACGTCCGAGCGTGCCCTTGCCGCCCACCAGTCCGTAGATGATGGTCGGATCGGATTGCAGCTTCATCCGCTGGCGCAGGCGGTTGACGAACACGGCGGCAACGCGGCTGCGCTCGTCGGCGCGGCCGGTTTCCTTCTCGACGATCGATGCCAGCGTCACCAGCTGGTCCGGCGATTTCAGCGGCGTGTCGGTGTTGCGGCGTTCCCAGATCTCGGCAAGCACGCGCTTCTGCGCCTGCTGCAAGCGCTGGATCACCTGGTCGCGCGTGGTGCCGCGCGGGAACTTGTAGGTCTCCGGCAGCAGCGTTCCCTCGCGCGGGATCTCGCGCACCGATCCGGTGAAGATGTCGTTGTCGGTGAGCCGCGACACGATCTGCTCCGAGGTCAGGCCTTCGGGAATCGTGATCGCGTGCTGCACCACCTTGCCATCGACGATGGTGGCGATGACGTCGCGCAGGCTGGCATTCTTCTGGAACGAATATTCACCCGGCTTGAGGTCGGAACTTGCCTTCAGCGCAAACACGCTGCCGATGAATATCCACGGATTGACGTTGATCACGCCCTCGCGCGAGAGCACGTCGGCGATGTCGCGCTTGCCGGCACGCGCGGGGATGTTGACGATCTTGTCTTCCTGCAACGGTCCCGGCGATTCCAGGGTCTGCTTGCCGTAATAGTACGTGGCACCGGCGCCGATCATCAGGATGATCAGGATCGTGAAGATGGCATTGCCGACGATCACGAAGGGATTGCGGGCGCGATCCGAGCGCTTGGGCGGCGGCGGAACCTGCTCGGGCTCCAGCGCGGCACGTGGACTCCTCGGTGAAATGGGCGGCCTCTCACTCATCGATGCAAACCAATATCCTGCCGGTTCAATCGTGGCCGGACAAACCCCTGCCCTGCCAATAGCATACGCCCGCTAATAGGAGTCACCGCGGAATACGGCAAAACGGTGGACTAGTTCTAAAGTCCCGTTCCGATCACGTCGGAACGGGACTTTGGATTCTTATTCTGACGCGTTTTCTTCACGCGAACCGGTACCCACTTCGCTCGAAAACGCTCTACCGACCTACTAATTGGTCACGCGCTGCACGATCACGGAGGCGTTGGTGCCGCCGAAACCGAAGGAATTGGACAGCGCCACATTCACGTCACGCTTGCGCGCCGTGTGCGGCACAAGATCGATTGCCGTCTCCACCGACGGATTGTCGAGATTGATGGTCGGCGGCACCACGTTATCGCGAATCGCCAGGATCGCGAAGATCGCCTCGATCGCGCCGGCAGCACCGAGCAGATGCCCGGTCGCGGACTTGGTCGACGACATCGAAACCTTGGAGGCCGCATTGCCGAGCAGACGCTCGACCGCGCCGAGCTCGATCTCGTCACCGACCAGCGTCGATGTGCCGTGGGCATTGATGTAATCGAGATCGGCGGCTGCGAGGCCGGCGCGCTTCAGCGCCATGCTCATGCTGCGAAAGCCGCCATTGCCGTCCGGTGGCGGCGAGGTGATGTGGAAGGCATCGCCCGACAGGCCGTAGCCGGTGACCTCGGCGTAGATCTTGGCGCCGCGGCGCTTCGCATGCTCGTATTCCTCGAGCACGACGATGCCGGCGCCCTCGCCCATCACGAAGCCGTCGCGATCCTTGTCATAAGGACGCGACGCCTTTTGCGGGGTGTCGTTGAAGCCGGTGGACAATGCGCGCGCCGCGCAGAAGCCGGCGATGCCGATGCGCGAGATCGGCGATTCGGCGCCGCCTGCCACCATCACCTCGGCATCGCCGAGCGCGATCAGCCGCGCTGCGTCGCCGATTGCATGCGCGCCGGTCGAGCACGCGGTGACAACAGCATGATTGGGACCCTTGAGGCCATGCTCGATCGAGACGTAGCCCGATGCCAGATTGATCAGGCGGCCCGGGATGAAGAAGGGAGAGATCCTGCGCGGGCCACGCTCCTTCAGGAGCACCGCGGTCTCGGCAATGCCGGTGAGCCCGCCGATGCCGGAGCCGATCATGGTGCCGGTCGCGAACTGGTCCTCATCGGAGGTCGGATGCCAGTTGGCGTCGTCGAGCGCCTGCTTGGCCGCGCACATCGCGTAGAGGATGAAGTCGTCGACCTTGCGCTGGTCCTTCGGCTCCATCCATTGATCGGCATTGAAGGTGCCATTGGCGCCGTCGCCGCGCGGAATGTAGCAAGCGACCTGGCTCGGCAGGTCGGACACCTCGAAGGTGTCGATCTTCTTGCCACCGCTCTCGCCGGCGAGGATCCGCGTCCAAGTTGCGTCAACGCCGCAGCCGAGCGGTGAAAGCATGCCCAGCCCCGTGACGACAACTCGTCTCATTTCCACGTCTCCGGCCAGCAATGCGCGGCTAATAGTAAGAAGCCGGGGGACCGCTCGATCGCGGTCCGTCCGGCCCTGTCAACTTCGCGATCGGCGTTAGCTCTTCGCGTTCTTCTCAAGAAACTTGGTCGCGTCGCCGACGGTGAGAATGGTCTCCGCCGCGTCGTCGGGAATCTCGCAACCGAATTCTTCTTCGAAGGCCATCACGAGCTCGACCGTGTCGAGGCTGTCGGCGCCGAGGTCATCGATGAAGCTCGCGCTATCGACCACCTTCTCGGGCTCGACACCAAGGTGCTCGACCACAATCTTCTTAACCCGCTCGCCAATCTCACTCATCGTTCAACCTCGTTGTTCCATTGGACCCGACCCCAAGACGATACGAGCCATCGTGGTCGTCTCGATTACTCAATCGCGCATAGTCTTGATTCGGCCCGGTCGTAGCCGACTAAGCCCCGGCGAACGGCAGGCGTCGCCACGCCAATATACAGGGATTCAAAATCCTGCAATGGCGTTCTTTGCCCATCCATGGGGGTTCAGCTATCATACTTCCAAAGCCTTGACTACACGCCTGAACCGGCTCCCGAAAACGGCTTTTCGCCGCATTGCGAGAGCCGGCAACAGCTCAAATCATAGCCATTCCACCGTTGACGTGAATCGTCTGTCCGGTGACGTAGGCGGCCTCGTTCGAGGCCAGATAGACGGCCGCGGCAGCGATATCCTCGGGCGTTCCAAGCCGCGCCGCAGGAACCTTCGCCAGGATGGTTTCGCGCTGCTTGTCGTTCAGCGCGTCGGTCATCGGCGTCTTGATGAAGCCCGGCGCGATGCAATTGGCGGTCACGCCGCGCTTGGCGTATTCGGCACCCAGCGTCTTGATCAGGCCGATGATGCCGGCCTTCGACGCGGTGTAATTGCCCTGCCCCGGATTGCCGGTGACGCCGACGATCGAGGTGATCGCGATGATGCGGCCGAAGCGCTTGCGCATCATCAATTTGGTCGCGGCGCGCGCGAGCCGGAACGTCGCGGTCAGGTTGACCGCGATCACGTCGTCCCAATCCTCATCGCGCAGCTGAACGAACAGGTTGTCGCGGGTGATGCCGGCATTCGCGATCAGGATGTCGACCTGCCCCATCGCAGCTTCCGCCGCCGGCACCAGCGCCTCGACGTCATCCTTGCTGGAGAGGTTGCACGGCAGCACGTGTACGCGCTCGCCGAGCTTGGCCGCGAAGCCGTCCAGCACCTCGCGCCGCGTCCCCGAGATCGCCACCGTCGCACCCTGAGCATGCAGCGCCTGCGCGATCGCGCCGCCGATGCCGCCGGTTGCACCCGTCACGAGCGCGGTCTTGCCAGTCAGATCAAACATCGAAATCTCCTCCCGGCTGCATTAAGCCGAAGTTGCCAGCGCGTCCTTGGCCGCAGCGATATCGTTCGGGCCGCCGACGGACACGCCGACCGCGCCATCGGCGATGCGCTTGACCAGGCCGCTCAGCACCTTGCCGGCGCCGATCTCGAAGAACCGCGTCACCCCCTGCCCAGCCATATAGGCGACCGACTCGCGCCAGCGCACGGTCCCGGTGACCTGCTCGATCAGGCGGCGGCGAATCTCGTCGGGATCGGTGACGGCGGACGCCAGCACATTGGAGACCAGCGGCGCGGCCGGCGCCTTGATGGTGACGCCCGCGAGCGCCTGCGCCATCGCATCGGCCGCCGGCTGCATCAGCTTGCAGTGGAACGGCGCCGACACCGGCAGCAGCATCGCGCGCTTGGCGCCCTTGGTCTTGGCGATCTCGACGGCGCGATCGACCGCGGCCTTGTCGCCGGAGACCACCACCTGTCCGCCGCCATTGTCATTGGCCGCCTGGCAGACCTGACCCTGCGCCGCCTCATCGGCAACCGCCACGGCGGTCTCGTAGTCGAGCCCAAGCAGTGCGGCCATCGCACCGACGCCGACCGGCACCGCCTTCTGCATCGCCAGCCCGCGGGTCCGCAGCAGCTTCGCGGTGTCGCTGATCGTCAGGCTACCGGCCGCGGCCAACGCCGAATACTCGCCGAGCGAGTGCCCGGCAACGAAGGCCGCGTTGCGGCCGACCGAGAAGCCGGCTTCGCTCTCGAGCACGCGCAAGGTGGCGATCGAAACCGCCATCAGGGCAGGCTGGGCATTCTCGGTCAGTTGCAGCGTCTCGCCCGGACCATCCCAGATGATCGCGGTCAGCTTCTCGCCGAGAGCCGCATCGACCTCATCGAACACCGCCTTGGCGACCGGAAAGGCGTCGGCCAGGGCCTTGCCCATGCCAACCGCCTGCGAGCCCTGCCCGGGAAACGTAAAAGCTGCCGTCATCGGCGATCCCTACCTTGTTGAGCGTGATCTCCGCGCAGGCGCCGCGCCTGCCGCAGGGGAAAACGGTATCCGCGTCGCGCGAACCGCGCCACGGCGGGTCCGGGCAATCCCTTGCAATCAAGCCTTGCAACCGGCCCCGGACCGGGCCGTAAGACACTGATGGGAGGCGCGATGTCAAGCCACGCTGGCGGAACCCTGGGGATGCCGGGCTGGTTCGGCCCTAGAATCCACCGGCATTCTGGTCGGCGTTGACCTCGGCGCCGGCCCGCGCCCGGCGCGCGCTGTTGACCAATTGGCCCGGGCGGTCTTCCCGATCGGGCTTTGCGGTCGCAAGCCGCAGCACAGCCGTGTAGCCCGGCTGCACCTCCATCCGGTCGGCATAGCGGCTCCCGCTCAGGATGCGGTGCACGCGCGGCAGGTTGTAGCAGGGCACGTAGAACAGCAGATGATGCTCGAGGTGATAGTTCACGTAGTACGGTGCGATGAACAGCCGTTCGAGGACGTTGGCCCGCGTGGTTCGGGTGTTGCGCAGCGGATCGGAGCTGTCGGGCACGACGGCGTGTTCGGCGATGTTGCGGATGCGCGTGATCACCATCATCCAGGTCAACAACGGCACCAGCCACAGCAGCGGATAGGCCCACCACACGCCGGCAGCGGCAAGGCCCGCGAACAGCAGCGTGTTGGCGACGCATTGCGGCCCGAGCTTCTGCCAGAAGTTGGCGGCGCGCCGTGACAACGGCCACTCCTTCGGCCCGATCGCATTGAGCAGTTGCGCCTTGCGCTGCTGGTAGCCGGTCTGCCCGGTGATATCGCGGAAGAACTTGCGGCGGTAGCTCATCCTGGTGATCGGAAACGGCGCCGACAGCACGAGATCCGGATCGTCCTCCTGCTGCGTGCGGGCATGATGCTGCAAATGATAACGGCGATAGCCACGGGTTTCGGCGAAGATCGGATAGGCGCAGAACCACTGGCTCAGCGCGAGATTGGTCCTCTCGTCCGCCGAGAGACAGCCATGCGCGCCGTCATGCATCAGGATCGCAAGGCCGAGCTGACGCGAGCCGATGATGGCGACCGCGAGCAGATAGGTCAGCGGGTTGGGCCACCACGCGACCAGCGCGATCGCGCCCAGGATCAGCGCCCAGGCGTGCACGATCAAGGCGACGCCCTTCCACGTCGTGCGCTGTCGAACCGAAACCAGTTCGTCTTCGGTGAGGAAATCGCGGGCACGCATGCGAAGCGCGGTCATGAGCTGGTCTCCCCGTCCGGAGCGGATGAAGTATCGCGGTCGCCAACCAGGCGCAGGCGCGTCGTCTCAGCAGCCGATGTCGATGTTGCCTGCTCGCCGAGCGCGCGCAGCAATTCGCGGCACATCTCCTCAGCGCCGCGGCCCATCGCAAAACCTTCGACGATCACGCCAATCGCGATCGCCCAGAACCGCCGCGAACTCTCCTCCGGGGCGCGCAGCGAACGCCAGCCATGCCGCTCGACCTGGCCGGCATAGGCGCGCGCCCCTTCGCTATGCAGACGCTCGATGGTGCGCTCGACCAGCGGTGCGAGATCCTGCCGGCGTCGCGTCAGCGTCAGCGCCTCGGCGAAGAAGGCGACCGTGTCGGTCGCCGTCACGGTCGCGGCGAGCGCATGGGTGTAGTCCCGCGGCGTGCGGGCCTGAAGGGCGGCCTGCTCGGTGGCGCGCGCGAGGTAAAGCATGTCGCGGCTCGCGGCTTCGACGAACAGCGCCTCCTTGGTGCGGAAGTAGTAGGTGATCTGGCTTGGGAAGGCGTCGGCGGCCGCAGCGATGTCGGAGATCGAGGTACCGGAGAGCCCGCGCTCCTTGAACAGCCGGCTCGCGGCGTCGAGCAGCAGCGAACGCATCTTGCGCCCAGCCGACCGCGTCGCGCGCACCGCGTGCTTCGGATCGGGCGCAGACATGCCGCTGGCAGTCTCCGAACCCATCTGATCGTCCTCCCGAGATATTTGTATGATATACAAACAAAGAAATCAAGGCTGAACTGGGAAAAGTTGCGTTGATTGGCCTCGAGAGACTAAGCCCTATTGCCAATCCGGTGGCGGGCAAGGCTTGCCTTCCCAGCCAAAATCCGTATAAAGCGCGGCATTCGTGGGCTCCGGCCGGGAGCTGAACGGACGGTCTCAGCAAATTCACCCGTTGATTTTGATGTGGCAGGGCCAGTCGGCCCGTCGTCCCGTGCTCCCGCCTTCTGAGCAGCTCGAGTCCTTTCCGAAGGTCTCGAAGGGCTTGTCGCCGGAACCCGCGCCAACACAGGAAAGGACAACCATGCCTCTTTATGAGCATGTTTTTCTCGCGCGTCAGGATGCGAGCACCCAACAGGTGGATGAACTGACGGCCCAGATGACGGGTATCGTCGAACAGGGCGGCGGCAAGGTCACCAAGACCGAGAGCTGGGGCGTGCGCTCCCTCACCTACCGCATGAACAAGAACCGCAAGGCGCATTTCGTGCTGATGAACATCGACGCTCCGTCGGCTGTCGTCACCGAGATCGAGCGCCAGGAGCGGATCAACGAAGACGTCATCCGCTACCTCACCGTGCGCGTCGAAGAGCACGAGGAAGGCCCGTCGGCGATGATGCGCAAGGCCGACCGTGACCGCGAGCGCGATGACCGCGGTGGCGGCTTCCGTGGCGACCGTGAAGGCGGTGGCTTCCGTGGCGATCGCGAAGGCGGCGGCTTCCGCGGCGATCGTGGTCCGCGCCGTCCGCGCGACGAAGAAGCTGCGACCGAGGAGTAAAGAATCATGGCTGATGCTGGTGCCCGCCGTCCGTTTTTCCGTCGTCGCAAGTCCTGCCCGTTCACGGGCGCGAATGCGCCGAAGATCGACTACAAGGATTCCAAGCTGCTGATGCGTTACGTCTCCGAGCGCGGCAAGATCGTGCCGAGCCGCATCACGGCCGTCTCCGCCAAGAAGCAGCGTGAACTCGCCCGCGCCATCAAGCGCGCGCGTTTCCTCGGCCTCCTGCCCTACGTTATCCGCTAATCGTCTTCGGCCGGCGGTACACCGCCGGCCGCTCATTCTCATAAGGCTTCCGGGTCGTCCGGTCGCCGATGGTTGGGGTTCTCGATGCAGGACCCCTAACCGCTCGAAGGGGGCGGGACAGCTGATGATCGCGATACTCACCATTGGACTTGCAGCCGGCGCCGCGTCGGCGCTGATGTTCGCCTCGATCATTTCGGGTGCGGCGATCTCGATATTGCTGTTCTATCTCGCGCCGCTGCCGCTGATGGTGTCGGCGCTCGGCTGGGGCCCGCTGGCCGCCGCGATCGGCGGCGTCGCTGCGGCCTCGGTGCTCGGCGCGATCTTCGGGCTTCCCTACAGCATCGCGTTCGCCATGATGGTTGCCCTGCCTGGCTGGTGGCTCGGCCACCTCGCGCTGCTCGGCCGGCCGATCGAGAGCCCGGCGGCGGGCAATGGTGTCGGCCAGCAGCAGCCTGCATTCGAATGGTTCCCGGTCGGCCGCGTCCTGCTGTGGATCGCGGCTTTCGCTGTGATCACGACGAGCGGCGCGCTGCTCACCCTCGGCACGGATACCGACACGATCACCAGCACGTTGCGGCGCGGCTTGCTCAGAGTGCTCGGCGCCGGCGAAGCGCAAGCCAGCGGCGAGGTCGAGCGGCTGGTCGACATGCTGGTGATCTTCGCGCCGCTCGCGGCGACGGTCATCGCGATGGTCACGCTGACGCTCAACCTGTGGCTGGCCGGCAAGATCACGCAGACCTCCGGACGGCTGAACCGACCGTGGCCGGAGCTGCGCAGCACGGCGCTTCCCGCCATGACGCTGGTCGCGCTGCTGGTTGCGGCCGGGCTCAGCTTCGTCGGCGGCATGCTCGCCTTGCTCGCCCAGCTCGTCACCACGGCGCTGGTGATCGCCTATGCGCTCGTCGGCTTCGCGGTGCTGCACACCCTGACGCTGTCGCTCAGCAATCGCGGCTTCTGGCTCGGCGGCATCTACGCCGTCGTCGCCATGTTCGGCTGGCCGCTGGTGGCGATCTTCGCGCTTGGCATCGCGGACGCCGTGTTCGGACTGCGCCAGCGCTACCTTCAGACAAGACCGCCGCCGCTGCCCGCGGCATGAGATTTTCGATCCAACCACTTCAACCCGATACTTAAACATCTAAAGGAGAATCAACATGGAAGTCATTCTGCTGGAACGCGTCGCCAAGCTTGGGCAGATGGGCGAAGTCGTGCGCGTCAAGGACGGGTTCGCCCGCAACTTCCTGCTCAAGCGCGGTAAGGCGCTGCGCGCCACCGAGGCGAACCGCGCCAAGTATGACGGCATGAAGGCCGAGCTCGAGGCCAACAACATCAAGGCCAAGGGCGAAGCCTCCAAGGTCGCCGAGAAGATCGACGGCCGCGACATCGTCATCATCCGCCAGGCCTCCGAATCCGGCCAGCTGTTCGGCTCGGTCTCGGTGCGCGACATCGTGCTGGCGCTCGCCGCCGACGGCATCACCGTGGCGCGTCCGCAGGTCTGGCTCGACTCGCCGATCAAGGTGATCGGCCAGCAGAAGGTCACGATCGCGGTCCACCCCGAGGTCGAGACCAGCGTCAACGTGACGGTCGCCCGCTCTGCCGAAGAGGCCGAGCGGATCAAGCGCGGCGAGGACATCTCGACCCGCCAGGAAGACCAGGACGCGGCTGCCGAGGCGCTCGCCGCCGCCGGCGAATTCTTCGATCCGGAAGCCCAGCACGACGACGAAGAGGCGCCGGCTCCGGCTGCCGAAGAGAAGTAAGCTTTCGCTCCATCGCCCTACCAATCGAAGCCCGGCCGATCAGGCCGGGCTTTTGATTCGTGCCGCCGTCTTGTCATCGAGCATCGCGATCGACGCCCGCGCCGTCGCGGCACGCGTCTCCTTGCGGTCGACGACGCGGAACACCGCGCGACGTCGCTGCCGCGATCGTGGTGGCGTTAGTCGACCAGGAATCGGTCAAATGAAAACGCCGGACCTTGCGGCCCGGCGTTGGCGATTACTTCGAGGTCGGAGCCTCCGGCGGACCGGAACCTGCGGTCGGCGCCGGTGGCGGCGGCGGGGCAGTCGCAGTCACCGGCGGCGCGGCGGGCGCCGGCGTGGGAGATGCGGCCGCGGCCGGCTCAGGCGCGGGCGTCACTTGGGGAACCGGATCCGACCGCACAGGCGCGGTCTCGCTGCTGCTCTTGGGCTCGGCCTTGGGCGCATCGACTTTCGCCGTGTCTGGCTTGTCGGCCCCTCCGGCCGACTCGCCCTTCGGCGTCTCGTCCGACTTCGGCTCCTCGGTGGGCTTGCCGCGGCGACCGTGCTTCTGACGCGACGGCTTGCCCTCGCTGGCGGCCTGCGGCGTCTGGCCGTCCTCCGCCTTGGCGCCCTCCGGCGTCTCGCTCGGATGCGCCATGCGCTTCCCGCGGTGATGTCCCTCGGCCGGCGGGTTCAACCCGTCCGCATCGGGCTTGGCGCCTTCCGGCGTTGCCGCGCCCTGCCGCTGGCGGCGCGCCGGGCGCTCGGACGGCTGTTCGGGCGATTGGGTTGCCTCCTGGCGGCCTTCCCTGCCCTTGGCTCCCTTCGGCTGATCCTTGGCCTGATAGCGCGGATCATTGGCGCCGTTCGACATCAGATAGGTCGCAAGCACACCGGCCATGTCGCTGGACGTCGTGTAGTGCTGGCGCAGGAAGCCCGGCAACGAACCGGCCGGCACGGTCTTCAGGAGCCCGCGCGGGCTCTTGTGGCACGCCGTGCAGGTGTTCGCGAAAATCTGGGACGGGCTTTTGCCGGCTTCGAGGTTTTGCGCACGCACCGATCCAGCCGACAGGCCAATCAGAAGCGTCACCGTCGCCAGACTGAGGGCTCGGCTCAACATTCCTTAAGTCTCCAGATTCCGGAAAAATCGCCGCCCGCGCCTGATGGATCGGCCGCGGCGGTCACCTTTTAGCCGATTATCCTGCGAATGGAAGCGCACGCGTGACGCATCCACGCAATTGTCACATTTTGGAATATCGGCTTTGAGCACAACGCAATAGCGCGATCCAATTCCTAACCTATGTTTCGTGTGGGGACACATTGGGGTGATCAGCTCCGGTGGTGTCGGTGTGCAGCGTGCCGTTCCGTTGGTGTCTCGATGGACCGATTGTTGCGATACTTCTTGGGGCGTTTCATCCGCCGCGGTTCGATCAAGTTCACGACCGCGAGCGGCGCTCAATTCAACTGCGGTGACGGGACTGGCGTTCCGGTCGCGGTGCGCTTCCTGACCAGGGCGGCCGAAGTCCGCGTCCTGGTCGATCCCGAACTTTACCTCGGCGAAGCCTTCATGGACGGCACGTTCGTGGTCGAGCAAGGCACCATCGCCGACGTATTGGCCGTCTTGATGGGCCAGGCCGCGATGTTGCCGAATTTTGCCCGGCTACAGGCCTGGCTGCGCTTCCTCGGACGGCGCGCCCAGCAAATCAACGTACGCGGCCGGTCCAAAAGCAACGTCGCGCGCCATTACGATCTGGATGGCCGGCTCTATTCCCTCTTCCTCGATGCCGACAAGCAGTACAGCTGCGCCTATTTCGAGACACCGGATGCGACGCTGGACGATGCCCAGCTCGCCAAGAAGCGCCACCTCGCCGCGAAGCTTCTGATCAAGCCCGGCCAGCGCATTCTCGACATCGGCTCCGGCTGGGGCGGCCTCGGCCTCTATCTCGCCGAGATGAGCGGCGCCGACGTTACCGGGGTCACGCTGTCGACCGAGCAGTTGCAGATTTCCAACGCCCGTGCCGCCGAGCGGAGCCTGGCGCATTCGGCGCGCTTCCTGTTGCAGGACTACCGCGACATCCCGGGCCCGTTCGACCGTATCGTTTCGGTCGGCATGTTCGAGCATGTCGGGGTCGCCTATTACGAAACCTTCTTCAAGCGCTGCGCCGAGCTCCTCAGCGACGACGGTGTCATGATGCTGCATTCGATCGGCCGCTCGACCGGTCCCGATGTCACCAGCCCCTGGATCCGGAAATACATCTTCCCCGGCGGCTACATTCCGGCGCTGTCCGAGGTGATGCCGGCGATCGAGAAGGCCGGCCTCTTGATCTGCGACATGGAGATTCTACGTCTGCATTATGCCGAGACGCTGAAGGCTTGGCGCGAGCGCTTCATGGCGCGGCGCGAAGAGGCCGTGCGGCTGTACGACGAACGCTTTGCCCGGATGTGGGAATTCTATCTGGCGGCTTCGGAGATGTCGTTCCGGGTGCAGAACATGATGAACTTCCAGCTCCAGCTCACCAAGCGCCAGGGCGTGGTGCCGATGACACGTGACTATATCGGTCGCGAGGAGGCCCGCCTGCGGGTGAAGGAAGCCGACGCCGCCAAGCCCCGGCTGCAACTCGCCGGCGAATAATCCGAAACTGCGGAAACGGTCAGTTGCGCAGGCTGTAGGCCGAGCCGTGATGCGCGAAGGTCGGGGTTGGGCGCGCCAGATGGGCCTTGGCGGCCGAGATCAGACCGCGATCGCAGGAAACGCTCCGGACCTCCGGGCGCGCCGCCTGCTCCATGGCGCCGACCAGCGCCACGAGCCAACGCCGGTCTCGGCCACTCGGGCGGCCAACTGCAAATCGCGCCGTCTGAAACTCTTGAGCCATCGCCGCCGTATCTTTTCTTTCGTGAGCGAAGACAACCCGGAATTCGCCGGGTCGTTCCCGCCTACTTGCCGCAAAGAAAATGCGGCACGTGTGACCTGCTTCACAGAGGTCCGTTCCGGTTTGTCGTAGTGGTCCGGAATGACCCGAGAAACGCACCAGACGATGTTGGACCCGCAGCGCGACCTCGTGACCGACTACGCCCTGATCGCGACCGGCGTGGCGGCTGCCTTGATTGCATTGGCCTTCCTCATTTTGGTCTGAGGAACTGGCCCTAACGGCCAAACAACGTCTCAGTTGGTGCGGCGGCCCGGAAAAAGGTTCAGGCCGCCAGGAACCCCCGCCACATGCGCCGCCGATCGGCGGCCCTCCCCGCGAATCCCGACCAAACCGCGTCAAGCGGAATGCACCCGGCTGTACCGGATTCACACATTGCGTTGTGTGAATCGTGCATAAGGCACATCCGAGCTTTCGCTTTGTGGCCGGCTGGCGCTTGATCGCCGCCCCATATCCGGAAATCCCAATAACGACGAAATCAGAAGAATAAACTCGTCCATGGCCTTGATCGATTCGAACGTCCACAAGCTCGCGCCCGATGCCGCAAACCCGGCCTATCGGAGTGCGCCGCACAACATCGAAGCGGAACAGGGACTGCTGGGCGCGATCCTGGTCAATAACGACGCCTTCTACCGGGTCTCCGATTTCCTGGAGCCGAAGCACTTCTTCGAAGCCATCCACCAGCAGATCTATGAAACGGCCGGCAGTCTGATCCGGATGGGCAAGGTCGCGAATCCCGTGACCTTGAAGACGTTCCTGCCAGCCGAACTCGACCTGGGCGGCATGACGGTCAGCCAGTACCTCGCTCGGCTCGCCGCCGAAGCGACCACCATCATCAACGCGCAGGACTACGGACGTACCGTCTATGATCTCAGCCTGCGCCGCAACCTGATCCAGATCGGCGAGGAAATCGTCAACGTCGCCTACGACGCACCGGTCGATTTTGCCCCGCGCGCGCAGATCGAGGATGCCGAGCGGCAACTCTACAGCCTTGCCGAAACCGGCCGCTACGATGGCGGCTTCCAGCGCTTCGCGGATGCGCTCACGGTCGCCGTTGATATGGCGGCGAAGGCATTCCAGCGCGACGGCAAGCTGTCGGGCATCTCGACCGGCCTGCGCGATCTCGACGCCCGCATGGGTGGCTTGCAACCCTCCGACCTCATCGTACTCGCCGGCCGCCCGGGCATGGGCAAAACGTCGCTCGCCACCAACATCGCCTACAACATCGCCAAGGCCTATGTGCCCGAGGTGCAGGCGGACGGCACCACCAAGGCAGTCAACGGCGGCTGTGTCGGCTTCTTCTCCTGCGAAATGAGCGGCGAGCAGCTCGCCACCCGTATTCTCGCCGAACGCACCGGCATCCCATCGAGCCATATCCGCCGCGGCGGCATTTCCGAACTCGATTTCGAGAAGATCCGCGACTGTTCGATCGAGTTGCAGTCGCTGCCGTTCTATGTCGACGAAACCGGCGGCCTCTCGATCTCGCAGCTCACCGCCCGCGCCCGCCGCCTCAAGCGGCAGAGGGGCCTCGACCTGATCGTAATCGACTACATCCAGCTCTTGCAGGGCTCGGGCAAGAAGGGCAATGACAACCGCGTTCAGGAAATCACCGAGATCACCACAAATCTGAAGGCGCTGGCGAAAGAGCTGAACGTCCCGGTCATCGCGCTGTCGCAGCTCTCGCGTCAGGTCGAAAACCGCGACGACAAGCGCCCCCAGCTTTCCGACCTTCGTGAATCCGGTTCGATCGAGCAGGACGCCGACGTCGTGATGTTCGTGTATCGCGAGGAATACTACCTCGCCAACAAGGAGCCGCGCCCCGGCACCCCCGAGCACGAGAAATGGCAGATGGAGCTGGAACTGGCCCATGGTAAGGCCGAAGTCATCATCGGCAAGCAGCGCCACGGTCCGACCGGCACCGTCGAACTGCACTTCGAGGCCAGCGTCACCCGGTTCGGCGATCTCGCACCCGACGGTCAAATTCCGGATCACTCCCATTGATTCCGGGACGCGGTTGAACGCCGCAAGCCGCGCGCGTACAACTTCGCCATGAACATCATGACCGACGCGAAATCGCAGCTGACGCCCGAAGCCAATCTGCTGGCGGCCCATCCGACCGCCACCGGCATCCTGACCGTCGACCTCGACGCCATCATCGCCAATTGGCGCAAGCTCGAAAAGACCGCGGTGCCGGCCGAATGCGCCGCCGTGGTCAAGGCCAACGCCTATGGCTGCGGCGCCGAGCAGGTGTCGCGCGCGCTGGCCAAGGCCGGCTGCAAGACCTTCTTCGTCGCCACCGTCGAGGAGGCCGCCGTGGTCCGCGCGGCGGCGCCGCAGGCGACGGTCTACGCGCTCGGCGGCTTCTTCCAGCAGACCGGCGACGCCTACGCCAAGATCGACTGCAAGCCGGTCATCGGCGATCTCAATGAGCTTGCCGAGTGGGACGTGTTCTGCCGCCGCTCCGGCTGGTCCGGTGGCGCGGCTGTTCATATCGACACCGGCATGAACCGGCTCGGGCTCACGATCAGCGAGGCGCAGGGCATCATCCCCCGCATCAATGCCGGCGACCACGGCATCACGCTGGTCATGAGCCATCTGGTTTCCGCGGAGTCGCTCAACAGCCCCGTGAATGCAAAACAGCTTGCGAGCTTCCGCGAGATCGCAAGCCTGTTCACCGGCGTGCCGGCCTCGCTGGCGAACTCCTCCGGCGTGTTCCTCGGCGCCCAATTCCAGTTCGAGATGGTGCGTCCGGGCTGTGCGCTCTACGGCGTCAATCCGACGCCGGAGGCCGACAACCCGATGCTGCCTGTGGTCGACCTCAAGGCGCGCATCGTGCAGATCCGCAATATCGAACGCGGCGAGACCGTCGGCTATGGCGGCACCTGGACCGCGCGGCGGCCGACCCGGCTTGCGATCGTCGCGGCGGGCTACGCCGACGGCTATTTCCGCGCCGCCAGCGCCAATGACGGCACCCGCGGCGCCGAGGTCGTGGTCGCCGGCAAGCGCTGCCCGATCGCCGGCCGCGTCTCGATGGACTTGATCGCAGTCGATATCACCGATCTCGACAAGAACGCCGCGCGGCGCGGCCACATGGTGACGCTGATCGGCGAAGGCATCACCGTCGACGAGGTGGCGCATCATTTCGGCACCATCGGCTACGAGGTGCTGACCAGCCTCGGCCGCCGCTTCGTGCGCATCTACAAGGGCGGCGACGCGGTCGCCGCGGGCGACGCCGCCGCCGAGAAGAGTGAGCCTGCCGCGGCGCAAGCCGCGCCGCCGACCTTGCCGACAGCAACGCCCGCGGCGCCGCCGCCACTGCCGTCCGCCTGACGAAGCGCAGCGTCGCGATCGAACACCCATGAAGATCGCGACCTTCAACATCAACAACGTCAACCGCCGGCTGCCGAACCTGTTGCGCTGGCTGAAATCGGCCGAGCCCGACGTCGTGAGCTTGCAGGAGCTCAAGGCCAGCGACGCCGGGTTTCCCCAAGCAGCGATCGAACAGGCCGGTTACGGCGCGGTGTGGCAGGGCCAGAAGACCTGGAACGGCGTCGCGATCCTGGCCCGCAAGACCGAGCCCGTGTTGATCCGCACCGCCCTGCCCGGCGACGCCGCCGATCACGAGGCACGCTACATCGAGGCCGCGGTGCGCGGCATCGTCGTCACCAGCCTGTATCTGCCGAACGGCAATCCGCAACCCGGTCCGAAGTTCGATTACAAGCTTGCCTGGTTCAAGCGGCTGCGCGCGCACGCCGCCAAGCTGCTCAAACAGGACGTGCCGGTGGTGCTCGCCGGCGACTACAATGTCGCGCCGACGCCGTTCGACATCTATCCGACGCGTTCCTGGGACAAGGACGCGCTGATCCAGCCGAAGAGCCGCGCCGCTTTCAAGGCGCTGGTCGACCAGGGCTGGTGCGATGCGATCCGCACGCTGCATCCGGATGATCAGATGTTCACGTTCTGGGACTACAAGCGCCAGCGCTGGCCGCGCGATGCCGGCCTGCGGCTCGATCATCTGCTGCTCAGCCCGCAAGTGGCGCCGCGGCTTGCGAAAGCCGGCGTCGACCGCGACATCCGCGGCGAGGAAGGCGCGAGTGATCATGCTCCGGCGTGGGTGGTGTTGAGGTGATCGTCGCAATGATGCGGGTTCTGCTTCAACACGTTCAGTGTCATCACCCGCGAAAGCGGGTGATCCAGTACTCCAGAGGCAGTTGTTATTGAACCGAGAGGCCGCGGCGTACCGGATCGCCCGGCCCGAGCCGGGCGATGACAGATGTGGGTGGACGATGCCGGCGAATGCGGCTGGATGTGGCGGACCGGGCACAGCCTGCGGTCGGGCAAATCGACTAATCTGGCACCCATTTGATTGATGCATTGGGGCTGCCCATGAAGACCTATTTCGTCGCCGCATCCATGCTCGCGCTCGGCACTGCAAGCGCGTCGGCCGCCGACCTCGCCGCCCGCCCCTACACCAAGGCGCCGCCAATCGTTACCACCACTGACTGGAGCGGCTTCTATGTCGGGGCCAATGGCGGTGGCGGCTGGAGCCGGGCCTGCTGGGACATCGTGCCCTTCACCATCACCAATCCAGCGCTCGGTGTCGTGAATTTCACCGGCCCTGAGGGCTGCCACACCGCCAGCGGCGCGACCGCGGGTGGCCAGATCGGTTATCGCTGGCAACAGGCAGCCTGGGTGTTCGGCGTCGAAGCGCAGGGCAATTGGGCCGATCTCTCCGGCTCGAACCCGTCCACAGCGCCGCTGTTTACGGGCTTCGCCAACCGTTCGAAGATCGATGCGATCGGCCTGTTCACCGGACAGGTCGGCTATTCCTGGGGCGCCTTCCTGCTCTACGCCAAGGGCGGAGCGGCGGTGATGCACGATCGCTACGAGAGCTTCATCACGCCCACCTTCGGACCGGGCGTCCCGATCGGATTCATCGCCGATCGCGGCAGCGATACGCGCTGGGGCGGCGCGGTCGGTGCCGGCGCCGAATATGCCATCGCGCGCAACTGGTCGCTTGCGGTCGAATACGATCATCTGTTCATGGGAACCGATACCGTTCGCATGACCTACGATCCGGCCTTCATCGCCGCGCTCAACCATGACGAACGTATTCACGCCGATGTCGACATGGTGACGGTGCGCGTCAACTACCGGTTCGGCGGCACGGTCGTCGCGAGATATTGAGCCGCTTCCGATTGCATATCGAACGGCGCGACGGCGGCCCTTGCACCGCCTCGAACCCTGAGCTCACAGTGCGGCTTCCGCTCCCGAGAATCGTCTCTGGCGTGGTTCGGGATTACGTCGTGGAGCGCACGTGGGCTTTCTCTTCGTCCTTACCGTCGGCCTGGTCGCCGGCACCATTTCCGGCATCGTCGGCACCGGCTCGTCGATCATGCTGATGCCTGTGCTGGTCTATCAGTACGGGCCGAAGCAGGCGGTGCCGATCATGGCGGTCGCGGCCGTGATGGCCAACCTGTCGCGCATCCTGGCGTGGTGGCGCGAGGTCGACTGGCGCGCCTGCCTCGCCTACTCGATCACGGGCATCCCGGCCGCGGCGCTCGGCGCGCGCACCCTGCTGGCGCTGCCCTCGCACGCGGTCGATATCGCGATCGGCCTGTTCCTGATCGCGATGGTGCCGGTGCGGCACTGGCTGGCGCGGCACGAGCTGAAGGCCAATCTCTGGCATCTCGCAATCGGTGGCGCCGTCATCGGCTATCTCACCGGCATCGTGGTGTCGACCGGTCCGCTCAGCGTGCCGCTGTTTCTGTTCTACGGCCTCAACAAGGGCGCCTTCCTCGCCACCGAGGCGGCGAGTTCGCTCGGGCTCTATCTCAGCAAGTCGGTGACGTTCGAGCGGTTCGGCGCGCTGACGCCGGACATCCTGCTGAAGGGCCTGGTTGCCGGCGCCTCGTTGATGGCCGGCGCCTTCATCGCCAAACGCTTCGTGCTGCACATGAAGCCGGAGGCGTTCCGCCTGATCATGGACGGCATCATGCTGGCGGCCGGCGTGTCGCTATTGTGGTCGGCTGCCGCGCATTAGAGGACCGATCCCACGAACGCCACGTTCAGCTCAACCAACGGCGCCGCGATGCGCGAACAATTGTCGCCTTTCAGCGCTACTGATCGGCAGTTCCACCGAGGGCGAAGCTCAACATGACATCTCTCGAACTTTCGCTGTTCGCAGACTACTCGCAATTCTATATCCAGGATGAATCCACGGCGGATGAGCTTTCCGCCGAGTGGACACCGGAAACCACCGACCGGATGCTTGCAGCAGGGTCGGGTGTCGTCAGAATCGGCACCGTGCGCAACATGCATGTTCCGGTCTCGGTGCAGATTCTCGAACGCGAGCCGAACGATGACTCTGCCGGCTGGGATCACATTGTCGAGGCCAGCCTGGACGTCCCGTCGGGACGCATCGCGATCGCAGGCTGTACCGATTATTTTCCCGACGCCGCGCGCATCGACGTCGCTCCGGGGACCTACCGGGTGCGGGTCTCGTATGGCGGGCTCGATACGCTGTCGGAGGACGGCCTGGAAGGAGACGATCGCTACAGGCTGCAACTGTGGCCCGCCCCGCCGATCGCGGTACGCGTTGTGAAGCAGCGGCCGACATCGGACGTTGCCGGCTCTTGATCCATGCTATGGAGAGAGAACGGAATCGAGCTCTCCCCGATGGCCAAATCCACTCTCTCCTTCGTCTGCCAGAATTGCGGCGCGGCGTATAATCGCTGGCAGGGCAAATGCGACTCCTGCGGCGAGTGGAACACGCTGGCCGAGGAGGACACCACGGGCTCGGTGCCGGTCTCGATCCGCAGCAAGCGCAAGGGACGGACGTTTGCGCTGGAATCGCTGTCGGGCAAGACCCAGGATGCCCCCCGCCTGTCCTCCGGCATGGCCGAGCTCGACCGTGTCACTGGCGGCGGCTTCGTCCGCGGCTCGGTGCTGCTGGTCGGCGGCGACCCCGGCATCGGCAAATCGACGCTCTTGACCCAGGCGACCTCGATGATGGCGCGCGCCGGCCACCGCGCGGTCTACATCTCGGGCGAAGAGGCGGTGGCGCAGGTGCGGCTGCGTGCCGAACGGCTCGGGCTGGCCGACGCGCCGGTGCAGTTGGCGTCGGAGACCTCGGTCGAGGACATCGTCTCGACGCTGTCGGAAGGCGCGGTGCCGCGGCTGATCGTGATCGACTCGATCCAGACCATGTGGACCGACACCGTGGAGTCCGCGCCGGGCACCGTGACCCAGGTGCGCGCCTCGGCGCAGGCGCTGATCAGGTTTGCCAAGAAGACCGGGGCAACGATCATCCTGGTCGGCCATGTCACCAAGGACGGCCAGATCGCCGGCCCCCGCGTCGTCGAGCACATGGTCGATGCGGTGCTGTCGTTCGAGGGCGAAGGCTCGCAGCAGTTCCGCATCCTCCGTTCAGCGAAGAACCGCTTCGGCGCGACCGACGAGATCGGTGTGTTCGAGATGACCGGACTCGGCCTGCGCGAGGTCACCAACCCGTCGGAACTGTTCCTCAGCGAACGCGAGCTCGGCAGTCCCGGCACGGCAGTGTTCGCCGGCATCGAGGGCACCCGCCCGGTGCTGGTCGAGTTGCAGGCGCTGGTGGCGCCGACCTCGCTCGGCACGCCGCGGCGCGCCGTGGTCGGCTGGGACCCGAGCCGGCTGTCGATGGTGCTGGCGGTGCTGGAGGCGCATTGCGGCGTCAAATTGTCCGGACATGACGTCTATCTCAACGTCGCCGGCGGCCTGCGCATCCAGGAGCCGGCCGCCGATCTCGCGGCTGCCGCGGCGCTGGTGTCCTCGCTGGTCAACGCGCCCCTGCCGACCGATGCGGTGTATTTCGGCGAGATTTCGCTGTCGGGCGCGATCCGGCCGGTGGCGCAGACCCCGGCCCGGCTCAAGGAGGCGCTGAAGCTCGGCTTCGGCCGCGCCATCCTGCCCGAATCGGCCCGCGGCGATGGCGGCGGCGACGCCGGGCTTACGCTCAACACCGTCGGCAATCTGACGACACTGGTGGCCGAAATCGCCGCGCGCGGGACGCCTCGCGGCGGCCGGGCCGGCCCCAGGGATGACGAGAGTGCCCCCGGAGGCCCTGATGTGGCTGAGAAAAATGCCACACCGGCCCGATTCCGTCGCGGCAACAGCTAAAGCGGGCGTGACGTCCCAGCCCCTCACCGCTATACATCCGCCGCGCGGGACAGGTGGCGCCCCGGCCTTGCCGGATGCCCCCGATGCGCCTCAGTTAGGACGGCACCGAGACGCCGATTCGCGAGAGCCTTAACAGCGTAAGCCCTTAACAGCGTACCGAAACGTACCAGCGGACCTGACCAGCCGATGCCCATAACGATACTTGATCTCGTCCTGCTCGGCGTGATGCTGATCTCGGGCCTGCTCGCCATGGTGCGCGGCTTCATGCGCGAGATCCTGTCGATCGCGGCCTGGGGCGCCGCCGCCCTGGTCACGCTGTATGCTTTCTCGAAGCTGCTGCCGACCGCCAAAACTTACTTCAATAACGACACGGTCGCCGCGGTCGTCGTGGTGGCCGGCACCTTCATCGGCACGCTGATCGTGGTCTCGATCGTCACGGTGCGGATCTCGGACATGATCCTGGATTCCCGGATCGGCGCTCTGGATCGCACCCTGGGCTTCCTGTTCGGGCTCGCCCGCGGCCTGCTGATCGTGGTCGTGGCGTTCATGTTCTTCACCTGGCTGGTTCCGGACAAGCAGCGGCCCGACTGGGTGACCGGGGCGAAGTCCCGGGTGGTGCTGCAAGGAACCGGGGATTGGCTAATGTCGCTCTTGCCTGACGACCCCGAGAACACCATCTTAAAGAAGTTCAAGAAGAATAAGCCAGACGACGATTCTGCGGCCGATACCAACGATCAGGCGACGCCGGCGTCGGGTGACGGCTATAGCAAACCTGCGCGTGACAGCTTGAAGAAGCTGATCGAGAAACCCGCGGGCCGATAATCTATTTGGGCCCTTACGAGAGGCGATGAACGAGATGCAAAGCCCTTCCGATCATGCCGACCAGATGGCTCTCGACCTCGGCCCGATCGAAACGCAGCACCATCTCCGGGAAGACGATCCCCGCTACCATCCCGATCTTGACGGCGACACGCTCCGCGAGGAATGCGGCGTGTTCGGCATCTTCGGCCATCCCGAGGCCGCCGCGATCACCGCGCTCGGCCTGCACGCTTTGCAACACCGCGGCCAGGAAGCCGCCGGCATCGTCTCCTTCGACGGCAGCCGCTTCCACAGTGAACGCCGCCTTGGCCTGGTCGGCGATACGTTCTCGCGTCGCGAGGTGATCGAGCGCCTGCCCGGCAATGCCGCGGTCGGCCACGTCCGCTATCCCACGACCGGCGGCACGGGCCTGCGCAACGTGCAGCCGTTGTTCGCCGAACTCAATGCTGGCGGGTTCGCGGTCGGACACAACGGCAACCTCACCAACGGCCTGACCTTGCGCAGCGAGCTGGTCAAGGGCGGCGCGTTGATGCAGTCGACCACCGATACCGAAGTGATCCTGCATCTGGTCGCGCAGTCGAAGCGCACCCGCTTCGTCGACCGTTTCATCGAGGCGCTGCGCGCCATCGAGGGCGCCTATGCGCTGGTGGCGCTGACCAACAAGAAGCTGGTCGGCGCGCGCGACCCGCTCGGCATCCGTCCCCTGGTGCTCGGCGATCTGGATGGCCATCCGATCCTGGCCTCCGAGACCTGCGCGCTCGACATGATCGGCGCCAAATATGTCCGCGACATCGAGCCCGGCGAGATCATCGTGTTCGATGAGCACGGCGCGCACAGCCACAAGCCGTTCCCGCCGAAGCCGGCCCGGCCTTGCATCTTCGAATACATCTATTTCGCCCGGCCCGACTCCATCGTCGGCGGCCGCTCGGTCTACGACGTGCGCAAGGCGTTCGGCGCCCAGCTCGCCCGCGAGAGCCATCCCGAGGTCGACGTCGTGGTACCGGTGCCGGATTCCGGCGTGCCCGCCGCGGTCGGCTACAGCCAGTATTCCGGCGTGCCGTTCGAGCTTGGCATCATCCGCAACCACTATGTCGGCCGTACCTTCATTCAGCCGACCCAGACCGTGCGTGAGCTCGGCGTGCGCATGAAGCACTCGGCCAATCGCGCCGCGATCGAGGGCAAGCGGATCATCCTGATCGACGACTCTCTGGTGCGCGGCACCACCTCGAAGAAGATCGTGCGGATGATGCGCGACGCCGGCGCCCGCGAGGTGCATTTCCGCCTCGCCTCGCCGCCGATCCTCTACCCCGATTATTACGGCATCGACCTGCCCGACCGCGGCGGCCTGCTCGCCGCCACCCATTCGCTCGAGGAGATGCGCGACATCATCGGCGCCGACTCGCTCGCCTTCCTGTCGATCGACGGCATGTACCGCGCGATGGGCTATGAGGGCCGCGACCCGGCAAATCCGAGGTTTGCCGACCACTGCTTCACCGGCGCCTATCCGACCCACCTCACCGACCAGAGCGAGGCCGAGCCCTCGCCGCGCCAGCTCTCGCTGCTGGCGGAGGCGAGCTAGCCACATCGTCACTGTCGTCCCTGCGAAAGCAGGGACCCATAACCACCGGCCTGTGTGGCTGGCGACAGTGTTAGACACGAGCACTTTCTTCCAATATCGCCGTCACGGCGTATGGGTCCCTGCTTTCGCAGGGACGACGATTTGTTAGAGTCCCTTCCATGACAAAACCCCTCGCCTCCCGTATCGCCCTCGTGACCGGCGCCTCGCGCGGCATCGGCTATGCGACCGCAGTGGCACTTGCAAAAGCCGGCGCGCATGTCGTGGCGGTGGCGCGCACCCAGGGCGGGCTGGAAGAGCTCGACGACGCGATCCGCAAGGACGGCGGCAGCGCCACGCTGGTGCCGCTCTCGCTCACCGACTACGACGGCATCGCCCGGCTCGGGCTCGCGCTGCATGAACGTCACGGCAAGCTCGACATCCTCGTCGGCAATGCCGGCACCGCGGGACCGTCGTCGCCGCTCGGCCACATCGAGCTGAAGCCGTGGAACGACGTGTTCGCGATCAACGTCACCGCCAATTTCCAATTGATCCGCTGCATGGACCCGCTGCTGCGGCAGTCCGACGCCGGCCGCGCCGTGTTCGTGACGTCGGGCGCGGCACACAAGGCCAACGCCTATCTCGGCCCCTATGCGGCCTCGAAGGCCGCGCTGGAGGCACTGGTGCGCTCCTGGGCCAACGAGACCGCCAACACGGCGTTGCGCGTCAATCTGTTCAGCCCCGGCCCGATCCGCACAAGAATGCGCGCGCAGGTGTTTCCCGGCGAAGACCCGATGACACTGGATACGCCCGAGATGGCGGCCGAATTCATCGTGCCGATGTGCGCGCCCGCCTGGACCGAGACCGGCAGGCTGTACGATTACAAGGCGAAGACGCTGCGGAGTTTCCAGCCGCCGGCGTAAGGGGCACGGCGAGCCGCGCCCTCGACTGTCATCACACGCGCATGCGGGTGATCCAGTATTCCAGAGACGTCCGTGCTTGAGCCGATCGGCCGCGGCGTACTGGATCGCCCGGTCTGGCCGGGCGAAGACACCTTTTACGACGCTCGGTTTGCACTTCCCTGCGATTGACTCGCTCCCCGCCCCACGATTGACTGCGCTCCCAGCGGGACGACCGCCAAGAAGAAGCTCGGGAGGCATCATGACGCCGACGTTCAATCGTGCGCGCTCTATTCTCACCGGATTGTTGCTCTCCGCCTGCGTCGCATCATCGGCTGTCCTCGTTTCGCCGGCGCCCGCCACGGCCGGCGACGTTCCGACCTTCGCGGTCGATCCGTCCTGGCCGAAACAGCTGCCCAACAGCTGGATCATCGGCCAGATCGGCGGCATCACCGTCGACTGGCAGGGGCATATCTGGGTAATCCACCGCCCGCGCTCGCTGACCGAGGGCGAGAAGGCGGCGAGCCTGACCCCGCCGCGCGCGAAATGCTGCGTGGCGGCGCCGCCGGTGCTGGAATTCGACGTCGACGGCAAGCTGCTGCGATCCTGGGGCGGTCCCGGCGACGGCTATCAATGGGTCGGCCGCGAGCACGGCATCGCGGTCGACGAACGCGGCTTCGTCTGGATCGGCGGCAATGCCGACGATGACAGCGCGATCCTGAAGTTCACGCTCGACGGCAAGTATCTCGGGCAGATCGGCAAGATCGCTCCCCGCACCAACAGCAACGACACCACCCAGCTCGGCAAGCCCGCCGCGATCGCGATCGACAAGGACGCGAACGAGATCTACGTCGCCGATGGCTACGGCAACCGCCGCGTCATCGTGTTCGACGCCACCACGCTGGCCTACAAGCGGCATTGGGGCGGTTACGGCAAACGGCCGGACGACGACAAGCAGCCGCCCTACGATCCGGCCGCGGCGCCGCAGCATCAGTTCGGCAATCCCGTGCACTGCATCAAGATCGCCGACGACGGGCTGGTCTATGTCTGCGACCGCAGCCAGGACCGCATCCAGGTGTTCAAGAAGGACGGCAGCTTCGTGAAGGAGTTCTTCTACGAGAAGAAGACGCTCGGCGACGGCGCGGTGTTCGACCTCGCGCTGTGGCCCGATCCGAAGCAGACCTACCTGCTGAACGCCGACGGCGCCAACAACGAGATCCGGGTGATCAACCGCGACGACGGCAAGGTCGTCGGCACCTTCGGCCACAGCGGCCGCAATGCCGGCCAGTTCGCGCTGCTGCACGTGATGGCGGTCGACCAGAAGGGCAATGTCTATACCGGTGAGGTCGAAGGCAAGCGGATCCAGAAGTTCAAGCTGACCTCCGATGCGCTGAAGTAACGGCCACGCCGGACGACGCCTCGCGTCATCCGGCGTCTCGCACACCGCCGCACTCCAACGAGAGCAACCGAGATGCCGCTGCTTCCACCCCTGCGCGCAACGCTGTCCGGCCTGGCCTTCGCCGCCTGCCTCGCTGTCTCGGCCCTGCCCGGGATGCCCGCACGAGCCGGCGACATCCCGACCTTCGCCGTCGATGCGACATGGCCGAAACCGCTGCCGAACAACTGGATCCTCGGCCAGGTCGGCGGCATCACGGTGGACTGGCAGGGTCACATCTGGATGATCCACCGGCCGCGCTCGCTGACCGACGACGAGAAAGGTGCGAGCCTCAATCCGCCGCGCTCGAAGTGCTGCATCTCCGCGCCGCCGGTGCTCGAATTCGACGCCGACGGCAATCTGCTGCGCGCCTGGGGCGGCCCCGGCGACGGCTATCAATGGGTCGGCCGCGAGCACGGCATCGAGGTCGACGAGCGCGGCTTCGTCTGGATCGGCGGCAATGCCGACAACGACAATGCGATCCTGAAATTCACCCTCGACGGCAAGTTCGTGTCGCAGATCGGCTCGATCGCGCCCAGCAAAGGGTCGAACGACACCACCCAGCTCGGCAAGCCGGCAGAGACCGCGATCGACACGGCGGCCAACGAGATCTATGTCGCCGACGGCTACGGCAACCGGCGCGTGATCGTGTTCGATGCCACGACCGGTGCCTACAAACGGCACTGGGGCGCCTACGGCAACAAGCCCCACGACGCCAAGCAACCGCCCTACGATCCGAAGGCGCCCCCGTCGCAGCAATTCGCCAATCCCGTGCACTGCGTGAAGATCGCCAACGACGGACTGGTCTATGTCTGCGACCGCATCAACAACCGCATCCAGGTTTTCAAGAAGGACGGTATTTTCGTGAAGGAGTTCTTCTTCGAGAAGAACACGCTCGGCAACGGCGCGGTATGGGATCTCGCGCTGTGGCCCGATCCGAACCAGACCTTTCTGCTGAGCGCCGACGGCGAGAACAACGAGATCCGCATCATCAAGCGCGACGACGGCACCGTGGTCGGCAGCTTCGGCCGCAACGGCCGCAATGCCGGGCAATTCCACTGGGTGCACGCCCTCGCCGTCGACGCCAAGGGCAACGTCTATACGGCCGAGGTCGATACCGGAAAGCGCATCCAGAAATTCCGGCTGACCTCGGATGCGCTGAAGTGACGGATGACCGCGGGATGACGCTTGGACGCACTTCATCCGGCTTTATGCGGATTGCCGCTTGCGCCCGGAAAGGGTAAGCGGGAACTCGAACGACCGGCATGAGGCCCCGCAAGAGGGCCGCCGGGAAAAAATGACAGTGGAGGGAATGTCACATGACGACGACGCTCGCGCGGCGCCACGCCGTGCTTTTCGTTTGCGCTGCACTCAGCCTTGCAGCTCCTGCCTTCGCTCAAGACAAGAACGTCAAGATCGGCGTGCTGAACGACATGTCGGGCCTCTATGCCGACATCGGCGGCCCGAACTCGGTGGCGGCCGCCAACATGGCGGTGGAAGATTCCGGCCTGCGCGCCAAGGGCTGGAAGATCGAGGTGGTCAGCGGCGACCACCAGAACAAGCCCGACGTCGGCGTCAACATCGCGCGCAACTGGATCGACAATGAGAAGGTCGACATCATCACCGACACGCCGAACTCCGGCGTCGCGCTGGCGGTCAGCAACCTCGCCAAGGAGAAGAACTCGATCGTGCTCAATTCGGGGGCTGCGACCGCCGACCTCACCGGCAAGGCCTGCAACGCCAACACGATCTCCTACACGTTCGACACCTATATGCTCGCCAACGGCACCGGCAAGGCGCTGACCAAAGCGGGCGGCGACACCTGGTTCTTCCTCACCGCCGACTACGCCTTCGGCCATGCGCTGGAGCGCGACACCTCGGCGGTCGTCACCGCCAACGGCGGCAAGGTGCTCGGCGGCGTCAAGCACCCGCTCAACACCGCGGACTTCTCCTCGTTCCTGCTGCAGGCGCAGGCCTCCAAGGCCAAGGTCATCGGGCTTGCCAATGCCGGCGGCGACACCACCAACGCGATCAAGCAGGCGTCCGAATTCGGCATCACCGCCGGCGGGCAGAAGCTCGCGGCGCTGTTGCTGTTCGTCAACGACGTGCACGCGCTGGGCCTGAAGATCGCCCAGGGCCTCACCTTCACCGAGTCGTTCTACTGGGACATGAACGACCAGACCCGCGCCTGGTCGAAGCGCTTCCAGAAGGTCTCGCCGAAGGGCTCGATGCCTTCGATGACGGTGGCCGGCGTCTATGCCGGCGTGCTGCATTACCTGAAGGCGCTGGACGCGATGGGCGGCAATCCGCATGACGGCGCCAAGGTGGTCGCCAAGATGAAGGAGATCCCGACCGACGATCCGCTGTTCGGCAAGGGCCCGTTGCGGATCGATGGCCGTCGTATCATCCCGGCCTATTTGTTCGAGGTGAAGAAGCCGGAAGAGTCGAAGTATCCCTGGGACTATTACAAGCTGATCGCCACCATCTCGCCGGAGGACGCTGCCAAGCCGCTCGAGGCCAGCGACTGTCCGCTGGTGAAGAAATAGGCGCGGCTTCGTAGGGTGGGTTAGCCGGCTACGTCCGCCCAAGCTCAACCGAGCGAAGGTGGAAGGTGTAACCCACCATCTCTTTCTACGGCACGAAGTCGGTGGGTTACGCTTCGCTAACCCACCCTACGCCTTTCACTTCGCCGCCGACTTCGCCTTCGCCTGAGCAGGCAGCGACGCCCATTCCTTGTCGGCGCGCGGGCCGCCGGCATCACCGGTCAGACCGACAAGCTGTCCGGACTGCACGTCGAGCGTCTGCGTCCAGGTCTGGGTCTGGCATAGAAACCTGATCAAACACCCCTTGAGCTTGAGCTGGTCGGACCTATCGCGCCACAGCGAGACCGCATAGGACTTGCCATCCTCCGCATTGTAGATGTCGCCGTCGAACCTCCCCTCCGGCGTCAGCTTCAATCCCAGGATCAACTGATGGCCGAGCAGCGCACGGGCTCGCTTGTCGGGATCGGGATTGAGGCTGTCGCGAAGCGGCTGGCCGCGCGGATCGACCGGCTCCTTCATCCACACGATGAATCCGCAGATGCGGTCACGCGCGGTGCCACAGCGCTCGAGGCGGATGCGGGCCTGTCCGTTCTCGGTCAGCCAGGTGCCGCTCGGATCGGCTGGGATCGTCTCGGCGCGGCCGGTCGAGCTCATCAGCAGCGCGGCGACCAGGCTGCGCAGAAACATGCGAACCAGAAAGTTCATTGTCCGAGACCTTTCATTGTCGGGATGGTTTCGGGACGCGCGCGGCGCGCCTCACTTCAATTGCGCGATGAAGGCATCGGCACCCTTGTCGATGCCCGCGGTGGCGGCCGCGAGATCGCCGACACTGGCCTTGATGTCGTAAGCGCCGGGATATTGCCTGCTGACATAGGCGCCGAGCAGGCGTGAGGTCGCGCTGTCGAACATCTCGACGGCAAAGATCACCGAGCCGGTCATGGTGCCCTCGCGATCGCGCGCCGCCTGCACGCCGTTGTAGACCGCGCCGGCGAGGTCGAAGCGCGACAGCGTGCCGAGCACCGGCGTGTTGGCGACCGCGCCGGTCAAGGTCAGCCGCAGCCGAAAGGTGTTCGGCCCGCGCGTATTCACCACCGCGAAGCGGCCGCGCAGCTTGTCGGTAAAGCGGGTCTGCATGGTGGCCGCGAGCGTCTCCTTGTCCTTCTCGGACATCTCGCCGAACTGATGATCCGCGCCGCGATAGATCACGACCGGATCGATCATGACCTTGTTGTAGGTCCGCCAGTCGACCGGCGGAGCGTAGCGATACGGCACGCGGCCCGAAGGATCCGATGTGTCCGGCGTCATGTAGGCCGATGAGCCCACCTCCGAATAGGCCACCGGCGTGACGGCGGCGCATCCTGCCGCGAGGACGCAAAGCGTCATCGCTCCCAGACCGCGCGCGGCGATCGAGCTGTCCATTCCAATCTCCTCATCCGAACCGTCGGAAAGCAGCACGGCCGCAGCCACGTCCGGGGCTGAAGTGCGGCTGCGGCCGTCACTGCCGACCTGGCTCGCCGTCCGGGCGCCGCCAGGCCTAGCCTCAGTGCGACGAACTATAAAACCGACCAGTTGGTTTGTAAAGTTGCAATTCCAGGAACCGGGACCAAAAATGCGACGATCGAGGCGTCGGGGGATTTCTGGAGACTCAGCCGCGCTTGCGTGCGGAGTCGGGTTTTGCGGCGCGCGCGCCCGACGGCTTCGGCGATGCCGCGCGCACGGCCGTCGTCCTCGATGGCTTTGCCGCGCCCTGCTCGATCGCAGTCCACTTGCTGTCGTCGAGCAGCCGCTCGAACAGACGATCACGCTCCGCATCGCTCAGCGACGACAGGCCGAACAGCGAACTCAGCAGCAGCCCGCGCGCCGCTGCCCAGCGCAGCAGCGCGAGATCGGGATCGCGCGCCTCGGCCTTCATGCGCGCGACCTTCTCGATGTCGACATCGCGCGGCATCGCCATCAATTCGGGATTCTCGTTCATCGCCGCCAGCAGCGCGAACGCCCCTGCCCGCGGCGTCGAGATCGCCTCCCTGAGCGTTGCGATCTGCGCTGCCAGTTCGGGCTGGTCCGTGGTCTCGCGCGCCTTCTCGATGTAGCGGTTCGAGAAGTCCTCGAAATATGCCATCTGCTGCTCGAGCAAGGCGCGCAGCACCGCTTCCTTGGTGCGGAACTGATGCATCACGCCGCCCTTGCTGAGGCCGCTCTCGCGCGCGATCGCGTCGAGCGTCAGGCGCCCCGGACCGTCGCGCGTCACGATGGTGATCGCGGCATCGAGGGCGGCATTGCGGGAGCGTTCCGAGCGGGAAGGATTATCCATATGACACTCAAGACGTAGGGCATTCGGAAGGAGTCGTGTGCGCGCAGTATCTCAGCCGCACCAGTCAATCTCAAGCGCGGCATCGGTTGCCGCCAGGCAGCGGGCGATCCGATCATTCACGCGCACAAGCGGATCTTTTGCAGCAGGCTGCGGCGCAGGTCGTGAAGGAAACCAAAGGCCATTCGGCCGATCACCCGCTCGCCCCGGCCGCGCGCGCGGGCGACGGCCTCCGCGTCGGCATGACTGGCGGCGACGATCGTGCCGTGCCTGTCGCCGTCGAGTTTCAGGTCGGTCAGATAGACAAGACCGCGCGAGGTCAGCAGCGCCGCCTGTGCATCGCTGAAGCGGGTCAGTTCATCGCAGATATCAGCGGCCTCGTCGTCCACCATGCTCCTCCTGTCGGGCGCGGCGCCGGCCAAGGCGCGCGTCGTCATCCGATACGTCGGTCAATATACAAACCAACCGGATGGTTTGTCGATAGCAAAAATCCTGATCAGCCCGTTTCGGCCCCAATCCGCCTCGGACCGAAACGCGATTTCAGATGTCGGATCGGCGCTCGCGCCTTCGTCCTCGAAGCATCGATCGGCCGGCACCCGGAGCAGCACAGCGATGACACAGCGGAGCAAGACGGCGGAGACCGAGATCAGGGCGCTCATCGACGCCTGGACGGCCTCAGTCCGCCGACAGGACTATCCAGGCATCCTCGCGCATCACGATCAGGACATCGTGATGTTCGATGTTCCACCGCCGTTGCAGTCGCGCGGATTGGACGAGTACCGGAAGACGTGGGATCTGTTCTTCAGCTGCTACCGCCCCTCCCACGCCTTCGATATCGATGAGATCGCGATCACGGCCGGCGACGACGTGGCCTTCGCTGTGATGGTGATGCGCTGCGGCCCGCCCGACGCCACCTTCCAGTTCAGGCTGACGATCGGATTGCGCAATGTCGGCGGCGCATGGCGCATCACGCATGAGCACCATTCGGTGCCGGCAACGGATTAGATCGCGAACCCATTAACCCAATCCAGGAATGCTCATCCATGCTCACAGTCTATGGCGAAGGTCGCGGCTTCCGCGTTGTCTGGCTGCTCGAGGAATTGGGACTGGCTTATCGGCTGCGCCCGGTCGATCTGTTTGCGGTCGAGAATGACCGCGATTTCCTCGCGATCAACCCCGCCGGATTCATTCCCGTACTACAGGACGGCGAGACGATCATGGTCGAGTCAGTCGCGATTGTTCAGTATTTGCTGGCCCGCCACGGCTCAGCTTCACTGGCCGTCGCTCCGGACGATCCCGCCTTTGCTTCCTATCTGCAATTTCTCCATCTGGGCGAGGCCGGGCTCGCCGGGCCGATGAACGCCGTCATTGTCGGTCGCAATTTGGCGCCCGAAGCCGAGCGAAACGCTCGGGTCACCCGCTGGGCGCTCGAGACCTTCGAGAGCCGGCTGGGATTGGTGATCCGTCGCCTCGCCGATTCCCCCTATCTCGCTGGCGACCGCTTCACCGCTGCCGATATCTCGGTGAGCTACGCCCTGCTGCTCGGCCTGCGAACTGGCCATTACGTCCCTGGTTCTATCGAGCGGGACTATCTCGTCCGCACGACGGCACGCCCTGCCTATGTCCGAGCGATGGAAAGCTGCCAGGCCACCAAGGCTTGGGCGGCGCGATCACCGGGTTTGTAGCGGGGGCGCACCGCGAAGCTACGCGGTCGTCCTCGTCGCCGTGGCCCGCGCGGCGATGGCGAGCGCCAGCACCAGCAGCGCGCCGGCCAGATAGAACGGCGCGCCGGGCAACGCGAGCGGTGCGTTGTCACCGATGAAATACGCAAAGGTCAGCGTGAACAGGAACGGGCCGATCAGTTCGGACATGCTCTGCACGCTCGAGGTCGCACCCTGCAACTGGCCCTGCTGGTCGGCGGCGACGAGTTGCGTCGTCAGCGCCTGGGTTGCGGCGCCGGAAAGGCCCCACAGCGCCATCACGGGAATGCCGATCCAGAACAATTGCCCTGACGGCGCCGCGCCGAAGATCACGAAGCCCAGGGCGCCGCAGACGAGGCCGAGGAACAGCGCGTTGCGCTCGCCGAGGCGCTTCACGATCGGACCGATCGCCGCGCCCTGCACGATCATGCCGCAGAGGCCGACCAGCGCGAGCGTCGCGCCGACCGTGCCGGTGTCCCAGCCATAACGATAGGTGGCGTAGAGCACGAACACCGACGGCAGCACGACATGGGCGAGCTGGCCGAAGAATGTCGCCAGCGACAGGCCGGCCAGCGTCCTGTTCGAGAGCAGGAAGCGCAGCGCACCGATCGGATTGGCGCTCTTCCATTTGAACGGTGCGCGCCGCTCCACCGGCAGCGATTCCGGCAGGATGAACAGGCCGTAGAGCCCGTTGACGAAGCTCAGGCCCGCCGCCGCCCAGAACGGCAGCCGCGGATCGATCTCGCCGAGCACGCCGCCCAGCGCCGGTCCCAGGATGAAGCCAGCGCCGAAGGCAACGCCGATCTTGCCGAACATCGCGGCGCGCTGCTCCGGCGCGGTGACGTCGGCGATATAGGCGAACACGGTCGATATGCTCGACGAGGTGATGCCCGAGATCGCCCGCCCGATGAACAGCCAGATCAGGTTCGGCGCCAGCGCCATCAGCACGTAATCGGCGGCAAGGCCGAAATTCGACAGCAGCACCACCGGCCGGCGGCCGAAGCGGTCGGACAGCGCGCCGAGCACCGGCGAACAGACGAACTGCATCAACGCCCAGATCGAGCCGAACAGGCCGAAGATGCGCGCCGCATTGGCGGTGTCGTTGCTGACGAAGCCTTCGATCAGCTTCGGCAGGATCGGGATGATGATCCCGAGCGCGAGCATGTCGAGCAACAGCGTGATGAAGATGAAGATCACCGCGCCGCTGCGCGGCTGCCGAACGGAAGCGGTGTCGGCGCTCACCTCTTCGCTCACGACGGTCGCTTGCGCTTGTGGGCGAACGGATTGGCCTTTTCTCTTAGTGTAATACGAATGGGCGTGCCCGGCAGGTCGAAGGTCTCGCGCAGCGAATTGGTGAGGTAGCGCAGATAGGATCGCGGGATCGCATCGGCGCGCGAGCAGAACAGCACGAAGCTCGGCGGCCGCGCCTTGACCTGCGTGATGTAGTTGAGCTTCAGCCGGCGGCCCGAGACCGCGGGCGGCGGGCTGGCCTGGATCGCCTGCTCGAACCAGCGATTGAGCGCCGCGGTCGGCAGGCGCCGGTTCCAGACCGCATAGGCCTGCTGGATCGCCGTCATCAGGCGATCGATGCCCTCGCCCATCAGGCCGGAGACGGCCACGATCGGCGCGCCCTTGACCTGCGGCAGCCAGTGATCGGCGTCGATGCGAAGTTGCGAGATCTGGTTGGGCTTACGCTCGACCAGATCCCATTTGTTGACCGCGAGCACGATGGCGCGGCCTTCGCGCTCGATCAGGTCGGCGATGCGCAGGTCCTGCTCCTCGAACTTGTTCTGCGCGTCCATCATCATCACGACCACTTCGGCGAAACGCACCGCGCGCAGCGCGTCGGCGACCGAAAGCTTCTCCAGCTTCTCCTCGATCCGCGAGCGGCGGCGCAGGCCGGCGGTGTCGAACACCCGGAACTGGCGGCCTTGCCAGGTGATCTCGACGGCGATGGAATCGCGCGTGGTGCCGGCCTCGGGGCTGGTCAGCAGCCGTTCCTCGCCGAGCAGGTGGTTGATCAGGGTCGACTTGCCGGCATTGGGCCGGCCGACGATCGCAACCCGGATCGGACGCTGCGCAGCCTCCTCTTCCGAAATGTCCTCGTCGTCAGCAATATCATCGTCGTCCGCCTCTGATGTCTCCGGCATCAGCGCGCTCAGCGCCTCGTGGAGATCGCCCATACCCTCGCCATGCTCGGCCGATATCTGGACGGGATCGCCAAGCCCGAGCGCGTAGGATTCCATCGCGCCGATTTCGCCATGCTTGCCCTCGGCCTTGTTGGCGACCAGCACCACCGGCTTGTTGGCCTTGCGGGCGAAGTCGGCAAAGGCGCGATCGGTTGGCGTCAGGCCGACGCGGGCGTCGATCACGAACATCAGGGCGTCGGCGAGCTCGATCGCGGTCTCGGTCTGCTCCTGCATCCGCGCCGTCAGCGATCCCTTGGCGCCCTCGTCGAGCCCCGCAGTGTCGATGATGGTGAAATCGAGATCGTAGAGCTTGGCCTGGCCTTCGCGGCGGTCCCGCGTCACGCCCGGCTCGTCGTCGACCAGCGCGAGCTTCTGGCCGACCAGCCGATTGAACAGCGTCGACTTTCCGACATTGGGCCGGCCGATAATGGCAATCGTGAAAGACATGAACTATCCAAGCGCAATTTATGAAGCTGGAGTCAATGAGCTTCGGGTAGCCCGTGCCTCTTCTCGTTCGGTGGCCGCATCCTGCGAGACGGCGCTTCGCGCCTTCTCGGGACGAGGTGCGGAGCGCGGCAGCGCCGCCTGTCTCGAACCATGAGGCGGCGAGACGGCCTCGCAGTCCAGCCCTAGCGGCTAAACGTACCGCTCGGTAGCGGCGCGGGGAACCCGCCGCCGGATTGTTGCGTGGTCTGGGTCTGCTGGGCCGGCGCCGCAGGCTGCGCCTGCTGGTCGTCGGGTGGCGGCGCGGTGGTGCGGCGGCGCACGATCTTCTTCGGCTTCGGCTCCGGCGGCAGCGCAGCGGGCGCGCCCTCCTCGGTTGCCGCGTCGGGCGCAGCCGCCTGATCGGCAGCCGGCGCGGCCCGCTTGCCGTGCCTCTTGGCGCCCTTCGGCGGCTCGGGCGGCGGAGCGGGCTGAGCCGCAGCGGCGGCCGCGGCGTTCTGCTGGTCGAGCTGTTCCTGCTGCGAGCCCTTGTACAATTCCTTCGGCACGCCCTGCTCGAGGCCGGGCACGCCTTCGGGGAACACCGGCTTGCGATCGCCTGCCAGCTTCTTCTTGGTATCGAGGAAATCGAGCATGTCGCTCGGATCGAAATTGGCCATGCCGCCGCTGCCGCAACCGGCCAGCGCACCGCAAAGCGCTGTCAGGACTGCGGCTGCGATCAGGCGTTGCGAGCGGCGCATGGTCGATCTCTCACTTGAACTCGAGTTACGCAGGATCAGCTCTTCGTCAGCTCTTGGCGACCGGAGGCAGCAAGGCCTGAAGCGCCTCGGCACGCGAACGCAGGCTCGGCGGCGTTTCGCCGTCATTGGCAATCTGGTCGAGCCACTGCCGCGCGGCGGTGGCATCGTTGGCGTGCCAGGCCGACAGCGCCAGCAACTCACGCGCCGAGTGGCGGAACGTCGAATCCTTCGATGTCGCCGTCGCCTCGAGCCGCTGGAGCATGTTCGGATAGGTGGTGGTCTCCATCACGATCTGCGCGGCGCGAATGCGCGCCAGATCCTGCTCGGGTGCGCCGACGCTGCGGTCGGCCGCGATCTCGTCGTAGAGCTTCGCGGCGGCCGGCTGATCGCGGGTCGCGACCTCGGCAGCCATGCGCAGCCGCGCCAGGGTGCGATAGCCGGACGGCGCCTTGGTGATCAGATCGGCAAAGGCCGCTTCGGCCTCGGCATGCTTGTTCTGGTCCGACAGCTCGACGGCGCGGTCGAACGCCGCACCGGCCTCGGCGGCCTTGTTGGCCTCGAGATACTGATAGCCGCGCCAGCCGCCGACGCCCGCGACCACCAGGATCGCCAGCGCAATGATCAAGATCGAGTACTTGTCCCACAGCTTCTTGAGCTGATCGCGACGGACTTCCTCGTCTACTTCGTCAAATAATTCAGACACTTAAGTCTATCCCATCCCCTCGGGACCGCGAATCTCGGTGGAGCCCAGCCCACACCCGATCCCCACATCGCGGCGGCGTTACCCTAACGGTGTGGCGGAGGCAAGGCAAAGCGAGGCGGATCAAAGCGTTAACGGTGGGAGTTTGCCTGCCCCGGGCTCACGCCTTGGCTGCGGTCAGGCTTTCCCTGAGCTGGCGCTTGATCACCTTGCCATTGGCGTTGCGCGGCAGCGGCTGCGCCGTGAGCGCCATGGTCTCCGGCACCTTGTAGTCCGAGAGGCGCTCGGCGCACCACGCGCGCAGGCTGTCCTCATCGACCTCGGCGCGGGTCACGATCACAGCATGCACGCGCTCGCCGAGCACCGGGCATGGCTTGGCGATGATCGCGCTCTCGACCACCGCGGGATGGCCCGCCAATACCGACTCGACCTCGGCGGAATAGATCTTGAGACCGCCGCGGTTGATCATGTCCTTCTGGCGATCGAACACGCGGACGAAATTGGCGGCATCGACCGAGCCGAGATCGCCGGAGTGCCAGAACCCGGCGGTGAAGCTCTCCTGGCTCGCCTTCGGGTTGTTCCAGTAGCCTTTGATGACGGAGGCGCTGCGGATCCAGAGCTCGCCGATCTCGCCACGCGGCACCTCGCGGCCGTCAGCTCCCATCACGATGATCTCGGCGCCGGGACACGGCAGGCCGACGCTGTCGATATGGGCGGCGGTGAGCTCGCCCGGCATCAGGGTCGAGGGCGAGGTGGTCTCGGTCGCACCATAGCAATTGGCGAGCTTCAGTCCGGGAATCTTGGCGTCGAGCTTTTCGATGGTCGCGACCGGCATCGGTGCGCCGCCGAAGCCGCCGATCCGCCAGCTCGACAGATCGTAGCTGTCGAAATCGGGCTGCATCAGGCAGAGATTGTACATCGCCGGCACCATCACCGTGTAGGTGACGCGCTCGCGCGCGGCGACCTTCAGATACGCCGCCGCCTTGAACTCCGGCATGATGATCAACGCGCCGGCGCAGCGCGCCATGGTCGTGACATTGGCGACCGCGCCGGTGACATGCGCGAGCGGCACCGCGGCGATCGAGCGATCGGCGCTGGTCAGCTTCAGGCAGGACACGAACACGTCGGAGGAGTGAATGATGTTGCAATGGGCAAGCATCGCGCCCTTCGGCCGGCCCGTGGTGCCGGAGGTGTAGAGGATCATCGCGGTGTCCTCCTCCCTCACCTCCGCCGGCGTCCCGGCCGCAGCATTGTCGCGCAGCACGGCGAATTGCGACGCGCTGTCGTCGCCGACCGGGATCCGATGCGCGAGGCCGGGAATATCAGCGGCGTCGGGGATGCGATCGGCCAGCGTAGCCTCGTGGACCAGACATTTCGCGCCGCAATCGTTCAACACATAGGCGATCTCGGGCTTCTGCTGCCGCGTCGACAGCAGCACCGTCACCAGCCCGGCATGCGCGGCCGCGAACATCGTCAGCACGAACTCGATGCGGTTGCCGAGCAGGATCGCAACGCGGTCGCCCGGCGAAAGGCCGAGCTTCGCAAAGCCCGCCGCGACCCGCGCCGAGGTCTCGACGACCTCGTGCCAGGTCAGGCGTGTCTCGCCGCAGACCAGCGCTTCGCCGTCGCCGTTTCGCACAGCCGCATCGGCGATCATCGCCCACAGGCTGGCTGGCCGCTCCACGAACGCCGGCACGACCCGGTCACCGAAGCGCGGCTCGAGCCGCATCGGCGGAAGTGCGTGTTGCGACCAGTCCATGCGCGCCTCGTTCAGCTCTTCTTCATCCCGTAGACGTGCTCCGGCCCCGGGAAGGCGCGGCTCTTCACGTCGCGCGCATAGCCCGAGACCGCTTCCTCGATCGCGGGGCCGAGATTGCCGTAGCGGCGGACGAATTTCGGCGCACGCGCCGACAGGCCGAGCATGTCCTCCAGCACCAGCACCTGGCCGTCGCAGGCGACGCTGGCGCCGATGCCGATGGTCGGCACCGCGATCGCCTGCGTGATCTTGCGCGCCAGCGGCTCGGCGATCGCCTCGACCACGATCGAGAAAGCGCCGGCCTCGGCGATCGCCTTGGCGTCGTTCTCGATCGGCGCCCAATCGGCTTCCTCGCGCCCCTGCGCGCGGAACGAGCCGAGCGTGTTGATCGACTGCGGCGTCAATCCGATATGCCCCATCACGGGAATGCCGCGCTCGGACAGGAACGCCACCGTCTCGGCCATCCGCACGCCGCCCTCGAGCTTGACCGCGCCACACAGCGTTTCCTTCATGATCCGCACCGCGGACTGGAACGCCTGCTCCTTCGAGCCCTCATAGGAGCCGAACGGCATGTCGACCACGACCAGCGCCTGCTGCGAGCCGCGCATCACCGCGCGTCCTTGCAGGATCATCATGTCGAGCGTGACCGGCACCGTGGTCTCGAAACCATGCATGACGTTACCGAGGGAGTCGCCGACCAGAATGGCGTCGCAGTGCTTGTCGAGCAGCGCCGCGGTGTGCGCGTGATACGACGTCAGCATCACGATCGGATCGCCGTTCTTGCGGGCGCGGAGATCGGGCGCGGTCTTGCGCTTGATGGCGGATTGAACAGACATAGTCAGGCTCCCATGACAGGCACGCCGATCACGACCGGGTGGAACGCAAACGCCAGCGCCAGATAAGCGATGATACCGACCGCGACCGCGATCAGGTCGTTGGTGACTCCGCCGACCGGGATCGGCGGCGCGCCGGCATCCGCACGGCGCTTCAGCGAGATGCGGTCATAGACCGCCCAGCCGAGAAACGAGCCGAACAGGATGATCGAGCCGAGGTCGCCGTTGGCGAGCAGATGCGCGAACGCCCACAGCTTCACGCCGGCCAGCATCGGATGCTTCAGCGTGGTGTAGATGCGGCCGCGGATGTAGGAGGCAACGACGAGGATGACGGCAGGCAGCATCAGCGCCACCGTGATGTGCCTGAAGGCGGTCGGCGGCGTCCAGACGTCGATCCACCCGGTCGCGCGATAATGCGCAAAGCCCCAGACGATCAGCGCGAGCCCCGCAGCGGAGACCAGCGAATAGACGCCCTTGTAGGCGCCCTCGCCCATCGCGTTCACCAGGCTTGCGCGCAACTCGCGCAGGCTGGTCAGCACATGGACGCCGAGGAACAGCACGAGACCCAGGATCATGACGAGCAGTCCCACGATGTTCCTCCCTGATAGATTGATATCCTCGCGTAACATCTTCGCCGGTCGGTGCGCAATGCGTCACGCCGGGTGTCGGATCACGGATTGCCGGCAGGCTTGGACGGATCGCCGGCCGGCTTGGCCAATTCGCGATTGTCGACATAGCGGATCATGATCGGGCGGCCGGCCAGCGCGCCGCCGAGCCCACCGGTGAATTTGAGCGGCAGGCAGGCGTCGAGCGAAGCATTGATGGCGTTGAGGTAGGTCGTGCGGGTATCGGCCGGGATGCCTCGCGTTGAAAATGTCAGCCGCGGCGCGCCGATCATCTCGCCCGACCGCTTGAAGCTGAAGCGCACCGACATCTGCATGCCCTCGCGCGCATCGTCAGGTGGCGGCGGCGACCAGCAGGCGCGCAGCGCGGCGAACAGATCGCCGATGGTATCGAGATCATGGTCCGGCTTGCGGTACTTCTCCGCCTGATCTTGCGGCGGCACGGTCAGGATCGTGAGCTGGAGATTTTCGCCGTACGGATAATCGATCTCGGGAAGGCACGGCCCGTGATTGAGCACGCTGCAATAGGACGGGATGCACGGCCCGTTATCGAGCACGCTACAGGGCGTGTGCGCGAACGGCACCGGGTTGGTCTGGTGCCGCTGCCGCGCGGCAGCCGTGCCCACGACGGCAACGGTTAGCGCGGCAAGAGCGAGGCGGATGGCGACGCGTCGGAGCATGCATGCGGACCCGGAATGCGCTTCCGGGGAGAAATGGGACCGCTGCCCGACCGCATCAAGCGGGGCCGGTTCACGTCCTCGCGCTTTTCTCGCCATAACCTCGCCGTCATCGCCCGGCTCGATGTTTTAGCCCGGCGATCCAGCATTCCAGAGACGGCGGTGATCGAACGGAGAAGCCGCGGCGTACCGGGTCCCCCAGTCAGGTCGGGGGACGACACTGAGTATGCGGCACGACGCTCGTTCGCGAGCCTTCTCGCCACGCCCCCACTGTCATCGCCCGGCTCGACCGGGCGATCCAGTATTCCAGAGAGGGTCGTGAAGACGGAGAAGCCGCGGCGTACCGGGTCCCCCGGTCGAACCGGGGACGACGCTGAGTATGTGGCACGACGCTCGTTCGCGAGCCTTCTCGCCACGCCCCCACTGTCTTCGCCCGGCTCGACCGGGCGATCCAGTATTCCAGAGACGGTCGTGAAGACGGAGAAGCCGCGGCGTACCGGGTCCCCCGGTCAGGTCGGGGGACGACACTGAGTATGCGGCACGACGCTCGTTCGCGAGCCTTCTCGCCACGCCCCCACTGTCTTCGCCCGGCTCGACCGGGCGATCCAGTATTCCAGAGACGGTCGAAGACGGAGAAGCCGCGGCGTACCGGGTCCCCCGGTCGAGCCGGGGGACGACAGCGGAGCAGCGGCAACTACGCCTTCTTCTTCACGTCCTTGACGTTGGAGAAGATGATGCCCTCGGCGCGCTCGCGGGTGTAGCCGAGATAGAACTCGTTCTTGGCCATGAACACCGGATCGCCGTCGACGTCGTCGGCGATGCCGGAATTGTTGGCGGCCACGAAAGCATCGAGCTTCTTGCGGTCGTCGGACGAGATCCAGCGCGCCAGCGAGAACTCCGAGATTTCGAACTCGACCGGCAAGGAATATTCCGCATCGAGCCGCGCCTTCAGCACGTCGAGCTGCAACGGACCGACCACGCCGACCAGCGCCGGCGCACCGTCACGCGGGCGGAACACCTGCACGACGCCCTCCTCCGACATCTGCTGCAAGGCTTCCTTCAGTTTCTTCGCCTTCATCGCATCGGTCAGGCGGACGCGACGGACGATTTCCGGTGCGAAGCTCGGCACGCCGACGAAGGTCAGATCCTCGCCCTCGGTGAGCGTGTCGCCGATCCGCAGCGTGCCGTGGTTCGGAATGCCGACGACGTCGCCGGCGAATGCCTCGTCGGCCACCGAGCGATCCTGGGCGAAGAAGAATTGCGGGCTCGACAGGCTCATGTTCTTGCCGGTGCGCACCAGCTTGGCCTTCATGCCGCGGCTCAGCTTGCCCGAGCACAGCCGGGCAAACGCGATGCGGTCGCGATGGTTCGGATCCATGTTGGCCTGGATCTTGAACACGAAGGCACTCATGCGCGGTTCGGCGGCCTCGACCTTGCGCAGATCGGAATCCTGCGCGCGCGGCGCCGGCGCAAACTTGCCGAGACCTTCCAGCAGGTCGCCGACGCCGAAATTGCGCAGCGCGCTGCCGAAATAGACCGGCGTCAGATGACCTTCGCGGAACGCCGCGAGCTCGAACGGCTTGCAGGCTTCGGAGGCCAGCGCCAGCTCGTCCTTGACTTCGGCGACGTCGAGATTGGGATTGCGCTTGCCGAGATCGGCAATGTCGATCTGCTCGGTGGCGCCGGTCTTGGCGCCGCCGCCCTCGAGCAGCCGGACGCCGCCATTGACGACGTCGTAGGTGCCGAGGAAATCCCGGCCGCGGCCGACCGGCCAGGTCATCGGCGTGGTGTCGAGCGCCAGCGTCTTCTCGATCTCGTCCAGGAGTTCGAACGTGTCGCGGCTCTCGCGGTCCATCTTGTTGATGAAGGTGATGATCGGGATGTCGCGCAGCCGGCACACCTCGAACAGCTTTCGCGTGCGCGCCTCGATGCCCTTGGCGGCGTCGATCACCATCACCGCGGAATCGACCGCGGTCAGCGTGCGATAGGTATCTTCCGAGAAGTCCTCGTGGCCCGGCGTGTCCAGCAGGTTGAACACCAGTTCGTTGAACTCGAAGGTCATCACCGAGGTGACCACCGAGATGCCGCGCTCGCGCTCGATCTTCATCCAGTCCGAGCGGGTGTTGCGCCGTTCACCCTTGGCCTTGACCTGACCCGCGAGGTTGATGGCGCCGCCGAACAGCAGCAGCTTTTCCGTCAGCGTGGTCTTGCCGGCGTCCGGGTGCGAGATGATCGCAAAGGTGCGCCGTCGCGCCACTTCCTCGGAAAGCGGCGAGCGGGACGGCGATTCGGTGGTGACTGCGGTATCGGACATGGCGGGGCAGCGTTTGGCAGGGAAAACGGGCGCAATCAAGGGCGTTTTGTCGCAATGCGGAATGGCCGCACCACCCCCATATAGCCACTGGAAGGACGACCTTCACCTCACCAATCCCATCCGCGGGGACGACCCTGCCATATCTGGAGGGTCCGCTATGGCTTGGGCCATTCTGTTCGCCGCCGGCCTGCTCGAGATCGGCTGGGCGATCGGGCTGAAATACACTGAAGGTTTCTCGCGGCTGGTGCCGTCGGTGCTGACGCTTGCGGCGATGGCCGGCAGCATCCTGCTGCTTGGGTTGGCGTTGAAGACGCTGCCGATCGGAACCGCTTATGCGGTCTGGACCGGGATCGGCGCGGTCGGCACCGCGGCGCTCGGCATCATCCTGCTCGGCGAACCCGCCTCCGCGATGCGGCTTGCCAGCATCGGGCTGATCGTGTCCGGCATCGTCGGGCTGAAGCTGGTCGGCTGATTATTTCAGAATCTGCACGATCCAATAGGTCGCGGCGGCGACCGCCGCCGACGCCGGGATCGTGATCACCCAGGCGTAGACGATCGAGCTTGCCACGTTCCAGCGCACGGCGGAGAGCCGCCGTGCCGCGCCGACGCCGACGATGGCGCCGGTGATGGTGTGGGTGGTCGACACCGGAACCCCGAGATAGGTCGCGATGAACAGCGTCGCGGCGCCGCCGGTCTCGGCGCAAAACCCCTGCATCGGCGTCAGCTTGGTGATGCGCAGCCCCATGGTGCGGACGATCCGCCAGCCCCCCATCAGGGTGCCGAGCGCCATCGCGCTCTGGCAGGCCAGCACGACCCAGAACGGAATCTCGAAGGTGTCGCCGAGATGCCCCTGCGAGTAGAGCAGCACCGCGATGATGCCCATGGTCTTCTGCGCGTCGTTGCCGCCATGGCCGAGCGAATAGAGCGAGGCCGAGGCGAATTGCAGGATGCGGAAGGCGCGATCGACCGCGAACGGTGTCGAGCGCACCGACAGCCAGGACACGATCGCGACCAGCACCAGCGCCAGCAGGAAGCCGACCAGCGGCGACAGCACGATCGCGAGCAGAGTCTTGGTCAGCCCGCTCCAGACCGCCGCCGAAATGCCCGCCTTGGCCATCCCGGCGCCGACCAGGCCGCCGATCAGCGCGTGCGAGCTCGATGACGGAATCCCCAGCGCCCAGGTGATCACGTTCCAGACGATCGCGCCGACCAGCGCGGCGAAGATCACGGTGGCGTCCACCACCGCCGGCTCGATGATCCCGGTGCCGATGGTGTTGGCGACATGCAGGCCGAACACCGCGAAGGCGATGAAATTGAAGAAAGCCGCCCAGAACACCGCATATTGCGGCCGCAGCACGCGGGTCGAGACGATGGTCGCGATCGAGTTGGCGGCGTCGTGCAGCCCGTTCAGGAAGTCGAACAGCAGCGCGACCGCGATCAGGATGGTGAGAACCGGAAGACCCAGCGTGGCGTCCACGTGATGGCCCCGCTTTATTGTTCTTTTTTGAGCATGATCAGATCGAAAAACCGCTCCACACTTTTCCGGATCATGCTCAGACCTGCTCGATCACGATGGAGTTGATCTCGTTGGCGACGTCGTCGAAGCGATCGGCCACCTTCTCGAGGTGATCGTAGATCTCCGCGCCGACGATGAAGTCCATCGTGTTGGCGTCGCGGTGCTTCAGGTACAGCTCCTTGAGCCCGATGTCCTGGAGATCGTCGACCCGGCCCTCGAGCTTGGTCAATTCCTCGGTGATCTGGGTCAGCAGCGAGACGTTCTGTCCGATCGACTGCAACAGAGGCAGCGCGCGGCCGACCAGGCCGGCGCATTCGACGATCAGCGCGCCCATCTCCCGCATCGGCGGCTCGAACTCGCGAACCTCGAACAGCATCACCGCCTTGGCGGTCGATTGCATCTGGTCGACCGCGTCGTCCATCGCGGTGATCAGGTTCTTGATGTCGCTGCGGTCGAACGGGGTGATGAAGGTGCGGCGAACCGCGGTCAGGACCTCGCGGGTGACGCTGTCGGCGTCGTTCTCGAACTGATTGACGCGCTGGCAGAAGACCGGGGTCTCCTCGCCGCCCTTCAGCATGTCCTGTAGCGCCTTGGCACACTGCACGGAGGTTTGGGCGTGGCGGGCGAACAGGTCGAAAAATCGCTCTTCCTTGGGCAAGAAGGCGCGAAACCAGCGCAGCATGTCTCAGTTCCATCGTTCCGGGACAGCCTGTTAGCGACTGTCACAAAACTGTCATAGAACATCTGACGCTAAATGCACCGGGCCCGACCGCCCGAACGGGCGGTCGTCCACTGCTATCGGCGAGGAATCGCCGGCCGCCTTGCCCCTACAGCGAGCGCCTGAGGATGTGGGCCAGTTCGCCGACCAGGCCGCGCCGGAACAGCAGCACGCAGGCCACGAAGATCACGCCCTGGATCACCGTCACCCACTGGCCGAAGCCGGCGAGATATTGCTGCATGGCAATGATGACGAAGGCGCCGACCACCGGGCCGAAGATGGTGCCGAGACCGCCGACCAGCGTCATCAGCACGATTTCACCGGACATCGACCAGTGCACGTCGGTCAGCGAGGCGTTCTGTGCCACGAACACCTTCAGCGAGCCGGCGAAGCCGGCCAGCGTGCCCGACAGGATGAAGGCGAGCAGCTTGTACTGGTCGGTCTTGTAGCCGAGTGAGATCGCGCGCGGCTCGTTCTCGCGGATCGACTTCAGCACCTCGCCGAACGGCGAGTTGATGGTGCGGTAGATCAACAGGAAGCCGGCCAGGAAGCCGACCAGCACGACGTAATACAGCACCATCGGCTTCGAGAGGTCGAAGATGCCGAACAGGCGTCCCTGCGGAATGCCCTGGATGCCGTCTTCGCCATGGGTGAACGGCGCTTGCAGATAGATGAAGTACAGCAGTTGCGACAGCGCCAGCGTGATCATCGAGAAGTAGATGCCCTGCCGCTTGATCGAGATGTAGCCGGTGACGAGGCCGAGCAGCGCGGCCGCGGCGACGCCGGCCAGGATGCCGAGCTCGGGCGGCAGCCCCCACACCTTCAGCGCGTGCGCCGAGACGTAGCCCGCGGTGCCGAGGAACATGGCGTGGCCGAACGACAGCAGGCCGCCATAGCCGATCAGCAGGTTGAAGGCGCAGGCGAGCAGCGCAAAGCACAATGCCTGCATCACGAAGAACGGATAGATCCCGGTGAACGGCACCATCGCCAGCAGCACCGCCATCACGGCGAATACGATCATCTCGTCGCGCATCGCGCGCGGCGTCATCGGAAGTGTATCGTCGGTCAATGCTGACATATCAGGCCGCCCGTCCCGTCAGTCCCGTTGGCTTCACCAGCAACACCACCACCATCAGGACAAACACCACGGTGTTGGAGGCTTCGGGATAAAAATACTTGGTCAGTCCCTCGATCACGCCGAGCGCGAAGCCGGTGATGATCGAGCCCATGATCGAACCCATGCCGCCGATCACGACCACGGCGAACACCACGATGATGAGATCGGCGCCCATCAGCGGGCGAACCTGGTTGATCGGCGCCGACAGCACGCCGGCGAGCGCGGCAAGGCCGACGCCGAGCCCGTAGGTCAGCGTGATCATGCGCGGCACGTTGATGCCGAAGGCCCGCACCAGCGTCGGATTCTCGGTGGCGGCGCGCAAATACGCGCCGAGCTGCGTCTTCTCGATCAGGAACCAGGTGGCAAGACACACCACCAGCGAGAAGATGACCACCCAGCCGCGATAGATCGGCAGGAACATGAAGCCGAGATTGACGCCGCCCTTGAGCTGATCCGGGATCGAGTACGGCAGGCCGGAGGAGCCGAAGTAGTTCTGGAACACGCCCTGCACGATCAGCGCGATGCCGAAGGTCAAGAGCAGTCCGTAGAGATGGTCGAGGCCGGCGAGCCATTGCAGCATGGTCCGCTCCAGGATCATGCCGAAGATGCCGACCAGGACGGGCGCGATGAGCAGCGCCCACCAGTAGTTGATGCCACCCAGATTGAGCAGGAAATACGCCACGAAGGCGCCCATCATGTAGAGCGCGCCGTGCGCGAAATTGATGATGTTGAGCATGCCGAAGATGACGGCGAGCCCCAGACTGAGCAGCGCGTAGAACGAGCCGTTGATCAGTCCCACCAGAAGCTGTGCGTAGAGAGCCTGCATCGAATGAGCTTTCGCTAGATAGATGAAGCCCGCCGGCCACGCGCATGGCCGGCGGGCATGATCGTCACTTCTTCAGGAGCGCGCAGGTGCTCTTGTCGAGCGGCGTGAAGGCCTGGTTGCCCGGCACGGTGCCGACCAGCTTGTAGAAGTCCCAGGGACCCTTGGACTCCGAGGGCTTCTTCACTTCGAACAGATAGGCGTCGTGGGTGACGCGGCCATTGGCCTCGACCTCGCCCTTGCCGAACAGCGGATCGTCGGTCGGGATGGTCTTCATCTTGGCGACCACCTTGGCGCCGTCGTGCGGGTTGCCGCCGAGCGCTTCCAGCGCCTTGAAGTAATGCAGCAGGCCCGCATAGACGCCGGCTTGCACCATGGTCGGCATCGCACCGTTCTTCATCCGCTCCGAGAAGCGCTTGGAGAAGGCGCGGGTCTTGTCGTTGAGGTCCCAGTAGAACGTCTCGGTGAAGTTGAGGCCCTGCGCGGTCTCGAGGCCGATCGCCTTGACGTCGGTCAAGAACAGCAGCAGCGCCGCGAGCTTCTGGCCGCCCTTGACGATGCCGAACTCGGCCGCCTGCTTGATCGAGTTGGTGGTGTCGCCGCCGGCATTGGCAAGACCGATGATCTTGGCCTTGGAGGCCTGCGCCTGGAGCAGGAAAGACGAGAAGTCTGCGGTGTTGAGCGGATGCTTGACGCTGCCCAGCACCTTGCCGCCATTGGCGGTGATGACAGCCGTGGTGTCGCGCTCCAGCGCGGCGCCGAACGCGTAGTCCGCGGTCAGGAAGAACCAGGTGTCGCCGCCGGCCTTCACCAGCGCCTGCCCGGTCGAGTGCGCCAGCATGTAGGTGTCGTAGGTCCAGTGCACCGTGTTCGGCGTGCACTGTGCATTGGTGAGGTCCGAGGTCGCGGCGCCCGAATTGATGTAGACGCCGTTCTTCTCCTTCACGACGTTGTTGACCGCAAGCGCGACGCCGGAATTCGGCACGTCGACGATGGTATCGACCTTGTCGACGTCGAACCACTGGCGGGCAATCGTGGTGCCGATATCGGGCTTGTTCTGGTGATCGCCGGAGATCAGGTCGATGGTCCAGCCCTTGGCCTTGAGGCGACTATCCTCGATCGCCATCTGCGCCGCCAGCGTCGAGCCGGGACCACCGAGGTCCGCGTAGAGGCCGGACTGATCCGACAAGACGCCGATCTTGACGACCTTGTCGTCGGCGGAGGCAATGCTGGCGATGCTGAGCGCCATCGCGGTGCCAAGCAGAAGCGCGGAGATCCTGTTCTTCATCTGGTATTTCCTCGTCCTAAATTTTCTGACTCTGGCGATCTCAGACGCCGAGATAGGTATGAAGCTTGTCCATATTGGCCGACAGTTCGGTATTGGAGAAGCCGTCGATCACCTTGCCGTGCTCGACGATGTAGTAACGGTCGGCAACCGTCGATGCGAAACGAAAATTCTGTTCGACCAACAGGATGGTAAAGCCCTGCGACTTCAGGCGCGCAATGGTGTGCCCGATCTGCTGAATGATGACCGGCGCCAACCCTTCGGTCGGCTCGTCCAGCATCAGGAAGCGCGCCCCCGTGCGCAGGATGCGCGCAATCGCCAGCATCTGCTGTTCGCCGCCCGAGAGCTTGGTGCCCTGGCTGTTGAGACGCTCCTTGAGGTTCGGAAACAGCGTGAAGATCTGGTCGAGCGGCAAGCCGCCCGGGCGCACCACCGGCGGCAGCATCAGATTCTCGCGCACATCGAGACTCGAGAAGATGCCGCGCTCTTCGGGACAGAACGCGATCCCCATCCGCGCGATCTTGTCGGAGGTGGCGCGGATGATCTCCTTGTCGTCGAAGCGGATCGATCCGGAGCGCTTGCCGATCACGCCCATGATCGACTTCAGCGTGGTGGTCTTGCCGGCGCCGTTGCGGCCGAGCAGCGTCACCACCTCGCCTGCCCTGACGTTGAAATTGATGCCGTGCAGGATGTGGGATTCGCCGTACCAGGCCTGTAGATCCTTGACCGTGAGCACCTCGGCTCCGGCCGCGGCCACGGGCTTCTCCGCCAGTTTTGCCTCAGCCATGACCCGCTCCCAGATAGGCTTCCTTGACGCGCTCGTCCTTGGAGAGGTCGGCGTAATTGCCCTCCGCCAGCACCTGCCCGCGCGTCAGCACCGTGATGATGTCGGAGAGATTGGCCACCACCGAGAGGTTATGTTCGACCATCAGGATGGTGTATTTGGCCGAAATCCGCTTGATCAGCGCCGCGATCTTGTCGATGTCCTCGTGGCCCATGCCGGCCATCGGCTCATCGAGCAGCATCATCTCGGGGTCGAGCGCCAGCGTCGTTGCAATTTCAAGTGCGCGTTTGCGGCCGTACGGCATCTCGACCGCCGGCGTATTGGCGAACTCGCTCAAACCGACGTCGTTCAGGAGTTCGTGGGCGCGCGGATTGAAGCGGTCGAGCACGGTCTTGGAACGCCAGAAATCGAATGACGAACCGTGCTGCCGCTGCAGCGCGACGCGGACGTTTTCCAGCGCGGTCAGATGCGGAAACACCGCCGAGATCTGAAACGAACGGACCAGGCCGAGCCGCGCCACGTCGGCCGGCGGCATCGCGGTGATGTCCTGGCCTTTGTAGCGAATCTGGCCGCCCGTCGGCTTCAGGAATTTGGTCAGCAGATTGAAACAGGTCGTCTTGCCGGCGCCATTTGGCCCGATCAACGCATGGATACTGCCGCGACGCACCTTCAGCGCGACGTCGCGAACGGCAAAGAAACCGGCGAATTCCTTGGTCAATCCGCTGGTTTCGAGAATGAACTCATCGGCCAAATAGATTCCCCCATACGCCATCGCCGCGAAGCCCGTCGCCCGCGTGGCCAGATTTTTTCATGTCCGACAGGTCGTCCGATCCGTCTTGGAAACCGTCCCGGGCCCGTCGCCTCCGGGCCGGAATATGCCGTCATCTGTGGCGGTTACGCAAGGTGGAAAGCTGTGCAGTGCGATATCGTCACCACCGGTTCCGGTTGATCCTTAGTCGAATGGTATTTGGACGGGCTTTGCGCCGGGGAAAGCGGCCGTTAACGGTGTTTTCCTCCGGACATCCGCTTTCATCAAATATTTCCGCCTGTCACCGAAACTCTGGCCATTGCAGTACCAATGGCGAGTGCCTTGCATTTCGAGAGCACCAATTCCACGGTCGTCAAGTCGATCCGGCAACGTGATTTCCTGAACACGTGGCTGCGGCTTTATGCCCGGACCCAGACCATCCCGCGGATCGATGAGTTTCGTCCCGCGCGGATCGAGGAAGATTTGCCGGACACGGTGTTCTTCACGGTCGACGCAACCGCGCAGCCGCCGCGGCTGACGATCGAGAGCGACGGCACGCGGATGGCCACCGCCTACGGGCACAGCGGCAAGGGCCGCCTGCTCGACGACTATCTCGGCGCGCGGCTCGCGCCGGTCGTGATGCCGGTCTATCACGAATGCGTCGCCCGGCGCCTCCCCGCCTACACCATCGCTGATATCGACGACATCTACGGTCATGTCGTGGCCTATGAACGGCTGCTGCTGCCGTTCTCCGACGGCGGCCCCGTCACGCACCTGATCGCCTCGCTGAAGACGATCAGCGAGAACGGCAGTTTCGAAATCCGCAATCTGATGCGCGGCAACGACGTGCCGCCGAACTTCAAGCTGTGCGCCATCATCGATCGCGACCTGTTCCACCGAGCCCCCGGCCGCATCCCGCTCGGGGATGTGCTTGAATTCGGCTGACCGATGCATTTCAGAAGTGCCGATCCATCGGTGGTCAAATCGATCACGCAGCGGGTGCTGCTGAACGCCTGGCTGCGCGCCGTGCGCAAGCCGGACACGCTTCCCATGCCGGGCGACTTCCACAGCGACGGCAGCGCCGACGAGCGCGCCGACATGATGGGCTTCGACGTCGAGGGTAGCGGCGACGCCGCCCGCTTCATCATCACGCAGGAAGGCGCGCGGCTGACGACGGCTTACGGCAACGAGCATGTCGATCCGCGGCAGCGCACCAACCGCTATCTGGACGATGCGATCGGGGCGGAGCGCTATGCAGGTCTCATCCTGTCTTATCGCACCTGCCTGGCGCGCAAGCGTCCGACCTATACGGTCGCGACGGTCGCGGACGCCGACGGCAAGGACGTCTCCTATGAACGGCTGCTGTTGCCGTTCGGACGCGGCGATACCGTCGAGCACATCATCGGCTCCTACAAGGCGATCAGCATCGAGGGCGGCTTCCGGCTGCACAATCTGATGGGCGTGAAGGCGAAGGCGGTCCCGGTCGTCACGGTCCGCGCCGTGATCGACCGCAGGTTCGTGCCGGCGGATCATGCGGCAAGCCAGGATTCGGTCGAACTGATCTAGCTCCCCGTCGCAAATCCGCCGAAACCAGCTCCGGCGCTATGGTTGCGCGTGGGGCGTCTTGGTCCGGTCCTGCGCCGGCCACTGTTCGGAGAGATCGGGAAGAACCTGGCCCTTGCCTGTCATCCGTTCGACCGTCAGGGCATAGACGGTAATCAGATCGAGCCGCGGGAAGAAGTTCTTGGGCCGCACCGAGCCTGGTTTGCCGTACTTGATCATCAGCAACTCGCAGAAGTGCTGCTTGAACACACGGTCCTGCATGATGCGAACCGTGCCGAACACAATGACGCTCCGATAGGCCAGACCCGAGTCGCACTCGAAGCGGCCATAGTCAAACACGTCACCCGGCTCGTCGACCTCAAAGCACACCCGCGGTTCGCGTTCGATATTGGTTCGAAGGTGACCGCGCGCGCTGGTCCCGTGGAGCAGCACCCGATTGTCCGACCAGATATACAACATGGGCAAACAGTACGGGTAGCCATCCTCTCCCACAGTCGCGAGCCGGCCGGCAAATCCGCGCTCAAGCACCCGTAACACCTGTTCTGTCGTGGCCGCCCTGTCGGCGCGTCGCAGCGAGATCGGTGCGCTCATTTGCTGTCCCTTGAACTCGTCCCACGGATTGAGCATAACCTCGAATGGTCCGGTCAAAAGGTCCACTTCATACGAATACGACATACCATTTTCAAAACGCGATCTGCCGGTGAGCAACACTTGCGAACGAGGAGCAACGGCGTGAAGGAGCGGCGTCGGAGCTGGGGAAGTCTATATGCGTGGCAGCTGAACCGTCGCGGTGAGGCGCCGTTGTTCCGACAGCTCTATCTGCAGATCCGATCGGCGATTCTTTCGCAGAGCTTGAGGCCCGGCGCCAAGCTGCCGTCGACGCGTGAGCTTGCATCGCAACTCTCGGTCTCGCGATCCGCCGTGGTCGCAGCCTATGAGCAGCTGCTGGCGGAAGGATACGCCACCGGCAAGATCGGGTCCGGCAGTTATGTGTCGATCGACCTTCCGGAGCCGGTCGAAGGGCGGAGCCCTGCGCACGCCAGGCGGTCCGCAGCGCGGGCTCGATCGGCTACAGCCCAGACGCCTGTGTTCAGCGACTTCGTCGACGTCACCGTGCAGAGCGACGACCGCCCCTTCAACCTCGGCCGCACACTCGTCGATGGCAGGACCACGGAGCTGTGGCGAAGGACAAGCGCACAGGTATTTCGTTCGCTCGGCCCCGATCACTTCGGCTATTCCGATCCGCGGGGCCTGCCCGAGCTGCGCAAGGCAGTCTGCGATTACTTGCGCGCCGCGCGCGCCGTTCGCTGCGATCCGGAGCAGATCGTGGTGACCTCCGGAACGCAGCATGCGATCGATCTTGTGATCCGGGTCCTGCGCCAACCGGATATGCAGGCGTGGATCGAAGACCCCGGCTATTCATTGACGCGACAGGCGCTGATCGCCGCCGGGGCGACGGCCCACCCTGTTCCGGTCGATGCCCAGGGCATCGACGTCGCCGCGGGCATCAGAACCGCGCCCAAGGCCCGCGCCGTCTTCGTGACCCCTTCCCATCAATTCCCGACTGGCGTCGTGCTGGCGATGGCGCGACGTCTCGAGCTTCTCAATTGGGCCCGCGACACCGGCGCCTGGATCGTCGAGGACGACTATGCAAGCGAGTTCCGCTATGCCGGGCGGGCGCTGGCGTCGCTCCAGGGCCTCGATGAGAGCGAGCGCGTGATCTACATCGGCACGCTGAACAAGGCGTTGTTCCCCGGCCTGCGGCTCGGTTACGCCGTCGTGCCACCTGCGTTGCTGAAGGCGTTCACGACCGCACGGTATCTCGTCGACCGGCAGCCTTCGAGCCTGGCTCAGGCGGTGGTCACGGACTTCATCGAGCAAGGACATTTCGCGTCGCATATCCGCAGGATGCGCCGGCAGTACAAGGACCAGCGCGACGTGCTTGTCGATTCACTGCGACGCCGTCTGGGCGAGGAGATCACTGTCGATCCCCCGGATCAGGGAATGCATCTCGTCGCACATCTGCGCGCCGGCCATTCGGACGTGGGCATCGCACGCGCCGCACGTAATCACGACGTGATCGTCCGTGCATTGAGCACTGCCTATGTCGCCGCGACGCCACGATCCGCGCTGATGCTCGGCTTCAGCGGATATCCCTGCCACGTGATCCCCTCGGCCGTGGCGCGGCTGGCCCGGGCTTTCGGCCGCGGGAAAACGCCGCGCACGTCCTAGCCCTTCTTGCGCGCTTTCGCCGGCACTTCCTTGGTGTAGCTATCCGGCTTGAAGCCGACGACGCGCTTCGGCCCGAGGTCGAGCACCGGACGCTTGATCATCGAGGGCTGCTCGGCCATCAGCGCCAGCGCCTTGCGCTCGTTCAGGCCTTCCTTGTCGGCATCGGGCAGCTTCTTGAAGGTGGTGCCGGCGCGGTTGAGCAACGTCTCCCAGCCCACCTCCTCGCTCCACTGCTTGAGCTTGTCCTTGGCGATGCCGGCCGTCTTGTAGTCGTGGAAGTCGTAGGCGACGCCGTGATCGTCGAGCCAGGCGCGCGCCTTCTTCATGGTGTCGCAGTTCTTGATGCCGTAGATGGTGATGGTCAAAGCCGTTCCCCACATGCGATTGCTGCGGGGGAAACTAGCCCCGCAGCACGCGCAGCACCAGATCAGGATACGCCGATCTCCACATCGGCGTTGCCGGCGTCCGCCTCAGGCCTTGCTGACGTCGTTGATGGCCTGGACGAAGGCCTGCGGCGCTTCCTGCGGCAGATTGTGGCCGATGCCGCCGGTCAACTGGCGATGCTCGTAGTGCCCGGAGAACTTTCTGGCATAGGCCGCGGGGTCCGGATGCGGCGCGCCGTTGGCATCGCCTTCCATCGTGATGGTCGGGATCGCGATCACAGGCGCCTGGGCCAGCGTCTTCTCGAAAGCGTCGTACTTCGCCTCGCCCTCGGCGATGCCGAGCCGCCAGCGGTAATTGTGGATCACGATATCGACATGGTCGGGGTTCTCGAAGGCAGCAGCGCTGCGGTCGTAGGTGGCATCGTCGAACTTCCACTGCGGCGAAGCAATTTGCCAGATCAGCTTGTTGAAGTCGTGCCGGTTCTTGGCGTAGCCCTCGCGGCCGCGCTCGGTCGCGAAATAGAACTGGTACCACCATTGCAGCTCAGCCTTCGGCGGCAGCGGCACCTTGCCGGCCGCCTGGCTGCCGATCAGATAGCCGCTGACCGACACCATCGCCTTGCAGCGCTCGGGCCAAAGTGCCGCCATGATGTTGGCAGTACGCGCACCCCAATCATAGCCGCCGAGCACGGCCTTCTCGATCTTCAGCGCATCCATCAGCGCAATGATGTCGGCCGAGACCGCGACCGGCTGGCCGCTGCGCATCGTATCGTTGGAAAGGAAGCGCGTGCTGCCGTAGCCGCGCAGATGCGGCACGATCACGCGATAACCGGCCTCCGCCAGCGCCGGCGCAACGTCGGCATAGCTGTGGATATCGTAAGGCCAGCCGTGCAGCAGGATGACGGCGGGACCGGTGGCCGGCCCCATCTCGACATAGCCGGTGTCGAGCACGCCGGCGTTGATCTGCTTCACCGGTCCGATCGTTGTGTGAGCGCCGACCTTGACCGCGGGCGCTGCCGCCTTGGACTGCTCCTTGGACTGCGCGCTGGCCGATCCGATCAAGCCGAACCCGGAGGCAGCGAAGATGCCCCCGGCGATGCCAAGGAAGCGGCGGCGGTGCTGGCTGAAGGACTGCGACATGGCGATCTCCTGAAGTCTGGTGTCGGGGTCCAATATTGCAGAGCCCGCCCCCGTCCGCTTTCAGGGGACGTGGATTTGTCCTTCAGACCGTCGTGATTTTGGCTCCGCGCCGCCTGTGCTAGGTTCCGCCGCGGATTCAGCCACCGGCCGCCGGACTCTTCGGTTTGACTTACCATTTCAACGACTTGACCCTCGACTCTGAGCGCCGGGAGCTGCGGCGTGGCGATGTGCTGGTCGCCGTCGAGCCGCAGGTCTTCGACCTTCTCGAATTCCTGATCCGTGCCCGCGACCGCGTGGTCAGCCGCGACGAGGTGCTCGCTGCCGTCTGGCACGGCAGGATCGTCTCGGAGGCGACGCTGAGCAGCCGGGTCAACGCCGCGCGGACCGCAATTGGCGACAATGGCGAGCAGCAGAGGCTGATCCGCACCCTGCCCCGCAAGGGCCTTCGCTTCGTCGGCGATGTCAGGGAAGCCACGGTGCCCGAGCGTCCGCTTGTGGACGACACCAGTCCATCGCGGCCGAGCGAGGGTCCGTCGATCGCGGTGCTGCCCTTCACCAATATGAGCGGCGACCCCGAGCAGGATTATTTCGCCGACGGCATCGCCGAAGACATCACCACCGCGCTGGCGCGTTGCAGCCGCCTCACCGTGATCGCGCGCAACTCCGCCTTCACCTACAAGGGCAAGGCCGTCGATATCCGCCAGGTCGGGCGTGACCTCGGCGTCGGCTATGTGCTCGAGGGCAGCGTCCGCCGCGGCGGCGACCGCTTACGCATCACCGGACAGTTGATCGACGCCAGCTCTGGTGCGCATCTCTGGGCGGACCGGTTCGACGGCGCGGCCGACGATGTGTTCGATTTGCAGGACCGCATCACCGAGAACGTGGTCGGCGCCATCGAGCCGACCTTGCTCATCGCGGAAGCCGAGCGGGTACGGGCCGCGCCACCGGACAAGCTCGACGCCTATGACTGGCTGCTGCGTGCGTACAGCCTACGCTACGAGTTCACGCCCGAGAGCATGGCGGCCGCGCTCGATTGCCTCGACCGGGCACTGGCGCTCGATCCCGCCTACGCGCCGGCGCTGGCGGCATCGGCCTATTGCCACGCGATGCGCCATGTCCAGGGCTGGCTGAAGCCTGACGACGCCTATCGGGAACGCGCAGTGGCGCAGGCCTGGCGCGCGGTCGAATTGACACCAAGCGACCCGCAGGTGTTGTGGATGGCGGCGTTCGCGATCTGGAACATGGCCGACGAGATCGAGCCCGCGCGCGAATTGTTCGGCCGTTCGCTTGCGATCAACCCGAACTCGGCGATGGCGCTGGTGCTCAGCGGCTGGATCGAGGCGATGCGCGGCGATCAGCACGCCGGCCGCGCCATGATCGAGCGCGCGCAACGGCTCAATCCGCGCGACCCGCGCGGCTGGTTCGCCTCCGCGGCGCTGGCGATCTGCGCGGTGCTCGACGGACATTTTGCCGAAGCGGCGACCTGGGCCGACAAGGCGCTGGCGCAGAACCGCCGCTTCGCGGTGGCGCTGCGCGTCCTGATCGTGGCGCTGGTGAAGACCGGCGAGACCGCGCGCGCGACCCAGATCGCGCGCGAGCTGCTCAAGGTCGATCCGGAGTTTACGATCTCCGGGTTCCTATCGCGGATTCCGTTCCCGGTGCAATCGATGTCCGCAACCTATCGTGAAACCCTCAAGGCGGCCGGCGTCCCGGACTGATGCCGCCCCGGGGGACGAACGACATTCGCGCGATTTCGGAATATTAGAAAATACCGCTGAGTTGCCCGACGTGTCAAGTTGCCCGATCGCACACTGGCCGCCGCCGGGCTGCTTTGCATGGGGTTGTTTTCGATATTTCGGCGACGGCCCCATTACGTCATATTGCTAGCCCGTCGCACCCGGCTCCAGCGCTTCGCCGAGCTGGATCGGATGCGCCATGGTTTCGTGCAGCGCATCCTTGTCGAGCTCGCCCTCGGACAGGCTGATCACCACGCAGGCGACGCCGTTGCCGACCAGATTGGTCAGCGCGCGACACTCGCTCATGAACTTGTCGATACCGACCAGGATGGCGATCGACTGGATCGGAATGTCAGGCACGATCGACAGCGTCGCCGCCAGCGTGATGAAGCCGGCCCCGGTGACACCTGAGGCGCCCTTTGAGGTGATCATGGCGATGCCGAGAATGCCGAGCTCCTGCCAGATCGTCAGATGCGTGTTGGTGGCCTGCGCCAGGAACAGCGTCGCCAGCGTCATGTAGATGTTGGTGCCGTCGAGATTGAAGCTGTAGCCGGTCGGGATGACGAGGCCGACCACCGAGCGCGAGGCGCCGAGATGCTCCATCTTCTGGATCATCTGCGGCAGCACCGTTTCCGACGACGAGGTTCCGAGCACGATCAGGAGCTCGTCCTTGATATAGGCGATGAAGCGGATGATCGAGAAGCCGGCCAGTCGCGCGATCGCGCCGAGCACGATCAGCACGAACAGGATGCTGGTCAGATAGAAGGTGGCGATCAATGCCGCCAAATTGGCGAGCGAACCGAGGCCGTAGGCGCCGACCGTGAAGGCCATCGCGCCGAACGCCCCGAGCGGCGCGACGCGAACGATGATGCGGATGATCCCGAAGAACATCTTGGCGGCCAGATCGATCGCCGCGGCAATCGGCTCGCCGACCTTGCCCATCAGCGCGATGGCAAAGCCCGAGAGGATCGAGATCAGCAGCACCTGCAACAGATCGCCGCGCGCTACCGCGCCGAGATAGCTGTCCGGAATGATTGCCATCAGATGGGCAACGATGCCCTCTGCTTTCGCCTGGGTGACGTAGGTCGAGACCGACTTCGGGTCGATCGTGGACGGATCGATGTTGAAGCCGCGGCCCGGCTGCAACAGTTCGCCCACGATCAGGCCGAATGCGAGCGCGACCGTCGACACCAACTCAAAATAGATCAGCGTCTTCAACCCGACCCGGCCGACACGCTTGAGGTCGCCCATCGAGGAGATGCCGTGCACCACGGTGCAGAAGATCACCGGCGCGATCATCATCTTGATCAGCGCGATGAAGCCATCGCCGAGCGGCTTCAGCGCCTTGCCGAGATTGGGATAGAAATGCCCGATCAGGACGCCCAGCACGATTGCGATCAGCACCTGGACGTAAAGGATCTTGTACCAGGGCTGATGTTGGCGATGGACGGCGGGCTTGATCGCGTCTGTGGTCATGAGATGTCCCGGAGGCTAGGATTTGACTCAACTGGGGGTGCTATCTTGGCGGACCAGCGCGCACGCGACAATGCCCAATCGCAATCCTGGCCCAATCGCAAGCTTGGCAAGCGGACCAACAGCCGGGCTCGCGTTCGCGGGCGGCGGCTCACGAATCTGTCATAGATTGCGACGGGCTCGCATCCGGAGGCTGAGGATGGAATTCACCGCACTGTTTCTCGCCATCACCATCGCCATGCTGGTGGCCTGGCGTGGCCCGCGTCCCCTGGCGATTGGACTGTTCGCGGTGATCCTGGTCGCTTGCGCCGCGACCTTGCTGCACCACGCCACCGACCGCCTGACGCTGTCATTCTGAGGCGGCGATGAACGATACGCAGGCCGTCACCCTCAATGCGCTCGCGCTTTATGGCCTCGCGCTGCTGCTGGCCGCCGCCTTTGCCGCGCAACTGCTGTTGCATGAACTGCCCTGCCCGCTATGCCTGTTGCAGCGCACTCTGTTTGCCCTGCTGGCGATCGGACCGATCCTGAACATCCGTTTCGGGCCGCGTCCGAGCCATTATGCCTTGTCGCTGCTGACGGCCGTGCTGGGTGCCACCGTGTCCACGCGGCAAGTCCTGCTGCACATTCTCCCCGGCGATGCCGGCTACGGTTCGGCGCTGCTCGGCTATCACTACTATACCTGGGCGCTGATCGGATTCATCGCGGCGATCGTTCTGCTTGCCGCCATGCTGCTGTTCGACCGCCAGTTCGATCACCGCGCCATGCCGGGCGCCTCGCCCGGCAAATTTGCGCAAGGCGCCGTCTGGCTGGTGATCGGGCTGACGGCGCTGAATGTGCTCTCCACCCTGCTCGAATGCGGCCTTGGCGCCTGCGCCGACAATCCCGTCGTCTACGAGTTGCTCAAGTCAGCCAGCTAGGGCCGCTTGGGGATATTCAACCCGCGCTCCACGGCCGGCCGCTTGAGACCGCGCTCCAGCCAGGCCGCGACGTGGGTGAACTGGTCGAACTCGACAAGCTCGCGCGCGCCGTAGAAGCCGACCAGGTTGCGCACCCAGCCGAGCATTGAGATGTCGGCAATGCTGTAATCGTCGTCCATGAACCATTGCCGTCCGGCAAGGTGTGTCTCCATCACGCCGAGCAGGCGTTTGGACTCGGCGACGTAGCGCTGCAGCGGCCGCTTGTCCTCATAGTCCTTGCCGGCGAATTTGTGGAAGAACCCGACCTGGCCGAACATCGGTCCGATGCCGCCCATCTGGAAATACACCCATTGGATGGCCTGGTAGCGGCGCGCCGCGTCCGCTGGCAACAGCTTGCCGGTCTTCTCGGCGAGATATTGCAGGATGGCGCCGGATTCGAACAACGGCAGCGGCTTGCCGCTAGGGCCGTTGGGGTCGAGGATTGCCGGGATCTTGCCGTTCGGATTGAGCGACAGGAACTCCGCCGTCTTCTGGTCGTCCTTGTTGAAGTCGACCAGATGGACCTCGTAGGGCAGCCCGATCTCCTCGAGCATGATCGAGACCTTCACACCGTTCGGCGTCGGCAGCGAATAGAGCTGCAAGCGGTCCGGATGCTGGGCGGGCCAACGTTTTGTGATCGGAAAGGCTGACAGGTCGGTCATATCAGACATTCTTTTGCAGGGTTACGGTTCGACGGCTAATGTACGGAGCTCAGTGAAAGCCGCAAGGTCTCGAACCGGCCATGGATGATCAACAGACAAAGCTCGGCCTCTCCGACGACGAACTCGCGACACATCCGACCGTGTTCGCGACGGATGCGCTTGCCGGTCAGGTGGTCGTCGTGTCGGGCGGCGCTGGCGGTATCGGCCGCGCCATCGCCTGGCTGCTCGCCCGGCTCGGCGCCCACGTCGTCGTCGCGGGACGCAATGCCGACAAGCTCGCTGCGCTGGTCGAGCGTCTCGGACATCGCGGCCTGAAGGCGTCGGCGTATGTCGCTGATATCAAGGACCCGGATGCGGTCAACGCGATGTTCGACACGCTATGGGCCGCGCATGGCCGGATCGATCATCTCGTCAACAGCGCCGGCGGCCAGTTCCCGCAGGCCGCGATCGATGTCTCGATCAAGGGCTGGAACGCGGTCATCAACACCAACCTGAACGGCACCTGGTACATGATGCAGGCCGCCGCGCAGCGCTGGCGCGACCGCGAGCATCCCGGCAGCATCATCAATATCGTCGTGGTCACGACGCACGGGCTCTACGGCATCGCCCACAGCATCGCGGCGCGCGCCGGCGTGATCGGGCTGTCGCGCGCGCTCGCGGTCGAATGGGCGCCGCTGAACATCCGGATCAACTGCATCGCGCCCGGCGCGATCGAGACCGAGGGCTGGAACGTCTACAGCGAGACGGCGCGCGCCGCCTATCCGCGCTCCAACCCGATGATGCGCCCGGGCACGCCATGGGACATCGCGGAAGCGGCCGGCTACCTCGCGGCACCTTCCGGCAAATTCGTCACCGGCGAGACGCTGACCGTCGACGGCGGCGGCCAGCATTGGGGCGAGACCTGGACGACCGGCAAGCCGGACTATTTCAAGGGCGGCGAATAACGTACCTGCCGCCCTCGCCGATCCCCGCATCGGTCTATCAGAGCACGCAGCCGTAATGGGCCGACGACACCAGCCTTGTGTATTTGTCGTGCACTGACCCCGGCCGTATGGCCTGCTGCGGCGCGCGCCAGGCGGCCATGCGGTTCGCGATCTCATCGGCGGACAGCTCCACATTCAGGGTCCGTGCCACCGGGTCGATCACGATGGTGTCACCATCGCGCACCGCCGCAATCGGGCCGCCACGCGCCGCCTCCGGCGAGATGTGCCCGATCAGGATGCCATGCGAGACGCCGGAGAAGCGACCGTCGGTGATCAGCGCAACGTCCTCACCGAGGCCGCGGCCCTGCAACTGGATCGTCAGCATCACCATTTCCGGCATGCCTGGCCCGCCGACCGGGCCGACATTGCGCACCACGATGACGGTGCCGGGCTTGATCGAGCCAGCACGGATCGCCGCCATGGTATCGGGCTCGGAGTCGAACACCCGCGCGGTGCCGCTGAAGGTGCCCTTGTCCAGCGTCTTGCCCGATAGCTTCAAGAGGCAGCTCTCGGGGGCGATATTGCCCTTGAGCACGCTGATATGCCGGTTCGGCGGCGCGATCGGGTTCGACACCGGTGAGACGATGTCTTGACCTGCCATCTCGTCGAGCGCCGGCACTGCGGCGAGATTTTCCGCCAGCGTCTTGCCGGTCACCGTCATGACGTCGCCATGCAGCAGACCGTTGCGCAGCAACTCCTTCATCACCACAGGCACGCCGCCGATCGCATGCAGGCTGCCCATCGCGAACGGACCATGCGGCTGCAAATTGGCGAGCAGCGGAATCCGCTCGCCGACTGCCTGCACGCGCTCGATCGTGATCGGCACCTGGGCCTCGCGCGCCACCGCGAGCAGATGCAGGTACATGTTGGTCGAGCCGCCCATCGCATAGACTGTCGCGATCGCGTTCTCGAAGGCGCGCTCGGTCATGATGTCGCGCGGACGGATGCCTGCTTCGATCAGCCGGTACAGCGCATCGACCGAGGCGCGGGCCTGGGCACGCACGTCGGCATGAATGTCCTTGCCGGCACCGTAATCGGCAGGATGCGAGGCGCCGCGCGGCAGCATCATGCCGATCGCCTCCGCGATCGTGCTCATGGTGTTGGCGGTGAACATCGCGCCGCAGGTGCCGCTGCCCGGCATCACATTGCGCTCGAGCTCGAGCATCTCGTCCGCCGAGATCCGGCCGGCCTCGTGCGCGGCCCGGCCCTCGGCATAATCCATGATGGTGAGGTTCTCGCCCTTGGCAGCCCAGGCGCCGAACGACACCCGCCCCGGCGAGCTGGTGCCGGGATAGAGCACGAGGCCGAACGCATTGGTGCGCGCCAGCGGCATCAGCGCCGCGGCACCGGTCTTGTCGCAACCGGAGATCACGATCATCGCATCGCCGTGATGCGCATAGTGGCCGATCTCGAAGCAATCGGCGACGACGTCCCGCGACACCAGACTGTAGCCAGCCGTCGGCGATCCCTGGGTCAGCGCATCCGACACCGCCGGCGCGCCGACGATCAGCCCCTGCCCGCCGCGCTCGGCGAGCAGCTCGACGAGGAGATCGGTGATGGTCCGCACCCGGTTGTTGCAGCGATGCGCGTTGGTGTAGGCGCTCGCAATCGTGACCACGGCGTTGGTCGCGATGGCGCGGTCGGGCTCGAAGCCGGCCGCACGCAACTCGACGCGGGCTCGCTTCCAATAGTCGCTGCTGTCCTTGATCGCGCTGTCTTTGATCGTGCTGTCCTGGGTCACGATGATTTCCACCTTCTCATTGATTGTTGCGGGCTTGCCGGCGAGCCCGATACGCGCGTCCAGCCGATCAGCCGTTCTTGCCGTCGTCGAAGCTGACGATGACGGCGGCATTCGCGATCAGGATCGGGTCGTTGCCGAGATCGGACGGAATTTCGAGCCCGCCTGCGATCGCCTTCACCGTCTTGGTGCCATAGGGCAGTTCCTTGGCAACGGCCGCTATATCGACGTCTTCGGGATTGGGCACGGCGATCGTGACGTCGACGAACATGTCGTTGGCGGTCTTGCCGAGCATGCGGAAGAAGCCGAGGCTGGAATGGCGGATCGCATCGGAGACCGCGCGCTTGGCGGCCTTGGTGGCGTCACGGCCATGGACGTCGACGCCCATGCCCATTTCGGTGATACAGCGCACGCGTGTCATGAAGCTTTCCTGTTGTCGTTGGCGTGAGAGACCCTCACTCCTTCGACCCCGGCGCGCGCCGCGTCAAGCCTCGCCCCTCGCCTGGCTGACGCTGACGTGATTGCGCGCAAGCAGCCACGCCGCCAGGCAGGCCAGCATCGCCGCGGCCACCACCATGACGCTGGCCGCGCCCCAGCCCCACGCCGAGACCACCGCACCGACCGCGATCGGCCCGGTCACCTGGCCGAAATTGCTGCCCGTCATCAACAGTCCCATCATGACCGGAACCATCGTCGCCGAGCCTGCTGCCGCCGGCGCGGTCGCGAGCAAGGTCGCCGGGATCAGCCCGCCGGTCGCGGAGAACAGCAGGCACAGAACGAACGCACCCCAGCCGCCGAGCACGGGCAGGAAGATTCCGAGCGCGGATGCGCCCATCACCAGGGCTGCCACTGCGATCAGCAGAGGCCGGCTCACGCCGCGCGCCAGCAAATTGCCGGCCGCGAGATTGCCGAGGACGTTGCCGGCGGCCGCCAGCGCGCTGAGCCCGCCGGCGCCCTGGCTGGACACGCCGAGGCGCGCGGTCAGCAGGATCGGCAGGAAGCTGAACAGGGCGAAGAACATCAGGCTGTAGAGCGCAAACAGCAGCATCAAGAGCGCCGGCGTACGGCGCCGCGCCAGCGCGGCGGCCTGCTGCATCAAGCCGGCGCGCCTCGGGCCGGTGCGCGACGGAACATCCGGCACGATGATAATGGCGAGGACGAACAGCACGGCGACAAGCAGCGCGCTGGCCCACCAGATCGTGCGCCAGCCATCGAAGATCGGCCCTGCGACCAGGGCCAGCGCGATCCCGAACGGCATCACACAGCTCCACACCGCCATGGTGACGTCGCGCGCACCGTTACCGACGACGCGGTCGAGCAGCGCCGGGCATGCGACCATCACCAGCAGGAAGCCGAGCCCCTCCAGCATGCGCGACGCCAGCAGCACCGCGAGCTGCGGCGCGAGTGCGCCGGACGCCGCGCCCAGCGCGATCGCCGCGAGGCCGCACAGCAGCACCCTGCGCGCGCCCACCGCGGCGATCACCACGCCGGCGGGGACACTGCCGAACAGCCCCAGCACCGCGAAAATCCCGGCAACCGTTCCGACCGCCGCGAGGTCGATGCCGAGGCTCTGTTGCAGCATCGCTGCGGCGATCGGCACCTTGCCGACCTGGAGGGCGGCGCCGATCCCGCAGCCCATCACGACCGCGACCGTCGCCCATCGCTTCGCCTCGCTCTGCCGCGCCACGGCCGTCTCGATCGTCATGCGTCCACCTCGCCTCGAGGCCAGCAGAAATAGCGTTTCGCGGCCATCGACAGGAGTGATATGTTTTGCATCTCCTTGATCGATTTCATAGATCATGCTCGATAACCTCACGCTCGATCAGATCCGCGTCTTCGTCACCATCGCCGAGAGCGGCAGCTTTCGCGCCGCCGCGACCAGGCTGGCGCGGGTGCAATCCGCGGTCAGCCATGCCATCGCCAACCTCGAGGCCGAGCTCGGCATCATGCTGTTCGACCGCAGCAGCCATCGTCCGGTGCTGACGGCCGAAGGCAAGGCGCTGCTCGGCAACGCGCGCGACCTCCTGCTCCGGGTCGACGCGATGCGGGCACGGGCCCATGGCCTCGGCGACGGGGTGGAGTCGGAGCTCTCGCTCGTCGTCGACACGCTGTTTCCGATCGCCGCGGTCGGCGCAGCGCTGACCGAGATGCGGGTGGCTTATCCGTCGGTCAGCGTGCGGCTCGCGGTCGAACCGATGGGCGGCCCGATCGCCGCCCTCACCGAGCGGCGCAGTGCGCTCGCCGTGACGGTCGGCGAGGATTTCCGCGATCCCCGCCTCGCGCTCGATGCGATCTGCGCCGTGCAGATGGTCGCCGTCACCTCCGCGCGGCATCCGCTGGCGCGCCGTGGCCGCAAGACCGTCGCCGACCTTGCCGATCATTTGCAGATCGTGCTGTCGGATCCGACGTCGCTGTCGGAGGGCCGCAGCTTCGGCGTGCTCTCGCCGCAGATTTGCAGGGTCAGCAATCAGGACACCAAGCACGCCATGATCCTGGCCGGGCTCGGCTGGGGCCGCCTGCCGCTCTGGCAGGTGGCGCGCGACCTGAGGGAACGCCGCCTGGTGCGGGTCGAGACCGGCGCGCTCGGCCGAAACGCCGCGGTTGCGATGGAAGCCTATCTGGCCCGCCGGCTCGACGACCCGCTCGGCCCGGCCGCACGCGCGTTTGCCGATGCCCTGACGCGGATCGCCGCGCAAGGCGGCAAGCTGGAAACCAAGGCGAAGGCGGCAAGGACACGCTGAGGAAGGCCGCTGCACCGCCGTCTCCCCCTGGCGGTCGCCGGGTTCCCGTTCAGTCCTCGATCTCGCCGCTGCGAATCGCGAGCCGGATCGCCTGCGCCGTGGTCGCGACGCCGAGACGAAATCGTGCGCGGCGGAGGTGGTTTTCCACCGTTCGCATCGATAGCCCCAGCGACGCTGCGATGTCGGCCTGTCGTCGTCCCGCCGCGGTCCAACGCAGCACTTCGCGCTCGCGCGGCGACAGGCTCGACGCACCGTTCGGCGCATGCGCCTGCATCAGCCGGCGGGCAGCGCGAAACGCCGCGACGCCGACCATCGTCAGCACCACGCGGGTCCGCGCCGACGCCTCGATCCGAGTCCCGGCAAGGCTCATCGCGCCTTCAAGGCCAGTTCGCCCGAACACCGGGACCTGCAATCCGTGAAAGCCAGGTCCGCGCGGCGTGCGGACCACGCGGTACTTTTCACCGCGCGCCGACATCACTTTGGTCCAGAAGAAGGACTGATCCACGTTGAGGAAATTACGCGTCACCGGACAATGCCGGACGTAGGTTTCGGCATCGACCGTCACCCCTTTTCCGAACCAGTCGCCTTCGACCCAGTAGATCTGGTCGACCAGGTCATCGCGCGCCGGGGATGCCGAGAACATCACGAACCGGTCGTAGCCGAGCGGCGCGCCTGCCGACCGCACGGCCGCCTGAATCGCGGGCAAGCTTTCGCTGTCCTCGATCGCAACCACGGCTTCGATGTAGCGGTCCATGTTGATGCCATCATGTCCCGGGAACCGCTATTGAGCACGCCCGGACGCATTGAGGACTTTCCCTCAAGCGACGCGGACCTGCAAGCCGCGCGGCGCTGTCCGATGGCAGGCGGCGTGGCAGTTCGCCGCGCCGTCTGCAACTTCGGCCTTGCCCTCAGCGCTCGCCGAGTGAATCCAGCAAGGCCTTCGCGGCCGCTTTGCCGACGTTGTTGGCGGCGAACGGGCTGTCACCCGTGATCAGCTTGCGATCCTGATACGTCTTGCCGGTGATGTCTTTGTTGAGAATCTCGACGCCGAGCGCCTGCAGCCGTTCGCCGAAGGCCCAGGTCAGCGCGCCCGGCATGTAGCCGATGTCGGGCGTGGTCCGATCGATGGCGTCGGGAAATGCGCAGATCTTGTAGCCCTTGAACGGATAGTCGCCCTTGGCTTCGCCGACCGCGGAGGCCAGCAGCGCCGCCGGACCGTGGCACAGCGAGACGATGTGCTTGTCGTTATCGAGCGCCCATTTCAGGGCAACTTTCACGTCCAGGCTTCCGGGGAGACCGATCAGCGCGCCATGGCCGCCGGGAATGAACAGCGCGATATAATCGGAGTCCTTGCCGAGCTTGTCTTCGATCACGTCGGAGAGCTTGAGCGGCTGCTTCAGCCTGCCGAGATACTTCTGGTAGATGCTTTTGACCGCGTCATCCTGGTTCGGGAACGCCCAGAGCTCGAACTTGACCGGATTGCCGGATACCGTCGCGATGTCGAACTCGAAGCCGGCCTTGTCGAGGTGGTACATCGGCAGCAAGGTCTCGACAGGATGGTTCCCGGTCGAGAACATCGTGCCGTTCTGCAACAGCAGATAGCGCTCATCCGCGGCGATCATCAGAATCTTCCAGCGGCCGCCCTTGTAGGCATTGGGATAGTCCGCGCCGGAGAGATCCGACTTGGCCGAGGTGAATTGTCCAAGCGAATAAGGCGACGGAAAGAAGGCGTTGTTCTCGGCCGGATCAGCTACGGGATGCTTGTCCTGGGATTGCTCGGACATCGAGATATCCTCTCTCATCGTGTTGCGGTCCAACGAAGATAGCCACGGATCGACACATCACGAATGAGGAAAATCCCTCAACCGCGGCAAGATATCCAAATCCGACAGCTTCGGCGGCGACGTCGTTCACAACGTCGAGAGCCCCGTCGCCATGTCTTCGCCGTTTGGCTCCAATTCATCTCCACCGACCGATCATGCGCGCGACCAATCCCGGTCGCGCAAGGAGCCGTGCCCATGCCGATCAGCCGCCGGCGAGCGCTGACGCTTGCCTCGCTTTTCGTGGCGAGCCCGCTGCTCCCCACCGAAGGCCGCGCCGAGCAGGTATCGGTTCCCAGCGCGGCCAGTTTCGACATGGCAACTTTCACGGCGACGTCCGGCGGCGATGCCGACGCGGCGTTCGCCAAGGCGCTGGCCGCAATCGCCAAGGCGGCGGCCGAGGCCGCCAAGGCCGGACCAGCTCACATCGTCCTCAACCTCGAGAAGAACACCAGCTACCGGATCAAGCGGCCGCTGGCGTTCCGGCAGTTGTACGGCTTCGAGCTCAACGGCAACGGCGCGCAGCTGATCAACACCACCCGCACCGGAACGCTGGTGGTCTCCGGCTGCAACCGCCTCACCGTCCGTGATCTCACCATCGACTACGACCCGCTGCCCTTCACCCAGGGAACGATCACCGCCTTCGACAAGAAGGCGGTCGAGATCACGGTGAGGGTCGATCCCGGCTATCCCGATGATGCTGCGCTGCTGGCCGCCTTCACCGATGGTTTCTTCAAGGTGATGGACCGCCACAACCGGGCGCTGAAGACCGGCGCACGCGACTTTCTCTCGCCGGCCCACGCCACGCGCCTCAGCGAAGGCCTGATCAAGGTGCAGTTACATTGGAGCGCGAACGACCGCTTCCCGAGCCAGCTGCCGGTCGCGGTCGGCGACGTCGTTACCGTCGCCAATGGCGGCGCACACGCCATCGCGGTGGACACCAGTGTCGCCACCAGCCTGATCGACCTGAAGTTACTCGCTTCGCCAGGCATGGGCATCATCGAGAACGGCGGCGAAGGCACGATGATGCTGCAAAAGGTCTCGGTGGTTCCGGGACCGCGGCCGAAGGGCGCGACGACCGACCGCCTGATCTCGACCAATTCCGACGGCTCGCACTTCACCGCAGTCGCGCACGGTCCGACCATCGAGGATTGCAGTTTCGCCAACACCTCCGACGACGCCATCAACGTGCACGGCTTCTACTATTATGTCGTGGCAAAACCCGCGCCGCGGCGGTTTCTGCTCAGCCCCAAATGGGACGTCGGCCTTGCGGCCGGCGACGACATCGAGAGCTGCGATCACGCAACGTTCCGCTCGCTCGGGCGCGGCAAGGTCGCCCAGTTCGCCAAGCGTCACGCGCCGGAGCTGAAGGCGAAGATCGCCCAGCTCTGGAAGAACAAGAGCCCGACCACGCAGCCGGATCTGATCTACGACGTCGTGTTGCAGCAGGACCTGCCGCTCAAGGTCGGCGATGCCGTCACCTCGCTGACGCATATCGGATCCGGCGCCACCGTGCTGCGCTGCAATTTCCACGCCTGCGGCCGCGTGCTGATGAAGGCGCCGAACGCCATCGTCGAGAATTGCCAGTTCACCTTCTCGACCGGGGTGGCGTTGCAGGCGGGCAGCGACATCGGCTTCTGGTCGGAATCCGGATTTGCCGACAACCTCGTGTTCCGCAACAACCGCTTCAGTCATTGCGTCAACGGCGCCAACGAACTGACCAGCGGCAGCGAGACGCTCGGCACGATTTATGTCGGCATGGTGCCGCCGCAGGGCGCCAACGGATTCCAGGGCAATTTCGAAAACCGGCGCGTGATCATCGAAGGCAACCACATCGACGATTCCTACATCTACGCGATCTTCGTCAGCAATGCCGACGGCGTCAAAATCGCCGGCAATGTGATCGGCCAGACCTTCATTCGCGGCAATACGTTCGGTGCCGGCGATTACTATCGGATCAAGCCGAACAGCGCGATCTATGTCGGCCGCGCCAGGAATGTCGAGATCAGCAATAACGTCGCCGCACGCGGGCACATCGCGGCCAACGCGGTCGCGATCGATCCGAGTTGCGACAAGCGCACGGTGCATCTCGCCGGCAACAGGCTGGCCTGAGCGCACGACATCACCGGTCAGGGCGTCATCCCGAGCGCCCGCCACATCGCACGGATGATCCGGAACGAGCGGGCATCGCCGACCAGTCCGCGCTGCATCCGGTTCATCGCATAGGCAAACGTCATGCGCGCATCGGTATCGACCAGCACGAACGACCCGCCGCCGCCCGACCAGAACAGCGTGTTCGGATTAGGCGGCACCAGGCTGAGGATCGGGCTCGGCAGCCCATAGCCGAGACCGAAGCGAACGGAGATGCCGCGCATCACGAGGTCCGGTCCATCGACCTGCACCTCCAACGCCTTGCGACAGCCAGCCTCGGACATGAATCGCTGACCGTTCGCGACACCGCCGGTTGCCAGGATGGTCTGGATCGCAGCGATCGATCGGGCGTTGCCGTGACCATTCACCGCCGGAATTTCCGCACCGCGCCAGGCACGGGTTTTGGTCGACGGCACGTCGGTCCGGGTGTCGCTGAAGGTGATCTTCTGGATGGTCGTCATCTCGATGCCGGTCCCGGCCGATGACGGCAGGAACGGCACGAGGTCGGCAACGCGATGGTCTTCCGATGCCGGCAGCCCGATCCAGAAATCCGCGCGCAAGGGCGATGCGATCGCCTCACGAAACACCATGCCGAGCGTCTTGCCGGTGATCCGTCTCACAACCTCGCCGATCAGGAAGCCGAAGGTGTAGACATGATAGCCGGACGCGGTGCCCGGCGCCCACAGCGGCGCCTGCGCGGCCAGTGTCGAGGTCGCCTTCTCCCAGTCGTAGAAATCCTCGCCGCTGATCGCGGGATGCCAGCCCGAGAGGCCGGCCGAATGGCTCATCAGCTGCGCCACCGTGATGGCGGCCTTGCCGTTCGCCGCAAATTCCGGCCAGTAGCGCGCAACGGGTGCGGCGAAATCGAGCTCGCCGCGGTCGGCGAGCCACAACGCAGTCAGCGCGGTCATGGTCTTGGTGATCGAATAGACGTTGACGATGGTCTCGCGTGTCCAGGGCCGCCGGCACGCCTCGTCGGCGAAGCCGCCCCACAGGTCGACCACGGTCTCGCCGTCGATCGTGGCGCAGAACGATGCGCCGAGTTCCTCCCCCTCGGTGAAATTGGCCTCGAACGCCTCGCGCGCCGCCGAAAACCGCTCGTGGGCAAATCCGCCTGAAGTCGCAACCGCCATCGCTGTGCTCCCCGCTCCATCCCCAGCGTTTGAGGGAGGCGGGACATACGCGGTGGGAGGCGCACCTGACAATTCTTGAACTGAACTGTTTCGTCCCCATTTACTTAAGTAGACAGTTCCCCTCCAGCCCAGCCCTACCCTTGATTCTGCAACACCGTGATGTGCAGACGGCGGCGGATCTCCATGCCCTGGCGGCGGTACAGCGCGATCGCCGAGACGTTGCTGGTGAAGACATGCAGGAACGGAATTTCGCCGCGCGCCACGATCTGGCGGCCGACCGCCGATAGCAGCGCCTGCGCATAACCGCGGCCGCGATGGTCCGGATGCACGCAGACCGCGGTCATCTCGGTATAGTTCCCCGGCTTCATCCGTTCGCCCGTCATTGCGACCAGTTCGCCGCCGACGCGGATGCCGAAGAAGTTGCCGAGCTCATGCGTCCTTGCGCTGAACGGTCCGGGCTTGGTCAGTTCGGTCAACGCCATCATCGCCGGAACGTCGGCGACGCCGAGCCTGACGATCTCGGCGTCGGACGCGGTATAATTGGCAGGCGTTCCGATCATCTGCTCGCCGGTCTCGGCCAGCAGCACCTTGAACTCCGGCGGCACAGCGACAGGGTCCGGCGTGAACAGCACCGCGATATCAGGTCCCGACAGCAGCGTGCCCAGCGCGGCAAAGCTCCGCGGCGACATGTCGGCGATATCGGCAAAAGGTGCGATCGCGAGCGGGAAGCGTCGGGCATCGGCACCGCCCTCCGCGAGGTCACGCTGTCGTGTGGTCAGCGCGCTCCAGATCGGACGGTCGAGCGGATGATGTGGCGAGATATCGGACATGCGGCGCTTCGCTCCTGATTTTTCAGAGAGCAGAGCAAGAAGCGTCGACAAAATCCAGCATGGCGTGATGCCACGACGGCTCACAATCACGCCAGCAGGACTTGTCTTCGAGAAGAACCGCCCCCTATGCAACCTTCAGGCAGAGTTCGGTGCCACCCTTGAGCGGCAGCGTGATCGACACGAAGCCATTCTTGGGATCACGCACGAACTCCAGAAAATCCGCCTCGGCATTGTCGTTCATGACATAGCCGCCGACCCGCAATTGCGGCGCGACGATCTCGATCACCTGGCGCGCCAGCGTCGGTCCCTTGTCGCCCGGCCAGCCATCGATCAGGATGAAGTCGACGGGGCCGCCGAGATCGCGCAGCGTCTTGCGCGCATCGCCCTCGCGGATCTCGGCGTAGTCGGCAAGGCCAGCCTCCGCGAGATGGCGCTTCGCGGTCACGACCTTCGCCGGCACGATCTCCGAGCCGATCACGGTGCCGCCGCCATTGTCGCGCATCGCGGCCGCGAAATACAGCGTCGACATGCCGACCGAGGTCGCGAACTCGGCGACGCGCCTGGCGCGCAGGCCGCGGCACAGGAGATAGATCAATTCGCCCTGCTCCGGGTGAATTGAAAATCCCTGCTCCGCATAGTCGTGCGGATCGCGGCTGCCGCTCTGCATCGGGTTGCCCCTCACCGGCGCCCGGCGCGTGGCCTGAAGGCGCTCGATGACGGCGGTGACGCGACCATCGGCGATCGCGCTGTGCGGTTCGGCGTTGTACATGAAGGGTCTCCCTTGCGGCCGCGTCATTGCTGGAGGATTTCGGCCGCGGCGCGGTCCAGGATTTTCGCGATCCGCCGCGCCTCGGCGGCATCGCAGCCACGCTTCTGGCGCAACGCGCTCTTCAGCGCGTGACGGGCGCGATGCACATCGTCGGACGCCTCGCTGTCGAGATCACTGACGCCGGCGAAGGCTTCGCGCACCTCCTCCATGCGACGGCCGATCCGTGACAGCGCCTCGAGAATGGTGTCCGCGGTGGCGCGGTTCTCCGCGAGATGCGCCTTGCCCTGCTCGGTAATGCTGTAGAGCTTGCGGGCCGCGTCCTGGGTAACGCTGGCATGGCCGATCTCCTCGAGGAAGGTCAGCGCCGGATAGATCACGCCCGGGCTCGGGCTGTAGAAGCCGTCCGATCGCTCCTCGATCTTCTTGATCAGCTCGTAGCCGTGCGCCGGCTGCTCGCCGAGCAGCGCCAGGATGACGAGTTGCAGATCCTGCGACGAGAGCCGCCGCGATCCCGGAAAGTCGCCGCCGCCGCCCCGCCCGAAGAAGCCATGGCCGCCGCGGCCGAAGCGATGGCCGCCTCTGCCGTGCCGTCCCATGGCGAAGAAGCCAAACCGAAAGCCGTGATCGTCCCGGTCGCGAAACATCGATTTTCTCATCGTTGATTTCCTTACTGAAAACATATCTTACGATATATCTATAGATGGATCAGACGACAACCCACGATTTCGTGAGGACCAGGCGCGAGCCAGCGACCGGGCTCAATCCTGGGGTCGCCCCGGCTCACACCGGGCTTGTCGACCTTCGGGCGGCTGGCTTATGGCTTTGGCAGTTTTCCTGCCTGCGATTCATGCGCCCAAAGACCTTCGAAGCCCACTGCCTGCGCCTGCCCGCCGCCACCAAGGTGGTGCAATGGGAAGGCACGTCGGTGTTCAAGGTCGGCGGCAAGATGTTCGCGCTGGCCGGCGGCTTCATCGAGCGGTCCGGCGGCTTCATGTTCAAGACCTCGAACATGGCGTTTCAGCTTTTGATCGAGCAGCAGCTCGCGCGGCCGGCGCCCTATCTGGCGCGTGCCAAATGGGTGCAGCTGGTCGGCAATGACGCCCTGCCCGACGCCGAGCTCAGGGCCTATCTCGACCAGGCGCATCGCCTCATCGCCGCGAAGCTGACGCAAAAATCGCGCAAGGCGCTTGGACTCGATTGAGCGACGCTTCAGCCGCCCAGCGGCTGGTCGGAATCGCCCGACAGCAGTTTCGGAAACAGCTCCTTGAAGGCGAACTTGTCGTCGCCTTTGGCACGCTCGAAGCGCAGCACGACGTCGAAGCGGCTGCCCTCCCATTTGGTCGGCGGCTTGCCCTTGCTGACCGGGATCAGCGGCAGGATGTCGGAGATGATCGCCTTGTGCTCCCAGCACAGCAGCGCGACGCCCTTCGACGCCAGCACCGACTTCATCAAGGCCGGCTCGTCGCCCTTGCCGAAGCCCTGGTTGGGTGTGAGGCCGCGGCGCGCTGACAGCGCCGAGATCGTCTCGGCCGGACGGCTCGACGGTGGCTGATTGGGCTCCGTCCCCGGTGTCGCGGCATAGATCGCGTCAGGCTTGGCATAGTCGCCGCCGGTGAGATCGGTGCCGAACAGCGCCGCCCAAGCGCCGGCGCGCTGCCACCCGCGCAGCACCAGCGACTCGGTATCGGCCACGCCGATCGCGGTGAAGCCGGGCCCCGGCCAGGACTCGCCCGGCTTCTCGGCATGACGGATGATGAAGAGCGTCAACGCGTCCATGGCAGCCTCGCGAAAGAGTTGCATGATTGAAAATCAATTCGGACAGGTTGATCTTATCTGCGATCAGGCCTGCGCTTCATGAACGGCGTCACAGTTTGCGAAAACTCGACCGGTACTGCGCGGGCGACACACCAAGCCGTTCGGTGAACACGATGCGCATCCGGTCGGCCGAGCCGAAGCCGCAGTCGAAGGCCACCGCCTTCAGCGGCCTGTCGGAGCCCTCGAGCAGCCGCCGCGCGGCATCGACGCGGGCGCGTTCGACGAACTCGTGCGGCGTGATGCCGGTCTCCTGCGCGAAGGCGCGGCCGAAATTGCGCACGCTCATGCCGATGGCCTCGGCGAGCGATTGCAGCGTATGGCGCTCACCGACATGCTGCATGATAAGCGCTTGCGCACGGGCAATCGGCGAACCCTCATCGACCGGCGCGGTGAGAAAGGGGCTGAACTGCGACTGCCCGCCCTGCCGCTGCGCCACCACGACCAGCCGCTTGGCCACCGCGACCGCAACCTGCGGCCCATGCCGCTGGGCGACCAGCGCAAGCCCGAGATCGATGCCCGCGGTGACGCCTGCCGAGGTCATCAACCTGCCGTCGCGGATGTAGATCCGGTCAGGGATCACCTCGGCGGCTGGAAAGCGCGCCGCGAGCCGTTGCGCGTTCTGCCAATGCGTCGTCACCTTGTGGCCGTCGAGCAGCCCGGCATGGCCGAGCGCGAAGGCGCCGGTGCAGATCGAGCCATACAGTCCGGCACGCTCCGGCGCCCGGCGTAGCCACTGCGTCAGTTCGGGATCGGGCGCGGCGTCCGGCAGTGCCGGGCCCCCGGCAACGAGCAGGATGTCGAATGTCTCCTCTGCTTCGTCAAAGCGCAGATCGGCCGATATCTTCATGCCGTTCGACGCGCGCAGCGGTTCGCGGCTGGCGCCGACCAGCACGGTCTCATAGCCATCGCCATCAGCGACAAAGCCATTCGTCTCCGCGAACACGTCGACCGGTCCGGCGATGTCGAGCGCCTGAACCCCTTCGTGTATCGCGATCGCGACCTTCTGAACCGCCATACTGTCTCCCCGCCCCGCTGGCGCGAAACGACGTCTCCTTGGCCCGATCCGGCGGCGCGCGATCGTTGCGAGATCGGGCCAGGACCGGCGACAAGGACGCTACGGAACACGCCACAAGGCGATCCGCAGACATCGCAGAGACGAGCGCCGGCGCCCGCGTGTTCGCACGCCACGGAATCGTCTTGCCACATCGAGGAGCGTCTTGAAATGACCGAGATCATCGCCGGCATCCGCGTACCCGACAGCGCCATGGCCCGCGCCGCCACCCAGTTGGTGCGCGATACCGAGGACGACCTGCTCTACAACCACAGCCGTCGCGTGTTCTTCTGGGGCGCGCTGACCGGCAACCGCCGCAAGCTGAAATTCGATCCCGAGCTGCTCTACATCGGCGCCATGTTCCACGACATGGGCCTCACCGACGCGCATGCGAGTCCCGACCTGCGTTTCGAGGTCGACGGCGCCAACGCCGCGCGCGACTTCCTCAGGGGTTACGGCGTACCGGAGCGGGATATCGAGGACGTCTGGACCTCGATCGCGCTGCACACCACGCCCGGCGTCCCCGAGCATATGCGCCCGACCATCGCGCTGGTCACCGCCGGCGTCGAGATGGACGTGCTCGGCATCGCCTATGACGATTTCGCGCACGAGCACCGCGATCATGTCTGCGCACACCATCCACGCGAGGCGAACTTCAAGGAGAACATCATCGATCATTTCGCCGGCGGCACGATCAAGAAGCCGCTGTCCACTTTCGGCAACGTCAAGGCCGACGTGCTGGCCCTGAAGGACATGAACTATACGAGGACGAACTTCTGTTCGATCATCCTCGGCTCGAAATGGCCGACGTGAGCAAGAACGGTCATCCTTCGTGTGGACCGTGGTCGGGGCCAGGAGCTTTGCCCGCGACCACGAGCGCGAGCCTGGCAAGGTAGTGCGCCCAGCCCTTGCTGTGGCTCGCGCACTGCTCGGCATTGGGCAGGCCGCTATGGGTCATCCGCAACAGCGTGCCGTTGTCCTGCGCCATCAGGTCGATCTCGATCAGGCTCGATCCCGGCGGGACTTCTGCGCCACCCTCCCAGCCAAAACTGTAGGCAAGACGATGCACCGGCACGACCTCGCGGAACGCGCCGCGCGCAGTCCTCGAGCGATCGCCGGCGACGCCCTTGAGCAGATAGAGCCCGCCCGGATGCAGTTCGGTCTCGGCCTCGAGCCCCATCCAGCTCACGATCTTCTGTGGATCGGTCAGGAACGCGAACACGGTTGCGGGCGGAGCTGCGATCTGCATCTCGCGTTGAACGATGAAGGCTTCGGTCATCGATGCATCCTCTATTGGCGACGGGTCTTCAGGGATAATTCGTGATAAGAACGGCGCCGGAACCCATGATGGCGTAATGCAACTGTCCTCGACACTGAGCTGGCTGGTCGACGCCGCGGCCGAGACCGCGGGCGCCAACCGGTTGCTGGCGGAGCTTGGTCGCCACCTTATCACGGATGGCCTGCCGCTTGCCGGCGGCGCGCTGACGCTCGAGGTTCCACATCCCTTGATCGCGAGGCGCACCTGGTTGTGGCGTGCCGACAATGGCGAGGTCATCGAGGCGCTCGGCTTTGCACCGGAACAACCGTTTGCGATGCCGGACATGGTGGGCTCCGCCGATGCCGGCCGGCGCTGGCTCGGCGCGCTGGGGCCCGGCCCGATCCACCAGGACACGATTGGAACACGTCCCGATGGCCCAACCCTCGGATGGATCGGAACGCGTGCCTTCACGCCTGCCGAGGCCGATCGCTTGCGCGAGGCGGCGCGCTTCACCGCCGCACCACTCGCGGCGCTCGCCGCGCGCGCGACATTGACGGCGGCGTTGGAAGCCTATCTCGGACGGCGCAGCGCGGCGCGCGTCCTGACATCGCCATTGCGGCGCAACACCGGCGAGAGCATCGAAGCGGCGTTGCTGTTTGCCGATCTCCGCGGCTTCACTGCGCTCTCGGAAAGCCACCCGCCTGCCGAGGTGATCGCCGCACTCGACGCCTGGTTCGACCGCATCGCCGGTGCGATCCATGCCTTCGGCGGCGAGGTGCTGAAATTCATCGGCGACGGCCTGCTCGCGATCTTTCCGGTCACGACCGGCGCGCGCAGCGCGTGCGAGGCGGCTTTGCGCGCGGTGTCGGCGGCGCGCGTCGGCATGGCACATCTTGATACCGAGCGGCGCAGGCAGGGTTTGCCGCCGCTGCCATTCGGCGCGGCGCTGCATCTCGGCGAGGTACACTGGGGCAACATCGGCGCGGCCGACCGCCTCGACTTCACCGCGATTGGTGCTGCGGTCAATCTGGTCAGCCGGCTCGAAGGCCTGTGCAAGCCGCTGCAACAGACCGTGCTGGTTTCGGGTGCCGTCGCCGCGGAGACCGAGACGCCGCTGGTCGCGCTCGGCACCCATGAGCTGCGCGGCATCGCGCGACCCTGCGCGGTCTTCACCTTGCCGGAGGGATGAACGGATCATCGGAACAGGCGCAACCACGGCGCCAGGTGAAATGCGCTCATCAGCGCGTACATCGGGACCATCCCCTGCAATGAAAGCGCTCCCTGCATGGCGCCGCAGATCAAGTCGGCCGGCGCCAGCGCGACCGCCAGCGTCATCACTGCGAAGGTCGGCGCCGCCGCCAGCGACAGCCAGCGCTCGGCGATGGCACCACGGCCACCAACGCGGCCCTTCAACCAATCCTGATGTGTCTCGATTCCAGTCATCGTTCGATCTCTCTGGAGATAACCCATGTCGTCATGTGGTAGGTTAGAAGCGGACCTCGGAGGGCGAGAGTGACAAGTGTGTCGGGATTCGAATGGACTCGTTGATTATCGCCGCGGCGCGCGCGCTCGCGGCGGGTGATCCCCTCGGCGCACTGAAACGGGTGGCCCTGCGCGACGACGCGCCGGCGCTGGCGCTGCGCGGCATCGCGATGGCCCGGCTCGGCGATTTCGCCCGCGCCAAGGAGCTGTTGCGGCGCGCAGGCCGTGCCTTCGGCCCGCGCGAGGCGATCGCCCGGGCACGCTGCGTGGTGGCGGAAGCCGAGATCGCGCTGGTGTCGCGCGACCTGTCGTTTCCCGGCAAGAGCCTCGCCGCGGCGCGCGCGACGCTCGCGGCACGCGGCGATGCGCTCAACGCTGCGCATGCTGGCTATCTCGAGATCCGCCGCCTGCTCTTGATCGGCAGCCTCGACGCCGCCGAGCGCATGCTTGACGACCTCGATCCGGCACCGTTCCCGCCGGCGCTGCGGGTTGGCCATGAGTTGGTCGTCGCCGGCATCGCGATGCGGCGGCTGCGCACGAAGCCGGCACGCGAAGCGCTGGCAAGGGCAAAGGATGCCGCACGCAACGCCGGGATCGCCGAACTCAATGCTGAAGTAGAGAGTACTGCACAGCTGCTCACGACACCCGCGGCGCGCCTGATCGCGCGCGGCAGCGAGCGGCCGCTGCTGCTCGAGGAGGTCGAGACCCTGATGGCGTCGAAGGCGCTGGTCGTCGACGCCTGCCGCTATGTCGTGCGCGATGCCGGCGCCACGGTGTCGTTGACGCGCCGTCCGGTGCTGTTCGCGCTCGTCCGCGCGCTGGCTGAAGCGTGGCCGCAGGACGTCTCGCGCGGCACGCTGATCGCCCGGGCGTTTCGCGGCAAGCATGCCGATGAATCGCACCGCGCCCGGCTGCGGGTCGAGATCGGTCGGCTGCGCCGGGCCCTGCGGCCACTCGCCGATCTCAACGCCACCGCGGACGGATTCGTGCTGAAGCCGCACGGACGGCACGACGTCGCCGTGCTGGCGCTGCCAGTGGAGGAAGAACATGCAGCGGTGCTGGCGTTCCTCGCCGACGGCGAGGCCTGGTCGAGCTCGGCGCTGTCGGTCGCGCTCGGCGCGAGCCAGCGCACCGTGCAGCGCGCGCTCGACGCGCTCGCCGCCAGCGGCAAGGTGCAGCCGGTCGGCCGCGCCCGTGCCCGGCGCTGGATGACGCCGCCGGTGCCGGGATTCACGACGACGTTGTTACTCCCTGCCCCGCTGCCGAATGGCTAGCATCAGGGCCGAAATCACAGGAGCGCAGCATGAAGAAGTTTGAAGCCGAGATCATCCGGGAATACGCCTTCGACGGCGTCGAGAGCGTGGGCGGCGTCAGCTTCGACGGCGAGCAGGTCTGGTTCGCGGCCGGTGGCCGGCTGGTTGCGTTCGATCCCGACAGCGGCAAGACCACCCGCACCCTCGACATCGCGGCCCATGCGGGCACCGCCTTCGACGGCAAGCATCTCTATCAGATCGCCGAGGACCGTATCCTGAAGATCGAGCCGGACACCGGACGCGTGGTGTCGACCATCCCCTCGCCCGGCGGCGGCCGCGACTCCGGCCTCGCCTGGGCGGAAGGCTCGCTGTGGGTCGGCCAGTATCGCGACCGCAGCATCATCCAGGTCGATCCGGACACCGGCAAGGTTCTGCGCACCATCGCCAGCAACCGGTTCGTCACCGGCGTGTCCTGGGTCGATGGCGAACTCTGGCACGGCACCTGGGAAGAGGACCAGAGCGACGTGCGGCGGATCGATCCGCAGACCGGCGAAGTGATGGAGCGGATCGAGATGCCGCAAGGCGTGAACGTCTCCGGGCTCGAATCCGACGGCAGCGACCGGTTCTTCTGCGGCAGCGGCTCGACCAACAACAAAGTGCGCGCGATCCGGCGCCCGAAGCGCGCCCGCGCGTGAGGCGAAAGCAATTCGTTCCACGCGCAGCGCAAGCTCACGCCGGCGCGGGCACCGCGTCCGGCCGCGCCGTCTGCATCGGGCGGAACATCATCATGATCAGGAACGCGCCGATGCCGACCGCCCAGGAGCCGACATAGAGCCACGTATAGCTCGCGAAGGTGTCGTAGATCAGGCCCCCGGCCAGCGGCCCGGTCGCCATGCCGAGGCTGCCGGCCATCGCGGTGCCGCCGATCACGGTGCCCATCATCCGCAGCGGAAAATTCTCGCGGATCAAAACGGAATAGAGCGGCATGGTCCCGGCATAGATGAAGCCGAAGGTCGCCGCGACCGCGTAGAACGCGGCAAGCTGGTGCGCGAACACATAGCCGAGCGCACCGAATGCCTGCGCCAGCAGCCCGAGCACCAGCACGCGCTTGGCGCCAAAGCGGTCGCCGAGCAGGCCGAAGGCGATGCGGCCGCCCATGCCTGCCAGCCCTTCCACGCTGTAGATCGTCACCGCGGCGACCATCGGAATGCCGCAGGTGACCGCGTAGCTGACGGTGTGGATGATCGGGCCCGAATGGGTGGCGCAGCAGAAGAAATTGGTGGCGATCAGGATGAGGAATTGCGGCGAGCGCAGCGCCTGCGCCAGCGACATCTGCGGCTCCCCGCTGGTGGCGGCTGCTTCAACATGATCGCCTTGTAGCGCCGGCGGGCGGCGCACCAGGAACGAGATCGGGATCATGATCGCGCCGACCACGGCCGAGACGATCAGCATCGCGGTCCGCCAGTCATGGTGCGAGATCAGCCAGGCGGCAAGCGGCGACATCGTCATCGGCGCCATGCCCATGCCGGCCGATACCAGCGAGACGGCAAGGCTGCGATGGGTGTCGAACCAGCCGGTGACGCAGGCCATCATCGGCGCGAAGATCGCCGCCGTCGCCGCGCCGACCAGCGCGCCGAACACGAACTGGAATGCCAGCAGCGAGGTTGCCTGGCTCGCCAGCGCAAGGCTCGCCGCCAGCACGACCGACCCGGTCAGCACCACCGGGAGCGGACCAAACCGGTCGGACAGCGTCCCCCAGGCCATGCTGGTGAAGGCCATTGCGAGGAAGCCGATCGTCATCGCGCTGGAGATGCCGGTCACCGACCAGCCGGTCTCCCGCGCCATCGGTTGCAGGAACACCGGCAGCGAAAACATGCCTCCGATCGCGACGCAACCAAGCAGGCCGCCGGCCGCGACGATCACCCAGCGATAGGTCGAATTGCTCATTCCGGACCTCCCATGCAGTTCGTTCTGGATGCAAGACGAACGGACCGGAGCGGAACCGACAGCCTGTGACGGCGACAGCTCACTTTTTTGCGAGCCTAGCAGATAGCAGGCAGCGCTACCTCAATCTCAGGATCAGAGCGTCGTGCAGGAGATCGAGCCTGACGTCATGTGACGTCCGTCTTCGGGTCCGATGCAGCCTATGTGATCGACGTCGTCGGCCTCGCGCTGACCGTCGCTTGACATGCAGAGGTTGCAGGCGTATTTCCGCGGCCCTCGCGAGCATCATGTTCGCGAACCAATGCGAGCCAAGCCGATGCACATAAAACCGCAGCAAGGATGCGCACTGATCCGCCGACCGTCAGCCAGTCTACGGCCGATCAACTATGCATGCCCGGTTCATGGGGGCGGTCTCGCTTAGGCGCGATCGACAATCCGTACATCACGGACCCTCCCGAGCCAGCCGCTCCGGAGGGTTTTTTGTTGCCTGCGCGCGGTCTGGTCGAACTTCGGCCAAGAACGATCCCGAACGCCGCGCGGGAGTGCGTGCGGCTGATCAAGATTCAGCAGGAGCCAATACAATGCGACGACCCGATCCACACCAGGAGCGCGCCCGCGAACTCTGCCTCGCCGCGGGCATCGATCCGGATTCCCGCGTCGGCGAAGGCCGTGGCCAGCCGGCCTGGTGCCTGTATCGCGACGCCGCCCGCAAGGAGAAGCTTGCGCGTGAGGCCGATGCGGCCTCGGCGGAGATCGCGATGCTGCGCCCGCAGGAAGAGCGTTTCAAGAACGCGCCGCTGCGGGTGTTCGGCGAGCACGACCCTGCGACCATCAAGCAGATGCGTAACTGCATGGCGGTCGGCAATGTCGTGTCCGGCGTGATCTGCGCGGACGGCCATCTCGGCTATGCCCAGCCGGTCGGCGGCGTGATCGCCTATGAGAAGCAGATCTCGATCTCCGGCGTCGGCTTCGACATCGGTTGCGGCAACATGGCCGCGCGGCTCGACGTGCGCTTCGACGACATCAGCGAAACCGTCCCGACGATCATTCGCGACGTCGCCAAGGTGATCTCGTTCGGCATCGGCCGGAAGAACGTCGAGCAGGTCGAGCACGCGTTGTTCGACGATGGCGACGCCTGGCGCGAAAGCGACATGGAGGCATACCGGCAGAAGGCCGTCGGCCAGCTCGGCACGGTCGGCTCCGGCAACCACTATGTCGACCTGATGCGCGACGAGGCCGGCTTCGTCTGGATCGGCGTTCACTTCGGCAGCCGCGGGCTCGGGCACACCAGCGCGACCCGCTACCTCAAGGCGGCCGGCGGCAAGGACGGGATGAATGTCCCGCCTGCCATCGTCGACGAGGATTCCGAACTCGGGCGCCGCTACATCGCCGCGATGCAGCTCGCCGGGCGCTATGCCTATGCGGGCCGCGAGTGGGTCGTGGATCGTGTCCGCCGCATCATCGGCGGCAAGGTCACCGATTCCGTGCACAACCACCACAACTACGCCTGGCGCGAGACGCATGGCGGCAAGGATCTGTGGGTGGTGCGCAAGGGCGCGACGCCGGCTTTCCCCGGGCAGCGGGGGTTTGTCGGCGGGTCGATGGGCGATGATGCCGTCATTCTCGAGGGCGTCGATAGTCCGGAGGCCAAGGCTTCGCTCTATTCGACGGTGCACGGCGCCGGGCGGCTGTTCGGCCGCAACGAAGCCAAGCGCCGCTTCACGCGCGAGGAGATGGACCGCTGGCTCACCGAGCGCGGCGTCACGTTGGTCGGCGCCGATCTCGACGAGAGCCCGATGGCCTATCGGCGCTTGCCGGAGGTGCTTGCCCGGCACGCCGGAACGGTGAAAGTGCTGCACACGCTGCGGCCGTTTGCCGTGGCGATGGCGGGTGAAGGCGAGTTCGATCCGTTCAAGGACTAAAGCGAGGCGTACGCGCCTCGCTCGGGTGCGGTGGCGAAATGGGAACGCTGCGGCCTGCAAAACCGCCATGAGCCGGTTCGATTCCGGCCCGCACCTCCAGCGCTGGTTGCCCGCTCGCGATCCGAGCGCTATCCTGCTGGCATCCGTCGAGACAATCTCCGGACAGTTCCCCCAGACACGCACATGCCGTCAGGCGTTCCGCGACCGCGGAGCGCCCTGCTCCACGCCTTGCAAGGAAAGGATCTTCCCTTGAACAATCGCTTCGTCCTGATCTCCGGCTGCTCCGGCGGCGGAAAGTCGACCCTGCTCGCCGAACTAGGTGGACGCGGCTATGCGGTCGTCGAGGAGCCCGGCCGTCGCATCATCGCCGAGGAATTGGCGGCCGGCGGCAGCGCGCTGCCCTGGGCCGATGCGGCCGCCTTCCTGCGGCGCGCCATCGACCTCGCGCTCGAGGATATGGCGATGGCCGAAATCCGCTCCGGCTGGGTGTTCTTCGACCGCGGCCTCGTCGATGCCGCCTCGGCGCTGGAAGCGTCGACGGGCGAACCTGTGCTGCACGCGATCTGTTCCGCCTATCGCTACCACCGGCGCGTCTTCATGACGCCGCCATGGCCCGAGATCTACGTCACCGATTCCGAACGACGGCACGGCTTCGAAGCAGCGACGGCAGAGTACCGCCGCCTGATGGAGACCCTCCCCGCGCTCGGCTACGACACCGTCGTACTGCCCAAGAGCTCGCCATCCGCGCGGGCCAATTTCGTGCTGGCGATGCTTGGCGACGACAACGCATCGACGGTCTGATCATCCGGCTCAGAATGACGTTCCGCCGCCGAACCTGAACTCTTGCACGACGTCGTATTTGCCCTTGGTGATCGGCACCGCGTAGTCGAAGCGCAGCGGCCCGAACGGCGATGCCCAGATCAGGCCGACACCGACCGAGGTCCGCACCACGTTCTCGTCGTCGTATTGGAGGCCGCATTTGCACGCAGCCGTATTCACCTCCCCGGTCGCGGCCCACGATGTCGGGCCCTGGTAATCCCACAGCGAGCCGGCATCCGCGTAGACCGCCCCCTTGAGCCCGACCTCCGACGGCAGGAACCAGAACGGCATCTGCAGCTCCATCGATGCGCCCCAATATTTGGTGCCGCCTAGTGCATCTCCCGTTGCGCCAAGGCTCGCATAGGTGATGTCGCGCGGTCCGATTCCGTTGGTGGCAAAGCCCCGCACCAGATTTGGCCCCATCTGGAATTGGTCGAGCATGCGGATGTTGTTGTCCCCGACCTTGGTCAGAACACCGCCTTGCAGATGGATCAGTCCGACGAGGTCGGAGACCAGCGGCGTATAGTACTTGGCGTCCACCGCGCTCTTCAGATAGGTGACGTCGCCGCCGACGCCGGCAAAATCCTGCTTGAAATCGATCAGCAAGCCATCGGTCGGATTCTTGTTGTTGTCGAGGGTATTGTAGCTCAACGTGTATCCGACCATGGAGGTCCAGGTCGCACCTCCCGCCAGCTCTTCGCGCACCGGCAGCGTCGCTTCGCCGTCGCCGTAGCAACCATACCCATAGAGCCCCGACGAGACCGAATTGGTCGGATCGACGCCGCCCAGCACACTCTTGATGTAGGCCGGCGTCGGATTGAACGCGAGCGAGGGGTTGGAGGCATTGTTGTTGCAATTGTCCAAGGTGCTCGCGAGCGTGACCTGCTGCTGGTAGAGCGAATACCGAAGCTGGAGCGTGAGATCCTCGCGCAACGCCAGGCCGAGCCGCGGTGAAAAGCCGACGGTCTTTACGCCGTAGGTCGAGTAGTCGCTCGGCAATTGCTCCTTGTAATAGGCGTCGAGCCCGAGCGCCACGCGATAATCGAGCAGATACGGCTCGACAAAGGACAGCGACACGCCGCGCGAATACTGGCCGTAGCTGACGCTTGCCTTGGCGAACAGGCCTCTACCGAGCAGATTGCGTTCGGAAATGCTGACCTCGGCGAGCGCGCCGTCGGTGGTGGAATAGCCGCCAGAGACCGAGAAGTCGCCGGTCGATTTCTCCTCCAGATCGACGATCAGGATCACGCGGTCGCTCGATGAACCGGGCTCGGTGGTGATCTTGACCGTCTTGAAGTAGTCCAGATTCTTGAGCCGCCGCTCGGCCCGATCGACCAGCGCGCGGTTGTAGGCGTCGCCCTCGGAGAGATCGAACTCGCGCCGGATCACGTAATCGCGGGTACGGCCATTGCCGCGAATATCGATACGCTCGATATAGGTGCGCGGCCCCTCCTCGACGTGAAAGACGATCCCCACGGTGTGGGCCTCGTAGTTCCGCTCGCCGGATGGATGCACCACCGCGAACGCGTAGCCGCGCCGCGACGCTTCGATCTGCATGTCCTCGACCGACTTCTCGATCGCCTCGGCGTTGTAGAGCGCCCCCTCGCTGACGCGTGACAGGGAACGCAGCGTCGCCGGATCGAAACCTGCAATGTTCGACCGGAAACTCACCGTCGCGACCCGGTACTGCTGCCCCTCCTCGATCTTGAAGGTGACCTGAAACCCCTTGTGTTCCGGGTCGTATTCGGCGAGCGCGGCCACGACCTGCACGTCGGCGTAGCCATGCTTCAGGTAGAAGCGGCGGATCAGGTCACGGTCGGCTTCGACGCGGTCGGGGTCGTAGATGTTGGCGTCGCCGAGGAAGCTCAGGAAGTTCGTCTCATGGGTCTTGATCACATCCTTCAGACGCGACGTCGAGAAACTGTTGTTCCCCATGAACTCGACGGTCTTGATCCCGGTCTTCGCGCCTTCGTCGATGGTAAAGACCAGATCGACGCGGTTGTTCGAGCGCTCGATGATCTCAGGCGTGACATGCACATCGTAACGGCCGGAGTGACGGTAGATCTCGGCGATCCGCAGCGCATCGGACTGCACCATCGGCCGCGACAGCGTGCCCCGTGACTTCGACTGCACCTCGGCCGAAAGCTGCTCGTCCTTGATCTTCTTGTTGCCCTCGAACGCGACGCGATCGATCACCGGATTCTCGACCACCGAAACGACGACCCGGCCTCCGGCATGACTGATCTTGACGTCCTGGAACAAGCCGGTCCCGATCAGCTCCTTGAGGGCGTCGTCGATGGCGGCCTGGTCGAGATGGCCGCCGGGTCCGGGCCGGAAGTAGGAGCGGATGGTCTCGGCCTCGATTCTCCGGTTGCCTTCGATTGCGATCGCATCGACGGACTGCGCCGCCGCCGGCGCCAACAACAGCCGCGTCACCGACGTCCCCGGAATCAAAAGGCCCGAGAGCACCATCGCCGCAACCAGGCTCCGCCACGTCTTCATTCCACACCTCGCAAACAAGTCGCCCGTTGTGACGGGACGGCGATGGCCATGGTGTGGCTGCAGGATTGCGGGATTATTTCCAGTGATTTGAGACTGTGAGCGCAACGCGACACCGCCGCCTCCGGATTTGTTTCCGGCTGCGGACGCCGCTCACACTTCAGAAACACTATGCTTACGAAAAGGCGCAATGCCGCCCACAAGCAACGCGTATGCTGGTCGATGGGAGGCTGAGCGCGCCAACGCGCGCAAATGACCTTATGATGAGGCCCAGTCGCGGACCATGCTCGCACAAACGCCAAAGATCCTGATCGTCGAAGACGACCTGCAAACCAGGGACCTGATTGCCCGTTATCTCCGCGATCAATCCTGTCTGGTCGCGACCGCCTCGAACGGCAGAGAAATGGATCGTTACCTTGCCGGGCACTCGCTCGATCTGGTCGTTCTCGACCTGATGCTGCCAGGAGAGGACGGACTGACCCTGTGTCGCCGCCTGCGCGGCGACTCGACGATTCCCATCATCATGCTCACGGCGAAGGGCGACGACCTCGACCGCATCCTCGGGCTCGAGATGGGCGCGGACGACTATCTCGCCAAGCCGTTCAATCCGCGCGAGCTGCTGGCACGGATCAACGCCGTGCTGCGCCGCCAGGCCCAGGCCGGCTTTGCCGGACACGCCGGCCAGAGCGCCGCTCGCCTGCGCTTCCAGGATTGGACCATCGATCTCCGCCTGCGCGAGCTGCGCGATCCCGAGGGCGCCCAGGTGCCGCTGACCAGCGCGGAGTTCGACCTGCTTCAGGTATTCTGCGAGCGGCCCGGCCGGATCCTGACCCGCGACGGTCTCCTGACCATGACCCGCAGCCGGCCGGCCAGTCCGTTCGGGCGCAGCATCGACGTGCTGGTCAGCCGGCTCCGCCGCAAGCTCGATACCGGAGAGCGGCCGTCGGTGATCCGAACGGTGCGCACCGGCGGTTACATCTTCACGCCGCATGTGGAGGACGCATGAGCTGGACCCGCAGGACCGCCGCGCTGTTCAGCTTCAGGCGCATCAGCGGCCAGATCGCCGCACTGATCCTGCTTTCGCTGCTGCTGATCCACGCGCTGATCGGCCTTTATATCGTCGGCCAGAAGCCGCGGACGTTTCCGGACCGGCCCATCCACCAGTTCGAGATGATCGCGAAACTTCTCGGTGAGAGCTCAGGTGACGATCGCGCGATGGTGCTGCAAGTTGCGCGGCAAACCTTCCCTCGCCTCAACATTGCGCTGCGTGAAGCAGGCCCTCGCCTGACCGGCGATGTCTCGGCAGCGACGAGTGGCAGCATCGATCCGGCGTCCTCCGCCAAGACGGCGCCGGCCACGATTCGGCTACCGGACGGAGCCGTGGTCGAAGCGACGACCGGCTCGACCAAGCTGCCGCCGTTCTTCGGCGGATTCTGGGTCAGCACGGTGCTGTTCCTGTTCGTCAGCGTCACGCTGCTCGGCGTGTGGGCCGGCCGCGCGCTCAGTGCTCCGCTCTCGGCATTTGCCCGCGCCGCCGAGAACTTCAGCATCAGCCAGGCGGCCGCTCCGCTTCCGGAGACCGGCCCGGAAGAAATCCGCGCCGCGGCGGTCGCGCTCAATCACATGCGCGAACGCATCACCGCGCTGATGAACGACCGGACGCGGATGCTGGCCGCCATCAGTCACGACCTGCGGACGCCGATCACGAGGCTGCGGCTCCGATCCGAATACATCGAGAACGATGCCCATCGCGCGGAGACCCTGCACGACCTCGACCAGATGCAGGCGATGCTGGAATCGGTGCTGTCGTTCCTGAGCGGCGGCAGCGCGGCGAAGCCGACCCTCGTGAACGTCGCCGCCCTGTTGCAGACGATCTGCGAGCAATTCTCCGATTGCGGCCATGTGGTGCGCTACCACGGCCCGATCAGGGCCTCGCTGTTGATCCGCCCGAGCGAGATCAGCCGCACCGTGACCAACCTGGTCGAAAACGCCCTGCGGTTCGGCAGCGAGGTCGATATCCGGCTGACGGCGTCCACCGATCAGGCCATCATCGACGTGGCCGATGACGGTCCGGGGATTCCGGAGCACCTTCGTGCCGATATGTTGAAGCCGTTCGTCCGCGGCGACGAGGCCCGCACCATGAACGAGAAGAGCGGCTTCGGGCTCGGTCTTTCTATCGCCCAGGCCATGGTGTACGGGCATGGCGGCGAGCTCTCCCTGCACGACAATGCACCGCACGGCCTTCTTGTCCGGATCACATTGCCAGGGACGGCGCCCCCTGGATCAGATCGAAGTGCAGCAAGCCCGCCTCGCCCCGCGCGTCCCGCGCTCGTGTCCGGCTAGCGTGCATTTCGGAACCGGCTTCAGGATCGCTTGCCCCTGCCGCCCGGCCGCTTCTGGTCAGTCCCGGTCGCTTTCAGTTCGTCCGGCGTGACGCGGCAGTCGCCGTTCTTGTCGTATTGCAGAATGAACTCGTTCGGTTTCTCGACGAACTCTCGGCGGGTGATTTTGCCGTCCTGGTTCTCGTCGAAATAGCCGAAGTCTGCGTCGGCGAGCGCGCTGCCCGCACGCCGAACGGCCTCGAACTCCGCAGGCGTGAGCTGTCCATCGTGATTGCTGTCGGCACGATCGAACAGCCGTCCGAGGTAAGCCTTCCACTCGTCGCAGGTGTAGATGCCGTCGTGATTGCCGTCCCAGATCTCGGCCGCGGTTGCCGGTGAATGCTCTCCACCGGAACGTGATGGCGGCGGAGCCTGATCCGGTGCAGCCGGCTGCGCCGCTGCAAACCGCAAGGCCGCACAAGCCAAGCCGATCACGGCGATCATCCTGGTGCGTAACGTCCCGTGCAAATCGAGCTCTCCCCGCGCCGTCGCAAGACGGAGCGGAGTTGCGAGTGGTCCAGTGGCGAAAATGCGGACGGACGGCGTGCGGATACGACCGGTTACAATTTGGCGCGGGGCGCCGTGACGCGCGCGCGCACCGCCGCTATGGCATCAGCCCTTCTTCGGCTCGCCGCGCGTGTTCTGCAGCAGATTGTCACGCAGCCTGACCACGCTCTTCTGCACGATCGGAAACTCGTCTCCGAGCCCCGCGGCTTCGATCACCGACATGCTGATCTCCCTGTCGAGCAGCCGCCGCCCGGCCGGCGTCAGGTTGACCCGCACCTGCCGCTCGTCGGCCGGATCGCGGACGCGGCTGATGTAGCCGCTCTGCTCCAGCTTCTTGAGGATCGGCGTCAGGGTGTTGGATTCCAGGAACAGCTTCTCGCCGAGCTCGCTGACGGTCTGTTCGTCGGTCTCCGACAGCGCGATCATGGCGATGTACTGGGTGTAGGTCAGGCCCAAACCGTCGAGGATCGGCTTGTAGGCGCGGCCGAACGCCAGATTGGCGGAATAGACCGCAAAGCACAGGAAATTCGAGAGTTTTCGGCCCTTGGATTCGGCCTTGGAGGAGCGGGTCACGGGCAATCTCCGGATTTCGTGAAGTCCCAGGCAATATAAATCGCATCCGATTAAATCGGAAGAGCTTGACACCTCGGGATCATCGCCTTATTTCACAGCGCATCCGATTAGATCGGATACGATCTATATTCACCCAACAGGAGCTCGCCATGACCGCCAATGCAAAGGTTCTCGTCACCGGAAAGACCCATGTCACCGCCGGCCCGAACGGCGCCGCCGTCTCACGCGACGGCTTCCTCGACGTCAAGCTGCCGCAACCGCACCCTGCCGCCGAAAACCTGTTCGCGGCGGCCTGGTCGGCTTGCTACATCGGCGCGATCCAGCTCGCCGCCGGACAGCGCAAGGTCAAGCTTGCGAGCGAGCCCGAGGTCGACGCGGAGATCGATCTCAATCAGGCCGGCGGCGCCTTCTTCCTCAGCGCGCGCCTCAACGTCCGCATCCCCGGCGTCGAGCGCGAGCTCGCCCAGCAGCTGATCGAAGCCGCGCACGGCATCTGCCCCTACTCCAAGGCGGTACACGGCAACATCGACGTCACGACCACGCTGGTCTGAGACGATCCCATGACGATCTCCGACGCGGACCGGCCGTTCGCCGGTTCGCGGTCGGTCCCCCAACACACCAACATCGAGGAGTTCAAGATGACCAGCAAGCTGATGATGGCGACGCGCCTGCTCGCAAGGGCGGCCCTGATCGCCGGAAGTTTCCTGACGATCCCGACCGCCCACGCGCAGCAGCCGGACGGCATCACGCGAACCGATCTGCAACGTCACGATCTCAGCGCCCCCGGACGTGAAGCCGTCCAGGTGCGGGTCGATATCGCGCCCGGCAAGGCGTTCGGCCAGCACACCCATCCGGGCGAGGAAATCATCTATGTGCTCGCCGGAACGCTGGAATACGACGTCGAAGGCAAGCCGCCGGCGACGCTGAAGGCCGGCGACGTGCTGTTCATCCCTGCCGGCACGATCCACGCGGCCAAGAATATCGGCGACGTGACGGCCAGCGAACTCGCGACCTATGTCGTCGAGAAGAACAAGCCGCTGCTGACCCTCGTGAAGTGACCGATCAGCTCCGCTTGCCCGCCCCTTGCGCACTGCATGTCCTCCGGGGCGGGCGCGGCGACGTCTCGTCACTTGGTGCATTGGACCTCCGCCTGCCGGACCTGCCGCGCGTTGAAGATCAGGAAGCTGATCGCGGCCATGATCCACACACCGATGCCGCCGTAGAGCATCACCCAGCCAAAGCCGCTTGCGAGTGCCTGATGCACCACCGGACCGGAGAGCTCCGGCGCAGATGCAGCGTCGCCGGACGCGATCCGTTCGGCAATGACGCGCAGCTGCCCGCCATCCAGCGCCGGCAGCACCGCTCTGAGATGCGCGAGCACGCCGCTCGCCAGAATGAACCCCATCAGCGCGATGTTGACGGACAGCGAGACCATCCGCGCGCTCATGTCGATGCCGGATGCCATGCCGGCGCGGTCGCTCGAGACCGAGCCGGTCGTCGTGTTGGTGACCGGCGTGTTGGTGATGCCGAGGCCAATTCCGGCCAGCAGGCAACCCGGCAGCATGGTCAGCCAGTCGGGCTGCGCCGCGGCGCTGCCGAACTTCATCAGCATGAAGCCGGTGCCGATGGTGAACAGCCCTGCCGGGATGATCAGGCCCGGCTGATAACGCAGCGCGAGGCGCTCGGCGAAGGGCGGCATCACCAGCGTCGGCAGCGTGTAGGCGAGCAAGGCAAGTCCCGCGGACACGCTGTCATAGCCGAGCCCGGCGTGAAACCAGATCGGCAGATAGATCATGAAGGGCCAATAGCTGAGGTTCATCGCGGCGGAGCCGACGATCGAACCGGAGAACGCCGGTATCCGGAACACGGAGAAGTCGAACATCGGACGCCGGCTGACTTTCTCGGCAACCAGGAATGCTACGAAGCTCACGGCGGAGACACCGAGAATCGCGAGTCCCTTCGGGCTCATGAAACCGAGATCAGGCCCCTGTGTGATGTAGAAGGCGAGACAGAACACCGCGACCGACATCGTCACGATGCCGGCGACGTCGAGGGTGCTCGCCTTCGGATCGCTGGATTCATGCACGCCGCCGATCGTCAGCACGAAGGCAACCGCCGCGAACAGCACGTGGACCAGGAACACCCACTCCCAGCTCAGCACCGCGACCATGGCACCGCCGATGATCGGCCCGAAGCCGAGGCCGATGCCGAAGATGACGCCCCACCAGCCCCAGGCGACGGCGCGCAGGCGGCCGCCCTGGAATTCGTGCGACAGCACGGCGATCTGGCAGATCAACAACGCACCGCCGCTCAGGCCCTGGAGGAATCGCGCGGCGATCAGCATCTCGACGCTCGAGGCCACGCCACAGATCAGCGACGTGACGCCGAACGCCGCGATCGCGACCAGGAAGATGCGCTTGCGTCCATAGCGGTCCGCCACCGTGCCGACCGCCATCAGCACCGTGGTGACCGCGATGGTGTAGGCATTCATGATCCATTGCAGCGACTTGAAGTCGGCATGCAGCACCCGTTCCAGCGTCGGCAGGATCGCGGGGATGCTGGAAATCTCCAATCCGAACATCAGGCAGGCAAGGCACACGGCGGACAGCACGATAGCGCCGCGCCGGCTCAGTTCAGTCGACATGATCAGGCCCTTTGTTGTGGCAAGCCAACGGCATACCGCACGCTGTTGCCAGGGTGCTGGCAGCAGCGTCGGACGTCGCGACTCACAATCTATTGAGGCCGCGGCGACGGGAATCGGGTGGCCACGGTGCTTCACAACACAAGCTAGTTGCGGCTTGAGCATTGGTGAATTGGATGACTAGATATTTCAGAGACAACAATTCCGGATGACTGACATGACCACGCTCGACATCGACGCCGTGAAGACCTTCGTGACCATTGCCGAGCTCAGCAGCTTTACTCGCGCCGCAGATGCGCTCGGCACCACGCAGGGCGCGATCAGCGTCAAGCTGAAGCGGCTGGAGCGCCAGGTCGGCCACAGGCTGATCGAACGGACGCCGCGGCTGGTCCGCCTCTCCGCGCAAGGCGCCGAGTTTCTCGCTCCGGCACGCGAACTGCTCGCCGCGCATGACCGTGCCGTCGCCGGACTCTCGTCAGCGCGCCGCCGCTTTGCGCTGGGGATCGCTAGCCATGTCGGCGCCCCCGAGCTTCCGACCCTGCTGACGCGGCTCAATGCCCATGATCCGACCCTCACGATCGAGGTGCGGCTTGCCGATGCCCGTGACCTGATGGACGCGTTCGATCGCGGGACGATCGATGCCGCGATCATCTTTCGCGACGACGACCGGCGCGACGGCGAAGTTCTCGGCCCCGATCATTTCGGATGGTTTGCCACGCCGGACTTCGTGCACCACGCCGGCGAGCCGTTCCGATTGGCAGCCTCCTCGCCTGCCTGCGGCATCCTGAACACCGCCACCCGCGCGCTCGACGCGGCGGGATTGCGTTGGACGGAGTCCTTCCTCGGTTGCGGCGCATTTGCCGTAGTGGAAGCGGTTTCGGCCGGCCTCGCGATCTCGGTGTTCTCGCGCCGGGTCGCACCACCCGGCACCATCGAAGTGTCCGAGAAATTCGGCCTCCCTGCGCTGCCGCCGGCGCAGATCGTGCTGCTGTCGACGCTGACGGACGCGAGGTCGCGCGCGGCGTTGAGGACGCTGGCCGGCGCGTTTCGCGAGCATCATCGACCGCCCGCGCCTGTGCTATCGCCGCGCGCGGTCGACGCGCCGTCCCTCGAACAGCGCGCGCTCCGACGCGAGCGCCTTGGCAAGGAAATCAAGCGTGGCGCGGATGCGCGCGGTGCGCTTGAGATCGTCATGCGTCAACAGCCAGAGCGCTGATCGCAATTCCGCCAGCGTCTTCGGCGTCACCCGGCGCAACTCCGGCGCCGTGTCGCCGACATAACAGGGGAGCACGGCAAGGCCGAGCCCGGCGGTTGCCGCGTCGCGCAGCGCCGGAAGCGCATCGACCCGGCAGGCGATCCGCGCCGCCGGCACGTTTTCCCGCATCCAGCCGGCGATGACGGTCCCCGCCAGCGCGTCGTCGAGCCCGATCCAGTCATGCACCGACAGATCCAACCCGTTGCGCCGGGCAAGACGGGCGCGCGATCCATAGACCGCGTGCGCGATATCGGCGATGCGACGCCCGACCAGCAGCTCCGACGGCGCGGGCGTCGGCCGGATCGCGATCTCGGCCTCGCGGCGGGTGAGGTTCGCCATCGCATTCGAGATGACGATCTCGGGCTGTATCTCCGGATGCGCGGCACGCATCGCGGGCAGATGCCGCATCAGCACCGCGCCGAGCGTGTCGGTGGTCGTGATCCGGACCGGGCCCGACGGCCTGAGGTCCTGTCCCGAGAGCTTGCGCTCGAGCGCAAGCACCTCGTGCTCCAGCCGTGTCGCCGACGCCGCCGCGATCTCGCCGGCCGACGTCGGCGCATAGCCGTCGCGAAAGCGCTCGAACAGCCGCGTTCCGATCGTCCCCTCGATCGTGCCGAGGCGGCGAAACACCGTCGAATGCGTCACGCCCAATGCGCGCGCCGCTCCCGAGAGGCTGCCCTCCCGCGCGACCGCGAGCACGAGGCGAAGATCGTTCCAGTCGAGAGTACTGTGCATTTTTGCAAACTCTGTTGCCAGACTCGAGGAATATCCTATCACGGATCGACAAGCCATCCTCTGGCAAGTTCGATCGACAGGCATGCCTGCGCGAAGCGAAGACGATGCAGAGGAGCCGGCAGGTGACCAGCGAGACCAGCGAAACGTTGCAATTCCACGACACCGGCCACGTCGCCGCCGACCCGCGGCGATGGCTTGCGTTGCCCGTGCTGCTGACCGGCGCCTTCCTGCCGATCCTCGACTTCAACGTCGTCAATCTCGCGCTGCCCGCCATCCGCGACGATCTCGGCGCAACCGCAAGCGAAGTGCAGCTCGTGATCTCGGCTTACGCGGCGGCCTATGCGGTGTTCCTGATCACCGGTGGCCGTCTCGGCGACCTGCTCGGGCGACGCCGCATGTTCCTGACCGGCGTCGCCGGCTTCACCATCGCATCGGTGCTGTGCGGCATCGCGTGGTCACCGACCGTGCTTGTCGCCGGACGCATCCTGCAAGGTCTCACCGCGACCGTGATGGCGCCGCAAGTGCTGGCCTCGATCCGCGTGCTGTTTCCGCCCGCCGAACAGGGCCGCGCGCTAGGCTTCTACGGCGCGACCTTTGGCCTTGCCAACATCTGCGGTCAGATCCTGGGCGGCGCCTTGGTCTCGGCCCATCCGTTCGGGCTGGCCTGGCAGGCGATCTTCCTGATTAACGTGCCGATCGGCATCGTCGCATTCGTCGGCGGGTTGCTGTTCCTCGCCGACTCCCGCGCCGAGCATGCCCAGCGGCTCGACATCGGCGGCGTCATCCTGCTGTCGCTCACGCTCGGCTTTCTGGTCTATCCGTTGATCGAGGGACGCGAGTCCGGCTGGCCGATCTGGATCATCGCCATGCTGCTGGCGTCACCCGTGATGCTCCTGGCCTTCGTCCGGTTCGAGGCCGGCCTGTCGGCGCGCGGCGGCGACCCGCTGGTCGCGCTGCATCTGCTGCGCAACAGTGATTTCGTGATCGGACTGGTGATGGCGCTCGCCTTCTACATGCTGTCGTCGTTCTATCTGACCTTCGCGGTGTATTTGCAAAGCGGCCTGCACCAGTCGCCGCTGGCGGCGGGCCTCGCCACCCTGCCCTTTGCCACCGGCTTCTTCGTAAGTTCGCTGCTGTCGCCCTACGTCATGCAATGGCTCGGCCCGCGTACGCTGACGGTCGGCTTCGCGCTGCAGGTGATCGGCTTCGGCATCGTGATGCTGGCGGTCGGCGGCGTGAGTCCGCAGAGCCTCGAATTCGGCCTGATCTGCGGCGGGCTCGGCTTCGGCACCGTGATGCCGTCAGTCATCAAGGCCGTGATCGGCAGCATCGATCCGCGCCACGCAGGATTGGCATCGGGCATGATGATCTCGACCTTCCAGATCGGCGCCGCGCTCGGCGTCGCGCTGATCGGTGGCGTGTTCTACAGCCTGCTCGGTCCGCATCCGCAGGCCGGCGACTACGCCCATGCCTTCACCATCGCGCTCGGCTGCAACGTCGCGCTGCTGGCGCTCGGCGGCTGGCTGTCATTGTGGCTGCCGCGCGAGCCACGGGCTTGAACCGATCCGAGGACAACACCATGAACGCCCCGCTATACGACGCCTCCATCCCCGTGTTCCGGCAAATGCTCGATGCGCTGGCCGACCTGCTGCGCAAGGGCGAAGCCCATGCCCGCGAACGTGGTCTCGATCCCGACGCCATGCTGGCGGCGCGGCTTGCGCCCGACATGCTGACATTGGTTGGTCAGGTGCAACGGGCCAGCGATCACGCCAAGGGCGCCGCAGGACGGCTCGCCGGCTTCGAGCCACCACCCTTTGCCGACGATGAGCAGAGCCTCGCTGAAGCCCATGCCCGCATTTCCCGGACGCTCGATTACATCGACACGGTGCCGGTTCAGGCATTCGATCAGGCGGCCGAACGCCTCATCACTCTACCCTTCGGCGTCCCGCAAATGCCGGCGGCGCGATATCTCCATCGCTTCGCGCTGCCGAGCCTGTTCTTCCACGTCGCCACGGCCTACGCCATCTTGCGTCACCGCGGCGTGCCGCTCGGCAAGCGCGATTTCCTCGGCAACTATCTCTCGACCTGACCGCTACTTCCTGGCGACCTCGCGAAGCGTGGTGTAGACCCACTCTTCTCCCTGCTTGATGGCCTCGACGCCGATCCTTTCGTCGTTGCCATGCATCCGGCTCAGGATGTCGTCGTCGAGCGGATAGGGATAGATGCCGTAGACGGGTACGTTGCGCTCGCGCCAGGCGATGGCGTCGGTGCCCGCCTCGAACATGGTCGGCACCAGCACGGCATCCTTCCAAACCCGCTTGGCGTTGCGCTCCAGCGCGGCATAGAGCTCGGTATCGACCGGCGATGCCGGCAGCTTGCTCCGCATCAGATAGGCGTCCCGTGCCTCCTGCTGCGTCAGCGCGGAAACGATGCTCACCTCGATGCCGGGATCGCCGATCACACGCTTGATCTCCTCGATCATCTGGTCGGCGGTCGTTCCCGGCAGCAGCCGCGTGTTCACGACCGCCTTGGCGTCGCCGGGGATGACGTTGGGCTTGATGCCGGCGTCGATCATCGTGATCACCATGGTGTCGCGCAGCAGGGCGTGCAGCAGCAGGCTGTCCTTGGGATTGTCGGCGACCAGCTTCTTGCCGGCCGCGTCGCGTTCGCCCTGGTCCTTTGCCGCCAACAGCTGCTTGATGTCGGCGGCGGTCTGTTCCGAGCTGATCGGAAGCAGCGCCTTGAAGTAACCCTCGGTCGCCGGCACCAGCTTGACGGCGGGATCGTGCACCGCGAGCTTGGCCAGCGCCGCGATCAGACGGTCGTTGGCCATCGCGCCCGCCGGAAACGGCCGCGAGGAATGGCCCGAGGGACCGGTCGCCTTCAAGGCGAACGTCGCCGAGAGCTTTTCCGCCGTGGTGACGTTGATCTGGCGAACCGTGCCGTCGCGCTCCTGCAACACGTAGCCGCCTTCGTTCAGTGCGAATTCCGCGTCGATCTTGTCCCAATGGTTCTTCGCCAGCCAAACCGTGCTGTACTGACCCTGCTCCTCGTCGGCCTCCGCCAGGAAGATCACGTCGCGCGCGAGCGGCGTCTTCTCCTCGGCAAGCCGCATCACCGCGCTCGCGAACACGGCGAGCCCGCCCTTGAAATCCATCGCGCCGCGCCCGTAGACGAAGCCGTCCTTCTCGATCCCGGCGAACGGCTCCACGGTCCACTTCTCACGCTCGACCGGAACGACGTCGGCATGCGCGGCCAGCAGCACCGGCTTCTTCGAGCCGTCGCCGCGCAGCCGTGCGATGAAATGCGCGGCCTTGCCGTTCGGGGCGACGAAGATGTCCACCTCGGCGCCCAGCGGCGCGAATTGCGACTTCAGATATTCGGCGAGCGCCCGCGTGTCTCCAGGTCCGTTCGAAGTATCGAATGAGATCAACTTCTTGAGCAGGGCAACCGTGCGGTCCCCGTTCGGGTCGGCGGCGGCAAATCCTGTTCCAGAGAGGAAGACGCCTGCGGCGAGTATCACGGCGGCGAGGTTATTCCTGGTCTGCGACGTCACGTTTCTTCCTCCCGTTTTATTCGAGCATATCCCGCAGGGCCGGCATCAGGGAGCCCTTCCGAACAGCAGTTTCAGCATGGCTGCCGCGACAAGCGTCATCACAGCGAGGCCGGTGGAGAGATAGAGCGCACTGGCATCGCCGAATCGGTCGATCACGACGGCATAGAGCAACGGCGCCGCTGCCGGCAGGATGAAGCTCGGAACCACGAGCCGGCCGACCAGCGTGCCATAGCTGCGATGATCGAACAGGATCAGCGGCAGCGTACCCCTGGTGATGGTCAGAATGCCGTTGCAGCCGCCGTAGAGCAGCGCGAAGGCGATCGCCATCGCGTTCGACGACCCGCTGAACAGCCCGGCGATGAAGGACAGCGGCATGATCAGGCAGGCGGCCAGATTGAGCGCGAGCGGGTCGATCCGCCGGCCAAACAGCACCTCGCAGAGGCGCGCCGCCGATTGCCCAATGCCTCGCAACGTCGCGATCCACACCGCCACAGTGACGGTGAGCCCGAGGCCTGAGAGCACCGCGATCATGTGCGCGGACATGCCTGCATTCAGGAAATTGGCGCCGGTCATGATCACCGCATAGAGCCCGCCCGCCGCCGCAAGCCGCTCGCGGCCGACGGCAAGCGGTGGCTTGGGAGCAACCGATACGGAACCCTGCACGCCAGCGAACCGCTCATTCGGAATCAGCAGATGCAGCGGGATCGTCAGCAGCGCGAAGCTGGCATAGGCAAGCACTGCGATGCGCCAGCCGAACTGTTCCGACAGCATGTGGCCGAGCGGCCAGAACACGGTTGCGGCCAGGCCACCGAGCAAGGTGATCCCGGACATCGCGCGGCGCGCCTCCGGACCGCCAATCCGTGCCAGCGCCGCGAACGCCGCGTCATACAGTGTCAGCCGCATGCCGAGGCCGAGCACGATCCACGACGCGAAATAGACAGCGATCTGGTGTGAGACCGCGAGACCGGCGCAACCGAGCGCGTTGATCACGGCCCCTGCGACCATGACCTCGCGGCCACCACGGCTATCCACCCATCGCCCTGCGAGCGGCGACGTCACGCCCATCACCAGCAGCGCTGCGGCGAACCCGCCGTAGACGATGTCGCGGCTCCAGCCGAGATCCGCCGCGATCTGCTCGCCGAAGCCGCCGATCAGATAGTAGGTCGCGCCCCACGAGATCAGTTGCGCAAGCCCGAGGGCGACGACGACGCGGCGGGCGATCACCGCGACTGGTCCCTCTCCGCGGGAAGTCTGGAGGCACCCGTTCCTAGCGATCGCTGCATCAGCACGGTGTCGACCCACTGCCCGAGCTTGAAGCCGACCGACCTCAGCGTCCCGACCATCTCGAAGCCCATGCGCCGGTGCAGCGCGATCGATCCGGCATTACCGCTGTTGCCGATCACGGCAATCATTTGCCGCCACGGCCCGGCCTCGGTGCGCGCGATCAGGGCCTCAAGTAACGCCACGCCAATGCCGCGGCCATGCAGCCCATCGGTCACGTAGACCGAGTCTTCGATGGTGTGTCGATAGGCCGGCCGCGGCCGATACGATGTCGCGTATGCGTAGCCGACCACGCGGCCTTCGAGTTCGGCGACGAGATACGGCAGGCCCGCCGCAAGCACGGCGCTCCGGCGACCGCGCATCTCGTCCACCGCCGGCGGCACTTCCTCAAAGGTCGCCAGCCCGTTCAGCACATGATGGGCGTAGATGCCCTGGACATCGGCCATGTCGCCGTCCGTCGCGTCGCGGACCACGACGCCGTCGATCCCTGCCGCCATGTTGCCTCCCTGCCGCAGCCATCAATATTGCCCAACCATGCGCCTCGCCGTTATATAAGTGAAGCTTTGATTGGTTATGCATAGCATAAGAGATACTTTGATGAAGAATCTCAACCTCGACTACCTCGACAGCTTCGCCGTCGTGATCGATTGCGGCAGCTTCTCGGCCGCGGCGGAGCGGCTGCAACTCACCCAGCCCGCGGTAAGCCTGCAAGTCCGCCAGCTCGAGCGCAGCCTGAATGCGACCCTGATCGAGCGGGTTGGACGCAAGGCCAGGCCGACCGCCGCCGGAGTTGCCCTGCTCTCTCACGCGCAACAGATCAACGCGGCGGTGATGGCGGCGGTCGATGCCGTCGCGCAGCAGACCACGGGAACGGCAGGCCGCGTGCGGCTCGGCACCGGGGCGACCGCCTGCATCTTCCTGCTGCCGCCGATCCTCAGGGAGTTGCGTGCAGCGTTGCCCTCGCTCGAGATCACCGTCACGACCGGGAATACCGCGGAGATCGCGCGCGCCGTCGAGGACAATACGATCGACATCGCGCTGGTCACGCTGCCGGTGTCGGGCCGCAGCTTCGAGGTCACCCCTGTGATGAACGACGAGTTCGTGCTGATCGCGCCGCGCGACATGAAGCTGCCGGCCCGCATCACCCCGGAGGTGCTGGCGACGAGGCCGGTTCTGCTGTTCGAGCCGGGCGGCAACACGCGGCGCACCGCGGACGAGTGGCTGGCGCGTGGCGGCGTCTCGCTGAAGCCATTGATGTCGCTCGGCAGCGTCGAGGCGATCAAGGAGATGGTGCGCGCCGGCCTTGGCTGCGCAATCCTGCCCGGCATGGCGGTGCCTGCCGAGGCCAGGCCGCGCGACCTGATCGTCCGCTCGCTGTCACCAAAACTCTATCGCCGGCTCGCGGTCGTGATCCGCCGCGACAAGCGCCTCGATCGTGGGCTGCGGCAGACCTTGTCGGCGCTCAAGACGCTCTCGGCGACGAAGGATCACGGCCGCTAAGGCGTGATCGGAAACAATGCGGAGCTTGCTTGCGGCAGGCCGCTGAGGTGGAGCGATCAGAACCAGGCGCCCTGAATGCCGAGAATGACAGCGACCAGCGAGATCAACAGGCCGATGCCGGAAAACAGCGCGACGGTGACAAACTCTGCCATATCAGAGTTTTCGGACTCGGACGTGGATGAGGCCTTGATCGGGGTCGCGATGCGAGCTGCCTTGGGCATGACGGCACTCCAAAATGATTCCGTGGTCAAAAAAAATCCCAGCCCTATCCGGGAGTCCCGGGAACTCGTCAAAGGTTCAATGCGCGTGATGATAGTCGCGCAGGAAACCGGCCGGTGTGATCCCTTTCACACCGGCCAATGCTTACACTAAGAAACAAATCAGCCGCGATAGATCGGTGCGCCGGCGGGCGATGCCGTTGCGCCGCCGTCGATGAACAGTTCCTGCCCCTGCACATGCGCGGCATCGTCCGACGCCAGGAACAGCACGGTCTTCGAGATATGATCGGGTTCACCGAGGCGGCCGAGCGGCGTGGTCTTGCCGATGCGCTGCTCGAAGGCCTTCTCGGCTTCGGGGGTTGCGATCGCCGCGCCCCAGATCGGCGTACGCACCGCACCCGGCGCCACCACATTGACGCGGATCCCGCGCGGCGACAGTTCCGATGCTATCACGCGCGCCATCGCGCGTACGCCGGCCTTGCTCGCGGCATAGGCCGAGTAGCCGGGATTGCCGAGCACCGAAATCACCGAGCCGTTGAGGATGATCGACGCGCCGTCATTGAGATAGGGCGCGACCGCCTGCACGGTGAAGAATACGCCGGTGAGATTGGTGCGGATCACGTTCTCGAATGCCGCCAGCGTGGTGCCGCCGACCGGTGTCTGGCCGGGAATGCCGGCATTGGCGAACAGCACGTCGTATCTGCCGAACTTTTCCGCGCCCTGCTTCACCGCGGCCTCCAGCGCCGCGACATCGGTGGCATCGGCCACCACAGCGAGCGCATTCGGCCCGAGTTCGCTGGCCGCCGCCGCGAGCGTCTCCTTGTTGCGCCCGGTGATGACGACCTTTGCGCCCTCGGCCACGAACAGCTTTGCCGTCGCAAGTCCGATGCCGCTGTTGCCGCCGGTGATCAACGCCGTCTTGTTCGCCAGTCTCATGTCCGCCTCCAGCATGGTTGCATTATTAAACTTCGTTGCCTAACTATGGCATCAGGTTTAATATTGCAACCACACAAGGCCGTGATGGCTCGGATTCCGGAGGATAGTCGGTGAAGCGAACCAGTCTTGCAGGCGATTCCTGTCCGGTGGCGCGCGCGCTCGACGTGTTCGGCGACTGGTGGTCGCTCCTGATCATCCGCGACGCCAGCCTCGGCCGCCGCCGCTTCGGCGAATTCCAGGCAAGCCTCGGGCTCGCCAAGAACATCCTGGCTACCCGGCTGCGCACGCTGGTCGAGCACGGCATCCTGAAGACGGTCCCCGCCTCCGACGGCAGCGCCTATCAGGAATATGTGCTGACGCCGAAAGGCCACGGCATCTTTCCCATCCTCGTCGCGCTGCGCCAATGGAGCGAGGAGTTCGACGAGCACCCGGACGAGATCGCGACCGTGCTGGTCGACCGCGCCAGGGGCAAGCCGGTGAAGAAGCTCACGCTCTATTCGCAGGACGGTCGCGTGCTGGGTGCCGCCGACACGACGCTGAAGCCGCGGCCTGCGCGGAAGACGGCGCGGCGCGCAATGTCGTAGGACGGCTCTCCTTTCGTCATTCCGGGGCGACGCGCAGCGTCGAGCCCCGGAATGACGGGGGTGAAAGGGCCGCGATCCCGCTCAGCACCGAATGCGGTGGCTATGGGTCCTGGCTTTCGCCAGGACGGCGAATGGAGGGAGCCCTGCGCCAAAGCCCCGGGCTCTCTCATCCCTCACGACAGCTTCCGCCGGCTACGGGCGCGCAACTGCTCTTCGGCTTCCAACCGGGCCATCGCGAACAGGCGGTCGAGGACTTCGAATTTGTGGCGCTGGGCGAGCTTGGCGAGTTCGGTCGCCGCGGCGCCGATCAGGATCAGGGCGTCATCCGGGTCGCCGTCCCCGGTTGTCGCGTCGTCCGCCGGTCGCCGCCGGCCGGCCGTCTCGCGCTTCCGGCCGCCCCCTGTGCTGCTCAAAAGGCCTATTCCGATTCCCACCCTCTATATAAGGAGAGATACGCCGTTTCCGGCCGCAACTCTAGGACGTATTTTTCAACCCTCGGGATAGGAACTCCACAGCTTCAGCCCTCCCTTCAATATCTGGCGATTTGACAGCGACCGCCCCAGCACCCATGTTCGCCCCGACACGGCGGGCCGCGAGTCTAGCGGAACCCGCCTTCAGGTTTTCCCGTAAGCTATTGGAATGACATGAATATCGTCATTGTGGAGTCGCCGGCCAAGGCCAAGACGATCAACAAATATCTGGGGTCCTCCTACGAGGTCCTGGCGTCGTTCGGCCATGTCCGCGACCTCCCGGCCAAGAACGGTTCGGTCGATCCGGATGCCAATTTCCAGATGATCTGGGAGGTTGATGCCAAGGCCGCGGGCCGGCTCAACGACATCGCCAAGGCGCTCAAGGGTGCCGACCGCCTGATCCTCGCAACCGACCCTGATCGCGAGGGCGAAGCGATCTCCTGGCACGTGCTGGAGGTGATGAAGGAGAAGCGCGCGCTGAAGGACCAGAAGGTCGAGCGCGTGGTGTTCAACGCCATCACCAAGCAAGCCGTCTCCGAGGCCATGAAGGCACCGCGTCAGATCGACGGCGCGCTGGTCGACGCCTATATGGCGCGCCGCGCACTGGACTATCTGGTCGGCTTCACCCTCTCCCCGGTGCTGTGGCGCAAGCTGCCCGGCGCCCGCTCCGCCGGCCGCGTGCAGTCGGTCGCGCTGCGGCTGGTGTGCGACCGCGAGCTCGAAATCGAGAAGTTCGTGCCGCGGGAATACTGGTCGCTGGTCGCAACCCTGCTGACGCCGCGCGGCGAAGCCTTCGAGGCGCGCCTGGTCGGCGCCGACGGCAAGAAGATCGCGCGGCTCGACATCGGCTCCGGCGCGGAAGCCGAAGACTTCAGGAAGGCGATCGAGGCCGCGCTGTTCAAGGTGGGGACCGTCGAGGCGAAGCCGGCCCGGCGCAATCCGCAGGCGCCCTTCACCACCTCGACCTTGCAGCAGGAAGCCAGCCGCAAGCTCGGCTTCGCGCCGGCCCACACCATGCGCATCGCGCAGCGGCTCTATGAAGGCATCGACATCGGCGGCGAGACCACCGGCCTCATCACCTATATGCGAACCGACGGCGTGCAGATCGCGCCGGAAGCGATCACCCAGGCGCGCAAGGTGATCGGCGAGGATTACGGCAACGCCTATGTGCCAGACAGCCCACGTCAGTATCAGGCCAAGGCCAAGAACGCCCAGGAAGCGCACGAAGCGATCCGCCCGACCGATCTGTCGCGCCGTCCGGCCTCGATCGGCCGCCGGCTCGATGCCGATCAGGCCAGACTCTATGAACTGATCTGGAAGCGCACCATTGCGAGCCAGATGGAATCGGCCGAGCTCGAACGCACCACCGTCGATATCGAGGCCAAAGCCGGCGCTCGCGTGCTGGAGCTGCGCGCCTCCGGCCAGGTCATCAAGTTCGACGGCTTCCTCGCGCTGTACCAGGAAAGCCGCGACGACGAGGAGGACGAGGATTCGCGCCGCCTGCCCGCGATGAGCGCGGGCGAGGCGGTGAAGCGCCAGAGCCTCGCCGTCACCCAGCATTTCACCGAGCCGCCGCCGCGCTTCTCGGAAGCGTCCTTGGTCAAGCGGATGGAAGAGCTCGGCATCGGCCGTCCCTCGACCTACGCTTCCATCCTTCAGGTGCTGAAGGACCGCGGCTACGTCAAGCTGGAGAAGAAGCGGCTGCACGGCGAGGACAAGGGCCGCGTCGTGGTCGCGTTCCTCGAGAACTTCTTCTCGCGCTACGTCGAATACGATTTCACCGCCGACCTCGAAGAGCAGCTCGACCGCATCTCCAACAACGAGATCGCCTGGCAGCAGGTGCTGCAGGATTTCTGGCGCGGCTTCATCGGCGCGGTCAACGACATCAAGGACCTCAGGGTCGCCGAGGTGCTCGACGCGCTCGACGAGATGCTCGGCCCGCACATCTATCCGCCGCGCGCGGACGGCGGCGACGTCCGGCAGTGCCCGACCTGCGGCACCGGCCGGCTCAACCTGAAGGCCGGCAAGTTCGGCGCCTTCGTCGGCTGCTCGAACTATCCGGAATGCCGCTACACCCGGCCACTGGCGGCCGACAGCGCCGAGAGCGCCGACCGCGTGCTCGGCACCGATCCCGACACCGGCTTCGACGTCACGGTGAAGGCCGGCCGCTTCGGCCCCTACATCCAGCTCGGCGAGCAGAAGGATTATGCCGAAGGCGAGAAGCCGAAGCGCGCAGGGATTCCGAAAGGCACCTCGCCCGCCGATGTCGATCTCGAACTGGCACTGAAGCTGCTGTCGCTGCCGCGCGAGATCGGCAAGCATCCCGAGACCGGAGAGCCGATCACCGCCGGCCTCGGCCGGTTCGGGCCGTTCGTCAAGCACGAGAAGACCTATGCCAGCCTCGAGGCCGGCGACGAGGTGTTCGATATCGGCTTGAACCGCGCGGTGACGCTGATCGCGGAGAAGATCGCCAAGGGCCCGAGTGGCCGCCGCTTCGGCGCCGATCCGGGCAAGCCGCTCGGCGATCACCCGACGCTCGGTGCGGTGGCGCTCAAGAACGGCCGCTACGGCGCCTATGTTGCCGCCGGTGGCGTCAACGCGACGATCCCGAGCGACCGCACGCCCGACGAGGTCACGCTCGCCGAGGCCATCGCGCTGATCGACGAACGTGCGGCCAAGGGCGGCGGCAAGAAGGTCAAGAAGGCGAAGGCAGAAAAGCCTGCCAAGGCCAAGAAAGCCAAATCTGAAAACGCGGCAGAAGAAACCGACGGCGACGCCGAGGCCAAGCCTGCCAAGAAGGCTGCGTCCAAGAAGGCCGCGGCGAAGCCGAAAACGGATGCGACCAGCAAGGCGCGCGCGCCGGTCGCCTCCGGTGCCAAGACGTCGCCTGCAAAGTCATCGGCATCAGCGAAAGCGCCCGCGAAGAAGAGCGCCGGCAAGGCACGAGGATAAGTGAAAAGAAAACCCGACCATGGCTTTCCGGGCCGGGACGCCATCGTCGCCTTCATCCGCGCCAATCCAGGCAAGGTCGGCACCCGCGAGATCGCGCGCGAGTTCGGCCTCAAGAACGACGACCGCATCGCGCTGAAGCGGCTGCTGCGCGAACTCGCCGACGACGGCACGGTCGCCAAGCGCGGCCGCAAGATCCACGAGCCGGCCGCGCTGCCGCCGACCGTGCTCGCCGACATCACCGGCCGTGACAGCGATGGCGAACTGATCGCCACGCCCGCCGAGTGGGACACCGACGAGAACGGCTCCGCGCCGAAAATCCGCATCGAGATGCCGCGGCGGCCAAAGCCCGGCACCGCCGCCGGCGTCGGCGACCGCGCGCTGCTCCGGGTCGAGGTGACCGACGAGCAGGACGGCACGCCCTATCGCGGCCGCATCATCAAGGTGATCGATCGCGGCCGCGCCCGCATCCTCGGCATCTTCCGCCGCAATCCCGACGGCAGCGGGCGGCTGATCCCGGTCGACAAGAAGCAGGCGGGCCGCGAGCTCAACATCGCGGCGGCCGACAGCGACGGCGCGGTCGACGGCGACCTCATCAGCGTCGATCTGGTGCGCACCCGCGCCTATGGCCTCGCCTCAGCCCGGGTCAAGGAGCGGCTCGGCTCGATTGCGAGCGAGAAGGCGATCAGCCTGATCGCGATCAACACCCACGACATTCCGCAGGTGTTCTCGTCAGCTGCGCTCCGCGAGGCCGAAGAGGCAAAACCTGCGACCTTGCAGGGCCGCGAGGATTGGCGCGACGTCCCGCTGGTCACCATCGATCCGCCCGATGCCAAGGATCACGACGACGCCGTGCATGCGGAGGTCGACACCGATCCCGACAACAAGGGCGGCTTCATCGTCCATGTCGCAATCGCCGACGTCGCATTCTATGTGCGGCCCGGCTCGGCGCTCGACCGCGACGCACTCCAGCGCGGCAATTCGGTGTATTTCCCCGATCGCGTCGTGCCAATGCTGCCGGAGCGCATCTCCAACAATCTCTGCTCGCTGGTGCCGGGCGAGCCGCGCGGCGCGCTCGCGGTGCGGATGGTGATCGGCGCCGACGGCCGCAAGCGCTCGCACAGCTTCCATCGCGTGCTGATGCGCTCGGCGGCAAAGCTTGCCTATGCGCAGGCGCAGGCCGCGATCGACGGCAGGCCCGACGACACCACGGGCCCCCTGCTCGATCCGATCCTGAAGCCGCTGTGGGCGGCCTATGAGCTGGTCAAGCTTGCGCGCAACGAGCGCGATCCGCTCGATCTCGATCTGCCCGAGCGCAAGATCCTGCTCAAACCCGACGGCACCGTCGATCGGGTGATCGTGCCGCAGCGGCTCGATGCGCACCGTCTGATCGAGGAGTTCATGATCCTCGCCAACGTCGCCGCGGCGGAGATGCTGGAGAAGAAGGCGCTGCCGCTGATCTACCGCGTGCATGACGAGCCGAGCCAGGAGAAGGTGCACAATCTCCAGGAATTCTTGAAGACGCTCGACCTGCCCTTCACCAAGCAGGGCGCGCTGCGTCCCGCGCAATTCAATCGCGTGCTCGCGCAGGTCGCCGGCGAGGATTACGAGCCGCTGGTCAACGAGGTGGTGCTGCGCTCGCAGGCGCAGGCCGAATACTCCGCCGAGAATTACGGCCATTTCGGCCTGAACCTGCGCCGCTACGCGCACTTCACCTCGCCGATCCGTCGCTACGCCGATCTGATCGTGCATCGCGCGCTGATCCGCGCGCTCGGCCTTGGCGAAGGCGCCTTGCCGACCGATGAGAGCGTGGAAACGCTGGCCGAGATCGCCGCCCAGATTTCCGTCACCGAACGCCGCGCGATGAAAGCCGAGCGCGAGACCACCGACCGGCTGATCGCGCATTTCCTTGCCGACAAGGTCGGCGCATCGTTCCAGGGCCGCATCTCCGGCGTGACGCGCGCCGGCCTGTTCGTGAAGCTCGACGACACCGGCGCCGACGGCCTGATCCCGATCCGCACCATCGGCAGCGAGTATTTCAACTACGACGAAACCCGTCACGCGCTGATCGGCTCGCGCAGCGGCACCATGTACCGGCTTGGCGACGTCGTCGACGTCCGCCTGGTCGAAGCCGCGCCGATCGCCGGCGCGTTGCGGTTCGAGCTGTTGTCCGAAGGACAGACAATTCCGCGCGGCAGAAAACACGACAGCATCAGAGGTGAGCGCCGCGCCGCGGGATTTAACAAGAGGCCAGGCAAGGGATCCGGCAAGAAGGCGCACAAGGAACGTAAGGCGCGCAGCAAGAAGGACCGCAAGCCGGCGAAGCCGAAGTCCGGCAAATCGAAGCGAGGCAAGTCATGGACGTGAAGTCGTGGACGTGACACCCCCGACAGTGGTCTGGACTCGCGACGCCGTCGACCCCGAGAAGCGCGACGTGTGGAGTGCGATGAAGCGCGGTTTCCGCGGCCGTTGTCCGCGCTGCGGAAAAGGCAGATTGTTCCGCAAGTTTCTCAAATGCGACGGACATTGCCCGGTCTGCGACCTCGATTTTTCGCCACATCGCGCCGACGATCTGCCCGCCTATCTCGTCATCGTCATCGTCGGTCATATCGTGGTACCGACCGCGCTGTGGATCGAAACCAACTATTCGCCACCGGTGTGGCTGCAACTTGCGATCTACCTGCCGTTCACGCTGTTCGCATCGCTGGCGCTGTTGCAGCCGGTGAAGGGAGCCGTGATCGGATTGCAATGGGCCCTGCGCATGCATGGCTTTGACGAGAATCCCCCTAGCGACATCCCGCCGGTCTAGCTAAACCGGACGCCAAGAAGAAATGAAAGGGATGAAATGACTGAAGCCGCCGCCCCCGCCGCCGTCGTCCACCAGGGCGATAAGGAAGCCGATCATCATGCGTATTTCCGGCCGAAGGACGCCGCGACGCTGATCCTGATCGACCGTTCCGGCGCCAAGCCGAAGGTGCTGGTCGGCAAGCGTCACGACAAGGTGGTGTTCATGCCGGGCAAATTCGTCTTCCCCGGCGGCCGCGTCGACAAGGCCGACAACCGCGTGCCGGTCGCAGCGCCGATCACGCCGGAGCTCGAAGCCAATCTGTTGAAGGGCAGCCCGAAGATCACGTCCGGCCGCGCGCGCGCGCTCGCCAATGCCGCGATCCGCGAAGCCTGTGAAGAGACCGGGCTCTGCCTCGGCCGCAAGGTCGAGAAGAAGACCAAGCTCGACGGTCCGTGGGCGCCGTTCGCCGACGCGGGCCTGCTGCCCGATCCGTCTGGCCTGTTCCTGATCGCACGCGCGATCACCCCGCCTGGCCGCGTCCGCCGCTTCGACACCCGCTTTTTCACCGCCGATGCCTCGACCATCGCGCATCGCGTCGAAGGCGTGGTGCATGCCGATGCCGAACTGGTCGAGCTCGTCTGGGTCGAGATCGGCTCCGAGCCGCTCGCCGACGCGCATGCCATGACCAAGAACGTGCTCGCCGAGCTCGACCGCCGTCTTGCCACCGGCCCGCTCCGCCATGACGCGCCGGTGCCGTTCTTCCATTTCTATGGCGGCAAGATGCAAAAGGACGTGCTGGGGGCGTAGCATGAGGCCCGTCATTCCGGGGCGCGCCTCTTGGCGCGAGCCCGGGATCCATCAAGCCGCATGAATGGTGGAGGAATGGATTCCGGGCTCGTCGCTTCGCGCCGCCCCGGAATGACGGCATTGAGGAAGTGCCCAAAAACAAAATAATCTTCCGGATGGCGCGCCGGATGCCGCCTCCCTATCTGTTCCGCTAACGACATCAAGGACGGAACGGGGCAATGGCGAAGCGTCAACTCAAGCTCGGCGCGTTCATGCGGCCGATCAGCATCCACACCGGCGCCTGGCGCTATCCCGGGGCCTGGCCCGACGCCAATTTCAACTTCGACCACATCAAGACGCTGATCCGGAAGCTCGAGGCCGGCAAGTTCGACGCCTTCTTCATGGCCGACCATCTGGCCGTGCTCAACATGCCGATCAATGCGCTGAAGCGCAGCCACACCGTGACCTCGTTCGAGCCGTTCACGCTGCTCTCGGCACTGGCGGCTGTGACAGAGAATATCGGCCTGGTCGCAACCGGCTCGACCACCTTCGACGAACCCTACCACGTCGCCCGCCGCTTCGCCTCGCTCGACCACATCTCGGGCGGCCGCGCGGGGTGGAATATCGTCACCACGTCCAATCCGGACGCGGCGCTGAATTTCGGCCTCGACGATCACATGGAGCATGCCGAACGCTACAAGCGCGCCCGCGAATTCTACGACGTGGTCACCGGCCTCTGGGACTCGTTCGCCGATGACGCGTTCGTGCGCGATGTCGAGTCCGGCCTGTTCGTCGATCCCGACAAGATGCATGTGCTCAACCACAAGGGCAAATATCTCTCGGTGCGCGGCCCGCTGAACATCGCCCGCCCCGTCCAGGGCTGGCCCGTGATCGTGCAGGCCGGCGCTTCCGACGATGGCAGGCAGCTTGCGGCCGAGACTGCGGAGGCCGTGTTCACCGGCGGCGGCAGCCTTGCCGACGGACAGAAGCTCTATGCCGACATCAAGGGCCGCATGGAGAAGATCGGCCGCGATCCCGAGCATCTGAAGATCCTGCCCGGCGCCTTCGTGGTGGTCGGCGACAGCGTCGAGGAAGCCAAGGAGAAGCGCGCACTGCTCGACAGCCGCGTGCATTACGACAGCGCGATCGCCTCGCTCTCGGTGATCCTCGGCACCGATGCATCCGGCTTCGATCCCGACGGCCAATTGCCACCGATCCCCGAGACCAATGCCAGCAAGAGCGGCCGGCAGCGCCTGGTCGAGGTCGCGGCGCGCGACAAGCTCACCGTGCGTCAGCTCGCGCAGCGTGTCGGCGGCTATGGCGGGCTCGCGTTCGTCGGCACACCGCAGACCATCGCCGACCAGATGGAGGAATGGTTGACCGGCCGCGGCAGCGACGGTTTCAACATCATGTTCCCCTACCTGCCGCAGGGCCTGTTCGAGTTCGTCGACCGGGTGGTGCCGGAACTGCAAAAGCGGGGAATCTTCCGCAACGAGTATGAGGGGCGGACATTGCGCGAAAATCTCGGCCTGCCGCGCCCGAAAAACCAGTTCTTCCAGGGCTAATTGGCCGGAATCGGGACGATTTCGGCCCGGAAATCCTTGACTTTGAGCGGTTTGTGGCTAGTTTCCGGGCCAAACGCGGGCCGATTTGGCCGGCTCCCGATACCCCTTCATTTTCGAGGATTTGCACATGGCCAAAGCGGTCACCATCAAGGTCAAGCTCGTGTCGACGGCCGACACCGGCTTCTATTACGTCGCCAAGAAGAATTCGCGCACCATGACCGACAAGCTGGTCAAGAAGAAGTACGACCCGGTCGCGCGCAAGCATGTCGAGTTCAAGGAAGCCAAGATCAAGTAAGATCGCCTGCTTCCGACCTTCAAGCGGGGCCCTTTGGGCCCCGTTTTTGCTTTGTAGCCAGGCGTCATCCCCTGAAGCGTCCCGGACAGCGCCCGGGCGAAGGGTCCGCATGGTTGCAGCCCTGGACGAAGGCAACGTTGGCGGTTACTCGGTCGCCTACGGCCGCGAGGACATCTACTTTCCGGTCTACGTGACGGCCGCCCTCGCCGCGGTGTTCCTGACCGCGACGTGGATCACGGGCGCGATCTACTGGCTGGCGCTCGCGGCCGCCGCCGCCGGCTTCACTTACTACAACATCCCGCTGCTGGAGGCCGGGCGTCCGACCATCGGGGCCAACCAGTATGGCATCTTCATCCAGGCCTTCGGGCTGATCCGCTGGCGCGCGATCACGCGGATCGATCTCGTCGAGATCGCCGAGCGCGCGATGACCGTCCACGAATTGCAGATCACACTCGATGGGCCACTCGGCAGCGCGCTGGTGGCCGATTGGCGCAAGCGGCCGGCCTATCGGCTGCTGATGCGCTTGCCGTGGCGCATGGACCATCGCGGCGTGGTGCGCGTCAATCTGGAGCCGTTCGATCGAACGCCCGAGGAGATCCATCGGACATTCCTCCGGATGTGGCGCTACTACCGAAGCTAGCCCTTGAATGCCTCATCCGGCAGATGCGCATCGGCGATGTCGGCATCCGGATTGTGTGTGATGGTCATGAACCAGACCAGGCTGAAGAACAGCGACCACGCCGTGTTCCAGTAAAACCAGTTCATAGGGCACCTCGAACAGGTTTGGCCGGTGGGCCGGCAGCGACTGCCGATCCACCGAAGACTGCCCCGTTCCTACTGCACGACCTCGCCATGCAGCGCGAGGTCGAGACCTTCGCGTTCGATGTCCTTCGTCACGCGGAGGCCAACGAAGAGATTGATCACATACAGGATGATCAAGCTCACCACGGCATCATACACGAAAACCGTCGCGACGCCGATACACTGATTGAGGAACTGCCCGGTATTTCCCTCCAGAACGCCGGCTGTTCCACCATACTGCTCGACCGCGAACACGCCGGTCAGCAGCGCCCCGACGATGCCTCCGAGCGCATGGACGCCAAAGCAGTCCAGCGCGTCATCGTAACTGAACATCCGCTTCAGCCCGGTGCATCCCCAGTAGCAGCAGACGCCGGCGGCGATGCCGATTGCGAAAGCGCCGACCGGCCCGACGAAACCGGAGGCCGGCGTGATCGCGACAAGGCCCGCGACCGCACCCGAGCAGATGCCGACGACAGTGGGCTTGCCCTTCAATGCCCATTCCACCAGCATCCAGGTGAAGCCCGCCACCGCCGTGGCGATCTGGGTCACCAGCATGGCCATGCCAGCCTGCATTCCGGCCGTGACGGCGGAGCCGGCGTTGAAGCCGAACCAGCCGACCCACAGCAGCGAGGCGCCGATGAAGGTCAGCACCATATTGTGCGCCGGTCCCGTCTCGACGCGCTTGCCAAGCATGATCGCGCACATCAGTCCGGCCACGCCGGCATTGATGTGCACCACGGTGCCGCCGGCGAAATCGAGAACTTTGACATAGGCGGCGTCGTTGCCCGCCGAGAAGATCCCGTCGGGTCCCCAGACCCAGTGCGCGATCGGCGCGTAGACCAAGATGGCCCAAAGGCCGATGAACCAGAGCATGGCCGAGAATTTCATCCGCTCGGCAAACGCGCCCGCAATCAACGCCGGCGTGATGATGGCGAATGTCATCTGGAAGCAGATGTAGACAGACTCAGGGATGGTGGCGGCGAGCGGATTGGGATTGCCGATTCCCCCCTTGCCGATGTCGCTCAGAATGTCCTTCAGGAACATGCGATCGAGACCGCCGATAAACGGCGTGCCGGCACGGAACGCCAGGCTGTAGGTGAGGACCGCAAACAGGATCGTGACCAGGCAGGTGACGGCGAAGCTGGTCATCACGGTATCGCCGACATTCTTCTTGCGAACCATGCCGCCATAGAACAGGCCGAGACCGGGGACCGTCATCATCAGGACGAGCGCAACCGAGGTCAGCATCCACGCCGTGTCGCCGGAGTTCGGCGTGCACTTCTCGAGGATCTTGCCGCCGCAGGCCGGCGGCCCAGCGTCCTCGGCCAGCGCGACGTCGCTGAACAGCAGGCAAAGAAACGCAACTCCCAGCAGGGCTACCAGGATCCTCATGAGCTTCTGCTGTGTATTTGTCCCAGACTCCATCATCTTCCTCCCGTCACAAGAAATGCTGGTGTTCGGAATGCCGCGGCGCGAATGCCGAACGGCCGTCTGCGGCGCAGTGATTGGAATTGTGTTCGAGGAGATTCGATTGGGTGGCGCGATCGCAAAGCCGCAGCGGCGCCACACCGGACGGTCGGCACAACAGCTTCCTGCTCGGCGGCGCGGCGAAGGCCGTGGTGCGCGGATCGCTGGAGAATGACGGCGACTAGCCTCATCGCGGCCAGCCCTTCCCATGGGTCCCCAGGCCGGAACCTCAGCGACGGTTTCCGGCACGATTTCTAGCCATATTCAATCAAGATTCATGCCACCGGCGCTTACAGCGTAACGCCTTGAAAGCGCGAGCCCTTCAATCCGCGCACGGAACGGCTTCGCGCCCTGTTGCACGTTCTCGTAGCAAGCGATCGATGGAAAACTAGGCAAGACGCGGCGACTGCCCTGGGTACGGGGCAGTCGCCGCTTGACCGGGAACGGACGCTAGGCCGCCTTGAGCAATGGCGGCTGCGAGGGCCGGATCAGCGCGAACGCCAGTTGGATGATGCCGCCGGCCAGCCCGAGCGCGACGCCGATGCGCCAGGCCATGGTGTAGGAGCCGAGCGAGTCGTAGATCACCCCTCCTCCATAAGCACCGAGGAAGCTGCCGATCTGATGGCTCATGAAGGCAAGGCCCTGGATCATCGCCTGCCAGCGCAGCCCGAACATCTCCGCGACCGCGCCCGCGACCAACGGCCCGACGCCCATCCAGAGGAAGCCCATGATGGCGCCGAACAACAGCGTCGAGCCCGGCGTTGCCGGCAGCATGAAGTACCAGGCGAGCGCCAGCGAGCGCAGGATGTAGATCGCGCCCAGCAGCGCCAGCTTGTTCCAGCGCTGGCCGGCCCAACCGAAGAACAGCGAGCCCAGCACGTTGAACCCGCCGATCATGCCGAGCGTCTGCGCGCTCAACATCGGATCGAGGCCGCAAATCGCCAGATACGACGGCAGATGCGTGGTGAGGAAGACGAGTTGCATGCCGCAGACCATGTAGGCGCAGGTCATCACCACGAAGGACGCATTGCCGAACGCGGTCTTCGCCGCGGTCGCCGCCGTGGCGTTGCCGATGTCGTCGCCCGCGGGCTTCGGCAGCGGGATCCTGTCGACGCGGCCGGCATACAACGCGGCCGGAATCATGCCGATCGAGAGAATCACAAAGCCGGCGAGCCCGACGCGCCAGCCAAAACCTTCATTGAGCATCTGGCCGATCGGCGCCGACAACAGGGCGCCGAGCGAGCCCGCGGCGGAAACCATGCCAAGCACGGTCGAGCGCACCATCTCCGGCACCGCGCGTGCGGCGACCGACATTGCGATCGCATTCGCGGTGCAGGCGAGCGAAATGCCGATCAACACGCCGGCGCCAATCATGATGCTGAAGAGGCCATGCGCCATCGTCATCAGCACGAGGCCCGCGATATAAGCCAACGCGCCGACCACCATGATCGGACGAAAGCCGTAGCGCACGGTCATCGCGCCGGCCAACGGCTGGAGGAAACCCCAGGCGAGGTTCTGCACCGCCAGAGCCAGCGTGAAATGGGACACCGAGATGCCGATGTCGTGTGTCAGCGGCTGCATGAAGATGCCGAGGCTCTGCCGCAGGCCCATGCTCAGCGTGAGCATGATGGAGGCGCCGATCAGAATCGGAAGCGTGGGACGCAGGACCTGTAGCAGGGGCATTGTTTTTGTTCTCCCGGATCGGCGCGGCACGAACGCCACGGCCTGCGATTCAGCCATGTTTTGGTTACACAGACCTGTGTAATTAGTCTATACCGGGGTAGTCCTGTCAAGCGAAGAGGATCACGGCCGGCGCATGGCTTCCCCGCCTCCCAAACAGACCATGAAAGAGCGGATCCTCGAGACCGCCGACAAACTGTTCTACCTGCAGGGCATTCGCGCGATCGGCGTCGATACCATTGCGGCCGAGATCGGCATCAGCAAGCGCACGCTCTACAATCACTTTCCGTCGAAGGATGCGCTGATCGAAGCCTATCTGCAACGTCGCTTCGTGCGACCTCCGCCTTCCGACAAGCCGCCGGCCGAGCAGATCCTCGCGACCTTCGATTCGCTGGAACGCCGCTTCTCGTCCAAGGACTTTCGCGGCTGCCCGTTCGTAAACGCGGTGGCCGAACTCGGCCCCGAGGACGAGGACCGCAGCGTTCGCAACATCGCCATCGCCTTCAAGGAAAGCCGGCGGATCTGGTTTCGCGATCTGCTGCGCCAGCTCGGCGTCGCCGATGCCGAGGGACTTGCGACCCAGCTCACGCTGCTGGTCGACGGCTCGATCGCACAGGACCTGGTGCGCGACGATCCGGCGATGGCGCGCGCAGCCAAGGAAGCCGCCCGCGTGCTGCTGGCGAATGCCGGGGTCAAGGTCGCAAACGCCGCGCCGGCGGACAACAAGCGCGGCGGATAAATCCGGTTGCGCAAACAGGTTCCGTTTGGTTGGTAGCGCCACGCACGCGAGATGGCCGACCGGAATATTCCGTCACGCGACATTGCCGACGACCGCGCGAGCAGCACGGCGCAACAGGGGAACGACCATGGAAGATCTGAAGGTGACCGCCACCGGCTACGATTTCGCGCCGGCGCGCGCGGCCATGCAGCGTTATATCGACAACAATCTCCTCTCCGGCATCTCCTCGGCGGTCATGGTCGGTCGCGACTTGGTCGACGTGTCCTGCGTCGGATGGGCCGACAAGGAGGCGCAGATCCCGCTGCGCACCGACCACATCTTCCGGGTGTTCTCCAACACCAAGCTGATCACCTCCTGCGCCGCGCTGCTGCTGCTCGAGGACGGCCATATCCGGCTCGACGATCCGATCGAGACCTTCATCCCGCAGCTCGGAAACCGCAAGGTGCTGCGCCCGGGCGCGACGTCGATCGACGATACCGAGCCGGCGCAGAGTTCGATCACGATCCGCCAGTTGCTCAGTCACACTGCCGGCTTGAGCTACGGCTTCTTTGATCCCGGCACCTTCATCTTCAAGGCGCTGAACGAGCGCGGCGTGCACAACCCCAATACGACGCTGGCCGAGATGGTGGACGTGCTCGCCGATCTGCCGCTGATCTATCAGCCGGGGACGTCGTGGGAGTACTCGCTCGCGACCGACGTGACCTCACGCCTGGTGGAAGTCGTCAGCGGCCAGAGCTTCGACAAGTTCATCAAGGCCCGCATCCTCGATCCGCTCGGCATGGTCGATACCGGCTTCGTCGTTCCGCAACAGGATCAGGGTCGCCTCGTCGCGTACTATGCCGGTGCTGATCTCATGGAGCCGATGAAACCGGGCCTCACCCGCACCGACAATGCGCCGTTCCCCGGAGCCTATCTGCGCCCGGTCGCAAGGCTCAGCGGCGGCGGTGGCCTGGTCTCGACGCTGCCCGACATGGTGGCGCTGATCCGCAGCCTGCTGCCGGGCGGACCTACGCTGCTGAAGCCGGACACCATTGCAATGATGATGTCCAACCAATTGCCCGAAGGGCGATGGATCCGCTTCGCGCTGATGGGCGAACAGCCCGGCAAGGCACACGCGCTTGCCGGCGGCCTGATCCTCAATCCGTCACCGATCGATCATCCCGATGCGGCCGGTGAATTCTACTGGGGCGGCGTCGCCGGCACGCAATGGTGGATCTCGCCGAAGACCGGCATTGCCGGCGTGATGATGGCGCAGCGCCAGATGGCGTTCGTGCATCCGTTCTCGTTCGAGTTCAAGCGGATGGCCTATGACGCAGTGAAGCGCGGGCGCTAGCCCGCGCCATCACTTGTCGGGTCGCTGTGGAAAGGCTTCGTCGAGGTCCGGCTGGCCGCTGGCCTTCTGCGCGCCGAAATGATCCGCGAGCTGGCTGCTGTCGAAACTATCGGTGAAGCTCTCGCGCACTTCCGGCAGCATGTCCTTGTTCCACTCGGTCCATTCCGCGACCATGCGGTCGTAGATATCGCGGTGACGATCCCTGAGATTGGCGCGCTCCAGCGGATCGGCCACCACATTGAACAGGAAGGTCTGGTCGAGCATCTTGAGTATCTTCCAGTCGCCGTCGCGGGCCGCACGCTGCGCATTGGCCTTGTAGCGCCAGAACAGCTTGCGCGGCACCGGCGCCGGATTGCCGGTCAGCACCGGCAGCAGGTTCATGCCGTCGGACGGATAGGCCGGATCCGGCGCCCCGCCCGCCGCCGCCAGCAGCGTCGGCAGCCAATCCATGCTGGCCATCACCTGGTCATGCGTACGGCGCGCGGTGATTTTGGCAGGCCAGCGGATGACGGCGGGAATGCGCAGGCCGCCTTCCAGCAGCTCCGTCTTGTGGCCGGTGAACGGCCAGGTGTTCGAGAACCGCTCACCGCCATTGTCGCTGGTGAAGACCACGATTGTATCGTCGGCGATCCCCCTGGCCTCGAGGGTGCGCAGGATGCGGCCGACCTGCGCATCCATCGCCCCGACCATGCGGCGATAGGTTTGCAGCGAGCCACCGTCGAAATCGAACAGTGATTTCGCCGCGAGCCGCTCCGACTCCGCCTGATCGCCGGGCGCCTCCCACGGCCAGTGCGGTGCGTTGAAATGCAGGCTGAGAAAGAACGGCTGCCTGGCCTTGGCATAACCTTCGATGACGCTGACCGCGCGATCGCCGAACAGCTCGGTCGCATAGCCGACCTTGTGGATCGGCAGGTCGTCGTCCCACAGATCGTCCTTATGGTCCGGCCCCTGGTGTGCGTAATAGTCGATCGCACCGCCGCGGAAGCCGTAGAAGTGCTCGTAGCCGCTCTGCAACGGGCCGAACTTCGGCAGCTCCCCCATGTGCCATTTGCCGACCAGCGTCGTGCCGTAGCCCAACTTCTTCAGCAGGGAGGGAATGGTCGGCATTTCCGGCGGCAGGCCAACGGTCTTTCCGGCGCCGGCGAGCGGTTCCTCCAGGCCGAGACGGAGCCGGTATTGATAGCGCCCGGTAATCAGTGCGGTGCGCGTCGCCGAGCACACTGCCGAATTGGCATAAGCCTGCAGGAAGCGCAGACCGCCGGCAGCGATCCGATCGATGTTCGGCGTGTGCATCTCTGACGGACCGTAGCAGGAGAGGTCCGCATAGCCGAGATCGTCGGCGAGGATGAAGATGATGTTCGGCTGCTTCGCCGGCGTCCGCGCCAATGCCCCCTGCCCGAGAGCCAGCGTGACGGATGTTGCAACCGCCGAGTTGATCAACCGCCGACGGGTCATCTTTGGCATCGAGACCTCCCACATTGTCCGGCGGCGAGCCTAGGAGGCCCTGCGGCGGCCTTCAATTGCTCTTGAACCAGCGTTCCGGACAGTGGAACGTGCGGGGATAGAGATATGTCGCGGCAGCAACGGAAGAACGGACAGATGGAGCACGACACGGTCAGGGCCCTGTCACGCGGCCTCGATGTTCTGGAAACGCTGGAAACGCGCGACGGGATGGCACTGCACGAATTGCACCGGATCACGACGCTGCCGAAGCCGACGCTGCTGCGGTTGTTGTCGACGCTCGAACGCCGCGGCTATGTCAGCCAGCGGCTCGCCGATGGCTGCTGGCGGCGCACCTCGCGGGGACGAATATCTGCGGCTTCGGAGGCAAAGGAGCAGTTGCTCGATTGCAGCACGTCCGTGCTGCACGATCTGTGCCGGGACATCGCGTGGCCCTCAGACGTCGGTGTCTATCGCGAAGGCACGATGGAGATCATCGAGAGCAACCGAACCCTGACACCGCTCGCGATCGCGCCGGTCCCGGTGGGCCTGCGCGTCTCGCTGCTTGGATCGGGTCTCGGCCGTGCCTGGCTCGCTTATTGCGGAGATGCCGAACGGCAGCAGGCCATCGCCGCGGCCTGCCAGGTGGCGAACCGGAGTGCGCCCCGCCAGAGCATCGACGCGGTGCTCGAGCACACGCGGCGCAAGGGCTATGGCTGCCGGGCAACAACCGGCGTCCCCGCACCGATCGGCCAGGGCGACATCGGCATCGCGGTGCCGATCCTCAGCACGGGACGCCTGCTCGGCTGCGTCAACATCGTATGGCGGTCCTCGGCGATGAGCGAAGCCGCTTTCGCCCGCCGCTATCTGTCGCGCCTGCAACAGGCGGCGCAGACGATTGGCGCGAAGATCTCGGAAGGCAGGACAGCGCTTCGCGCGAGAGCGACTTCGTAGCCCGTTGGCTTCAGGGCTACGAAATGCAGCTATGCCGCCGCCGACACCACGCGGTTACGGCCGTCGTGCTTGGCGCGATAGAGCGCATTGTCGGCGCGCTTGAGCACGTCGGCAACCTGCTCGCCCTTGCGCTCGAGCGTGGCGAGCCCGATCGAGATCGTCACCGTGATCCGCTTGCCGCCCTTCTCGACCGCAAAGGGCTCGCCCGCGATCGAGCGGCGCAGCCGCTCGGCGACCATGCCGGCGACATGCAGATCGGTCTCGGGCATCACGATCACGAACTCCTCGCCGCCATAGCGGCAGGCGAGATCGATGCCGCGGATCGACTTGCGGATGCGGACGGCGAATTCGCGCAGCACGTCGTCGCCGGCGTCGTGGCCGTAGGTGTCGTTGATCGCCTTGAAGTAGTCGATGTCGAGGATCATCAGCGCCAGCGGCTTGCCGCGGATCGAAGCCTGTTCCGCCAGCGTGCCGAGATGGCTCTCCATGTAGCGCCGGTTATGCAGGCCGGTCAGCGCATCGGTGATCGCCATCTCGATCGAGTTCTGCACGTTGTCGCGCAGATGATCGGTATAGCGGCGGCGGCGGATCTGGGTGCGCGCCCGCGCCAGCAATTCGTTCTTGTCGACCGGACGCAGCAGGTAATCATTGACGCCGATCTCGAGCCCGCGCATCAGCCGCGCATTGTTGTCGGCATCCGAGATGGCCAGGATCGGGACCTGGCGGGTGCGCTCCAGCGAGCGGGCCTGGCTGCACAGGCGCAGGCCGTCGAAATTATCGAGGCTGAGCGAGACGATCAGGAGATCGTAATTGCCCTCGGCGGCGTGGAACAAGGCCTCCGACGGATTGACCTCGACGTCGACGGTGTGCTCGGCGGCGAGGATCGGCGCCAGCTTCTCATAGGATGACGGCCGGTCGTCGACCAGCAGGATGCGGCCGCCGGTGCCACGATCAGCGATCGCGCTGCGCTCGGGCGCCTGCATGCCGATCTCGAGCGAGGTGATGGCGCGCATCCGCAGCTCATCGGTCATCATCTTCAGCCGCGTCAGCGAGCGCACGCGCGCGATCAGCACGACGTCGGACACCGGCTTGGTCAGGAAATCGTCGGCGCCAGCCTCCAGGCCGCGCACGCGATCGGCCGGGCTGTCGAGCGCGGTGACGATGACGACGGGAATGAAATGGGTCGCTGGGTTCGACTTCAGGCGGCGGCAGACCTCGAATCCATCGAGATCCGGCATCATGACGTCGAGCAGGATGATGTCGCACTCGGCACGCGCGCAGATCTCAAGCGCCTCGGTCCCGTTGGACGCCGTCAGCACATCGAAATATTCGGCCGACAGACGGGCTTCCAACAGCTTGACGTTCGCCGGAACGTCATCGACGACGAGGATACGCGCGGACATCGCAACCCAACTCCCCTATCCGATAAAGCGTCGGACAGTCTCAATGAACTTGCCGACCGAGATCGGCTTGGACAAATAGGCTTCGCAGCCGCCCTCGCGGATGCGTTCTTCGTCGCCCTTCATGGCGAAGGCGGTGACTGCGACCACCGGAATCGTGCGCAGATCGGGATCATCCTTGATCCAGCGCGTGACCTCGAGGCCGGAGACCTGAGGCAGTTGAATATCCATCAGGATGAGATCGGGACGCAGCTTGCGGACGAGGTCGAGCGCTTCGAAGCCATTGCTGGTGCCCGAAGTCTGATAGCCGTGCGCTTCCAACAGATCGCGAAAGAGCTTCATATTGAGCTCATTGTCCTCCACGATCAGGACGGTTTTGGCCATCCCGTCCCTCCCAAACCCAGGAGACGGGCCCGGCTGCGGCACCTCACGTACCGCGCTCGGGGCGCGTCGAAAATGTGAATTCAAACTAGCGCCAGAATCGCTCTAACCCGTTAACCCGAAGTCCAACTTCCGCAGCGTGGTTTCCGTTGCTTGAACCCAGGCGGAAGACTCGGGCATGATGGGCCTCTCAATAGAGACCATAAGTTAACGGAAAGGCAAACCGGCGCGTTGAAAAAGCCTGTTCACAACCCACGCGAAGTTGCTGAAATCGTTGCGATTCAGGCGCTCGGCTTCATTGCCGGCGATCCCGAGCGGCTGGGCCTGTTCCTGGCCGAGACCGGAATCGGTCCGGAGACGCTACGCAATGCCGCATCCAATCCTCAATTTCTCGCGAGCGTGCTCGATTTCGTGATGCGCGACGACGCCACCGTGAAGGCGTTCGCGCAGGCCTCCGAGCTGCACCCGACCAACATCGCCGCCGCCCATCAGGCGCTGGGCGACCCGAAATGGGAGCGCGACGTGCCGTGACCACGGCAGCGGCAGCTTCGGACGGCCCGCTCAGTTTCTGCCGAGACTGCCTCGGCGATCTCGATATCAAGGTCAAGCGATGCAGCCATTGCGGTTCGCCGCGGCTGGTGCGGCACCGCGCCCTGCCCGCGCTTTCGCTCGCGCATATCGACTGCGACGCGTTCTACGCCACCGTCGAGAAGCGCGACAATCCTGAGATCGCCGACCGCCCCGTCATCATCGGCGGCGGCAAGCGTGGCGTGGTGTCGGCTGCCTGCTACATCGCGCGCACCTACGGCGTCCGCTCGGCGATGCCGATGTTCAAGGCGCTGGAACTCTGTCCGGACGCAACCGTGATCCCGCCCGACATGGCGAAATATGTCCGGGTCGGGCGTGAGGTGCGCCAGGCGATGCAGGCGCTGACCCCGCTGGTCGAGCCGTTGTCGATCGACGAGGCGTTCCTCGATCTCGCTGGCACGCAGCGCGTCCACGGCATGATCCCGGCCAAGGTGCTCGCCAAATTCGCCCGCGACGTCGAGCGCGACATCGGCATCACGGTGTCGGTCGGGCTGTCCTGCAACAAGTTCCTTGCCAAGATCGCCTCCGATCTCGACAAGCCGAGGGGCTTTGCCGCGCTCGACCAGGAGGAGGCGCGCGAGATGCTGGCAGCCAAGCCGGTCGGCTTCATCTACGGCGTCGGCCCCGCGACCCAGGAGAAGCTGGTGCAGCGCGGCTTCCGCGTCATCGCCGATTTGCAGCGCGCCGACGAGAACGAATTGATGAAACAGTTCGCCAGCGAAGGCCGCAGGCTGTGGCGGCTGGCGCGCGGCATCGACGACCGCAGCGTCGTCCCCGATCGCGGCGCCAAGACGATCTCGAGCGAGACCACGTTCGAGACCGACATCCGCGATTTTGCGACGCTGGAGAAGCTGCTCTGGAAGCTGTCGGAGAAGACCTCGGCGCGGCTGAAGAGCAGCGACCTCTCCGGCTGCACCATCACGTTGAAGCTGAAGACCGCGGACTTCCGCCAGCGCACCCGTTCGCAATCGATCCAGACGCCGACCCAATTGGCCGCGAAGATTTTTGCGGTGACGCGTGAGATGCTGATCAAGGAGATCGACGGCACCGCCTTCCGCCTGATGGGCGCCGGCGTCAGCGCACTGCGCCCGGGCGCGCAGGCCAATGATTCCGACATGCTCGACCGCCGCTCGGCACACGCCGAACGCGCGATCGACAATCTGCGCAAGAAGTTCGGCAATGCCGCCGTCATCAGGGGCATCGCCTATGACGGGCCGGCCAAGCCGGCGGAAGACTAGAGCGTTTTTGAGCGAAGTGGATACCGGTTCGCGTAAAGAAAACGCGTCAACACAAGAACCTAGAGCCTCGTTCCGATTCCATCGGAACGGGAAAGGCTCCAGGCGCGGCTCGAGCTCCCGCCAGTCCCGTCATTGGGAGCGAAGCGAAGCAATCCATGCTTCAGCATATGCGGAACGATGGATTGCTTCGTCGCTTCGCTCCTCGCAATGACGGGGAAGCACTGCGCTCAATCCGCGACGGCAATCGCCTCGATCTCGATCAGCCATTCCGGCGCCGCGAGCGCGGTGACGCCGACGAGCGTCGAGGCCGGCGGCTCCATGCCCTCGAAGAACGCCGAGCGCGCCTTGCCGATGATCGGGCGAAGCTCAGGCTTGTAGCCGACCACGAAGGTCGTGATCTTGACGATGTTGGAATAGCTGGCTCCGGCCGCCTTCAGCGCGAGGCCGAGGTTCTGCATCACCTGCGTCGTCTGCGCGGCGAGATCGCCGGCGCCGACCACCCGGCCCTCCTCGTCGGTGGATACCTGTCCGGAAATGTAGATCGTGCGCGCGCCCGATGCGACGACGACGTGGGAGTATGCCGGATTGTGATGCAGGCCGCTGGGGCGAAGGTGGTCGCGCTTGCTCATGGTGTGCCTCCCTGACACGAATGTTTCGGGAAGCGTACTCGCGTCTGCTGGTTCCGGCCAGAGTGGTCTCGCGGCCTCGCTCCGATGTCGTCCCGGCGAAGGCCGGGACCCATAACCACCCAGGGTGATTATTGCGCGACGCTGGAGCCACAGCCCGCCTAACAATCTAACCCTGTGATTATGGTCCCGGGTCGCGCTTCGCTTGCCCGGGACGACGGCGAGCGGGTGGCTACGGCCTGCCCCTCACTTGCAGGGCTTGGAATCCCTGACGTCGAACTTGTCCAGCGCGCCGGAGATCACGAAATCGTTGTAATCCAGCACCAGCGCGCGCGAGACGCCGTTCTCGTAGAGCTCGAACGCCATCGAATAGACCGGCGTCTGTTCGCCGTCCTTGGCGCGCGCGTCGCGATCGAAATAGCTGACGGTGACCGGCCAGCGCGTCATCGATTTCATCGCATCGCTGGCCGTCGACGGATCGGGCGAGGACGGCGCGCGGTCGCCCGTGATCGGCCGGCCGATCACGGTGAGCGTGTTGTAGACCTTCTCGCCATTGTCGGAGCCGTCATAGACGGTCTGTTCCAGCACCGACTTGCCGTCGCGGGCGGCGGCGATGATGTGCTGGATCTGCTCGGTCGGGAACACCACGCTGCCGTCGAGATTGAACGTCTTCTTCACCGGCTGGGTCAGCTTCACGGTGATATGATCGCCGACGCGCTCGGCGACACCGTCGACCGGTGACGATTCACTGTCGTTCATCCGCGTGTCGATCTTGAAGCGATAGCTCTTGCCCGCGGCGTCCTCCCAGGACGAGGAGCGCAGGTCGGACAGCGTCACCTTGCCCTCGCCGCTGTCGAGTTCCGACACCTGGCGGAATTCGGAAGTGTAGCCTTCGCAGGAATTGCCGGAGAAATTGTAGAGGATGCGCCCGCGCGCGTCGCTGACCGAATTGGTGCCGCGCGATTTCACCAGGCTGAGATCGTATAGCGCCTGGTGCGCGAGGAACGGTCCGCTTGCCGCAGTGGCAGACCCTTGAACGAGACCGGATGCCGCGGCAACGGTGATCGTCAGCAGCAGCGCACGCGACGGATTCCGAAACGGCAGGGTCATGATTCGTCCTCGGGGAGGCAGGGATTCGCCACAATAGTGACGGTGGTATTGTGCCGCAACTGGGGCAAGTCTGACAAAATGGCAATGCGGGAGCGAGAATGCCGTCCTTTTCGGCAGCTTTTCGTGCGATTCCGCACGCAATGGCCGCCTAGCCCGCACCTCGCCGTCGCTTGCAACCGGCGGCCCGATGGGCGAAACACTCGAAACCAACTTGGCCCTGACCGCGTTTCAGGCGTCGTGCAATTCAATTGGGGGATCAGAGATGGCGGGTACCGTCGAACAGAAGCTGGCATCACAGGGCATCACCTTGCCCGAGCCGACCTCCCCGGTCGCAAACTACGTCCCCTTCGTGCGCAGCGGTAACCTGCTGTTCGTCTCGGGTCAGGTCTGCTTCAACGCGGAAGGCAAGCTGATCGCCAAGGGCAAGCTCGGCGCCGGCGTCACCGTCGAGCAAGGCACGGCCGCCGCCCGCGGCTGCGCGATCAACCTGCTGGCCCAGATCAAGGCCGCGCTCGGCGATCTCGACAAGGTCGTGCGCGTGGTTCGGCTCGGCGGCTTCATCAATTCGGCGCCCGACTTCTTCGACGGTCCGAAGGTCCTCAACGGCGCCTCCGACCTGATGGTCGAAGCCTTCGGTGACAAGGGCCGCCACGCCCGCACCACGGTCGGCGTCGCCTCACTGCCCGCGGATGCCGCGGTTGAAGTCGAAGGCGTGTTCGAAGTCGCCTGAGCGATGCGCGCCCCTGAGTGGCTGACCAAACGGCCGGTCGCCCATCGCGGCCTGCATGATGCCGCGCGTGGCATCATCGAGAACATGCCGGCCGCGGCCAACGCCGCGGTCGCCGGCAACTTCGCCATCGAGTGCGACATCCAGCTCACCGCCGACGGCGAGGCCATGGTGCATCACGACGATGCGCTTGGTCGCCTCACCGAAGGTTCGGGGCTCTTGGCGACCAAGACGGCGGCCGAACTGAAGGCGGTCAGGTTCAAGGACACCTCCGAGCAGATGATGACGCTCGGCGATCTCTGCGCGCTGGTCGCCGGCCGCGTCCCGCTGGTGGTGGAGGTGAAGAGCCATTTCGACGGCGACCGCAGGCTGGTGCGGCGGATGGCCGAGGTGCTCGCCTCCTATTCCGGCCCTGTGGTCGGGATGTCGTTCGACCCCGACCAGGTGCTGGCGCTGCGCGAGACCATGCCGGCGCTGCCACGCGGCATTACCGCCCAGCGTACCTATGACGACGGCTACTGGGACAAGCTGTCGCCGGCGCAGCGCGACGGCATGTTGTATTTGCGCCACGGCTTCAACACCCAGCCGCACTTCGTTGCCTTCTGGGTCAACCAGCTCCCGGCACCGGCCCCCTGGATCGCCCGCAACCTGTTCGGCTGTCCGCTGCTGGCCTGGACCGTGCGGACCGCGGAGCAGCGCGAACGCGCCGCGCGCTACGCCGATCAGATGATCTTTGAAGGGTTTGTGCCGGGAACCTGACATGTCCCTTCGCAGCCTTGAAGTCGTCGCTGCGATGCACGATCTTTGCAGGGGCTGGTCAGGCATTGGTCGTCATCGGCGATGGCGGATTGCGGAGCATGATCCGGAAGTGGAGCCAGCTGTTCCGGAAGTTTCATGCTCGGACAAGGCACCGGTCTTCATTCTCGATGGCGTCTTCTGAAATCACCCTGGAAGCTCTAGCTGACATCGGCGCCATTCCGGCGGCCGAGTGGGACGCCTGCGCCAATCCGAAGGCGGACGCGGATAGCATTCACCAGCTCGACACCCTGGCCTCGCCCGGCTCCGCAAGCGATTGCCAGAAGATCGCAGGTTCGAGCTATAACCCCTTCGTTTCCCATGCTTTTTTTGCCGCCGCGGAGGCCTCCAGCTCGGCCTGCCCGCGCACCGGCTGGGGCCCCCGGCATCTGATCGCCAAACTCGACGGCCGGATCGTCGGCGTCGTACCCTGCTATCTGAAATCGCACTCGCAGGGCGAATACGTGTTCGACCGCGGCTGGGCCGAGGCCTATCACCGCGCCGGCGGCAGCTATTACCCGAAGCTCCAGGTCTCAGTGCCGTTCACGCCGGCGACCGGGCCGCGGCTGTTGATCCGGGGCGACGTCGACCGCGAGGTGATCGGCTCCGCTTTGGCGCGCGGCCTGCGGGCGCTCTGCAACGCCACCGAGGCCTCCTCCGTGCATGTGACGTTCGCCCGCGAGGACGAGGCCAGGTTCCTCGGCGCGCATGGCTTCCTGCAACGGACCGACCAGCAGTTCCACTGGCACAATGAAGGCTACAAGACCTTCGACGATTTCCTGGGATCGCTGAACTCGCGTCACCGCAAGGCCATCAAGCGCGAGCGGCGCGAAGCGGTCGCGGCCGGGATCACGATCCACTGGCTGACCGGCTCCGATATCACCGAGGAGGCCTGGGACGCATTCTTCGAGTTCTACATGGAAACCGGCTCGCGCAAATGGGGCCGGCCCTATCTGACCCGCAAGTTCTTCTCGCTGATCGGCGAGAGCATGGCCCGCGACGTGCTGTTGGTGATGGCCAAGCGCGACGGTCGCTGGATCGCGGGCGCGATTAATTTCATCGGCTCGGACACGCTGTTCGGCCGCAACTGGGGTGCGGTCGAGCACCACCCGTTCCTGCATTTCGAGGTCTGCTACTACCAGGCGATCGATTTCGCGGTTCAACGCGGGCTCAAGGTGGTCGAGGCTGGCGCGCAGGGCGAGCACAAGCTGGCGCGCGGCTACCTGCCGCAGACCACCCACTCGGCGCATTTCATCGCCGACCCCGGATTGCGCAACGCGATCGCCGACTACCTCAAGCGCGAGCGCGATTACGTCGCCGAGGTCGGCCGCGAGCTCACCGAGGCCGGCCCGTTCCGCAAGACCGCCGAGGACGACGCTTGACGTTTGGCCCGTGACCGAGACATTAGCCTTCCAAAAAAATTCAGGAGACGCCGCCATGCCCGCCGCCTACGACAATAACAACCCCTTCGCAAAGATCCTGCGCGGCGAGTTTCCCTGCTACAAGGTCTATGAGAACGAGCACGTGCTCGCCTTCCTCGACATCATGCCGCGCTCGCCCGGGCATACGCTGGTGATCCCGAAAGCCCCTGCCCGCAACATTCTCGACATCACGCCGGACGACTACGCCCATGTCGCGCGCGCGGCACACAAGATCGCGGCCGCCGCGATGAAGGCATTCGAGGCCGACGGCATCACCGTGCAGCAATTCAACGAGCCCGCCGGTGGCCAGGTCGTGTTCCACCTCCACATGCACGTGATGCCGCGCAAGGACGGCGTCGCGCTGCTGCCGCCCGCCAGTCTCAAGGAAGACGGCAAGGTGCTGGAGGCGAATGCGGCGAAGCTGATTGCGGCGTTGAAGTGACGCCGTCAGCGTCATTCCGGGGCGCGCCTCTTGGCGCGAGCCCGGAATCCATTCCTCCACGAATCCCGAACTGACGAGCGACCGAGCTGGGGGCGCCATGGATTCCGGGCTCGTCGCTGCGCGACGCCCCGGAATGACGACCTACTCCGTCTCGAAATCGCCCGGCTGCGGCGGGGCCAGCGGGGTAAACTCGCAGCGGTCGGGCTTGACGTCGATCAGCGGCGTCTCGTCGAGGCAGTCGAGGCCGCGGACCAAAATGACGTTGCCCTCGACCCCGACCAGCTTGACGACCGAGGTCCCGATCGGATTGGGCCGCACCGGCGAGCGCAGCGAGAAGGTGCCGCGGGTGTTGCCGTTGTTCTTCGGGCTTTGCAGCACGATGTCGCGACGCGACTGGTGCAGCCAGTACAGCACTTCGAGGTTCGAGTAGAAATCGACGCCCTTGATGGCGGCGACCCAGGGCTCGAAAATCTCCAGCCGGCACACCGGGCCGTCGTGCCGCCCCTGCCGCGGCGTCGCCAGCCGCGAGGTCCAGGGCGTACGGATGCGGCCGATGAAGACGAGCCCGGCATCGCGCGCCGCCGGCATGTCGACGGCGACCTCGCCCTGGCGCAATTCCATTTCACGTACCATGTGTCAGTCCAGCGATATGTTGAGCGCCTTGACCACGCCCGCCCACCGCGCGCGATCGGTATCCACGAACGTGTCGATCTCGGCCTGGCTCTTCGGGCGCAGCGGCGGAAAGCCGATCTTGACCAGCGAAGCGCGAAACGCCTCGTCGTTCAAGGCCCGGTCGAGGCTCGCCTTGATCTTGCCGGCGATCTCGTCAGGCACTTTCGACGGCGCTGCAATACCATACCAGACGCTGACCGCATAATCGGGATAGCCGCTCTCGGCGATCGTCGGCAGAGCCGGCAGGTCGGCAATGCGCGCGGTCGAGCTGACGCCGAGCGCGCGCAGCATGCCGGACTTCACCGGCGGCAGCGCGGTGCCGAGGGTGTCGAACATCAGCTGGATGTTGCCGGACAGCAGATCCTGCAACGCGGGTCCGGCGCCCTTGTAGGGCACATGGGTCATGTCGACGCCGGCCATCTGCTTGAACATCTCGCCGGCGAGATGAACCGTGCCACCGGTCCCCGCCGATCCGAAATTGAGCTTGCCGGGATTTTTCTTGGCGTAGGCGACGAACTCCGCAACGGTCTTGGCCGGCACCGAGGGATTCACCTCCATGATCATCGGAGAATCCGTGATCACCGACAGCAGGCGGAAATCCCGCGTCGGATCGTAGGGCAGCTTCTTGTAGAGCAGCGGGTTGAGCACGAAGATCGAGGCCGCCGTCACGAACAGCGTGTAGCCATCGGGATCGGAGCGCGCCACCGCCTCGGCGCCGATCGCGCCCTGCGCCCCAGCCTTGTTCTCGACCACGACCACCTGCTTAAGATCGCGCCCGAGATATTCGCCGACGACGCGGCCGAGCACGTCGGTCGGTCCTCCTGCGGCATAGGGCACCACCAGCTTGATCGGACGGGCCGGATAGTCGGCCGCGCGCGCCGGCAGCGCCATCGCCGCCAGCAACGCCGTCAAAGCAATAATGAATGGCGATGATGCGCGCCGCTGCATGCCGTTTCCCCGCTGTCTTGTTGTTGGGCAACGAGAGTAGCGGATAATGCGATCGCTGCAATCAGCCGAGCCAGTATTTGCCCGCGATCATGACGACCTCGCCGACGATGACGCCGGCGAAGATCGATTTCCGCGCCAGCATGAACGCGACGAAGCCGGCGGCGACCGAACTGTAGCGCAGCCAGTCCGGCACGCTGGCGAGCGCGCCCGGCGGCTGCACCAGGATCTGCGCGATGATTCCGGCGAGGATCGCGGTGGCGACCGCCCTCACCCAGACCAGCAGCTCGGAGTTCTCGTCGATGCCGCCGCCGAACCACAGGCCGAGCATGCGCCAGATCTGGTTGGGGATGACGCCTGCAACGAACAGGATCGCGAGCGCGTGCCAGTCACCGATGAAACCAGTCACGCGCGCGCCCTCACGGTGCCTGCCCGCGCCCGGTGCACGCCATAGGCAATGGTTCCCGCGACGACGCCGCTGACCAGGATGTCGACGCCGCTGTTCAGCATCGCCGCCAGCGGGAACAGCAGCAGGCCGAGCACCAGTGCGATGACGTCGGCGAGCTCGCGGCAATTACGCGCGGTCGAGAACAGGAAGGCGAGCGGCGTCAGCATCAGCATGCCGGCCGCCAACAGCGGCGTCAGATTGGCCGCGAGCGTATAGCCGATCGTGTTGGCGATCAGGCAGACCGTGACCAGCCCGCAGCCGAGCCCATGGATGAAGGCGATCCGCCGGTTGCGCGGCACCTGCGGCAGGAAGCGGAAGCACTCGACCCACAGCGTCACCGCGGTCAGATGCGCGACCAGGATCAGATGCCGCCGCTTGGTGTCCTCGGTGCGCATCATCGGCAACACCGACACCACCATCGGGAACAGCCGGATCGCGCTGACGGTGACCGCGATCGCCGATTGCAGCACCGTGGCGCCGGAGCCGAGCGTCGTGATCACGATGATCTGCGCCGGCCCCGCCCAGACGAACGCCGTGCTCGCCAGGGTCCAGCCCAGCGAGAATCCGGAATCATGCGCCAGCGCGCCGATGCCGAGATAGGTCGCGAACAGCACCAGCGTCAGCACCGTCGCGCCGATCGACCGCGCGCCCCACAGGAAGGCGCGGAACGAGGTCTGCCATTGCGGAGAATCGAGCGGAGGAAGCGCCACGGGGAACCGGATGGTTTTGCAATCGCGGCGGCTTAGGGCGCGATGAAAGCAGGGTCAAGCAAGGGATGGCACAGGTCCGGTATGCAGTGGCGATAACCCCACTCGTCATTGCGAGCGAAGCGAAGCAATCCATTGCTCCGCTTGCTCGGACAGATCGATTGCTTCGTCGCTTCGCTCCTCGCAATGACGTGGAGAAGTCCGTGCCTCACGCCCGGTTCTTCAGCACGAAGCACGCGCCGCCCGCCTTGCGGATGCGGCTGCACAGGCCGTCGGCCTCGGGCCGGCTGTCGGCGCCGATCCGCACCTGGTAGAACGTCGCGCTGCCACGGCTGCGCAGCCGCGACGAGAGCAGGCTCGGATCCTGGTCGCCGATGACGTTGGACAGCCGCTTGATGGCACGGGCATACATCGCAAGCGCCTTGTCGCGGCTGAAGCCGGCGGCGAGCTGCACGCCCCAGACCTTGGCCGCCGACAGCGTGATGTGCTGCTCGAGCCCGGCCACGAACGGATTGGGCGCTCGCTTCAATAACGCCATCAACTCGCGGCAGCTCTTGGCCGGCGGACGCTCCGGCATCTTGCCGTTGTTGCGGGCAGCGGCAGCCCAGTCGTCGACGCTCGAGCCGGTGATCGCGGAGACGTAGTTGCGCGTCTCCTGCGGCATCGCCCCGGTGCCGGCGAGCCAGTCCTGCACGCGGCGCGGGCCGGCATTGTAGGCCGCCGCCGCGAGGCCGAGATTGCCGAACTGGTTGCGCAGCTCGCTGAGGAATTCGGCCGACTTCGGCAATGCCTGCACGGGATTGAAGGGATCGAGCAGCCCGCGCTCGTTCGCGGTGCCCGGCATGAACTGCGCGATGCCCTGCGCGCGCTGGCCGTTGCGGGTGATCGGGCCGATCGCATCGGCCTGGAAGCGGCTCTCCTGCCAGATCACGCGCGCGAAGAATTCGAGCGGCAGGTCGTTGGCCCGTGCCGCCGATTCGATCATCAGGCACATCGCCTCGCGGGTGTCGCTCTCGCGCGCGTCGTCCGCGGGCTTGTCGGCCGCCGCGGGCGGCTCGGCAGGCGTCGCCGGCATGTCCACTGGGGCTGCGGCAGGTTTCTCCGCCGGTGGCGCCGGTGGTGTGGGCTGCTCGGCGGGGGCCGGCTCAGGCTTCGCGGCAGGCGCGTCCTCCGCCCCGGCACCGAGCGTCGGCACCAGCATCACAAGCAGGACCAATGCGGCGCAAAGACCTGTTCGCATGGCAAATCTGTTCCCGCGCTGGCGCGGCTTGACACCGCAAGCTCGTGGTCTAGCTATGGACTGAAATGATGGCGCGCAAAAGGGAGCGCAAAATGGCCGCAGCTTCAGACGATCAAACCGGCTTTGCCCCCGACGACGACGCCCCGATCGGCTACATGAAGCGGACCCGCGATTATTACGCGGCGATCGGCTACACCACCCCCTACCGCTGGGCGCATTACACCTTGGCGCCGTTCCAGCCGCTGAACAAGCCGCTGAAGCAGTCCCGCGTCGCCATCATCACGACGGCGGCGCCGTTCGATGCGGCCAAGGGCGACCAGGGTCCGGGCGCGAAATACAATGGCGGCGCCAAGTTCTATTCGGTCTATGACGGCGACACGTCGCAGCAGCACGACCTGCGGATTTCGCACATCGCCTATGACCGCACCCATACCACGGCGACCGACAGCGGCACCTGGTTCCCGCTGGCGCAGCTCAAGCGCCTCGCTGCGGCCGGCATGATCGGCGAAGTCGCGCCGCGCTTCTTTGGCGCACCGACCAACCGCAGCCACCGCGTCACCATCGAGACCGACGCGCCCGAGATCCTCGAGCGCTGCCGCGACGACAAGGTCGACGCCGCGGTGCTGGTGCCGAACTGCCCGGTGTGCCACCAGACCGTCAGCCTGGTGGCACGCCATCTCGAGGCCAACGGCATCCCGACCGTTGTGATGGGCTGCGCCAAGGATATCGTCGAGCACGCCGCGGTGCCGCGTTTCCTGTTCTCCGATTTCCCGCTCGGCAATTCCGCCGGCAAGCCGCATGACGAGGCCTCGCAGGCGTTCACGCTGGAGCTCGCGCTGCGCGTGCTGGAGTCCGCGCCGGGTCCGCAGACCACCGTGCAGTCGCCGCTGCGCTGGAGCGCGGATGCATCGTGGAAGCGCGATTACAGCAACGCCGAGGCGCTGAGTGCGGACGAGCTGGCACGGCTGCGCCGCGAATTCGACGCGCAGAAGGAAATCGCGAAGGGCCTGCGCGTCGCGTAGCGCCGGGCGTTTGGGCGCATCGCTCGCCAAACTGACGGTGTCGTCGCCCGGCTCGACCGGGCGATCCAGTATTCCGGAGACATCAGTTGGTCGCGGAGAAGCCGCGGCGTACTGGGTCCCCCGGTCGAGCCGGGGGACGACAGCGGGAGGCTTGGCTCAATGCGCCTTAACCAGCACCGGCACTGCGCCGCGCGTGGCCGCCTCCTCCGCACCCGCATAATGCCGCGCCAGCGCCGCGCAGGTCATCAGCTGGATCTGGTGAAACAGCATCAGCGGCAGCACGATCAACCCGACCGACTGGCCGACGAGCAGCACGCTCGCCATCGGCAGGCCGCTCGCGAGCGACTTCTTCGAGCCGCAGAACATGATGGCGATGCGGTCGGCGCGTGAGAAGCCAAGCAGCTGGCTGCCGAAATTGGTGATCAGCAGCACCACCGCCAGCAGCACCGCGTCGAGGCCGAGCACGATCGCCATCTGCGTCGCGTTGACCTGGTGCCAGATGCCATGGCTGACGCCGTCGCTGAACGCGGTGTAGACGATCAGGAGGATCGAACCGCGGTCGACCAGGCCGAGCACCGCATGATGCCTGGCAACGAAGCCGCCGATCAGCGGCCGCGACAATTGTCCCGCCACGAACGGCAGCAGCAACTGCACGACGATGTCGAGCGCGGCGTTGCCGGAGAACCCGCCATGGCTGGAGAGCAGCACGCCGGCCAGCAGCGGCGTCGCGACGATGCCGAGCAGATTGGAGGCGGTCGCCGAGCACAACGCCGCCGAGACATTGCCACCCGCGATCGAGGTGAAGGCGACCGAGGACTGCACGGTCGACGGCAGGATGCAGATCAGGATCACGCCCGCCCACAACGCCGGCGTCAACAGATGCGGCGCCAGCGCATGGGCCGCGAGCCCGAGCAGCGGGAACAGGCCGAAGGTCGAGAGGAAGATCACCAGATGCAGCTTCCAGTGCCGGGCGCCGACCAGCGCCTCGGTGGTCGACAGCCGGGCGCCGTGAAGGAAGAACAGCAGCGCGATCGCGAGATCGGTGGCGTAGCCGCCGATCTCGGTGCCCTGCCCGTGCAGCGGCAGCAGCGTGGCAAGGCCGACCATGCCGACGATGGCGGCGATGTAGGGATCGACGGGCACGAATGATCGCAGGCGGCTGAGGGTCATGGTCAATTCCTTTCCTTGGGTGAAAGGTGCGCCTGACCATGTCGATTGTGAACCGCGCTTACCGGTGTTATTGTCATTACGTTATGTAATGACGAGATCGCCGCCATGCTCGACCCAACCCAGCTCGAGACGTTCCTCACCGTGGCGCAGACGCAGAACTTCACCGAGGCCGGCCGCCGGCTCGGCCTGAAGCAGTCGACGGTGAGCCAGCACATCCGCAAGCTCGAGGCCGCCGCCGGCCGCCGCCTGTTCGTGCGCGACACCCATTCGGTGGTGCTCACCGCCGACGGCGAGGCGATGACCGGCTTCGCGCGCCCGATCCTCGAGGCCAATGCGCGCGCCCGCGATTACTTCGCGGGGTCGCAGGTGCGCGGCAAGGTCCGGTTCGGCGCCGCGGAGGATTTTGCCAGCTCGCGCCTGCCAGATCTGTTGCGCGATTTCGTCCGCCGCCATCCGCAGGTCGATCTCGAGCTGACGGTGGGCTTGAGCGCCGTGCTGTACCAGCAGTTCGATGCCGGCGAGCTCGACCTCGTGCTGGGCAAGCGCCGGCCCGGCGACGCGCTCGGACAATTGGTGTGGCAGGACCGCCTGGTATGGACCGGCGCACCCGGCATGCGGCTCGATCCCGAGCAGCCCCTGCCCCTGATCCTCTACGCGCCGCCGAGTGTCAGCCGCAGCGTGGTGCTGGAAGCGATGGGGCGGTCCGGACGGCCCTGGCGCATCGTCTGCTCCAGCGGCAGCTTGAGCGGGCTGCGCGCCGCGGCGCTGGCCGGCCTCGGGATCACGCCGCAGGCCCAAGGCTTCATCCCGGACGGATTGGACACGGTGCAGGACTCGGGTTTGCCGCCACTCGGCAGCGTCGAATTCGTGGTTCGCACAGCGCGCCGGACCAAGCGCGGCCCGGCAATCGAACTGGCGCAGGCGATCACCGCGCAAGGCGGCCGGCTACGGCCGTAGAGATTCGTTCGGGTCGAGCAACGGCCTCAACTTCACCTCGCCCCGCGTGCGGGGAGAGGTCGGAACGCATCGCCAGATGCGTTCCGGGTGAGGGGGAGTCTCCGGATCCACCGCTATCACCGTATGCGCGGAGACAGCCCCTCACCCCAACCCTCTCCCCGTAAGAACGGGGCGAGGGAGCCCACCGTCATCGCGGCCGCTATTGAACCAGATGTCATCAGGCCCTACCCGATCGGAACGCTGTTCCGGAGATTACGCGGGCTGCTCAGCCGTCACCTGCACCGCGCCGAGCATGCCGGTGCGCTCGTGGCAGCCGAGATACTCGAAGAACTGCTCGTCGGCGGCGGCGACCGTGACCTCGTGATACAGCCTGAGCCTGGCGCTCGGCCCGAGCGTCGACAGATACTTCATCGCCGCGCCGAAGATCCGGACATGGGTCGGATGCGATTCCGCCCAGCGCTCCAGCGCCGCGAGGCTCTTCCACCAGCTCTGGCCGTAGGACTTTTCCGTCACTCGCCCGTCGGCATCGACGACGCGCATGTAGCGGTTGGCGTAGCAGCCGATCGGCACGCCGTCGTCGCGCAGGAAATCCATCCCCTCGCGCAGCACCGGCTCGACATCGTCGAGATACATCTTGCGCTCGGAGGCCTCGGTGTCGCTCCAGTCCTGCCCGGAGCGGATCAGGCAGAGATTGTCATGTGCGACCACCCGGATGCGCGCACCGTCATGGATCGCGCGCGGCTCGCCGCCCGGAATCATCGCGTCGGTCTGCGACAACGGAATGCGGTCGCGCATGCCACCCCAATAGGCGTGCTCCTGCACCTCGCCGCTCATGCCGTCGGCAAGCACCGCGACGCCCTCCGGGCGGCCCAGCGAAGAAAACAGCGTCTCGTAGCGCGCCACTTGCGGCCGCAGCACCTCGATGAAACGGCCGACGCCATCGGCGGTGCCGCTGCCGGTCCAGGCCTCGCGGGCGCCGTCGAACCAGGCATCGAAACGTTTGGCATCGTCCCAATAGGCGACCGAGACGACATTGGTGAAACCGGCCTGGTCGACATATTGCGCGCGGTCCCAATGCGTCGGCCCGTTCTCTCCGGCAAAGCGCGTTGCGATCTGCGCCAGTGCCGCGGTCAACGTCGCGGTCGGCGCGCCGCGAACCTGCGCCCCGAAATAGGCCATGATCACGCTGGCGACCGCGGGCTTGTGGCGCGCGACGAACGACGGATAAGGCGGTGTGTAGTCGTCGGGCACGCGACGATGACGGGAGCGCGCCGTCTGCAAATGCGAGGGAATGGCGGATTCCATGACAGTCGCCTCCAGTTGGATGTCCGGGGTTCAGCTCGCAGCCGCGTCGATCTCCTCGAGACTGTCGAGCGGCAGCGCGAAATGCTCGACGCGCTTGGAGGGCTTCTTGTTCAACAGCAGGCGGGTGACATCGGGCCGCGAATAATGCCCGGCCGGATCGGCGGCATTCTTGGCGATCCCGATCGCACCGAGATCGATGTCGGCGAGCAGCAGGCCTTCCTGATCGGGCGGCAACTTCTCGGCGATCGAGCTGCCGTCGGGCCCATAGATCGCGGCGTGCCCGCCGCCGACATGCAGCAGCGCGTGCTTGTCGTCGCGATCGCACATCTCGTCGACCATCGCCTGTGAGACCGTGGCGCAGGGCGCCAGCACGAAGCACGAGCCCTCCACCGCATAGACGCGCGAGGCCGCGTTGTTGACCTCCCAGCCGAGCGCCGGCGCAAACGGATCGTACAGCGAGAAGCTCGGCCAGGCCGCGACGTGCACCTGCTCGTTCTGGGCATACATCGCGTATTTCGACAGCGGTTGCAGATGCTCCCAGCAGCACAGCGCGCCGAGCCGGCCGATGCCGGGACGGTCGTGCACCGCAAGGTCGCTGCCGTCACCCTCGCCATAGACGGTGCGCTCGGCATGGGTCGGCCGCAGCTTGCGCCGCTTGGCAATGGTCTCGCCGTCAGGTCCGATCAGCCATTGCGCGAGATAGAGGCTGCCGCCGTCGCGCTCGGAGAGGCCGAGCACCGCGGTCATGCCGGCCTTCTTGACCGCAAGACGCAGCTTCTCGGCTTGCGGACTATCGTAGGACAGGGAGTTATCGAAATAGCGCTGCACGAAACCGCGGCCGATCGCCCAGGCCGGCGAGTCCAGCCAGATGTACCAGGGATAGCCGGGGATGAAGGCTTCGGGGAACGCGATCAGCTTCGCCCCCTTGGCGGCGGCTTCCTCGATCAACGCAATGCTCTTGGCGATCGAGCCGTCGAGATCGAGCCAGGCCGGCGCCGCCTGCACCACCGCAACACGATATTTCGGATGTTCGATGCCCATGATGTCCTCCTCGCAGCCGACGCTGCCGGCCGGTTCGTGCTTGATCGGCCGCAGCCGCTTCTGACATCATGCTGCCCCGGGACCGGGAACGCCGTTCGACCAGGACGGAAGGAAAATTCGACTACGGAGGAGATTTCCCGGCCCCGCCCGGTACGAAGCTTGCTTTGTTTGCGTGGCCAGCGTTGCACTCGTGAAGGGAGGAAACCATGCCGGCCCTGTTCACCACCGAAGGCGCGCCCACCCACCGGCGCCTCGCGCTCTGGCAGGACATCGTTTGCGATGTCTTCGTGCAGCTCGACTGCAAGTCCGACCTCGGCACCGCCTTCCACGGCGCCATCACCAGCGCGCAACTGGGCGCGGTGAAATGCTCGGTGGTGTCGTCGAGCCAGCAGCGCGTGCTGCGAACGCCGTCGCGGATCGCGCGCGCCAGCGAGGATTTCGTGCTGTTCGCGCTCGGCCGCAGCGGCACGGGCGGCGTCGTGCAGGACGGCCGCGAGACCGTGATCGGGCCGGGCGAGTTCGCGTTCTACGACACCACGCGGCCCTATGAGCTGCGCTTCAACGACGACTTCACCCAGATCATCTTCCAGGTGCCGCGCGCGATGCTGCACCGGCGCTTCGCCGGCACCCAGGGCCTCACCGCGACCACCTTCGCAGCGGACCGTCCGGTGCAGCGGCTCGCCTGGCAGTTCATCACGGGGCTTTCCGAGATCGCCGACCGGCTCGATCCGGACAACGCGATCCGGCTCGCCGATCAGGCCGCCGACCTGCTCGCGATGGCGATCAGCGAGCGGCTCGGCGGCGCAGCGCTGCCCGCATCGACGCATCGCTCCGCCCTGCTCTACCGGCTGAAGGCCCATGTGCTCGCGCATCTGCCGAATCCCGATCTCGGCCTTAACGAGACCGCCGCAGCGCTCGGCATCTCGCCGCGCTACGTCAACAGCCTGCTCGCCGACGAGGCCACCTCGTTCCAGCGCTTCGTGCTGGCGGAGCGGCTGGAGCGCTGCAAGCGCGACCTCGCCGCGCCGGCGCATGCGCATCGCCATATCGGCGAGATCGCGTTCGCCTGGGGCTTTAACGATCTCTCGCATTTCGGCCGCGTGTTCCGCGAGCATTACGGGCTGTCGCCGCGGGATTGGCGGCAGAGCCGGCTGCCGAATTAAAGCGCTTTCGCACGAGACGGATACCGGTTCACGTTAAGGAAACGCGTCAACAAGAGGAGCTGGTGCCTGGGGCTCCTTTGCGGCGCAAAATAGCCGTGAATCCCGACCTTCACAGATGCAAACAATTTACACTAACTGCAACGGGTTCCTCGCGCGCCCTTCTTTTCGCTGACACGGGCCGGTACAGTCCTGCCGTTCATTTGAGGAGGATTTCCCATGCAGGACCGGCGCCAGAGCGTTCGTGACAAGGTGTTCTACGGTGCGGTTGCGGAGATCAATGAGCGCGGCTCGACCCGGGATTGCGTCGTCCGCAACATCAGCGAAGGTGGCGCCTGCGTGGAGTTCGGCGATGCCGCCCGGCTGCCCGAAGAAATGAACCTCAGCATTGCCCGCAAGGGCCGCTCGTTCCTGGCGCGCCTGATCTGGCGGCAGGCCAACAAGGTCGGCCTCGCCTTCCGGATCATGACCTCGGACACGCCGGTGAGCGATCTCGACGAGCGGGTCCGCCGCAGCGAGATCAAGAAGCGGCAATTGCAGCAACGCATCAAGGAATTGCTGGGCCAAAGCTGAACCAAGGCTGAACCAGGACTGAGTCGCCACGTTCCGCACCTCCCAGATCCACTCCTGCCCCACCGTTCGCAGCCGGCCCGGCATTTTTCGGGGGTTGCAAAGGTCTGGCCAATCCAGCATGCGGTACCTACCGCTGCTGGAACCGAGAGCCATTGCACTAGATGTCGTCCGCACCAATCGAGCATGCCGACGGCCTGCCGCTACCCCAACGCAACTGGGCCATTCTGACGATCGCGCTCGGCCTTGTGATGGCCGTGGTCGATGGCTCGATCGCCAACGTCGCGCTGCCGACCATTGCCCGGGATCTTGACGCCAGCCCCGCCTTCTCGATCTGGATCGTCAACGGCTATCAGCTGGCGATCACGATCTCGCTGCTGCCGCTGGCCTCGCTTGGCGAGATCATCGGCTATCGCCGGGTCTATCTGGCTGGGCTGCTGCTGTTCACGCTGGCGTCGCTGTTCTGCGCGCTGTCGCACACGCTGCCGCTGTTGACGATCGCCCGCATCCTGCAAGGATTTGGCGCCGCCGGAATCCTCAGCGTCAACACCGCGCTGGTGCGCTTCATCTATCCGCATTCGCAGCTCGGCCGCGGCATCGGCGTCAACGCGCTGGTGGTCGCGATCTCGGCCGCGGTCGGCCCGACCATCGCCTCGTTCATCCTGGCGGTCGGAACCTGGCCGTATCTGTTCGCCATCAACGTCCCGCTCGGCGTCGTCACGCTGGCGCTGGGCTGGCGCTTCCTGCCACACACCCGGCCCGCGGTGCACGCTTTCGACTGGCTGAGCGCCGCCCTGAGCGCGATTGCGTTCGGCTTCGGCATCAGCGCGATCGACAGCGCCGGCCATGGCGAGGCGCTGTATCTGTGCGCGCTGGAATTCGCCATCGCCGTGGTCGCCTCGCATTTGCTGTACCGGCGGCAGTTGAACCTGCCCTCGCCGCTGCTGCCGGTCGACCTGCTGCGAATCCCGATCTTCGCGCTGTCGATCGGCACCTCGATCGCCTCGTTCTGCGGCCAGATGCTCGCCTTCGTCGCGATGCCGTTCTACCTCGAAAGCCATTTCGGCTATTCGGCGGTGCAGATCGGCCTCCTGATCACGCCCTGGCCGATCGCGGTCGCCTTCGCCGCCCCGCTCGCCGGCTGGCTGGTCGAGCGCTATCCGGCCGGCCTGCTCGGCGGCATCGGCCTTTTGATCTTCGCGGCCGGATTGGGCACGCTGGCGTTCATGCCGGCCAATGCGACCCCGATCGACGTGATCTGGCGCATGGCGCTCGCCGGTGCCGGTTTTGGCCTGTTCCAGACCCCCAACAACCGCACCATGATCGCCGCTGCGCCGCGCGAGCGCTCCGGCGGCGCCAGCGGCATGCTGGGCACCGCCCGCCTGCTCGGCCAGACCATCGGCGCCGCTTTGGTGGCGCTGCTGCTGGCGCGCTTCCCGGCTGACGGCACAAGGCTCTCGCTGATGGTCGGCGTCGGCTTCGCGCTGGTCGGCGCCATGCTGAGCATGTTGCGGCTGTCCTCCACCGGCAGCCGCGGCGCCGAGCGGGTGCGCATCCAGGAGGGACAGCGGTTGAAGGGCGAGTGAGGCGATCCGTCGAGCAACAATCCGCCATGCGATTGCGCGACACACTCTGGGAGCAGCCGTCCCACCTCAGGTTCGAGCTTGGTGGCAACCCACAAGGTACGCGGCGATGCAGGACTTCAATCGAAGCGAATATACTCAGCTGAAGAAGTTCCTCTCGTTCTATGTTGAACGATACATGCCGATGCAGACTCTGCCGCCGGAGCAGCAGCCTCCGGCTGTCTTGGAGGCCATGGAAAAGAGAAGCCCTCGAATGGCTTTCCAGGGACTACGTCAAGCGATCAATGATTGCGTAGAACGTTCCTCGTTTTTTGATCCAGTTAAAGTTGCAAAATTGGATGCCGAGCTGATCAGCCGCGGGATCATCACGCTCTCAGAATTGCGCAAACGATACTCGCGAGGTTACGCCAATATCCTCAAGCGAGGGCGGATCAAGAACGATACCGAGTTCAATTTGCTTCAGAACGTCATCAACGATCCGACCGAAAAATCCCCTGACGAACTTGAACTGCTTGCAAAGTTGCTATCCGACTATGAGGGAGCTTAAGCAGGGGCTCAGCTAAAAGCCTGATGAGATTAGGTTGAGCTGGAACGGCGTCGGAAGGTCACCTCTCCCTTGGGAGAGGTCGATTTGCGCAGCAAATCGGGTGAGGGATTACGGTCTATCGAGAGAGCAAGAGCCCTCACCCGGATTGCTTCGCAATCCGACCTCTCCCCGGCGGGGAGAGGTGAAGCAAGGCGGCGCCGAGCCGATTCAATCAAGAACTCGCCTCCGGTTTAGCCGCCGCTATGCTCCGACGGTACGATGGCAAACAAAAAGGCCGGCTGTTGAGCCGGCCTTTTCGATTCACATTCGCTTTCGCTTCAGGCCTTGACCATCGGCCCCTTGGAGACCGGCCCCTTGGTGCCGCCTCCGCCGCCATTGTTCGGGCCACCCTTCGGCGGCTTGCGCTTGCGCGGCGGCAGGTTCTCGGGCTTCGGCGTGACCGGGCCCTCGACATACTCGAAGCCGATCTTGTCCTTGGCGGTCGCCTCGTCCTTGACCAGGATGACGCGGACGTGTCCGCCACCCTTGAGCTGGCCGAACAGCACCTCATCCGCGAGCGGCTTCTTGATGTGCTCCTGGATGATGCGCGCCATCGGACGCGCGCCCATCTGCTCGTCATAGCCGTGCTCGATCAGCCAGGCCTTGGCGGGCTCCGACAGTTCGATCGTGACGTCGCGGTCGGCGAGCTGCGCCTCGAGTTGCAGCACGAACTTCTCGACCACCATGCCGATGACGTCGGCATTGAGGTGCGCGAACGAGACGATCGCATCCAGCCGGTTGCGGAACTCCGGCGCGAACTGCCGGTTGATCGCCTCGTGGTCGTCGCCTTCCCGCTTCGAGCGCGTGAAGCCGAAGGCCTGCCGCGCGAGATCGGCCGCGCCCGCATTCGTGGTCATGATCAGGATCACGTTGCGGAAGTTGACCTGCTTGCCATTGTGGTCGGTGAGCCGGCCGTGATCCATGATCTGCAACAGCACGTTGTACAGATCCGGATGCGCCTTCTCGATCTCGTCGAGCAGCACCACGCAATGCGGATGCTGGTCCACGCCATCGGTGAGCAGGCCGCCCTGGTCGAAGCCGACATAGCCGGGAGGCGCGCCGATCAGGCGCGACACGGTGTGCCGCTCCATGTATTCGGACATGTCGAAGCGCAGCAGCTCGACGCCGAGCGTCGCCGCCAATTGCTTCGCCACCTCGGTCTTGCCGACGCCGGTTGGACCCGAGAACAGATAGCAGCCGATCGGCTTCTCCGGCTCGCGCAGGCCGGCACGCGCCAGCTTGATCGATGCCGACAGCGACTCGATCGCCTTGTCCTGACCGAACACCGTGCGCTTCAGGGTCTGCTCGAGATGCTTGAGCACCTCGGCATCGTCCTTCGACACGCTCTTCGGCGGGATCCGCGCCATGGTCGCGATCGTGGTCTCGATCTCCTTGATGCCGATCGTCTTCTTGCGCTTGTTCTCGGCAACCAGCATCTGCGCCGCGCCGGACTCGTCGATCACGTCGATCGCCTTGTCGGGCAGCTTGCGGTCGTGGATGTAGCGCGACGACAGCTGCACCGCCGCCTCGATCGCCTCATTGGTGTACTTCAGCCGATGGTAATCCTCGAAGTAAGGCTTCAAGCCCTTGAGGATCGCGATGGCGTCTTCCACCGTCGGCTCGTTGACGTCGATCTTCTGGAAGCGCCGCACCAGCGCGCGGTCCTTCTCGAAGTGCTGACGATATTCCTTGTAGGTGGTCGAGCCCATGCAGCGGATCGTTCCCGAAGCCAGCGCCGGCTTCAGCAGATTGGATGCATCCATCGCGCCGCCCGACGTTGCACCGGCGCCGATCACGGTGTGGATCTCGTCGATGAACAGGATCGCGTTCGGATGCGCCTCCAGTTCCTTGAGGACCTGCTTCAGCCGCTCCTCGAAGTCACCGCGATAGCGCGTGCCGGCGAGCAGCGTGCCCATGTCGAGCGAGAACACGGTCGCAGCCGCGAGCACCTCGGGCACATCGCTGTCGACGATGCGCTTGGCGAGGCCTTCGGCGATCGCGGTCTTGCCGACGCCGGCTTCACCGACGAACAGCGGATTGTTCTTCTGGCGGCGGCACAAGACCTGGATCGCACGGTTGATCTCGGCATTGCGGCCGATCACCGGATCGATCTTGCCGTCGCGCGCCTTCTTGTTGAGGTTGACGCAATAGGTCTCGAGCGCCTCGCCCTTCTTCTTGGCGTCCTCGTTGCCCTTGGTCTCGGTTTCCTCGTCGACGCCGCGCACCGGCCGCGCCTCGGAGACGCCGGGCCGCTTGGCGATGCCGTGGCTGATGTAGTTCACCGCGTCGTAGCGCGTCATGTCCTGCTCTTGCAGGAAATACGCGGCGTGGCTCTCGCGCTCCGCGAAGATCGCGATCAGCACGTTGGCGCCGGTCACTTCCTCGCGTCCCGACGACTGGACGTGAATCACCGCGCGCTGGATCACGCGCTGGAACCCGGCGGTCGGCTTCGCGTCGTCGGCGCCGTCGGTCACCAGGTTTTCGAATTCGGTCTCGAGATAGTTGACGAGGCTGGTCCTGAGCTTGTCGAGATCGACGCTGCAGGCCCGCATCACCGCCGCCGCATCCGAGTCGTCGATCATCGACAGCAGCAGATGTTCCAGCGTCGCGTATTGATGGTGACGCTCGTTCGCGATCGCCAATGCACGGTGCAGCGATTGTTCAAGGCTTTGAGAAAAAGTTGGCATTCGCGTCCTCTATGGCCCCCGGCCATCATGATCGCCATTACCGGGTCAGGCAATAACAACCTTCGTGATCGCCTCTGATATAGTTACGACGGATCGTGGCGAAAGACCGGCCCCGATGCGATGGTTTTCCTCTAAATTGCAGGCATCGGCACGCCGCATCCGGCCACACCCCGTGAGCATACGGGACGTGCGTTTCCGTCATAAAACGCGATGCAAGACCCGTTCCGCTTGCCGCGGCGGATCAATCGTTCCAGCGAACTATTTCTTTTCCATCACACATTGCAGTGGATGCTGATGCTTGCGCGCGAAGTCCATGACCTGCGTCACCTTGGTCTCGGCGATCTCATAGGTGAACACGCCGCACTCGCCGATCCCGTGATGGTGAACGTGCAGCATGATCTGGGTCGCCGCTTCCGCGTCCTTCTGGAAGAATCGTTCCAGCACGTGGACGACGAACTCCATCGGCGTGTAGTCGTCGTTCAGGATCAGGACGCGATACAGGTTCGGGCGCTTGGCCTTCGGCTTGACCTTGGTGATGACCGAAGTCGATGGACCGTTGCCCGCGCCGTTGCGGTTGTCGTCATTGTTCATGTTCGGCGCCGGCGCGGCGGACACCGCCGGCGTGGACGAAACCGGTTCGGAAATCAGGACTGTCGACGTGGATCGCAACATTGGCTCAGGCGTTCGAATTCCCCGGGGGAACCGGATGACGATTGGAAGGTGGCTGCGATCACCGCAAGGTCGATCGCGGAGCCCCCAGCAATGCTTTCCAGATTGCCGCTCCCGGTTCGATCCGGCGGCCGGATCGACCACCCGAATATGGGCCTCGGGAGGCCCTGCCGCAAGCGCAGAACCGCCGCGGCCCACCGGTCCGATTCCCGGCGCGACAACCTCGGCAAGGTTAACCATTTCTGGCTGATTTGACAAAGGAGTCGGACATCCGGTTTAGCGGGCATTGAGGATAGCGGGTGCTTTTGCCCTGCTTTTAATCCTCCGCCGGGCCAGCGGCGGGGTTTACGGGCCCCGATTCACTTTCTGTTTAGCCGCGCTCGTCGAGATGGCCGCGCAATCCATTTCGATGAGAGCGTCATGCTTGGTTCAGCCATTTTCGATCGCGTTCGCGCGGCTGCCCGCCGGTTTTCCAGGGCGACTGACGGCAATGTCGCAGTGATCTTCACCCTCGCGCTGCTACCGATCTTCGCCTTCGTGGGCGCCGCGGTCGACTACACCCGCGCCAACAACGCCCGTACCTCGATGCAGTCGGCGCTGGATTCCACCGCGCTGATGCTGTCCAAGGACCTGACCATGGGCGTCATCAAGCCCGCGGATATCCCGAGCAAGGCCCAGAACTACTTCAACGGCCTCTACACCAACAAGGACGGCCAGGGCGCGACCGTCCAGGCCACCTACACGACCGCCACCGCGAATTCCGCGGCGACCATCCTGCTGAGCGGCTCCGGCTACATCAATACCTATTTCGTGCAGGTCGCCGGCCTTCCCTCGACGATGAATTTCGGCACCACGACGACCACCACCTGGGGCAACGTCAAGATGCGCGTCGCGCTCGCGCTCGATAATACGGGCTCGATGCGGGACAATGGCAAGATTACCGCGTTGCGAAACGCGGTGGCCGGCACCGGCGGCCTGATCGACCAGCTGAGCGCACTCAGCAAGAACAACGGCGACGTCTATATCTCGGTCATCCCGTTCGCGAAGGTCGTCAACCTCGGCTCCAGCAACTATGGCCAGAACTATCTCGACTGGACCGACTGGCTCAATCCGCCGACCACACAGCCCAACAACGGCAGCACCCAGGCGAGCCTGCCGATGAACTGGCATGCAGTCGGACCCGGCGCGCGATGCCCGTGGACCAACGGCAGCGGCGGCTTCACCTGCACGAAGAGCCCGACCAGTTCGTCCAGCACGACCTACATCCCCTCGAGCGGGACGTATTCGGGCTACATTTGCCCGAGCGTCGATTACAATTCGCACACGCTTTACAATGGCTGCTGGGTCAGCACGCAAGTCGGCACCGGCGTGTTCTGCTCCGGCTCGAACTCGTGTGCATGCCCGACGGATTCCACGGGCAATGCGGTGTCCGGCTGCAGCTGCAAAACTTCCGGTGGCGTCTACCAGTGTACCGGCAAGCTCTATACGCACGACTGGACCCAGCCGGGCCCCAACGACAACATCAACAACAAGAACCAGCCCCGGGTCAGCGCCGTGGTCGGATGGACCAACAACCAATGGACGTCGACCAACAAGACGCCGACGGTGGTGAACAACTGGCAGCAGCCATCCACCAACCCGATCAGCAATTGGACGGGCTGCGTCACCGACCGCACCCAGCCGAATGATGCGACCGGCGTGCTGCCGACGTCGTCGGACGTCACCACGCTGTTCCCGGCCAACGAATACTACGAGAACAGCACCGCCTATTGTAACAGCAGTGTCTCGACGCCGCTCGGGCCCGTCATCCCGCTGAGCTACGACTGGAGTTCGCTGAAGAACGCGGTCAACGCGATGCAGCCGACCGGCGGCACCGACCAATCGGTCGGGCTCGCCTGGGCATGGCAGTCGCTGCTGGTCGGCGGCCCGCTCAACACGCCGGCGGAGGACTCCAACACGACCTACAACCGGGTCATCATCCTGCTGTCCGACGGTCTGAACACCGAGGACCGCTGGCCCGACTATGGCGACGGCAGCTCGCAGGCCTCGGGCAATCCGATCGATGCCAGGCAGACGCTGCAATGCCAGAACCTCCAGGCCGCGAAGGATTCCAAAGGCCTGCCGATGTACACGATCTACACCATCCAGGTGAACACGAGCTCGCCCGCCGATCCGACCTCGACCGTCCTGAAGAACTGCGCCAGCAGCCCCGACAAGTTCTACATGCTGACCAGTTCGACCCAGATCCTGACGACCTTCAACACGATCGGCACCGCGCTGAGCAAGCTGCGACTGGCGAAGTAATCCGCGCACGCCCGGCACAACAAAAAAGCCCGGCCGCAACGGCCGGGCTTTTCGTTTGTCTCGATCGGGGCGAGCTTACTGAGCCGGCGCGAACTTGGAGACCAGGCCTTCATAGGGCTTGAAGGTCTGCTTGGCGCAGTCGCTGTACAGGCCGGCGATCTTCTGCGATTCCGCGACGAAGGTCTCGTAGGACGAGCGCAGGTATTCGGTCTGCGCCTCGAGCGCCTTGTCCAGCGACTTCACGCCCGACAGCTTCTCGACGAACGACTTGGTGTCCTCGAAGGACTTCTTGGCGTAGTCGCCATAGGCGGTGGCGATGGCCTGGACGCCGCTCTGCAGATTGTTCGCGGACGCGGTGACCGACTCGAAATGCTCTTTGCCGTAGTTCTGAATGTCTTCGATCTTGACCATGGATGGAATTCCTTTTCCCAGACTCTAAAGGCGTAAAATTCCCATTGCCGGGAAGCTCCCGGCCCCCTGACGTCGATCGGAATATCGCATCGCACAATTATGTCAACAAATATTGTGCGACGCACAATGACAATCGCCCGAATCTTGGGCATTTGCGATAAACCCCGGGGACCACGCAACGGTTGCTTAATCTTTTGGAAACTCGGGCCGCCTAACCTGATTCCTGGACTTTGTTCGCCTTCCGACAAGCAGCCTAGAAACCTGTTTGTGAACAACATCTTAGCTAGAAGAGCGACCTGAGCCGCCATGAGGGCCGATGGACCTGCCCGAAGTGGTTCGTTGCGCAGGCAAGGATCGACGGCCGCCGGGCACAATTTCGCCCCACGAGCCGGTGATCAAGAACAGAACTTGGGACGGGGAAGTAGATGCTTCGAACAACCTTTGCCTCCTCGCGGGCGCTGCGAGTTGGCGTTCTTGGGCTCGTGACCGTCACGACGGCGATCCTGATCACGAGTGACAGCGCCGAGGCGCGCCGTCACCGCCGCCACGCTGCGCGTCACCATCACAGCGAGTCCGCGCGCGAAAGCTACAGCCCGCAATTCGCCTCGATCATCGTCGACGGCAACACCGGTTCGGTGCTCACGTCCAACAGTCCCGACGGTCTGCGGCACCCCGCTTCGCTCACCAAGATCATGACGCTCTATCTGCTGTTCGAGCGCCTCGAGTCCGGCAAGATGAAGCTCGACACCGAGATGCCGGTTTCCGAGCATGCGTCCGAACAGGACCCGACCAAGCTCGGCCTGCGCCCCGGCCAGACCATCAGGGTCGAAGACGCCATCAAGGGCCTGGTCACCCGCTCCGCCAATGACGCCGCGGTCGTGATCGCCGAAGCGATCGGCGGCAGCGAAGACGACTTCGCGCGGATGATGACCCGCAAGGCCCGCGCGCTCGGCATGAGCCGGACCACCTATCGCAACGCCTCGGGCCTGCCCAACGACGAACAGATCACCACGGCGCGCGATCAATCGACGCTTGGCCGCGCCATCCAGGATCGCTTCCCGCGCTACTACCGCTACTTCTCCACCACCGCCTTCAATTTCCGCGGCCGCACCATCACCGGCCACAATCACCTGCTCGGCAGTGTCGACGGCGTCGACGGCATCAAGACCGGTTACACCCGCGCCTCCGGCTTCAACCTCGTGACCTCGATCCACCGTGGCAACCGCTTCCTGGTCGGCGTGGTGCTCGGCGGCCGCAGCGGCGGTTCGCGCGATGCCATCATGCGCAACCTGCTGGCCGAGAACATCGGCAAGGGCGGCACCACGCGCACCGTTGCTGCGATCACCGAGCGCAACCCGGCTGACGCCAATGTCGAAGTCGCCGACGCGGACAATGGACGCGGCGCGGACGTCTCGCCGGTCGCAGCGTCGGAGCCCGCGGCGGCCGCCATGCCGGCGCCGCGCCCGGCCAAACCCTCGCTGTTGGCGGCAGCCGCCGCCGCGCTGCCGCTGCCCCCGGCCAAGCCCGAGCCGCAGGCCAAGCCCGAACCGGCGCCGCTGACCTCGGGCGTGATCCAGACCCAGCAGCTCGCCGCGATCCCGGGTTCGGCTGAACCGATGAAGCCGGTCAAGGTGAAGACCGTGCAGGTCAAGGCCGGCCAGGTCAGGCTTGCCGCTGCCGGCCCCGCGCCGTCCGCGCCGCCGATCACCAACACGATCCCCTCGCGCGGCGAGGTTCCCGAGACCTCCAACGCGATGATGGCACGGGCTGCCGAGACCTCGCGGCCCGATATGCCGCCGCAGCCGGCCAATTTCGGCACCGGCAACGGCATCCTCGGCGTGCTGCCGGCTTCGAGCATGCGCGCGCCCGCCCCGGCGGCGCCGCAGGCCGTGGCCTCGATCGAACCCACCCGCGGACTGCAAGCCTCCCCGCAGACCAGCTCCGCCAAGCCAAGCGCCGCGCACACCGGCTGGATCATCCAGGTCGGCGCGCTGGAGTCCGAGATCGAGGCCAGCAAGCGCATCGACCTCGCGCGCAGCTCGGCCCGCGGCCTGCTCAACAAGGCGGATCCGTTCACCGAGGTCGTCGCCAAGGACAATCGCAAGCTCTATCGCGCCCGCTTCGCCGGCCTCGAGCGGGATCAGGCCGAGGCGGCCTGCAAGACGCTGAAGCGCGCCGAGATCTCCTGCATCACCGTTCGCAACTGATCGAACGTCCCGACTGATTTCAAAGGGCCGGCGCCACCAGCGCCGGCCCTTTTGCTTTGCATGGCGGCCGCGCGACAATCGCGCGCGTCCTCGCCGCGATGCGAACCACGAAAACTTCTCGTCAAGAATTTACGGTTAAGTTTTCCCGAAACAACGATCGACCACGCCGGACAGCGGCGGGCGAGACGGGGCATCAATCAGACACGGAAGGCGGCTCTCGGCTGTGGCGTTGGTAGCGTAGCCGGAGTTAGAGATGCGTGCGAAGCAGAGTATCCTTGGCCTCGTTGACACGGGCAGCAAGGTACGTCGAGCCCCCCTGGTCGGGATGGAGTTTCTTCATCAAGGTGCGGTGAGCCCGGCTGATGTCGTCACGCGACGCGCCCGGTTGCAGGCCAAGGATCTGATAGGCCTCCTCGTTCGTCATTTTGCCGCCCGCCGCCGCCCGGCCGTGCCCCCCTGCCCGGTCGCCCTGAGCGTCCTGACGCCAGGCGGGAAAGCGGCGGTCCAGATAGCTTTCAAGTAGCGCGACGCTCTCGGCGTCGAAGCTCGGGACCATCGCCAGCAGCTGCGAGAGGTCGAACTCGTCGAGCATGCGGCCGGCCTGCGGTCCGGCCACGATCTGGCCGGTGAGCACGCCGCTGGCATGGTCGAGGCTCATATCGAGATATTGCGAGCGCACCCGCGAGCTTTGTCCCTGCGAGCGCGAACCGCCGAACATGCCGCCGAGATTGCGGAAACCGGTGGTCCCGAACGGCGACCAGCCGAGCAGCCCGGCGCCGAAGATACCCAGCGGAATCGCGACCGCCAGTTCGCCGCGCACACCGGTGAAGGCGGCAACGGCCAGCGCGAGCACGCCGCCGACGATCTTGATTGCACGCGCAAGCACGGCGGGATTGGCCGCGCGAAACATCTGGAGCGCGGAATAGAGGACGACAACAGCGACGACGCCGGCGATCAGGGTTGGCATGCGCGGAATATAGGCGGCCCGGCGGCAAAAAGCATGCGAAGCTTCGTCTCACCGGAGCGTGAAGCACAGCCGCGTGGCGCGGGCGCGGACGATTGACTACCCTGTCGCGACCAGCCTGCATTGGCCGCGCTGGAGGACATTCGATGGCGATTGACGGACTGATCACCGTGCGCAGCCATGTCGGGCCGACGCAAACCGCCGACCGGCTCAAAGCCGAACTGCAAGCGCGCGGGCTGACGCTGTTTGCGCGGATCGACCACGCTGCGGGAGCCGCCGGCGCCGGCCTCGCGCTCCGTCCCACCGAGCTCTTCATCTTCGGCAATGCCAAGGGCGGCACCCCATTGATGCAGGCGGCGCAAACCATCGGGATCGATCTGCCGCTCAAGGCGCTGGTCTGGCAGGACGAAGCCGGCGACAGCTGGTTCTCCTACACCGATCCGGCCTGGCTCGCCGAACGGCACGGCGTTGCGGAAGCGACCCGCCAGGTCGCGGCCAACATGGCGGCACTGCTCGGCGCAATCGCAAACGCCGTGACGGCGGGCGCAGCCTGACCGCGGCGCTCTATTTCATCTGGCCGATCAACTTGGCCGCGCCGCCGGTGGTCTTGGCCAGTTGCAGCAGCGCCTCGCGGCCGCCGGCAACATAGGCCGCGGCGGCACGCAACAGCTCGCGGAGCTGCGCGGCCGCGCCGGGATCGAACTTGCACCATGCGCCGCCGGTCAGCCGCGCGATCTCGCGAAACGTCTGTTCGGCGGCTACATCGCTGCCTTCCTGGAACATGAATACCGGCACCTTGAGCAGGCCGAGCTCTCCGGCCTTCGCGCAAAGCGCGTCGGCGTTCTCCTCCATCGCGTCACCGACGAACACCAGCGCGCGCACGCCGGACGCAACGGCCTCGCGGCGGGTCTCCGACAGCACCTTGCCGATCTGGGTATTGCCGCCCTGGCAGTCGATCTTGCTCATCAGGCGCGCGAGTTGCGCGCTGTCGGAGATCCAGCCCGTGGCACGGCACTCGTTGAAGCCGCGGTAGTAGACGAGGCGGATATCGAGGCTGCCGAGCGCGCCCGCCTCGCGGAACATGTCGGCTTGCAGCGTACACGCCATGTCCCATGTCGGCTGCCGGCTCATCGTGGCGTCGAGCGCAAACACCAGCCTGCCGCGCGCGCCGGCGCGATGCGGCGACATCCCCCGCGCCTTGGCCACGAAGGCGGCGATATCGTTCGCGCTCGACGTCGGCACGTCGGCCGCATCGGTCGGGCGCACATCGCTTCCGGATGTCGGTTTGATCGTCTTGCCAGCCATCAGCGCTTGCCTCGTGCAGCAAGCATTATGTGGGCCGCGACATTGGATTGGTCAACGTAATGACGGCCGTTGCCCGGAACAGATCCCGGGCAACCGGTCAATTCGTGATCGACGGACCCTTCTTCGTCTCGGTCTTGGTCAGCGAGAACGACTTCTTGAGCTTGTCGGCGAACGACTGCGAGGGCTTCTCGACCGGCACGTAGAGCGAGACCGGACCGGGCTCCAGGATCTTCGGCGGCGCATTCCTGGTGTCGACCGGCGCGACATCGCTGTCGGTGTCGGCCAGGAATTTATCGAGCATGGCCTGGATCGAGTCCTTGGCCTTCTCGGGTCCGGTATCGCGCATGTCGTTGTGCTGGAAGTTGGTGTTCACAACGGTGATGCCGGCCTTCTCGCACTCCTGCTCATCCGGCACCACGCCGGGATCAGGCTGGAAGTGCTGATCATGCGAACGGAACGACAGGATCTTGAACTTGCCGTCGGTCATGAACGGCACGCGCAGATTGTCCAGCGTCACGACCTTCTTGATCTCGTCGGGATACTGCTTGGCGAAATACATCGCGATGTCGCCGCCATTGGAATGGCCGACCATCGTCAGCTTGCTGTAGTCCGCATTCGGCTGACGCTTCTTCATCTCCTCGATGGCGAATTTGATGTTGGTGATGCCGCGCTGATACTGCGGCAGGCGCCCGACATAGAGCTCGCCGACCTTGGTCACCATCGGCCCGTCCGACGGCAGGTCGTTCTGAATGCTGATGGTCAGATAGCCGCGCGCCGCGAACACGTTCGCGAGGAAGGAATATTCGGTAAATTTGACGGTATTGCCATGATTGAGGATCGCAACCGGGAGCTTGATCATGCCGGCGTCGGCCTGCATCTCCTTGTCGAAGCGCACCGCAACGTCGACCGCGACCGGACGCTCGTCACGCGTCGGGTCCTTGAACATGATGGTTTCATGACGGATCGCCCACTTGCTCGCGGTGAAGTACGCCGCAGTGACCACCACACAGAGCGAGAGCAGAACGGTAATTCCACGCTTCATGACGTCCTCAAGGTGCCCGCCTTCTTCAGGGCTTTTCTTGGCCGGAGACTCTGCGGCCTCCTTTTTTAGAATATATGTCACAGCGCCGTGACAGGAAGTCCAAATGTTGTGGCTTTGACGCCATAACGTTGTGCGCTGCACCTATACTTTGGGCAGATGTTCCACGAACCACCGCGACGGTTCGTGCTTCCTACACCCTACGACGCGCGTTCCAAGGGCCGCGTTCGACGCTTGGATCGAAGTTGAGGGGAAACCGGATTTCGGCAGCTTTGTTCCGGCATTTTGGCGACGCTGTGGCCGAAATTACCGGAAAACCACGGATTCAGGCGATCTCGGTGTAGATAATCAGCTTGAGGCCGGGATCGTCATTGGCCTGGAAACTGGCATGTTCGAAGCTCAGCCGGCCCCGTTTGGGGTGGTTGAGCGTCTTCCGGCCGGCCACGCTGGTACCGATGTCATGGGTATTCCACCAGGCCTCGAACTCGGGACAGCCGGCGCGGAGCCGCGCCAGCAGGTCGAGGAAGGCCGGGTCGCCGGCCCAAAGATCGTGGGTCCGGCGGAACTGCGCCACCATGCGCTGCGCCTCCTTGGCCCAGCCGGCGCCGAACAGCCGCCGGGTCGCGGGGTTGGTCAGCACGTGGACCAGGGTGTTGCGCTCGCCACCGGGCAGCCGGCCGAACGCGAAAATCTCCTCGGCGGCGGCGTTCCACGCCAGCACGTCCCAGCGCCGGCCCGTGACATAGGCCGGCTGGTTCAGGCCCTCGACCGCGCGGCGGATCGCCGCCGGCACCACCTCGGCCGTGAAAGGCCGGCGGTCGCCGTCCCGGGCGAGCGCCCGCAGATGCGCGTGCTCAGCCTTGCTGAGCCGCAGCGCCCGCGCCAGCGCGTCGATCGTCGTGACCGACGGGCTCACTGAGCGCCCCTGCTCGAGCCGGATGTACCAGTCGACCCCGATCCCGGCGAGTTCGGCCACCTCCTCGCGGCGCAGGCCCGGGGTTCGCCGCCGCCGGCCGGCCGCAACGCCTGCGGGCTTCGGCGTCAGCTTCTGCCGCCGCGAGCGCAGGAAATCACCGAGCTCGCTTTGCCGCGCGGTCGCCATCGCCGGGCTCCTCGAGAGTGGGTTTGATAATCCTAGGATAATACCAGGTCTTCCTGGCTGCAATGGACCGGAGCATGATCTGATCTCAGCCAAGGATGAGATTAGATGAAAGCAGCAGTCCTGAAGTCGTTCGGTTCGCAGCTCGCGATCGAAGAGATCCCCGCGCCGGTCATCGGCACCGGCGAAGTCATCGTCGACGTGGTCGCGACCCGTGTGCTGTCCTATGCCGACGAGGTGTTCAGTGGCGCGCGCAACTATCTGCTCGAACTGCCGGCCGTTCCCGGTCCCGGCGCGATCGGACGGGTGCGCGCGGTCGGCCCCGACGCCACCCACCTTGCCGCCGGCGATTGGGTCTATTGCGATCCCACCTTCCGTTCGCGCGACGACTTGATCTCGCCGGACATCACGCTGCAAGGCTGGAGCGCACGCGGCGAAGGCGGGCTGCGGCTGCAACGCCACTTCCGCCACGGCTCGTTCGCCGAACAGACGCTGCTGCCGACCGAGAACGTCAAGCGGATCGGCACTATCGATCCGGCCGAGGCGCCGCGCTGGTGCGCGCTCGGCACCTGCCTGGTGCCGTATGGCGGCCTGCTCGCGGCGCGGCTACAGCCCGGCGAGACCGTGCTGGTGAGCGGCGCCACCGGCAATTTCGGCAGCGCCGGCGTCGCCGTTGCACTGGCGATGGGCGCGGCCTGCGTGATCGCACCCGGCCGCAACGAAACGGTGCTTGCCGATCTGGTCCGGCGGTTCGGGCCGCGCGTGCGGCCGGTCAGGCTCAGCGGCAACGAGGACGACGATCGCGAGCGGATGCGGGAGGCTGCGCCCGGTCCGATCGACTGCGTGCTCGATCTGATGCCGCCGGAGGTCTCCACCACCACGGTCCGCGCCGCGATCATGACGGTGCGGGCCTACGGGCGGGTGGTGCTGATGGGCGGCGTCGGCATGCAGGGCGGCCCGGGGCTCGAGCTGCCCTACCCCTGGATCATGCGCGAATGCATCAGCATTCATGGCGTCTGGATGTATCCGCCGGAAGCCACCTTCGGCCTCGTCAATCTGGCGCGTGCCGGACTGCTGCGGCTCGATCAGTTCGAGGTCACGACCTTCAATCTCGACCAAGCCAACGCGGCGGTCACGCATGCCGCCGCCAATGGCGGACCGTTCCGGATGACCGTACTGACGCCGAACCGATAGCGGCCGTCCGGTTCAGGCCAGCGGCGTCAAGCATCGGTGAGCGCCGGATCCGAAATGCTATTTCGGCCCCGCCGCAATCATCGCAGCTTTCAACTCCCAAGGCCCGGGGTCCAGGATCAGTCCGGACACCTTGCCAACCGGGTCCCTGACGAACGCGATCCGGGTGTGACCGTCGTCGGCCGCACTGAATGCGTCGTTCGATGCCGCGACCAACGGCACGGCCTTGCCCTTCTCGAATGCGAGGATCGGCCACACGCCCACAGCTTCCGCGACGAGCCTGTCTTGGACGACGCGGACCTGAAGCTGGACGGTATTTGCACGGCGGGCGGCCCGCACGAGGGTGAGATCGCTCGCGCCGTCCTGTCCTCTGCGGACGATCTTGATCTTGACCGTGGTGTTGGCCGGCCCGCGCAGCCGCGACAGCACATCGGCGAGCGCCAGACCCTTCAGCGGCACACCGTCAAGTTCGGTGACGAGGTCACCGGTAGCGACCCCGGCCTTGCTTGCTGGACTGCCGGGGTCCGGCCTGTTGATCTTCAGGCCGTCCGGCTCCATAGCGACGAACCTCGCGATCCCAAGCCACCCGTTCTTGCCGTCGGCTATGCCCTGCCTGTCACGCGAACTCACCGTGCCGCCGAAATCGTAGGTGCCGACATAGTCGGCGAGCGTTTCCGCGCTCAGCGTCGCAGGCACCACCGGCGGCGCGTCGGCAGACGGCGCGGCGACCGCCAACGCGCCATAGGTCAGGTGATTGATCCCCGAGGGCGCCAATGCGCCCCGCGCCTTGCTGCCGGGCGTCGCCTGGATCATTTCGACGCCGATCAACTGCTCCGCCGGATCGACCCAGAAATACGTGCCCCAGTGTCCTCCCCAGCCAAAGCTTCCGGGCGCTCCCGGAATCCAGCTCGCGATCGGGCTGGTGCGGATGCCGAAACCAAGACCGAAGGTCGTGCCGGCGCGAGCGCCAACCTCGTCGCCGCCAAAGATGCGAACATCCGCCGGCAGCGCATTGGTCGTCATCTGCTTCACAGCCTGCGCAGTGAGCACCCGCACGCCATCGAGCTCGCCGCCGTTCAGAAGCATCTGGCAAAAGCGCAGATAGTCGGGCGCAGTCGACACCAGGCCGCCGGCACCGGAAGACAACCTCGCGGGCGTCGTGACATCCCAGATCGGCGGTCGCTCCGGCATCGGAGAATCGACCAGGCGGTCGAGCTTGTCCTTCGGGACGAAGAAGCCGGTATCGACCATATGTAACGGCGCAAAGATTCGATCCTGCATGAACTGGTCGAGTGGCTGACCGGACGCCACCTCGACCACCCGGGCCAGCACGTCGGAGCTCCAGCCATATTCATGGACCTCGCCGGGCTGATGGACGAGCGGCAGTTCGGCCAGGCTCGATACGAAATCGGCCAGCGTCTTCTCGCGCCGGTACACGACTCTCCAGCCGTAGACCATGTGGATCGCGCGAATTGCGGACTCGGTGGTCGGGTCGGAGAGGCCCCGCTCAGGAAACGCAAAATCCATTTCCGGGGCGATCACGCCGGAGGTATGGCGCAACAAGTCCCGGACCGTCATCGGGCGTTTTTGCAAAGCGAGCCCAGCCTGCACGGTCGCCGGGTCGAACGTCACGACCGGCATCTTGCCGATTTCGGGAAGATAGCGCGCGACGGGCGCGTCGAGCTCGAGCTTGCCATCGTCGACCAGGATCATCGCCGCGACGCTGGTCACCGGCTTGGTCATCGAGGCGATCCAGAAGATCGAGTTCACCTTCATCGGGACCGTCTTGGCGCGGTCCTGGAACCCGATGGCTTGCAGATAGGCGAGCTGGCCGCCCTTGGCGATGGCAACAACGGCGCCGGGGACCAGACCCTCGGACGGCGAGAAGGCATCGAAGCGCGCCTGATACCACGGCGCGATCCGCGCCAGGCCGGCCGCCGAAAATCCGAGACTTGCTGCATCGGCTGATGTCAGGAGTTGATCGGCGCGTGCCGGGCTCCCCAGGCAAAGCACAGCGAGAAGCGTTCCCATCGATGCGAGGCGTTTCATCCCGACAACTCCCTGATTACGCCCCCACTCTGGTCGATATTCGCAAAGCGATCTTGCCGGGTTCAGAATTCGACTGGCCGATTCCTCAGTCCGGCTAACCGATTCCCGAGCCGTGGTCGGTTTTGCCGGGATCGCGAGCCAGCTTGGCCAGCGCGAGGCTGCGGAATTCGGTCGGTGTCAGGTCGGTGGCCGCCTTGAAGGCGCGGTTGAACGGGCCGATCGACTGGAAGCCGGCATCCATCGCGATGGTCAGCACCGGCACCTGTCTTTGCGCGGGATCGGCCAGGGCGGCGCTGGCATCCTCGAGGCGGTAGTGATTGAGGAAGGCATTGAAATTGCGGTACCCCAAGCCTTCGTTGATCAATTGCCGCAGCCGATACTCCTGAACGCCGAACTCGGCGGCCAGCGAGCCGATGGTCAATCCCTCGCGCCGATAGGCGCGCTCCACGGTCATCAGTTGCTGCAACCGGCGCAGCAGTTCCGGGTCGACCGCGAGCGGCTTGTCCTCTCGTGCAGGCGGTGCGTCCTTGATATTGCCCGGAATGCGACCCGCGGCAGGCAGCGCGCCGGAGACTTCTTGCATTTCGGCCGCCCGAAACCGGCTCCATGCGGTGAGCCCAAGCAGCAGGCACGTCACAACCGGGCCGGCAAGGCTCCAGACCGAGAAACCGGCAACCGCGGCCAGCCAAACCTTGTGGAAGAAAACCGCGACGCTCCAGGCCACCGCTCCGAGCAGAACGAGGACCCGTAACCGCCGCCGTCCCGCCATCAGGTCCGCCCGCCATGTCGCGAGCGTCTGGGCCGCCGCCAGCACAGCGAGGCCGAGATAGATAAATGCCATGGCCTGATCGAGATCGCCCCTGCGCTCGCCGCGCGTCGGCCAGACGTCGAACAATTGCGTGCCGACGACGGCGGCCAGCACGGCGCCGTGCCAGGGCCGGAGCTCGAAATCGTCGTCGAACGTCGCGCGCGCCCAGAGCCAGAACAGGACCGCCCCGCTGCTCGATAACGCCAGCAGGATCAGGGCCCAGTACGGCCATGGCCGAGGAAATCCCGGCGTATCCGAGATCGCGGAGGCCGCCACCGCAACCAACAGCGCGGCGCCAAGACGCGCCGACGTGTCACGACGGTCGCGCAGCAGCACGGCTGCGATCAGCAGCGAGAGGCCGACGACGGCGCCCCGACACCCCAGCTCGATCGCCGTCAACGCGCTGCTGCTCACGACCAGGATCGCTCCATCCGGCATTCCTGGGTGAAGGCTTACAGGGGAAGCGTTCGGCGCATCAAGGGCGCATCAGCGCCGGTCCTGTCGGCTAGGACGGGAATGCGTTGATCGCGAGATCAACCGCGTGCACGACATCCCAGCTCGACAACCTCCGCAAGCCGACTTGCTTTATCGTATCCTTCTCGACCGGGTCGTCAGAGGGACCGTTGGCACTGTGAGTTGTGCCTTCTGGAAGCTCGCGGTTGACAGCGCACCTGTCAGCCCTACCGGGCCTCGACGACTTCGCCATCTTCCTTCACGAAGCGCCCGACCGGATTGTCCAGGAGGTCAATGACCGCCTCGGACGGTCGGCAAAGGCGCACGCCCTTCGAGGTGACCACGATCGGGCGGTTGATGAGGATCGGGTGCGCCAGCATGAAATCCAACAACTGGTCGTCGGACCACTTGGGATCGTCAAGCCCGAGCTCCTTGTAGGGCGTTCCCTTCTCGCGCAGCAGCGCGCGGACTGGAATCCCGATCGCCGCGATCAGTTCTTTCAGCTTCTCGCGCGACGGCGGCGTCTTGAGGTACTCGATCACGGTCGGCTCGACCCCGCCCTGCCGGATCATGGCAAGCGTGTTGCGGGATGTGCCGCAGTCCGGGTTGTGATAGATGGTGACTGTCATTGCCGCGCCTCCACTGCCTGTGCCGATACGGCGCTTCCGGCCTCGTACCAGCCCCTTGTTGCCTTCACGATCCGGACCACCGAGAGCATCACCGGGACCTCGACGAGGACTCCGACGACGGTCGCGAGCGCCGCACCTGAATTCAGACCGAACAGGCTGATTGCGGCGGCGACGGCGAGCTCGAAGAAATTGCTGGCGCCGATCAGCGCGGCCGGCGCGGCTACGCACCAGGCGACGCCGAAACGGCGGCTCAGCCAGTAGGCCAGCCCCGCATTGAGGTAGACCTGGATCAGGATCGGCACCGCCAGGATGGCGATCACGACCGGCTGCTTGACGATCTGCTCACCCTGAAACCCGAACAGAAGGACAAGGGTTGCCAACAGCGCCACGAGGGATACCGGCTGCAGCGTCCGCATGGTCCGCTCGAACGCCCCGCCGCCAGCGCGCAGCAGCGCGCTCCGCCAAATCTGGGCGACTGCGACGGGCACCACAATGTAGAGGGCCACGGAGAGCACAAGCGTGTTCCAGGGGACCGAGATCGACGCCACGCCGAGCAACAGGCCGACGAGCGGCGCAAACAGAAAGACCATGATCACGTCGTTCAGCGCGACCTGGCTCAGCGTGTAATGCGGCTCGCCCTCGCAGAGGTTGGACCAGACGAACACCATCGCGGTGCACGGCGCGGCCGCCAGCAGGATGAGGCCGGCGATGTAGGACGGGATCTGGCCTGCCGGCAGCATCGGCGCGAAGACGTGGCCGATGAAGAACGAACCAAGCAGCGCCATGGAGAACGGCTTGACCGCCCAGTTGATGAACAGCGTGACGCCGACGCCCCGCCAGTGTTCGCGGACCTGTCCCAGCGAGCCGAAGTCGATCTTGAGCAACATCGGCACGATCATCAACCAGATCAGGACGGCCACCGGCAAGTTGACCTTGGCGACTTCGGCCGACGCCACCGCGCCGAACAAACCGGGCATGACATGGCCAAGGCTCACGCCGACCACAATGCACAGCGCGACCCAGAGGGTCAGGTACCGTTCGAAAATGCTCATGATCAGGCCACGTCGTTTTGGGAGGATATCGCGCCGTCGGAACGGCCGACTTCGCAGAAGTGATCAGCCACGGGCTCGCTCCCTTCGTTTGGGGGTGCAGCAGGACTGAAGGCTTTCGACGACGGGCGCACAGACTTCCGGCCGCCCGTCGCAGCAGTCGCGTAGCAGGAACATTGCGACGTCCCGAAACGCGGCCAGATTGGCGCGGTAGATGATCGAGCGGCTTTGCCGCTCTGACGTTGCCAGGCCGGCGCGCGTGAGAATCGACAGGTGCGCCGACAGGGTATTCTGCGGGACCTCCAACAGGCGGGCCAGGTCGCCGGCAGCCAGGCCGTCGGGTTCATGTTTGACCAGGGCCCGGAAAGCTTCCAGGCGGGTCGACTGCGAAAGGGCCGCGAGCGCCAACACTGCTTGTTCGGTTTTCATATATCCAGATATCTAGAAATATCGAAGCGAGTCAAGCCATGATCACCGATAACGTCCGGTACCGCCGCCCTCTATTTCGAATATTCTAGAAACATCGATTGACAGCGACGCCCGCCATCCCCATTGTGTCAGTATGAAAATCGACGACGCCGCGGCCCGCCTCGAGGCACTGGGCAATCCGACGAGACTGAAGATCTTTCGCGCGCTGGTCCGCGCAGGGCACGCCGGCATGCCGGTCGGGCGCCTGCAGGAACGGCTCAAGATCCCGGCCTCAACCCTCTCACACCACGTCAAGGGCTTGGTTTCCGTCGGCCTGATTTCGCAGGTCCGCGAGGGCACGACGCTGGTTTGCCACGCCGAATACGACACGATGCAGGACCTGGTGGACTTCCTCGTCGCCGAGTGCTGCGTCGAAGAAAACCAGTGCAAAGAGGCCAAGAGCGCGGCCTGATCTTTTTGCCGCATCATTCGATAGTTCTAGAAAAATCGGAGAAGAAGAATGAGCACAGGAAAGACCGTCGCGATCATCGGCGCCGGCCCTGTCGGGTTGGCCGCCGCGGCCCATGTGATGGAGCGCGGCATGACGCCAGTGGTGCTGGAGAGCGGACCCGAGGCCGGCCATGCGATCCGGCAATGGCGGCACGTCCAGCTGTTCTCGCCCTGGGAGTACAACGTCGACCGCGCCGCCGAGCGGCTGCTGGCACCTACGGGCTGGAATTCTCCCGATCCGCAGGTGTACCCGACGGGAAGCGAGTTGCTCGAGCAGTATCTCGTCCCGCTCGCGACCCGCACAGCGCTCAAGGATGTGATCCGCATCTCGAGCCGTGTCACCGCGGTCTCCCGCGCGGGTTTCGACAAGGCGAAGACCAAGGGCCGCGAGGCCGCTCCCTTCGAAATCCGCTACCAAAACGGCAAAGGGCCCGAGACCCTGCGCGCCGAGGCAGTCATCGACACCTCCGGAACGTGGGCCTCGCCGAATCCGGCCGGCGCCAACGGCCTGCCCGCGATCGGCGAGCGCGAGGCTCAGGCGCAGATCGCCTATGGCATGCCCGACGTTCTCGGCAAGGACCGCCTCCGCTATGCGGGCAAGACCGTCGCCGTGCTGGGCGCAGGACACTCGGCGATCGGCACGCTCACCGATCTGACGACGCTCGCCAGTCAGGTGCCCGGCACGCGCCCGATCTGGCTGCTCCGCGGCAACGATCCGGCAAAGGCCTTTGGCGGCGGCGCCAACGACAAGCTGGCCGCGCGCGGCGAACTTGGCGCCCATTTCGCCTCACTCGTGACATCGGGTCAGGTACAGGTCGAAGCTGGCTTTGCCGTCTCCGCGATCGTGACGGTCGACGGCCAGCTTCGGATCGCAACGTCCTCAGCCTGCTGCGCGCGCAAGATTGTCGTGGACGAGCTTGTCGTGGCCACCGGCTTCCGGCCCGACCTCTCCTTCCTCAGCGAGATCCGGCTCCGGCTCGATCCCGCGATCGAGGCCCCGATGGCCCTGGCGCCGCTGATCGACCCGAACGAGCACTCCTGCGGCACGGTGCGCCCGCATGGCGCACGCGAATTGCAGCAGGATGACCGCGGCTTCTATCTGGCCGGCATCAAGGCCTACGGGCGCGCCCCGACCTTCCTAATGATCACCGGCTACGAGCAGGTCCGATCGATTGCCGCGGACATCGCCGGCGACAAGGAAGCCGCGGAGCGCGTCGAACTCGATCTGCCGGAAACCGGAGTCTGCACCCGCGGCGGCGTCGAAGGCGGTGCGGGAGCATCGTCGTGCTGCGGCGGGCCGGCGCCAGCCAGCGCCAGCGCCTGCTGCTCCTGAGGGCGGCCGGCATGGACGGACAACGCCTGAGGGTGGTCGCAGCGCTTGGGACCGCCCAGACGCTAGCCTGGGGTTCGAGCTATTATCTACCGGCCATCCTTGCCGATCCGATCGCGAGGGATCTCGGCATCTCGAGCAACTGGTTCTTCGCAGCTTTCTCGGCGTCGCTCGTGATCTCCGGACTGCTGGGCCGCGCGTCGGCCGTCAGATCGACCGTGTCGGCGGCCGCGAAGTCCTGTGCGCCTCAAACATCGTCCTCGCGGCCGGGCTCGCGCTGCTCGGCGCGTCCGCCACGCTGTGGACGATGTCCTTGGCGTGGCTGCTGCTCGGCGTCGGCATGGGTCTTGGGCTGTACGATGCGGCATTTGGTGCTTTGGGCCGCATCTACGGCAGCAACGCGCGCGGCGCGATCACCGGCATCACCCTGATCGCCGGCTTCGCCAGCACCGTCGGTTGGCCTCTCAGTTCCCTCGGGCTCGAGACAATCGGCTGGCGGGAGACCTGCTACGCCTGGGCCATCGCGCATATCGTCGTTGGCCTGCCGCTCAATCTGCTCCTGCCCCGAACCGAACGGGCGGTTCACGCCGGCGGAACCGCTGCCAAACCGCACATCCCGATCGATCGGACGATGGTGCTGCTGTCGTTCGCGTTCGCCGCCGCGTGGACGGTGACGTCGGCGATGGCTGCACACCTGCCGCGCATTGTCGAGGCGTTCGGCGCAACGCCGGCTCAGGCTGTGTTCGCTGGCATGATGATCGGCCCCGCCCAAGTCGGTGCCCGGATCCTGGAAGCAGGCTTCCTGAGCCGCTTCCACCCGCTGGTGTCGACGCGCCTGGCCTGCCTGACCCATCCGATCGGAGCAGGCGTCATTGGCCTGTTCGGCGGCGGCGCGGCAGCCGCCTTCACGCTGCTGCACGGCGCCGGCAACGGCATCCTCACCATCGCGCGCGGCACGCTGCCGCTCTCGATCTTCGGGCCGGAGAACTATGCCTACCGACTTGGATTGATCGGTGCCCCGTCGCGCATCTGCCAGGCCCTCGCCCCCCTCGCGTTCGGGCTGCTGATCGACCCGCTCGGAAAGCTTGTCGTGGCTGTGTCGGCCGGCCTCAGCGTTGCGGCGCTGATAGCGCTGCTCGCATTGCCGCAAGCAAATGCGAAGGCCACAAACATCGCCGCGGCTGCGGAGTAGAGGTCGGCAGATATTTCGGAATATTAGAAATATACCGGTGAGTTGCCCGACGTGTCAAGTCGCCCGGTCGACTGCTGGCCGCGACCGGCTGCTTTGCATGGGGTTGTTTTCGACATTTCGGCCACGCGCCTCCCGCGCGAGCGACCCGGCAAGTAGCTCTCGTGAATTCACGGCGGCACCTCAGATGATGTCGTGGACCTCGAGCGGCTTGTCGACCTGGCTGAACCATTCGGCGCGGTTCGCAGCCCGGCGGCGGCCGCGCTCGTCGAGCGGCAGCTTGAGCTGGCGCAGCAGGCTCGTCACCTCCTCGCGCGCGGTGACGTGGCCGAGGCTCGGGCGGGTGCCGAGCGTCGTCTCGTCGATGTCGTCGAGCGCGGTCAGCCCGCGCGGGAAGAACTCGCGATAGACCACCCGCTCGGCAAAACCGTCGACCGCACGGAACCCGAGCCGCAGCGACAATTGCTTGAGGCCGTCGGCGACCAGTTGCTTGTTGCGCGAGGCGAGCATCGACAGCCGGTTGCGCACCACGATCCAGTCGGTCGAGGCGCCGTCGAGCTGGCGGCGCTTGCGCCTGGTGTCGCGCACCATCTCCGCATAGTGGCTCTCGCCGGTCACCGCATAGGTCGCGGCATCGACGGTGCCGAGCACGTCGAAATCGAGGAAGCTGTCGTTGATCGGGGTCACCAGCGTGTCGGCCATCGAATGCGCGAGCCGCATCAGGTAGCTGTCGGAGCCCGGGGTATCGATCACGATGAAATCGCAGGCGCGCTCCACCGCGCTGACCGCTTCCATGAACTGCTGGAATTCGGCGTTCTCGTTCTCCTCGATCTGCATCGTCTCGCCGTATCTGATGCAGTGGTGCACCGGCAGCTCGAGATCGAGCCCGGTGCGCCGCGCCCAGGCCTGGCGATTGCTGATGTAGCGGGTGAAGCTCTGCTGGCGGCAATCGAGATCGATGCTGGCGACGCGCTGTCCGGCCTTCATCAGCGCGACGGCGATATGCACGGCGGTGGTCGATTTGCCCGAACCGCCCTTCTCGTTGCCCAGCACAACGACATGCGCGGAGCCGGACTGACCCTGACTAGCCTGCACCAACATGATCCAATCCCCGGCAATGATCTTCAAATCGAGCGCGGCTGCGGTCAAGTGAAATGCATCACTGCGACGGGAAATCAATCGCCGCCGTCCTTAATGATGAATCGATCGGACAAGACGCTGCCGGACAAGGCCGCTGCGTCGATCGGCGGCACGACGCCGCGATCCATCTGCGAGCGGGATCGGGTAAGGCTTGTCGCGATCCGGCGGTTTGCCGACCCCGGCCCGGTCTTGGTAAGGTCCGCGACCTGCCGAACACCAACCGCCCAACCAGCTTCGTCCCACCAGCCCGCCCCGCGAGTCGAGACCAGATGCCGAGAAATCCCGCCGTTGTCCGTACCGTCCCCGCCCTGCGTCGCGCCATCGACGCCCTGCGCGCCAAGAAGGCGACCGTCGCGCTGGTCCCGACCATGGGAGCCCTGCATGACGGCCATGTGTCGCTGGTGCGGCTTGCCAAGCGCCGTGCCAAGCGCGTCGTGGTCTCGATCTTCGTCAATCCGACGCAGTTTGCCCCGACCGAGGACTTCGGCTCCTATCCGCGCACCTGGAAGGAAGACGTCGCGAAGCTCGCGGCCGAGGGCGTCGACCTGATCTGGCACCCCGAGGTGAAAGCGATGTACCCCGACGGCTTCGCCACCAGGATCGTGCCGGAGGGACCGGCCACCGCTGGCCTCGAGGATCGCTTCCGGCCGCACTTCTTCGGCGGTGTCGCCACCGTGGTCGGCAAGCTGTTCACGCAGGTCCGGCCCGACGCCGCGATCTTCGGCGAGAAGGACTTTCAGCAGTTCCGGGTGGTGACCCAGATGGCCGCCGACCTCGACCTCGGCGTCAAGGTGATCGGATCCAAGACGGTGCGCGAGCGTGATGGCCTCGCGATGTCCTCGCGCAACGTCTACCTGTCGCCCGAAGAACGGCGGATCGCCCCCACCCTCAACCGGACCATGAAGGAAGCCGCCGCCCGGCTGCGCGCCGGCGAGGACACGGCGACCGTGATGGCGGCCGGCGCGGCCGCGATCACCGAGGCCGGCTTCGTGCTCGATTATCTCGAGGTCCGCCATGCTGCCACGCTGGCGCCGATCGGCTCGCTGAAGGACGGCCCGATGCGGATGCTGGTCGCGGCCAAGCTCGGCAAGACCCGCCTGATCGACAACATCGCGGTCTGACCGGTCGCCGGCCTGGACTTGCGCCGCCGCCGCTAGGCGTGGATGATCGCCTTTTTCAGAGGCGATCGGAATGGGCAGGTATTTCAGCCAAGGCATTCTTGTCGGCTTCGCGCTGTTGGCCGCGGGGGTGGCGCAGGCGCAGACCCGGCCGCCGGTCGGCGGGGTCAATTCGGCGCCCGGCGCGATGATCTTCTATGTCGCTCACGGCACCGCCGATGCCTGCGGTCCGGGTTGCTCGGACTGGATCGCGGCCGAGGGCGCGGTGCAGTGGGACAGCTACAAGCGCCTGCTCGCGATCCTCGACCGCCAGAACGGACGCAAGCTTCCGGTCGTGATCAACATCAAGGGGCAATCCAACCTCAACGTCGCCTCCAGCCTCGGCCGCATCCTGCGCGATCGCGGGGTCGATGCCGTGGTCGCGGTGACCGAGGTCGAGGCCTGCAACGGCAAATCCGAGGACGAATGCTTTGCGCTGAAGCGGCCCGGTGGCCCGCTGGATGCGACGGAGAAGCCGTCCAGCACCGCCTGTGACTTTGCCTGCGTGCTGGTGCTGTCGGGCGGCGTGCATCGCACCCTGCCCCCCGGCAGCCACGTGGTGCTGAGCGGCATGGCGATCCACAACCGGCTCGCCCCCAACGTCTCGGCCGAGCAACGCGACAGCCTCACCTCGATCTTCACCGACCAGTTCCGGCGCTATCTTGGCGAGATGGGGATCGATCACGAACTGCTCGATGCTGCGCTCCGCAATGCCGGCGGCGGCCGCTATGTCGAGATCCCGGCCTCCGAATGGGCCCGGCTGCATCTCGTCACCCAGTGATCCGCGGCAACCGCCGCGCGATCGCTCGCAGCAATCCGCATGCTCAGAGCAATCCGAGGTCGCGCAGTTCGCGTCGCATCGGCTCGGGCATCGACGCCACGCTGGCCGCGCTCGACTTCGTCAGGTCTGCCGGCGCGGAATCCGCGGTCAAGTAGCGCCAGCCCTGGAACGGCCGCATCGGGCGCGGCGAGACCGCGATCACCTTGGGCTGCATGACCAGCCGGCAGCGTCCGATGCCGTCCTTGTCGCGGAACGGCTCGATCGCGATGATCTTCTCGCGCGCGGCGATCTCGCCACGGATCACCCAATAGAGCGAACCGCCGGCAAGCAGCTCCTCCTCGCGCTTCGGCGTCATCCGCGTGATGTGGACATGACGAAGCGGCAGGCCCTTTTTTTTCGCGGCCGCCATGCGCTCGGCGACCCAGCCCTTGAGTTCCTTGACCGAGTCGCAACCGACGGCGAGTTTGATGAGATGAAGCGGCATACCGCGGATGTAGCGGCCGGCGCGCGCTTTGGAAAGAGAGCGATCCAGGCGGCAGTGGATAGCGGGAGTTATCCGCGAAACGGCGCGGCGGCGGCCCGGGCCGCCGTCAGCAACGCTGATCCTGACGCTACTCCTGGCTCGCGGCCGCCGGTGCGCTCGCAGCCGCTGGTGGCGCCGCAGGCGCAGGTGCAATCTGGACCGGGCGCTTGGCGACCGGCGCCCGCTTGGGCGCAGGCGCTGCCGCAGCGCGCGCTGGCGGCGGTGCAGCGGCAGCCGGCTTCGCCGGTTCCGGCGTCATGATGCTGACCGGCGGCGTGTTCGCCGAGCTCGGAAACTCCGCGTTGGTCGGCTTGCCCGTGGGCATCGACGGCGGCAATGCCGCGACCAGGCCGGCGGCCGAAGGCGCGGCTCCGGTCGGCGCGCTCCAGGATGCCGCGTAGCGCGTGATCAGGTTCTCGTAGGTGCGCTCGTTCATGTTGGCGATGATCTGATGGTTGTCGCCAAGCGAGCGGAACGCCGGGCACGCGGTCGGCGTGCAACGGTCGCGCGCCATCAGCGCGTAGGCCATCAGCCCGTAGCGGTCATGCTCGACGGCGCGGCGCAGCGACTGCAATTCGGTGGTGGTGGTACGCTCGGCGGTTGCGAGGTCGCCATACGCCGTCAGACGCGAGATCTGCGCGGCCGCGTAGCTGACCGCCGCCGCGGCCGAGTCGGATGTGCCGAACAGCACCTTCTCGCAGGCATTGAGGACGGCATCTCCGGCGAGGTCGTCGATGCAGGCCAGTGCCGGCACCGTCTGGCCGGTCAATTGCGCCGTCCGCGTCTCGGCCTGGGCTGCCGCCTGCCCGCCTGGCGCAAAGCCCCGGATCGTGGCGGCGACCGCAACGGCGATGGACAGCAGCGTGATGACGGTCAGCGCGCCGTTGGCCACGGACTTCTCCGCACGCAGCAGCGTCACCAGGACGACGATTCCAAAAAAGCCCGCTGCGGCCAGCGTCAGCCACATCGGAAAGGTCGGCGAGCGCCAGATCTCATCCAGCGAGGAAGCCCAATTCATGCGCGATGTCCCTCAACGCAACGTAAGCACAACCGGCAATGGCGAACACCGCCATCCCGGTATCCGGCCTACAGCACAATGGGTCTGCGAACGGGGCCTTTTGACGGCGGCGGCGCGGAACCGCGCTCCAGCCACCAGCTTGCGCACAACAGATCAGGACAGCGCGAGCTGACTCTCCTTGGCCACGCGTTCGAAAGCTTCGGTCGAGCTCTTGATGCGGTACTGGCAGTCATCGCCGTCGGTCGGCAGCAGGCGGATCACCTGATAGGTGCCGCTCGCGGCTGGGCGCGCCACGTTGCTGGCTGTGAAATAGACGATCTCGCCAATCGAGTACTTGTGCTTCAACGCCCTCTCCATTTTTTTAGAGATTGCTGGCTGGGCTGACAGTCCCGATAGCTCCGGCCGGCATTTTGAGAACCCTGCGGCAAGCTAGCACATCGCGCTGCCCCAAATCCAGCAAGATTGGGGCATGGCGAAGGTGCGATTTTGCAGGTTTTTCAGGGCGATAGGCAGCAATTTGCGTGCCAGCCGGAAATTGCCCGCCGGGTTCACCTGGAACCCGGTTCCACCGGTTCAGGCGGTATGCGGCAACTTGCCGTTCGGGCTCGCGCTGTCGACCGCACCGGGAAGCGCCTGGGCCAGCACCTGGGACAGCTGGTCGACCGGAATGTTGAACCTGGCGGCGAGCTGCTTGACCGTGTCGCTGCCCAGCACCTGCTGGAGCTGCTCGGCCGTGATCGGCAGGTTCTGGCCGGTGCCGATCCAGGATTTGACCTGGTCGCCGAGCCCGGCCTGCTCGAGCTTGGCGACGATCGCGGACAAGCCGCCCTGCCCGCCATTGCCCATCACCTCGCCGAGCACCGCGGGGATCACGGCCGCCCCGAGCTGGCCAAGCATGCTTTTCAGCTCCGGCGAATTCTCCAGGGAATCGAGTATGCCCATGGTCTAAGTCCTTTCACGACTTGCAAAACCGGTCCTCGGGATTCGACGCCTTTGGCCCCGCGGCGTCAAGCCGCGATCTTTGCCGCCGCTGTCACAATTCGGCAGCGCAACAGCGTTCAGACGGTCTCGAATCGCTCGATCCGCAGCGTCTCGGCCAGACCATCCCGGGTCCATTCCTGGAACGCCGGCAGCGCCATCATGGCATCGACATAGTGCTGGGCCTCGGGCTTCACCGGGATCGCATAGGTGCGGAAGCGATGCACCACGGGAGCGTACATCGCGTCGGCTCCGGAGAATGCCCCGAACAGGAACGGTCCCTGCCTGCCATAGCGCGCGTAACACTCGGCCCAGATCTCCTGGATCCGCGCCACATTGGCCCGCGCGTCATCCGACAACGCGATAGCGCTGACGGGGCGGTGCAGGTTCATGCCGCACTCGCTGCGCAGCGGCACGAAACCGGAATGCATCTCGGCCGAGATCGCGCGGGCATGCGCGCGCGCGGCGCGGTCCGAAGGCCACAGCTTCGCCTCGGGAAATTTCTCCGCGAGATACTCGATGATCGCGAGCGAGTCCCACACCGTGACGTCGCCGTCGATCAGCGTCGGCACCTTGCCGGCCCGGCTGAAGCCGAGGATGCGGTCCTTATCGGCCTGGTCGGTGTAGAGCGGGATGAAGACTTCCTCGAACGGGATGTCATTGGCGCGCAGCGCCAACCAGGGCCGCATCGACCATGACGAATAGTTCTTGTTGCCGATGACGAGCTTGAGCATGTCTTGGGGAATCCTGTTGCCGCACCAGTTTGCCATAGTGCATTGCACGCGTTCAACCTGTACATGCGGATGGAGCGCGGCGCGGTCCGGGCGCCGCGCATTCACGAAGGAAGGCATCATGACCGGCTATTGGGTCGACATCCTGGCCGTCGGCTTCTTCGCGCTGGAATGGCTGGTCTACGCCGTCACGCTGGAGCACACCGCCTATGGGCGCGACAGCCTGTCGGCGCGGATGCATGTCTATCGCGAGATCTGGGTAAGGAACCTGCTCCACCGCGAGGCGCGGATGGTCGACATGCAGATCATGGCGTCGTTGCAGAACGGCACCGCGTTCTTTGCCTCCACCAGCCTGATCGCGATCGGCGGCGCACTGGCGCTGTTGCGTGCGACCAATGACGCGCTCGCCGTGCTCGGCGCATTGCCGGTCAACCTCTCGCCCTCGCCCGCCCTATGGGAGATCAAGTGCATCGGGCTGATCCTGATTTTCATCTACACCTTCTTCAAATTCGCCTGGGCGTATCGCCTGTTCAACTATGTCGCGATCCTGTTCGGCGCGATGCCGCCGGCCGGGGAACGCGATACACCGGAGGCCGAGGCCCATGTGGTCCGCACCACGCGGCTGTTCGAGACCGCGGGCCGCCACTTCAACCGTGGCCAGCGCGCATTCTTCTTCGCGCTCGGCTATCTCGGCTGGTTCCTCAGCCCGTGGGTGCTGTTTGTCACGACGGCCGCGGTCGTAATCGTGATCTGGCGTCGGCAGTTCGCGTCGAACGCATGGCAGGCGATGGGAAGCTGAAGCGAGTTTACGCCTACCCCGCGAAATCGCGCGGCGTGAAATCGAGGTCGAGCACCTTCCATTCGCCGTAGCGATCCCTGGGCAGCATCGCATAGGGCTGGCAGGCTTGCAGCGCCTCGGTCGCGCCTTTCAGCAGCAGCGGCCCCTTCTCCGACGCCGTAGCCTCGATCAGCAGGGGCGGCGCGGCGAGCTTGCCGTCGGGCTTCATGAACACCCTGATCTTGATCCTGACGTCGTCGCCTGTGCTCACCGTCGACGGCAGCTTGAGGCAGCTCCTCAGATGGCGGCGAAATTCGGCGACCACGCTGGAGCCGATGTCGGCCTGCTCGGTCGCTGCCGCGTCGAAATTCTCCTTGCCGGGACCAGGACCGGACGGCGTGTCGGCGGGAGACTTCACCGAGATGTCCGGCGGCAAGCCAAGCACGACATTGTATTTGACAGACAAGTCCGGTTCGGGTTGCGCATAGGCAGGCTGCTGCGGCGCGGCCGCTTGCTGCGGCATCGGCGGTGGCGAGGCCGGCATCGGCGGGACTGCCGGCGTCGGTGGCGGCGCTGCCGCCGCATGCTGTGGAGCCGGGCTGGCCTTGGGCGCCGGCGGCGTGGCCTGCTTCTGCGCCGGCTGCGGCGGGCTCGGCTGTGGCGCGGATGCCTGTGCTGCCGGTTCGGGCTTATCGGAATTGACTGGCTTGTCGAGCGACGGCAATTGCAATTCGGGCGTCGGCGACGGGCTCGGCACCGGATCGGGCTCGGGCTTGATCTCGGTCTTGGCGACCTCCTGCGGTGTCACGATCTCGACCGGCACCGTGTCAGCGGCGACGGGATCGAACTGATGGACTTCCGAATAGAGGAAAATCAGCGCGAGCAGCATCAGGTGTACGAACACCGACGCCATCATATCCGCATTAGGCCGAAACTTCATCCCGCTCGATCACATCAGTGACGTCTCCCCGCCGGCGACAATACCGGCCGGGCCCTGCCTGCCTCAATCCCAATTCGGTCCAGAACCGCGATCGGCCAGCGGGCAATAGCATGATCTGCGCCCCGCGCCCGGCCTTTTCCCAAGGATCATGCTCGAATGAAGACCCAATTCCCCGTCGGCTATCATCGTGAGACGGCGCCGGACATCGCCGAAATCTCGTGCATGTCCTCATCCGACAGCTCGAAACCGAAGACGTCGAGGTTCTCCTGAAGCCGCTCCAGCTTCGAGGTGCGCGGGATCGCGGACACATTCTGCTGCACCAGCCAACGCAGGCAGACCTGGGCAGCGGTCTTGCGATAGCGGTCACCGATCCGCGCCAGTGCCCGGTCGTTCTTGATCCGCCCTTTCGCGATCGGGCTGTAGGCAACGAACGCCATGCCGTGGCCTGCACAGGCCTCCACCACACCGGCCTGGTCGAGATAGGGATGATACTCGACCTGGTCGCAGGCAAGCGGCTCCGGGCATGCTGCCACCGCCTCCGCGAGCAGCGCCGCGTTGAAATTCGAGACGCCGATATGCCGCGCCAACCCGGCCTGCCTGACCCGCGCCAGCGCGCCGAGCGTGTCGGAGAGCGGCACCTGCGGATTGGGCCAATGCAGCAGCAACAGATCGACCTCGGTCATGCGCAGCCGCGCCAGGCTCTCCTTGGCGGAACGTTCGAGATCTTTCGGCTTGAAATGCGTGGTCCAGACCTTGGTGGTCAGAAACACATCGTCGCGCTTGATGCTGGAGGCGCGCAATCCCTCGCCGACCTCGCGCTCATTGTCGTAGATCTGCGCGGTGTCGATGTGGCGGTATCCGAGCCGCAGCGCCTGCTCGACGATGCGGGCGCAGGTCCGGCCGCGCAGCTCCCACGTGCCGAGCCCGATCGCGGGGATTTTGGCACCGTTGCCTTCGACGAGATTCATGCGCCCATTATGCGCGCATGACGCTGACCTGCCAACTCACGTATCGGTTCCGCGGTGGATGGCCGCGGCGGCTCACGGCTCCGGCTGGTAACCGTCGGTCAACGTCTTCAGGAAGGCGATGATGTCGGCTTCATCCTGCGCCGTCATCGCGGGCGTGTCGCCCAGATGGCGCTCGAAGGGCGGATCGCTGACGTCGACATTGGCGTGATATTTTTCCGGCAGATCGTCGTATTTTCGCACCGTTCCTTCGGCCCCGCGCGGATACACCTTCTCCGGATTGGTATCGCGGAAGTTATAGAAATCCAGCACCTGCTCCAGGCTGCGGAACACGCCGTTGTGGAAGAACACGCGGCGCGTTGCGGTGTTGCGCAAGGTCGGCGTCAGAAACATGCCGCAATATTGCGTCTGCTCGGCGATGTCGGTGCGGTACGGGCCGCAGACCCCGAGATCGAAATAATTGGGATCGCGGTTGCTGGTGAGCGTGGCGTTGCGCGGCGCCCCGAGCGCCTCGAACTGATGATCGGTGAACAGTGGCGGCAAGCCATCGCGGGTCGGCGCCGACGTATGGCAGCCGCCGCAATTGGCCTTGTCGGGATCGTTGAACAATTGCAGGCCGCGCAACTCGGCTTCGCTGAGCCGCGCCTTGCCCTCGAGCCAGTAGTCGAACTTGCTGGTATAGGGATGGAAGCTCGGCTCCTCCACCTGATAGCGCGCGACGGCGAACATCGCCTCCGCGACCAGCAACCGCCGGTTATCGAAGATGTGAGCACCGAACAGTTCGGCAAAGCGCGGGGCATAGTCCGCCTGCTTCAGCTTGTCGGCCACCACCTCCATGCTGCCGCCATCCATCTCATTGGGGTCGAGCAGCGGAAAGATCGCCTGGTCCTGTAGCGTATCGGCGCGGCCGTCCCAGAACAGCCCGCCCTGCGGCACGATGTTGACCGCCGCGGCGGACGTCTCGGTCGCGACCTTCTTGGCGCGCGTGGCCTGCTGGCCGAGCGCGGCCATCTGCGCGAGGTCGACGACGTTGTCGTCCTCGTCCTTCTCCGGCCCGATGCTGAAATTCGGGAGACGTTCGTGATAGGTCAGCGATGGCACGGCGCGCGTCCCCTGCCGGGACAGCGCGGGCCCGCCATGCATCACCGCGGCATCATCTGGCGGACCATAGGCGTGGTCCGGGCTGTGACAGGACGCGCATGACAACGCGCCCGACGAGGACAGCGAAGCATCGTAGAAGATCTTCTGGCCGAGTTGCGCCATCGCGGAAAGCGGCGCGACCGGCGGGCGCCTGAGCTGCACCGGGTTGGGGTTCTTCCCCACCAGCTCTTGCGTCTCGACTGCCAAAACGGCGCCGGCCATGCAAAGCAGGCCGGCGCCGAGGAGCCACGAAATGCGGCGGTTCATCTGACGTCCTGTGATCCCAGGGCGTTAGTGGTTGTGGTGATCGTCAGACGGGCTGACGATGACCGTACCCGCGGTCGGATCGAGGAACAGCTTGTTCTGCCGATCGTCGCCGTGATCGAAGTCGAACATGTCCATGATCGATTCGACGCCGTCGTCGAACGAGCCGCCGCCCAGACGCTGGCCGCGCAGCCAATTGTCTTCGACGAAGCGCACGACGGAGGCCTGCGAGATCCGGGTGTGGCTGACGAAGTTCTGCTTGGCGTAGGGCGAGATCAGCAGGAACGGAGTGCGCGTCCCGGGACCGCAGCGACCATTCACCGGCTGGCCGTTGAGGCCCTTCGGCTGCGTCTGCTTGCCGACGCCGAGGCCGCACTGGCCGGGACCGTTGACCTGATCGGCGGTCGGATCATACGAGGCGCTGGTCGGCACGGCATAGGCGTGGTCGTACCAGCCGTCCGAGTCGTCATAGGTCACGATGACGGCGGTCTCCCCCCACTCCGGCTGCTGCTGGAGGAAGTTGATCAGCTCGACGTTGCCGACCTGCTCGTCGAGCGGATCGGAGTTGCCGGGATGACCATCCTGATAGGCCGGCATCTTGATGTAGGAGACGGCCGGGAAATTGCCGGCCTTCACCGCGGCGTAGAAATCCTCGAGATCGTAGCCGTGGTTGGCCGGATCGACCGTCTTGCCGTCGGCGGCATAGGTGTGACCGATCGCATTGGTCGAGCTCGGCCGCAGATGATACGGATTGGCGGTCGACTTGTAGTACTGGAACCAGGCGTGGTGCGGGATGTAGTCCACGATGGTGCCGCCGACAGTGCTGGAGAAGGTGCTGCGCGCGCAGCCCACCGTGCCATTGGTATTCCGGAGCGTGATGTTGAAGCCGCCCATGAAGCTGCCCCAGCTGATGTGTTCAGCGTTGAGCAGGTCGCCGATGTTCTTGCCCGTCAGCAGCATCGTGCTGGTCTTGCTCGAGCAGAGGTCGTAGGCGGGATCGGTGTCGCCGATCAGCGTCAGGCCGCCCTGGCCGTCGGGGACCGACGACGACGTGCCGACGATGTTCTGCACGCCATTGGTTTGTCCGGAGATCACCTCGATCGCGCCCGGCGTCGACGGACCGTAGGTGTCGGTGTAGTTGTTGTCGCTCATGGCGAAGTTCTGCGCGTAATTCCAGAACGCGGTGACGGTGTTGCCGTCGAAATAGCCCATCACCTGACCGTTGGTGCCGAAGGCACCGACGCCACCTGAGGTGCCGCGTCCGGTGTATTTCGGAAACAAGTCGGCCTTGCCGTTGTCGTAGGCCTGCTGCTCGGGCGTATAGGCGTGGTTCTGCGACTTGGTGTTGGCCTGGGTGCGGTCGAGGCGGAACGGATTGGTCGCTCCGGTCCCGTTGGCCGGATTGGTGTTCGGGTTGTTGACCAACAGGTTGGCGTTGGCGAGGTTGTTCACCTTCGGCGTATGCGGCTTCGGCACGAAGGGAATCGAGCCGGTCGGGTTGGCCGCGTTCGGATAGGTCGCGAAGTAATGATCGAAAGAGCGGTTCTCGTTGAAGATCACCACGAGATGCTTGATCGGTGTTGCAGTTTGAATGTCATGCGGATGACGATCATGACCGTTATCGTCTTGAGCCGGCGCCGGAGCGCTGCTCGCGATCGCCGCAGCGATCACACAAAATCCGACCGTTGAAAGGAATTTCGCCTTCACCTGTTGCCCCATTTTTTATTTTGCAGATTTATGACGTCGACATGCGACAGATTATCCATCGCTGGTGACAGGGCTGTGTCGGTTTTGTGCGATCAGTGCATGATCGCGATTGATCGTCATCGCGCGATCGCTTCACGCGTCATCGCTCGCGAACGAATGATGGATCAATCCGCCGATCGGTGACGCAATGCGCGCATCACTGCTCCATCTGTTCGCGCGCATACTGGGTCGGTGACAGTCCGACGTGGCGGGTGAAGGCGACGCTGAACGCGCTGGCAGAGCCATAGCCGACGCGTTGCGCGATTTCGGCGACGCCGCCGTCGCTTCCGCGCAGCATGTTCTTGGCCATCGCCATGCGCCATGCCAGCAGATATTCCATCGGCGCAACGCCGACCGCGCGGTTGAACCGGTCGAAGAATGCCGAGCGCGACAGCGCCGCCTCCTTCGCCAGTTGCGCCACCGTCCAGGCCCGCGCCGGGCTCTCATGCATCCGCCGGATCGCGACGGCGAGCCGTTCGTCGGCGAGCCCGCGCACCAAGCCGGGCGACGCCGCGGTGCCGGCGGCCGAACGCAGCGCCTCGATCAGGAGAACCTCGAGCAGGCGGGCGAGGATCACCTCGCGCGCCGGACGCTGCTCGCGGAATTCGTCGCGGACGAACTGCACGAGGGTCGCGAGCCGCGGCTCACCGCGCACATGCACCAGTTGGGGAAGCAGCGACACCAGCAGGGCGGCGTCCGGCGAGGCGAAGCTGCAATGGCCGATCAGCATTCGCAGATCGGTCGGACCATCCTGATTGCCGATCCTGAACTCGCCACTCGTCAGCGCAACAGGCACTGTCTCGGCGAGCACCGATGGCGGCGCGAGGCTCGACATCGCGACGCCATGCGCCGCGGGGACCAGGATGAAGTCGCCCGAGCGCAGCTCGATCGCCTCGTGGACGTCGACCACGAGGCGGCATCCACCCTCGAGCACCACGCAATAGAACGGCTGACCGGCATCGGAGCGGCGGATATGCCAGGCGCCCGCGCCGACGACGGCCTTCGAGAACCGCGCCCCGGGTTGCAGCAGCGCGACCACCTCCGCGAGCGGGTCGACGACCATATCCGGACTCCTGCAAACGACTTCTGGACCTTCAAATATAGAGCGTCCGGCAACGGACACTTATCGTCTGTGTCAGTCAAATCACTTCCCTTCAAGGCTCCTCATGAAAACCATCTTGATCACCGGATGCTCGTCCGGCTTCGGACTGGAAACCGCGAAATACTTTCTCGATCGCGACTGGAAGGTCATCGCAACGATGCGCACGCCGCGCGAGGACGCGCTGCCGCGCTCCGAACATCTTCGGCTGCTCGCACTCGACGTCACCGATCCCGGAAGCATCCAACGCGTCATCGCGGCGGCGGGGGCGATCGACGCCCTGGTCAACAATGCGGGCTTCGGCGCGGCTTCGCCGTTCGAGGCCACGCCGATGACGACGATCCGCGAGCTGTTCGAGACCAACATGTTCGGCACGATGGCGCTGACGCAGGCGGTGCTGCCGCAGTTCAGGCAGCGCCGGGCCGGCGTCGTCGTCAACGTCACCTCGAGCGTGACATTGAAGTCGATCCCCCTGATCGCATCCTACACCGCGACCAAGGCGGCGGTGAATGCGTTCACCGACTCGATGGCGATCGAGCTCGCGCCGTTCGGCGTGCGCGCGCGCCTGGTGCTGCCGGGACGCTCGCCGGAGACCCGCTTCGGCGACACCGCGCGCACCCGCATGCAGGGCCTCGACCACGACGCCTATGCCGAACTCGTCAAGAGCACCTTCGCACGCTTGACCGAGCCGGGGCCGATCACGCACGCGCGGGACGTCGCCGACGCGGTGTGGCGCGCGGTGACCGATCCGTCGAGCCCGATGCGGATCCCCGCCGGCGCCGACGCCGTGATGTGGGCCGCGGAAGGCCGAAACTAGGATGGAGGTTACCATGCTGGACAAGATCGACGACAAGCGCATCGCCCTGGTCACCGGGGCCAACCAGGGCATCGGCCGCCAGATCGCAAAGGATCTCGTTGGACACCGCCTCATCGTGCTGGTCGGCTCGCGCGATTTCGCACGCGGCAAGGCTGCGGCCGACGAGATCGGCCCTGGCGCGCATGCGCTGCAACTCGATGTCACCGATCAGGCCTCGATCGCCGCGGCCGCGGCGCGCATCGGGGAGGAATTCGGCCAGCTCGATGTGCTGGTCCAGAACGCGGCGATCTCGAACACGCGAAAGCGGCCGGACCAGTCCGTCGCGGACTATGCGGCAACCACCCGTCCGAGCAACGTGGCGCTCGATGAGATGCGCGCGGTGTGGGAGACCAATGTGTTCGGCGTGCTCGCGGTCTACCAGGCGATGCTGCCGCTGCTGCGCAAGGCACCGGCGGCACGCATCGTCAATGTGTCGAGCGGCGCCGGCTCGCTGACGCGCAACGCCGACCCGGCCAATCCGCATCGGCCGATCTTCGGCCCGGTCTACCCCGCATCCAAGACCGCGCTGAATGCGATCACGCTCGCGATGGCGATCGAGCTGGAAGGGACCGCGATCAAGGTCAATGCCGTCTCGCCCGGCTTCACCAGGACCAACCTGAACAATTATGCCGGCACGGAGACCGTCGAGGAAGGCGCCCGCGAAGCGGTGCGGGTCGCCCTGCTCGGCCCCGACGGGCCGACGGGCACCTTCACCCACGCGACGCTCGGGACGCTGCCCTGGTAGTCGCCCCGCCTCACTCCGCGGCGGTCCGGATCTCGATCTTCTCGGCCCGCGCCGCGCAGAACTTGAACTCGGGAATCTTGCCGAACGGATCGAGCGCCGGGTTGGTCAGGAGGTTCGCGGCGGCCTCGGCGTAGCAGAACGGCATGAAGACCATGTTCTCCGGCACGTCGCGGTCAGCGCGCACCTTGACTTCGATCGCGCCACGCCGGGTTTCCAGGCGAATGAAATCGCCGGGCCACAGGTTCTTGCCCCGCATGTCCTTTGGCGACATGAACGCCACCGCCTCGGGCTCGATCTGGTCGAGCACCTGGGCGCGGCGGGTCATCGAGCCGGTGTGCCAGTGCTCGAGCACGCGTCCGGTCGACAGCACCATCGGGTATTCGGCATCGGGCAGTTCGTCCGGCGGGATCACCTTGGCGGGCACGATCTTGCCGCGGCCGCTTGGCGTCGGGAAACCGGTCGTGAAGATGATCTCGTTGCCGGGCTTGTGCGGGTCGTCGACCGGATAGGTTACGGCACCCTCGCGAACCAGCCGCTCCCAGGTGATGTTCTTCAGCGACGGCATCAGTTCCGCCATCTCGGTGAAGACGTCGCCGGGGCCGGCGTAATTCCACGGCAGTCCCATCCGCTTGCCGATCTCCTGGATGATCCAGAGGTCCTGGCGGGCATCGCCCGGCGGCTTGATCACCTGACGCGCCAGTTGCACGCGGCGGTCGGTGTTGGTGAACGAACCGTCCTTCTCGGCAAATGCCGATGCCGGCAGGATCACGTCGGCGTGGAACGCGGTCTCGGTGACGAACAGATCCTGCACCACGAGGTGATCGAGCTTGGCCAGCGCCTCGCGCGCGTGCTGCAAATCCGGATCCGACATCGCGGGGTTCTCGCCCTCGATATACATGCCGTGGATCCGGCCGGCGTGGATCGCGTTCATGATCTCGACGACGGTCAGGCCGCGCTCGGGATCGAGGTCCTGGCCCCACAGCTTCTCGAACGCACCGCGCATGTCGTCGCGCCCGACCGGCTGATAGTCCGGCAGGAACATCGGAATCAACCCGGCGTCGGAGGCGCCCTGCACGTTGTTCTGACCGCGCAAGGGATGCAGGCCGGTGCCGGGCCGCCCGACCTGGCCGGTGATCAGCGCGAGCGCGATCAGGCAGCGCGCATTGTCGGTGCCGTGCACGTGCTGGCTGATGCCCATGCCCCAGAAGATGATCGACGATTTGGCGCGCGCGTAGGTCCGCGCCACCTCGCGCAGCGTCTCGGCGGCAATGCCGCAAATCGGCGACATCTTCTCCGGGGTGAAATCGACGATCTTGGCCTTCAGATCCTCGAAGCCCTCGGTATATCCGGCGATGAACTGCTCGTCGGTCAGCCCCTCGGTGATGATCGTGTTGATCATCGCGTTCAGCATCGCGACGTCGCTGCCGGGCTTGAAGGCGAGATGCGCGGTCGCGTGGCGCGACAGCGTCTGGCGGCGCGGATCCATCACGTAGAGCTTGGCGCCGCGCTTGGCCGCGTTCTTGATATAGGTCGCCGCCACCGGATGGTTGACGGTCGGGTTGGCGCCGATCACCCAGATCACCTCGGCATCGGCCGCGGCCGCGAACGGCGCCGACACCGCGCCCGAGCTCAGGCCTTCGAACAGCGCGGCCACCGACGAGGCGTGGCACAGCCGCGTGCAGTGATCGACATTGTTCGAGCCGAAGCCGGTCCGCACCAGCTTCTGGAACAGGTAAGCCTCTTCATTGGAGCCCTTGGCCGAACCGAACCCGGCAAGCGCCTTGGCGCCCTTCTCGTCCCGGATCCTGACTAGCCCGCTAGCGGCGATGTCGAGCGCTTCCTCCCACGACGCCTCGCGGAAGTGGGTGTAGGGATTGGCCGGATCGACCTGATCGTTGGCATCCTTCCTGACGCCGGGCAGCCGCACCAGCGGCCTGGTCAGGCGGTTGGGATGGTGGATGTAGTCGAAACCGAACCGGCCCTTGACGCAAAGCCGGTTGTGGTTGGCGGGACCATCCCTGCCCTCGGCATAGATCACCTTCTCGTCCTTGACCTGGTAGGTCACCTGGCAGCCGACGCCGCAATACGGGCAAAGCGAGTCGACCTTCCTGTCGGGATAGGTGACGCGGGTCTGCTTGTCGTCGAGCATCACCGCCGGCATCAGCGCGCCGGTCGGACAGGCCTGCACGCATTCGCCGCAGGCCACACAGGTCGATTCACCCATCGGGTCGTCGAAGTCGAACACGATCTTGGCGTCGTGATTGCGATAGGCCATGCCGATGACGTCGTTGACCTGCACCTCGCGGCAGGCGCGGACGCAAAGGCCGCACTGGATGCAGGCGTCGAGATTGACCCGCATCGCGGGGTGGCTGGCGTCGGCCTGCCAGCGCTCCGCCGCCGGGAAGCGGCTCTCGGTGACGCCGGTCTTCTCCGCCCAGTGCCAGAATTTCGAATCCGGATCGTGCGAGGTCTCACGCGCCGGCTGGTCGGCGACCAGCAGCTCCATCACCATCTTCTGCGCGGCGACGGCGCGCTCGCTTGCGGTCTTCACCTTCATGCCGACCGCCGGCGTGCGCTTGCAGGAGGCCGCCAGCACGCGCTCGCCCTCGATCTCGACCATGCAGGCGCGGCAATTGCCGTCGGGCCGGTAATCGGGCGCCGGCGAATAGCACAGGTGCGGGATCTCGTTGCCTTGCCGCTTGGCCACCTGCCAGATGGTCTCGCCGGGATTGGCCTCAACCTGCTTGCCGTCGAGTTCGAATGTGATCCTGGTCATTCGGCAGCTTCCTTGAACTCGTCGGGGAAGTATTTGATCACCGAGGTCAGCGGATTGGAGGCGGCCTGGCCCAGGCCGCAGATCGACGCATCGCGCATCGCCTGGCTCAATTGATCCAGCAACTCCTTGTTCCAGACCGGCCGCTCCATCAACTGCGCCGCCTTCTGCGTGCCCGCGCGGCACGGCGTGCACTGGCCGCAACTCTCGTCCTCGAAGAAGCGCATCAGGTTCAAGGCCGCCAGGCGAACGCTGTCCTGCTGCGACAGGATCACGATCGCCGCCGAGCCGATGAAGCAGCCATATTTCTCCAGCGTGCCGAAATCGAGCGGGATGTCGTCCATCGCGGCCGGCAGAATGCCGCCCGAAGCGCCACCCGGCAGATAGGCGTGGAAGACGTGGCCGTCGGCCATGCCGCCGCAATGTTCGTCGATCAGTTCACGCACCGTGATGCCGGCCGGCGCGAGCTTCATGCCGGGATTCTTCACCCGGCCGGAGACCGAGAAGCTGCGCAGCCCATGCCGCTCGTGACGGCCGTGGCTCTTCCACCAGTCGGCGCCCTTCTCGACGATGTCGCGCACCCACCACAGCGTCTCGATGTTGTTGATCAGCGTCGGCAGGCCGAAAAGCCCGACCTGGAATGGGTATGGCGGCTTGTGTCGCGGCAGGCCGCGCTTGCCCTCGATGCTCTCCAGCAGTGAGGATTCCTCGCCGCAGATGTAGGCGCCGGCGCCGCGCCGCAGGTGCAGCTTCGGGCCGCCGGCGGGCAGCCGTGCGATTTCGCGTTCCAGAATCTCGCGCGCGGCCGGATATTCGTCGCGGATGTAGATGTAGACCTCCGCCGCGTCGACGACGTGAGCGCCGATCAGCATGCCCTCGAGGAAGCGATGCGGATCGGTCTCGAGATAGTAGCGATCCTTGAACGTGCCGGGCTCACCCTCGTCGCCGTTGACGGCCATCAGCCGCGGACCTGGCTCGCCGAGCACCGCGCGCCATTTGCGGCCGGTCGGAAAGCCGGCGCCCCCGAGCCCGCGCAGGCTCGCATCATCGAGCGACTTGAGCAGGTCTTCCCTGGCAAGCTCACCGCTGCGCAGGCGGTCGAGCAGCGTGTAGCCGCCGTCGGCGACATAGGCATCGTAGCCGCTATAGGCCGGCAGATGCATGTGTGTGTCGTCGGCCTTCGCCGCCGCCAGGACGTTGGCGACCGTAGCGTGGTCGACGAAATTGTGCCCGACCTCGGCTGTCGGCGCGGTGTCGCATCGTCCGACGCAGGGCGCGCGCACCACGCGGATACCGGGACCGGCCTTGTCCTGCAATTCCGCGAGCAACCGCTCCGCCCCCAGCATGGCGCAGGTCAGGGAATCGCAGACCCGGATCGTGAGCGGCGGGATGTCTGGCTCGCCCTCCTTCACCACATCGAAATGCGCGTAGAAGGTCGCGGTCTCGAACACCTCGGCGAACGACAGCCGCATCTCGTCGGCGAGTGCGGCGAGATGCGCGGCCGAGATCTGCCGGTACTTGTCCTGAACGAGGTGCAGATACTCGATCAGCAGGTCACGACGACGCGGCTGGTCGCCGAGCAGCGCCTCGACCTCATGCGCCGCGACCGGATCGACCTGGCGGCCCTTCGGCGTCGCCTTTGCCCGTTTCCTTCCCTGGCCCGGATGTTCGAATGGTCGGACCTTGTGGACGTCTTGGCTCATGGAAAACCCGCGAGAATGCGTCTGTTGTCCAGAGTCTAACCGTTGGCATGCCAGTGGCAAGCAGATTTGGAATGAGTCTAGAGTCTAAGGACGAGACGTCGCACGCCGCTGCGCACGCGTTGCCGTTTTCCTATCGATCCCGGTTCGCCATCGGGAGCGCTACAGCAGCGACGCATAGCCGAGGAACCCGACACGGTCGCCGGGCGCGACCTCGACGACGTCCTCTCCCAACTCGATCAGGCCGTCGGTCTCGACCAGCGACGACAACAGGCCCGCGCCTTCGCGAGGAAACTTGACCGCCTCCAGCGCACCATCATCCGCCTTGCGCAGCGAGGCGCGGACATATTCGCGGCGACCGGCCTTCTTCCGATAGCTGAAGGCGGCCCTGACGGGCATCGGCAACAGCAGCGACGCTTGTGCGCCGCACAGCGCCAAAATGGTCGGACGCACCACATGGACAAAGGTGACGAAGCTCGCCACCGGGTTGCCGGGCAAGCCGATGAAAGGGGTGCCGGCAATGACGCCCATCGCGACCGGCCGGCCCGGCTTGATCGCCATCCGCCACAGCACCAGCGATCCCGCGCGCTCGACGCTGGCCTTGACGTGATCTTCCTCCCCAGTCGAGACCCCTCCCGTCGTCAGGATCAGATCGTGGCGCTGCGCCGCCTGCCGCAAGGCGTCCGCCAGTGCCGTGGGCTCGTCGCGCAGAATGCCGAGATCGCCGACCTCGCATCCGAGCCTTCGCAACATCGCCATCAGCATGAAGCGATTCGAATCGAACAGCTGCGCGGCCGTGCGCGGTGAGCCCGGCGCCGCCAGCTCGTCGCCGGTCGAGAACACCGCGACCCGAAGCCGGCGGACTACGTCGAGCCGGGTCAGCCCGTACGCCGCGGCCAGCGCGATGTCCTGCGGACGCAGCCGCGCCCCGGCTTTCAACGCGACGTCACCGCTCCGAATGTCTTCACCGGCGGGCCGCACATTCGCACCTGGCTTGAGCCCGGCCGGCAGCACCACGCGCCCGGCCTCGTCGATGCGGACGTCCTCCTGCATGTACACGGTGTCGGTACCGGCCGGCATCGGCGCGCCGGTAAAGATCCGGACCGCATGACCGGGCTGGGCCACCTCCGCTTCCGCGCCCGCCGCGACACGGCCCTTCAGCGGGACGGCCAGTTCCCGGCCGGGCGGCAGCATGGCGTGCGGAACCGCATAGCCGTCGACGGCGGAGTTGGTGAATGGCGGCAGCGGCAGCGGCGCAGGGATATCGTGCGCAAGGACGCGACCATCGGCCTCGACCAACGGAACCGACTCGGTCTCACCGACCGCCTGGACGCGGGAAGCGATGATGCCAACGGCTTCGTCGACCGACAGCATCGGTCCGCCGAAGGCAAAGCAGTCGTCCGATAGCTGGGCCATCCCGCGATTTCGATCCTTCGTCCGTCAACCGAACCGACGGCGCTTCTCGTTGATATGGGTGGTCCCATCTCGATGAGAAACGCTGTAGTGAAACCCATGCCGTGCTTATATCTTCCTGGCATGGTTGTCATGCCGAAGAGGCGTCCCGCGTGCTCGAGAAAACCCCAGCCCCGCTGATCGTTCCCAATCCGGACGATCCTCGTTTGACCGAGCGCGTCGCGGGGATCGACCAGACCGGCGCCAAGATCGAAACCAGGGTGCCGGTCGAGCGGCCGCTGACGCTGTACCTCAATGCGCAGGAGATCGTCACGATGATGACGATCAACGACTATCCCGAGTATCTGGCGCTCGGCTATCTGCTCAACCAGAACATGCTCCGGTACGACGACGTCGTCACCGAGGTCGAATACCATGACGATCTCCAGGTCGTCGTGGTGAGGACCGAACACCATACCGACTTCGAAGCCAGGCTGAAGAAGCGCACGCAAACCTCCGGATGCGCGCAGGGCACCGCCTTCGGTGACCTGCTCGATGCGTTCGGCAGCGTCGCACTGCCGCAGGCGACGCTGCGGACCTCCTGGCTGTACCAGATGACCCACGCCATCAACACGATGCCGTCGCTCTACCTCGAGGCCGGCGCGATCCATGGCTGCGTGCTGTGCAAGGCGGGAGCCCCGGTCTGCTACACCGAGGATGTCGGCCGTCACAACGCCGTCGACAAGATCGCGGGCTGGATTTACCGGCACGGCGTCGATCCTTCCGACAAGATCCTCTACACGACCGGGCGGCTCACCTCGGAAATGGTGATCAAGACCGTTCGCATGGGAATTCCCATTCTGGTCTCCCGTTCGGGCTTCACCGCCTGGGGCGTCGAGCTGGCACGACAGGTCGGGCTGACCCTGGTCGGCCGCACCCGGGGCAAGCGCTTCCTCGCACTGTCAGGTGAGGATCGCATCGTCTACGATCAGGACCTCGACTATGTCGAGGAGGAATCCGCGCGGCACAAGCGCAAGGGCGAGAACGCCGATGACTGAGATACCCGGCGTGCTGCTCGCGGGCGGTCTGGCGCGGCGCATGGGCGGCGGCGACAAGCCGATGCGCATGATCGGCGGCCGCACCATCCTGGCGCGCGTCATCGCGCGTCTCGAACCGCAATGCGACGGGCTGATCCTCAACGCCAATGGAGATCCGGCCCGGTTCGAAGCCTTCGGCCTGCCTGTGATCGCCGACGGCGTCGCCGACTATCCGGGCCCCCTCGCCGGCATCCTGGCGGCGCTCGACTGGATGGCCGACAACAGGCCACAGGTGAAATGGATTGTCAGCGCGGCGGGAGATTGCCCGTTCCTGCCGCGCGATCTTGTCGCAAGGCTCGATCAGGCGCGCGCCGCGGAGAATGCCGAACTCGCGGTCGCCGCCTCCGGCGACTGGACCCACCCGGTGATCGGGCTCTGGAGCGTGCGCCTGCGCCATGAGTTGCGGCGCGCACTGGTCGACGAAGGCCTGCGCAAGATCGACCGCTGGACCGCGCGCTATCCGCTCGCCACCGTGACCTGGCCGACCACGCCGGTCGATCCGTTCTTCAACGCCAACACCGCCGAGGACATCGCGGAGGCCGAGCGGCTGGCGGTGCTTGACGACGGTTAGGCTGGGACGGCGCGACGATCACGGCTCGATACCAAGGCCGAGCTATTTCGGCTCCGCCAGGCGCCACCTGCCATTGCGACGGTCGATCGACGTCTGGGCATGCCGTTCAGGCGCTCCGAGCGAGGTCGCGTCCAACTTCACGCGGTTGTCGCCGTCCCAGCCGGCAAACTCGTAGAGCCACGGGCTGTCGTCCGGCGTGCGATAGTGCCACTCCCTGAGAGCCGGATCAGCCTTTGTCGGCACAACGTCCATTCCGTTGGGAGGTCCCGAAGGCCCCTCGCCTGAGGCGACGGACGCAAGCCATTGCCTGCTTGGCGAATAATGGGGAGGTGCGACGATCTTGGATTCTTCGCCGCTGTCCGCCCGCACCAGGCGCCAACTCAGACCTTCCCAGTAGTCGAGCTCCAGCAGCAGAATGTCGTGTTCGGGAAAATACCCCGTCAACTGGTATTTGACGCAGTCGCTTGGATCGGCGCTTTGACATATCGCGTCTTCGTTCAGGTATACCCGTGTCTTCCCGTCCCGGAACTTCAGCTCGAGGCTCGAACCGGCCCGGCGGGCGAGTTCGCCGACCTGTGCGAGACAAGCCTTTTCCGAGCGATCAAAGTCGCTGACGCCATTATCGCCAGTGCAGCGACCGTCACGCGATGGACGATCCTGCGGCGGATACGTCGAGTCGGCAACGGCTGCGCGGCCAATCAGCAGACACAAGGCCACGGTCAAAATTGCGAACGGATTAGGGAGAACTTTCACGGTTTACCCAATATTGGCAGCAAGCCAGCCCCACTGCTGAAGCCGAGTAGCGCGTGTGCATCACACGAAAGGTGCTTGTGGTCGATTGCGAGTATCAAAATGCCTGACCACGGTTCTGACGGTGGTTTCGAATTGGCTAACGCAAGAGCCAAGAATTCTGAACAGCCGGAACTTGATGCGCATGACGCACACCCTTCCCGAACGCCAGCGTTGGCGAACGAGCGCGTTAATCCTTCATCCCGGTGATCGAGGCGCTCACCGCGCGGGGATCGCGTTGGGGCCAGCGGCCGCTTTCGACCTGCGACAGGAATTCGCCGACGATGCGGCTGTATTCGTCGGGCTCCTCGATGTTGATGGCGTGGCCACAATTTGGCATCACGGCGAGCGCGGCCGACGGGATGCTCTGTTTCATCAGGATGCCCGGCAGCAGGCACGGCCAGTCCTCGTCGCCGGTGATGATCAGCGTCGGCACAGTGATCCGCTTCATCTCCTCGACCAGCGTGTAGAGCGACGGACGCTCCTTCTGCACCCCCTGCTGGGTGTTGGCCGATCCGACCGCCGAATGCTCGGCCAGCATCGTCTTGAACTCGGCGTGGCCACGCGGATCCTTGTTCTCATACTGCACGCGGGTCGGCCCATAGGCGTAACGTTCGGCGAAGGCCGGCATGCCCTCCTTGCGGATCATGTTGGCGATGACATCAGCCTCGGCGCGGAACGTTTCGCGCTTGTCGAGCTCGGCGCCATAGCCGCAGCCGCCGATGCACAGCGACAGCGCCCGCGTCGGGTGGCGGATACCGAAATGCAGGGTGGCGAAGCCGCCCATCGACAGGCCGACGATATGTGCTTTGGGCGCGCCGATGTGATCGAGCACCGCGAGGATGTCGTCGGCGGCGCGATTTTGCGAATAGGACGAAACCTGCTCCGGGACGTCGGACGGCGGAAAACCGCGCGCGTTGTAGGCGATGGTGCGGAAGCGCTTGCCGAAATACCGCATCTGCGGCTCGTAGCTGCGCAGGTCGCCGGCGAATTCGTGCACCAGGATCACCGGATGACCGGATCCGGTCTCCTCGAAATAGAGCCGTACGCCGTCGTCGGTTGTCGCATAGGGCATGGTGGCCTCCTGCCTTCTTGCTTTGGTGTTACGGGATGGTCGCTCCCACCGGCGGCTTGGCGCGGGGCAGATAGGTGCCGTGCGCCTTGCTGCCGACAAGCGTGCCGTCGTCGACGACCACCTTGCCGCGTACCATGGTCAGCACCGGCCAGCCGGTGACCTCGAGGCCTTCATAGGGCGTGTAGTCGGAGCCGTCATGGATCAGCTCGTGGCGGATCGTCAGCTTGCGCTTGGGATCCCACAGCGCGATGTCGGCATCCGAGCCGACCGCGATCGTGCCCTTGCGCGGATAGAGCCCGTAGATCTTGGCGTGATTGGTCGCGCTGAAGGCGACGAAGCTGTTGAGATCGATCCGGCCCTTCACCACGCCTTCGGAAAACAGGATCGGCAGCCGCGTCGCGACACCGGGGATTCCATTCGGCACCCAGCGGAAGCTGGTGCGGCCCTTCGGCGCGAGCTTGCCTTGCGGGTCGTCGTAGCGGAACGGACAATGGTCCGACGAGAACACCGAGAACACCTTCTGCTGCAAACCTTCCCAGCACGCCTGCTGGCTCGCGACATCGCGCGGCGGCGGCGAGCAGACGTATTTGGCGCCTTCCATGTTGAGCTGGTCGAGGTCCTTCTCGGTCAGCATGAGGTATTGCGGACAGGTCTCGCCCATCACCCGCAGACCACGCTGCTGCGCGCGCCGGATCTCCTCCATCGCCTCGCGGTTCGAGACATGCACGATCATGATCGGCACATCGACCAGTTCCGACAGCGAGATGGCGCGATGGGTCGCCTCGCGCTCGACCGGGATCGGCCGCGAGGTGGCGTGGAAGCGCGGCGCAGTGTTGCCGGCGCGCTCCAACCGATCGGTCAGGAAGCGGATCGCGTCGAAGTTTTCCGCATGCACCATCAGCATGGCGCCGGTCTCGCGCGCCACCGACATGGTCTCGAGCAGTTCGCGGTCCGAAAGCGCCAGCCCCTCATAGGTCATGAAGACCTTCAGCGAGGTGTAGCCGTCCTCGACCAGCGCCGGCAGCTCCTGGCCCAGCACGTGCTCGGTCGGATCGGTGACGATCAGGTGGAAGGCGACGTCGACATGGCATTCGCCGTCCGCCAGCGAATGATAGTGCTTCAGCGCCTCGCGCAGCGTCTGCCCCTTCTCTTGCAGGCAGAACGGCAGCACCGTGGTGTTGCCGCCGAACGCCGCCGAGCGGGTGCCGGAGGCGAAGCCGTCGGCCATCACGATGCCGTCGCCAGACGGCTGGGCGAAATGGACGTGACTGTCGATGCCGCCGGGCAGCACCAACCGGTCGGTCGCGTCGATGATCTCGGTCGCATCGCCGAGATCGTGGCCCAGCGCTGCGATCTTGCCGTCGCGAATGCCGACATCGCAGGCAAACGTATCGGCGGCGGTGACGACGGTGCCGCCGCGAATGATGGTGTCGAAGGACATCAACGGGTCCCCTCTTTCGGTGCGCGATGTTCGATGATGGCGGCGAGCGGTTCGGCCAGCCCGCGCGTCAGCTTGGGATCGGGACGACGGAAGGTGCCGGCGACCGCCTTGCGCGGCTTCAGCACGGCAAGCGTCTCGGCCTGGCGCACCGCAGCCGCGACCGGATCGACCACCGGCACCGCGATGCGGTCGCGAACCTTGGCGGCAAGCCCGGCGAGCGGCGCGCCGGACAGGATGACGACGTCGGCCTGGTCCTGCTCGACCGCCCGGTTGGCGAGCGCGACCAGCAGCTCCTCTTTCTCGGCCTGCACTTCCGAGATCGACTGGAAGCTGCCATCGAGCGTGCGGATGCCGGCGCAGCGCGAACTCAGTCCGTGCATGGCGACGCATTCCTCGTACCAGGGCGCCAGCGCGCCGGCGAAGGTCACGATGGCGAACCGCCGTCCGAGCATGCAGGCGGTCAGCATCGCGGCCTCGGCCAAGCCGACCACGGGAAAGGAGAACAGCTCGCGCGCGCCGAACAGGCCGGGATCGCCGAACGCGGCGATCACGGCCGCGTCGATCCCGGGGCCGGCCTCGGCCAGCATTTCCAGCGCGATCGCACCACCGATCTGGGCTTCGGCGCGGGTCGCGATATAAGGCACGCCGCGCATAGCGGTCATCGGCACCAATTCGGTCCCGGCCGAGGCCGCCTTGCTGCCGGCGGCATGGAGCAGATCGGTCACATCCCCCGTCGTGTTGGGATTGAGCAGCAGAATCTTCATTACGGAACTTTCCTCGTCTTGCGGCCGTGCGGCGCGGCGGTCAGGTGCGCGGCCGCGGCGTCATCCGCCTTGCTGTCCAGCGTCTCGGCGACGATCTCGCCGGTACGGCGGACGTGATGGGCCAGGATCTGCCCGGCGCGGGTCGCATCGCGCGCCTTCAGCGCGGCCAGGATATCCTGGTGCTCGCGCACCGATTCATCCCATCGCCCGAGCACCGACAGCGCGAAGAAGCGCGCGCGCTCGGCGCGTGCCAGCAGCGCCTCATGCGTCCCCTTCAGCACCGCATTGCGGGCGAAGCCGACGATCGCCGAATGGATCTGCTGGTTGACCTGGAAATAGTCGCGCAGCTCGCCGCGGCCGTGGTGCCACTCGATCTTGTCCTGCAACGCCTCGAGCCGCTCGAAATCGGCCGCTTCCATCCGCAACGCGGCAAGCTCGGCGGCGCAGCGCTCGATGCCGCTGACGACCTCGAACAATTCGTTCAGCTCGGCGCGACGGAACGGCGCCACCACGGCACTGTGGTTGAGCCGGAGCTCGACCAGGCCTTCGCTCGCCAATTGCTTCAGCGCCTCGCGCAGCGGGGTGCGCGAAATGCCGAGCGCGTCGGACAGGTCCGCCTCGCCCAGCGACTGGCCCGGCGCAAGCTCGCCGCGCACGATCATGGTGCGCAGCCGCGCCGCCGCCTGCTCGTGCAGGCCGACCCGCGGCACGCGCAGGCGGCGGCGCTGCAACGCCGTCATCGCCCGCTTCGGTTCCTTGCTGCGCCTGGTCGCCTTGGTCTTGGTCTTGGTCTTGGCTTTGGTCTTGGCTTCAGTCACCGCTCGCCTTCATCGTCATGATCGCTGATCGTGTCATCGATGTGGATCGCGGCCGCCGCGCGCAGATCGGGGTTCGAGAACAGGCTGCCCCAGCCGTGCACGCAGGACGGATCGCAGCCGGCCGCGGCGAGCGATGCCCACAGCGTCACCGCGATCGAATCCAGCACCGGCACGCCAAATCCGCGCTCCAGCCGTTCGGCCGCGCCGGCGCCGCGCATGTTGGTGCAGAGCACGACGGCGACATCGCAGCCCTCGCGCACCACCTCCTCGATCAGGCGGGCGATCTCGACCTCGCTGACCTCGGCAAAGGAAAAATTGTCCTGCAAAGCGAGATGCCGCTCGGCGGGGCAATGCAACCCTGCCGCATTCCAGTTGGCGATGATCCGCTCCTGCACGTCCCGGCGATACGGCGTCACCAACCCGATGCGCTGTGCCCCGATCCGGCGCAGCAGGTCGCGGTAGGCCAGCACGGTGGTGCAGGCCTTGATTCCGGTCGCAGCGGTGATCTGCTCGCAAAGGCTTTCGTCGCGATCGAAGCCGAGCCAGCCAGCCGAGGTGCCGTTCCAGGCGATGACATCGACCTTGGCATGGGCCAGCAGCTCCGCCGCGCGCAGGATCTCGCTGGCGTCGAACTGGCGCAGTGCCGAGTCCGACAGCGCGATCTCGGTCACCTTGAAGCGCGAGAAATGCGCCGTGACGTTGGCGACGCCTGACAGCATCGCGCAGGTGATCGGCTCGAGCGCGGTGTTCGATGACGGCGTCAGCATGCCGAGCCGGACGGGACGTGTCATTGGCTAACCTCATCGGCCGGCCGAACCCTTCGCGGGTTCGGCCGCTTTCGTTCTAAACCGGGAGCTTGCGGCTGTAGTCGATCAGGGTCGAGCAAATCAACAGCGCAACGCCGGCGGCGGCAAAATACATCAGCGCCAGGAAATATGAACCGGTGGCCTGCACGATGAAGCCGATGATCAGCGGCGTGGTGATGCCGGCGATGTTGCCGCCGAGATTCATGCAGCCGCCGAGGAAGCCGGACTTGCCGCGGCCGGCCAGCGCCGACGGGATCGCCCAGTACATCCCGCACCAGCGCAGGAAGAACAGCGTGGTCGACAGCAGCACCACGACCGCGACCGCGTTGGTGACGTAGGCGACCAGGAAGATCGAGACGGTTGCCATGATCGCCGCGATCGCGAACAGGGTGCGGAACACGGTGTTGGGCGCACCGCCCCTCGCCCGCCAGTTATCGCCGATCCAGCCGCCGACCAGCTCGCCGACGAAGCCGGCGAAGAAGATGATGAAGGAGGCGCCACCGAGCGCCTTGATGTCGAAGCCGTGCACCTTGAACAGATAGGTCGGCATCCAGGTCAACAGCCCATAGAAGGTGGTGTTGAAGAACATCCAGCCGAGGCACATGCACCACACCGAGCGGAAGCGAAAATAGGCCATCCAGCTCGCGCCCGAGGACGGCGGCGTCGCGGCGTCCTCGATCGCATGTGCCTCCTCGAGATAGCGCGCCTCGGCTTCGTTGACCGACGGATGTTCGCGCGGCGCGTTGCGGATGTAGTACCAGGCCCACAACCCGCATAGCATGGTGCCGACGCCCGCGATCACGAAGGCGACGCGCCAGGAGCTGAACGCCGCCATCAGCCAGGCGATCACGATCGAGCCGAGCGCGGCGCCGAGCGGCGCGCCGCCGTCGAGCAAGGTCGCGCCGCGGCCACGCTCGGTCTGCGTCATCCAGATCGCGTTGAGCTTGCCGCCAGCCGGATAGATCGGCGCTTCCGACGCGCCGAGCCCGAGCCGGGTCAACAGCAGCAACATCCAGCTGGTCGACAGCGCCGCCAACGCCTGGAAGAAGCCCCAGAACAGCGTCGCGGCGGCGATCACGATGCGTGGCTTGAAGCGGTCGGCCAGCATGCCGCCCGGCACCTGCATCAGCGCGTAGGTCCAGAAGAACGAACTCAGGATCAGGCCCTGCATCGCAGGATCGATGTCGAACTCCTTGGCGATCACCGGCATTGCGACCGACAGCGAGGCGCGATCGATGTAGTTGATCGAGATCAGGAACAGCATCAGCAGGAAGATCTTCCAGCGCACGCCGGATGGCTTCGCCGTATCTGCCATTGCGATGGTCGACGCCTGATCGCTCATTGCTCGCTCCTCTGCCGGCAGATTGTTTTTGCCCCTGGCGCGACCCTCGTCATTGAGGGTCATCGGCCTCTCCTGCCCCGCGCGAAGTCTGCTTCAACCGGATCGAGGTCACAAGCACATTTTGTATTCTGCATGCAACTTATATCAATACACTGATACAATTACATAATTTGTAGAACAAGCCTGATTTTCGATCAGCCGACGATGACGGATTGGGCGCGCATTCGCGCCGCGTTGGCTCGTCCGGGCCACCCACGGCTGCCGCAAAAAAGCAGGTCCGCGCTCCCGTAAGAGCGCGGACCTCTTGCAGGCCGCCAATACGGATTGCCGGTCAGCGGCGAATGAAGGCCGCGACCACCGCGCTCGCGGTCGCGCAGATCGCGACCACCAGGAACACCAGCGACGTTTGGTTATGCTTGTCCATGAAATGGCCGATCATCGGCTCGCCGAGACCTGCGAACAGATAGGCGAAGAAGTTCATCACCCCGGTCGCGGTCCCGGCCCGCTTGTGGCCAACCAGATCCGGGCACAGTGCCCAGAACGAGGATTGCGGGCCATAAGTGAAGAAGCCGCACAGGAACAGCACCGTCATCCCGAGATAGACGTCCGACGTCGGGATCGCATACATGCACAGCGAGGTGACCGCGGCGAGCACCATGTAGAGCACGATGGCGAGGTAACGCCGCGAGCCGAACACCTTGTCCGAGACCCAGCCATTGCTGAATGCGCCGACCGCCATGCCGACCGGCAGCGCAATGCTGATCCAGCGCGGATCGATCACCGAGGTGGTGCCGGCCTTGGCCCAGTTGCTGCCGAGGAAGTGCACGGGCACCCACACCAGCAGGCCGTAGCGCGCGGCGTTCTGGAAGCCGATCGAGACACCGGCGACCAGCAGGCGCCAGTTCGACAGCACCGCCTTGTAGCGCGCGAGCGAACCCTCATTGGCGTCGATAGCAGCTTCGCTGGCGGCGACGTCGTCGGCCTCGTCATGCGGCGAGGCAAAGCCCATGTCCTCCGGCTTCTCGCGCGCGATCAGGTAGAACGCGATGCCGCCGAGCAGCAGCAGCACGACCGGGATGCGGAAGATCCAGCGCCAGTCGAGCTGAAAATAGCCGACCACGACCAGCGAGGTGACGAAGGACAGCACCGAGGCGAGACCCGCCGCGAAAGTGTAGAGCCCGTAGACCGTGCCGCGCTCGTGCCGGCCCCACCAGTTCGACAGCAGCCGGCTGCCCGGCGCCCATCCCATCGACTGGAAATAGCCGTTGATGCCCCAGAACGCGGTCAGGCTGACGATGCCGGTCGAGAGGCTGGTCGCCCAGTTCATGATGAAGGAGAGGATCGCGCCCGCGCTCATCACGCGGCGGCCGCCGAACTTGTCGCCGAGATTGCCGTTGATGGCCTGGCCGACCGCATAGCACCACAACAGCGCCGCGCTGGCCCAGCCGAGCGCCTCCTTGGTGACGCCGAACTCGGCCTGGATGCCGGGAATCGCGAAACCGAAGGTTTGCCGCCCGGTGTAGAAGAACAGATAGCAGAACATCGCCGCGAACAGCATCCGCCACTGCGCGCGGCGGAACGATGTCGCAAGCTCCGGATTCTGGACTCCGACCGAGCCGACGCCCGACGGACTGAACGTGATCGACATTGCAGCCTCCCCTGGTGATTGTTTTGTTGTTCAGCTCGGCCGCCGCGCCGTTCTTGTGGTGCGCGTGCGGCCCTCGTTCGGATCGACGCGCGTCCCTATGCGGGCCAGGGCAGCGAGTAGGTCTTGACGTTGGTGAAGCTCTTGATCGCCTCCTGCACGCCTTCCTTGTAGCCAAGGCCGGAGTCCTTGATCCCGCCGAACGGCGACATCTCGATCCGGTAGCCTGGCACTTCCCAGACATTGACGGTGCCGACGTCGAGCTCGCTGACGAACCGCGTAATGTAGTCGAGCCGGTTGGTGCAGACGCCGGACGACAGGCCGAACGCGGTCGCGTTCGAAATCCGGATCACGCTCTCGATGTCGTTGGGCACCCGGATGATCGGGATCACCGGCCCGAAGGTCTCCTGCATCACCAATTCGCTGGTCCAGGGAATCCGATCGACCACCGTCGGCGGATACAGCGCGCCCTGGCGGTCGTTGCCATGCAGCAGCTCGGCGCCGTCGGTGACCGCTGCATTGACGCGGCGCTCGAATTCCTTCGCCGCGCCCTCATGGATCACCGTGCCGACGTCGACCGTCGGATCCATCGGATCGCCGCATTTCAGCATCCGCGCCTTCTTCAGAACGAGAGCCGAGAAGTCGTCGGCAACCGCCTCGACGCAGAGGATGCGTTTGACGGCGGTGCAGCGCTGGCCCGAATTCTTGGTCGCGCCGGTGACCGCAAGCTCCGCCGCCTTCTCGAGGTCGGCATCCTCCATCACGATCAGCGGATCGTTGCCGCCGAGCTCGAGCACCAGGCGCTTGTAGCCCGCCTTGGCCGCGATGTGCTTGCCGACCCGGACCGAGCCCGTGAAGGTCACGAGATCGGCGTCAGGATCGGTGATCATCGCATCCCCCATCGAATGCGGATTGCCGGTCACCACCGACAGCATCTCGGGCGGCAGCCCGGCTTCATAGAGCACGTCGGCGAGCGCGAGCGCGGTCAATGGCGTCAGCTCGGTCGGCTTCAGCACCACGCGGTTGTTGGTCGCGATCGCGGGAGCGATCTTGTGGCTCACCATGTTGAGCGGATGGTTGAACGGCGTGATCGCCGAGATCGCGCCAAGCAGCGGCGTCCGCGTCGTGAAGATCTTGCGCGCCTTGCCCTGCGGGCTGATGTCGCAGGAAAACGTCTCGCCATCGTCCTTGATCGCGAGCTGTCCGGCAAACGAATAGACGTCGTAGGCGCGGCCGGCCTCATAGAGCGAATCCTTCCAGCACAGCCCGGATTCCGCGGTGATCAGTCGCGCGAACTCCTCCTTGCGGCCGGCCAGGAGCTCGGCGGTGCGCAGCAGGATGCGTTGCCGCTCGTAACGCGTCAGCTTCGGCTTGAACGCGGCCGCCTTGGCAAATGCGCTGCGCACATGCTCCGGGCGCGCCGCCGGCACCGTGCCGACCACCTTGTTGGTGTAGGGATTGAAAACCTCGACATGCTCCTCGGTGTCGACGAGGGTGCCTGCGATCCGCATCTGCTCGTGGCGAACGGCCGGGGTCTGGATGTTCATGGCGTTGTCCTTGAGTCCGGAGGCGTCACTGGATGCGGTTGAGCGCGACGTCGAAGGCGTCGAAATTGCGCAGGGCGTGACCGGCCGGCAGCTCGATCTTGCGGTTGGCGATCAGCGGCACCCGCTGCTCGGTCAGCCCGCCATGCGAGCGCAGCGGTTCGGTGAGGCCGGACAGATCGTGCTTGGCTGCGCTGGTGCCGAGCACCTTGTGCTTGGTCGAGATCACGACGACGTCGCCGATCCGGTCCGGCGGCAGCTCGAACCGGGCGCAAGCATCCGTACGCGTCAGCGCCACCTCGATGCCCTTGATGTCGCGCAGCCGCATCAGCAGCGTGCCAACGTCGGCGCCTTCGGGCGTGTAGATGGTCGCGAACGAGCCGAGCGAGCCGTGATGGGCGACGTAGGGATCCGTGATCGGCAGGATCACGCGCGCGGCGCCCGCACCCGTCCAGTCGTCCATGACGTCCTGGAGATAGATCACGTCCGGTTTGCCGTCGGGCAGGAACTTGTCGTTCATGCCGTGGTCGGCGGTCGCCACGATGTTGCAGCCGAGCGCGTCGAGCTTGGCTAGATAGCCGTCGATCATCGCGTAGAAGTCGTTGGCGACCTTGGTGCCGAGCCCGACCTTGTGCTGGATGTAGTCGGTGGTCGACAGGTACATCAGATCAGGACGATGGCGCTCGACCAGCTTGACGCCGGCCGCGAACACGAAGCGCGACAGGTCGGCCGAGTAGACCTCGGGCAGCGGCAGGCCGACGAAGTCGAGCACGTTGTCGATGCCGTTGTTGGCCTTGGTGGCCTGGTCGGCTTTCTCCGACGAAAACGCGATGGCGCGGCCGCTCGCATGGTCGAGCCCGAAGGCGAGCAACGTGCGCAGCTTGTCCTTGGCGGTGACCGCGGCGACCTTGTAGCCGGCGTCATGAACGCCGGCGAGGATGGTCGGCGCGCGCAGGAATTTCGGGTCATTCATCATGACCTCGGCATTGCTCGCCGTGTCATAGAAGTAATTGCCGGCGATACCGTGCACCGCGGGCGGCCGTCCGGTGATGATCGAAAGGTTGTTCGGATTGGTGAAGCTCGGGATCACGCTGGTGGCATGAACATGCGCGCCCTCCGTCATGAAGCGGGCGAAGGTCGGCGCCACGCCGGCCTCGATCGCCTGCTCGATATAGCCCGGCTCCGAACCGTCCAGGCAGATCACGACGGTCGGCCGCGTCGGCGCGCCATAGCCGCGACCGTTGACGGTGATGGTCTTGCGATTGTCTTGCATGATGTCTCTCCTTGGCGCTACGCCGTCGTCACGCGCTGACCGCGCTCGGCATGCGTTGTGTCTGCGATGCCTCGATCAGCCGCTCCTTCGAGCCAAGGAAGTTGCGGCCGCGCTCGCCCTCGAGCGAGTCCGCGATCAGCGCGTGCCATTCCGCACGTTCGATCCTGTAGGCGGCCGGATTGCAGGAGATGCCGAGCCGCGCCATGAAGTCCTCGAGATCGTCGGCCGCCCGCGTGAGGTCAGCACCGAAGATCTGCCGCAGGCTGTCCTCGCAGAGCCCGCCCGCCCCCTTCACGCTCCGCAGCACCATCGGCAGCGAGAACGAGCAGGCGATGCCGTGCTGCACGCCGTGCCGCAGCGTGATCGGATAGGACAGCGAATGCGCGATCGCGGTCTTGGTGTTGGAGAACGCCAGGCCCGCGCACAGCGCCGCTTGCGCCATGCGGCTGCGCAGCTCGAGATTGCCGAGATCATTGGCGAGCTTCGGCAGCACGTCGAGAACACCACGCGCCGCCGCCACCGCGTGATTGGCCGACACCGGATTGTTGTTGACGTTCCAGATGCTCTCCAGCGCATGCGACAGCGCGTCGAGGCCGGTGCTGATGGTGAGCAGCTGCGGCTTGCCGAGCATCAGCCGGGGATCGATCACTGCATGGGTCGGATAGAGCGATGCGCGTGCCAGCGAATATTTCTTGCCGTTGGCCTCGTCCCACACCGTGCCCCAGCAGGTCACCTCGCTGCCGGTGCCGGCGGTGGTCGGCACCGCGATGATCGGGATCGCCGCGAGGCGCTCGGCGCCCTGCTGCGTCTCGAGATAGGTTTTGACTGTCGCGAAGTCACCGCCCGCCGCCGCGAACACCTTTGCGGAATCGATCACCGAGCCGCCGCCGAGCGCGACGATCACCTCGGGCTGACTGGCAAGCCCGGCAAAGCGCGCGGACTGCTCGGTGAGCAGGCGGTAGTCCGGATTGGGGGCGACGTCGCGGATCGTCAGGACGGACGGGCCTGCCGCGGCGCGCAACCGCCGCTCCAATTCGTCGAAGAACGGCTCGCCATAGGTCACGAGCGCGTAGGCGCGCTTGCCGATCAACGCCGGCAGCTTGTCGAAGCTGTCGGCTCCGAATTCGATCCTTACCGGGTTGCAATAGCTCCAGACCATCCACGCGTCCTCCGTTTGGCGCGAAAGTACGGCACTGCCTGCCATTGACAAATTCATTCTTCGGATGTGTTCTATTGATTATGTCAATAGCGTTCAGCCAGCTCCGCGCCTTCCACGCGGTCGCCGCCCATGGCGGCTTCACCGCGGCGTCGCGTGTGCTCCATGTCGGCCAGCCGACGCTGACCATCCAGGTCAAGGAGCTGGAGGAGACCTACGGCGTCGAACTCCTGATCCGGAAACCGCGCCACACTGAATTGACCGAAGCCGGCGCCGCACTGTTCGAGATCACCCGCGGCATCATGACGTTCTGCGACGAGGCGCATGAGTTGTTGGCCGCGCATGGCAAGGCGACCAAGGGGCATCTCCGGGTCGCGACCGTCGGCCCATTTCACGCCACCGAGATCATTGCCGCCTTCAAGCGCGATCATCCGGAGGTGCAGATCTCGACCCTGCTCGGCAATTCCGAGCGCACCCTGCGTCACATCGTCGACTTCGAGGCCGATGTCGCGATCCTCGCGGAGGTCCCGGAGGATCCGCGCGTCACCATGATCCCTTACCGCACGCACCGCGTGATCGTGTTCGTCAACCGCGATCATCCCTGGTTCAAGCGGAAGTCGGTCAGGCTGCGCGAACTCGCCGACCAGCCGATCGTGCTGCGCGAGCGTGGCTCGACCACGCGGCGCGCGTTCGAGGCGACGATGCAGGCCGAAGGCATCCGGATCGAGCCGGTGTTCGAGATCGAGAGCCGCGAGGGCGTCTGGAAGGCGGTCGAGCGCGGGCTCGGCATCAGCGTGGTTGCCGATTTCGAATTCGTTCCGCATCCCAATCTGCGCACGCTCGAAATCAGCGACCGCACCATCACGACCCAATACAGCATCGCCCACCACAGCGGGCGCGGGCACTCCCCGATCATCAAGGCGTTCATCGATACGGTGCGGCGCATGACGGAAAGCGATCGCAGTGGCTGAACCGGCCGGGAGGTTCCCATCCCGTGCGCGAAATCACCGATCAAAAGATGAAAAGCCTGGCCGTGACCCAACGCAGCGAACCACCCGGACAGCGTTGATGTCCAAACACGCCGATCGTTTCGAGCAATCACGCGGCCGCCGATCGCCAAATTCCCCCAGCGCGTGCGGACGGTGTTTCGCCACAACCGATGTAAACTTCTTGCGAATCCGGCATGGGAAAGCCGCAAGTCGGATATAGATTGGCATGATGAACGGCTGTATAGGTTCACGATCCAGCTTACAGCCACCGTTGGCCCTGCCCCATGCTGACCGCATTCCTCCTCGCTCTTGGCATGGTTGCTCTGCTCGGTGTCAGCGCGCGCATGGCGTATCGGGTTGGTTTTCGCGAAGGCCACGAACAGGGCTTGACGGACTCCTATCGGCTATTCGGGATCAGGGGAGCTGGTCTGGAAGGAAAGCCTCACAACAAGGAGCCTGAGAAAATTGGCGCATAAGACATCAGCAAGCACCCGCATCGTAATCGGATCGACGCTGTTTGCGCTCGCGTCAACTGCGCTGCTTTACCTGGTTCCTCCAAGCCCGATCGACAAACATCTCCTCCGGGGCATGATGCGGCTCTACCAAGGCCATGCGTATCTGATGCCCGTCAAATATTTTGACGGCCCGCTTGATGCCGCCAAGTTGTATGAGGACGACCGACTGCTCGGCCCGGCGAACACGCCCCAGCAGGACATCATCGACAAGGGCGCGGGCCGCTTCTGGCTCTACCGGGACAGCTGGAATTATTTCGGCCCGGCCCTGATGTTCTCCACCAGCGACAATACCGACCCGAACACCAACGGCAGGAAGTATCACCTCAGGTGATCGGCAAAACAATCCGGCAAGCAACACAGGGCTGAATCGCAGGCCAGGTGGAGCGCACGCTGGTCGTGTCGGCTCACGCCGCCGTCGGCTCGCTCGACAGCGCGGCGAACACCGTTTCCGGCGAATGGGCGATCACGGCGAGCAGCGCGCGGGCAGGTCCCCGCGGTGCGCGCTTGCCCTGCTCCCAGTTGCGGATGGTTTCCACGGGCACGCCGAGCTTGGCAGCGAATTCGAGCTGGGTGAGCTGGGCGCGGCGGCGCAGATCCCGCACGGCAGGTTGCGTGGCGCCGGCCGCCGTCGCCGCCTCGGCCGGATGCGCGGGCACGAGCGGGACTTCCTGCCCGTCCCGCAATTCAACGATCCGTCCGTCCGCCTTGAGCCGCAATCGCTGCATGATGGCCCCCTTCGAGATGGCGCATCTTCCACCAACCCCGTTAAGCCGCGATTAACGATAAGCCGGTCGTCAAGGCTCCCGCTATTTCAGCCCGAACCACAGCGTGGCGATGCCGAGGAACGAGAAGAAGCCGACCACGTCGGTGACCGTCGTGACAAACATGCCGGAGGCGACCGCGGGGTCGGCACGCACCCGTTCCAGCACCATCGGAATCAGGATGCCGCCGAGTGCGCCGGCGACCAGGTTGCAGATGATCGCAAGCCCGATCACGAGGCCAAGCCCCGGAATCTTGAACCAGGCCACCGCGGCAATTCCGGTGATGACGGCAAAGGCGATGCCGTTGACGAGCCCGACCATGGTCTCGCGCAACACCACGCGCATCGCGTTGTAGGAGCCGAGCTCGCGGGTGGCGAGCGCGCGCACCGCGACCGTCATGGTTTGGGTCGCGGCATTGCCGCCCTGGCTCGCCACGATCGGCGCCAGCACCGCGAGCGCCACCATCTTCTCGAGCTGGCCCTCGAACAGGCCGAGCACCGACGAGGCGAGGAATGCGGTGGCGAGATTGACCAGGAGCCAGTTGAAGCGACCGCGGGCGATGGTCCAGACCGTGTCGGACAGCTCTTCCGGATGGGTGACGCCGCCGAGCGCCTTGAGGTCCTCGTCGGCCTCCTCCTCGATCACGTCGACGACGTCGTCGATGGTGATGACGCCGACCAGCCGGTCGGTGGTATCGACCACTGGCGCTGCGACCAGATTGTACTTGCCGAACATCCGCGCGACCGCTTCCTGGTCCTCCAGCGCGGAGACCCGGCGACGGTCCTCGTCGATCAGCTCCGCGACCGGAACCGGACGGCGCGTGCGCAGCAGGACGTCGAGCGGCACCGCGCCGAGCAGGTGCCTGTCGGCGTCGACCACATAGATCTCATAGAAGCGGTCCGGCAGATCGGGCGTATCGCGCATGTAGTCGATCGCCTGCCCGACCGTCCGATCCGGCGGCACCGCGATGAACTCGGTCTGCATCCGCCGGCCAGCGGAATTCTCCGGATACAGCAGGCTGCGCTCGATGTCCTCGCGCTCGGCCGCCGGCAGCTTCTCCAGGATCTCTTCCTGGTCTTCCTCGTCGAGGCTCTCCAGCAGCTCGACGGCGTCGTCGGATTCGAGCTCGCGGACACCCTCCGCAACCGTCTCCGGCTCGAGCTCCTCGAGGATTTCCTCGCGGACCGTCTCGTCGACCTCGTTGAGCGCCGAGAAGTCGAAATCGGTGCCGGTGATCTCCACCAGGGTGACGCGGTCGTCCGGCTCCAGCGCCGCGATCAGGTCGCCGAGATCGGCCTCGTGCAGCTCCGCGACCACCTCGCACAGCAGCGGCCGGTCAGCGGCGTGGATGGCCCGGGTGATGCCAGCGACGAATTCGGGGCGAAGCTGGCCCTCCTCGTCCCGCATCGGCATCTGCGCCAGCGGGTCGGCCTCGGCGGGTTCGGCAACGTCGAAATTCTCGGCCATGCCGTGTTTCGCCGGTTTGACAGGAGGGGAAAAACTGGTTGGATGAGTGCGGAACGGATTACCTAATCGGCGGGGGCCAGTGCAATGAGAAATATGTCGAGCGCACCACGACCGATCCTGAACGTTGTCGCGATCCTGATCGCACTCGCGCCCGCCGCGCTGGTCGCCCCGGCCCACGCCGCCGAATGCCCGCGCAAGGACGCGCTTGGTACCTCGCGTGTGCTCGAGGTCGATCCTGCGACCTATCCGCGCGTCGGGCTGAAGAGCTTTCCGCAGACCCTGCCGCTCAGGGATGGCGAGGTGGTGCTGACCTTCGACGACGGGCCGACGCCGGGGTCACCGACAAGGTGCTGACCGCGCTCGGGACCGAATGCGTGCTGGCCACCTTCTTCATGGTTGGCCGCAATGCCGCCGATCACCCCGACATGGTCCGCAAGATCGCGCGCCTCGGGCACAGCATCGGCTATCACAGCTGGGACCATCCGCATCTCAACAAGATGCCGACGGATCAGGCCGAGGCGAACATCAACCAGGGGATCGAAGCAGTCGGCAAGGCCCTGCACGGTACCGTGAGCTCGGTTCCGAGCACGCCGTTCTTCCGGTTCCCGTATTTCGAATCGACCCCCGCTTTGCTGGACCGCATGGAAAAGCGCGGTATCGCGGTGTTCGGGGCCGACTTCTGGGCCAGCGACTGGAACAAGATGACCCCTGAGGAGGAACTCAAGCTGCTCACCGGGCGGCTCGAAGCCCACCGCAAGGGAATTATCCTGCTACACGACCCGCAAATGCGAACCGCCGAAATGCTGCCCGCCTTTTTGAGGTATCTGCAGGAGCATAATTTTCACGTCGTCCACATTGTGCCGGCGGCGATGAAAACCGTGTCGGATCGGACACATTGAACCCAGGCCCAAGGCTGGATTACAGACTGTTAAGGCGGCGTTCATGGCGCGGCACCTAAGGATTCGTCAGTGCGTTTGGAATGCGGCCGAGATTCGATGATTGCAAACGTCCTGGTGATGATCCGGAAGCGGTCGCGGACCGTGATCGGCGCGGCGCTGCTGGGCTCGTGCTTGCTGACGCAGCAGGCGGGCGCTGCGGAGTGCCAGGGTAACCCGAACGCGCTCGGCACCTCGCGGACCCTCGTCGTCGACCCCAGGGAGCATCCGCGGATCGGCACCATGCAGTATCCGGAGACCTTGCCGCTCGCCGATCACGAGGTGGTGCTGACCTTCGATGACGGACCGCTGCCGAAATACAGCAACCAGATTTTGGCCATCCTCGCCAGCCAATGCGTCAAGGCGACCTTCTTCACCATCGGCGCGCAGGCCAGGGCCAATCCGGAGGGCGTGCGCAAGCTGATCGCGGCAGGCCATACCGTCGGCACCCACAGCCAGAATCATCCGCTGACGATGAACAAGATGCCGCTCGAGAAGGTGCAAAAGGAAGTCGACGACGGCATCGCCTCGACGCTCGCAGCGCTCAACGGCGACAAGAGCAAGCTGGCGCCGTTCTTCCGGATCCCCGGCCTGATGCGCGCCGAGATTCCCGAGGCCTATCTGGCGTCGCAGGGCATCCAGGTCTGGAGCGCTGACTTCCCGGCCGACGACTGGCGCCACATCTCGCCGCAGCGGGTCTACGATCTCGCGATCCAGCGCATCGAGGCCAAGCACAAGGGCATCCTGCTGCTGCACGACATCCAGCCGCGCACCGTCGCGGCGCTGCCGCGCATCCTCGCCACGCTGAAAGAGCGCGGCTATCGCATCGTCCATGTGGTGCCGGCCACGGCCGACCGGCCGGCAACGCCGACCCAGCCGCAGCAATGGTTCATGCGTCCGCCGACCGAGACCGTGGCGATCTCGCGCTGGCCGAGGATTCCGAACTTCATCTTCACCGCTACTCGCACGCTGCCTGCGCCTGTGTTTGCAGACATGGACTGGCGTGACGCCGACATCCTCGATCACGCGCAGCACGCCCGGATCGGCATGCCGGTCCGCACGGCATGGCCACAGCCGCAGCCGACGCAGTTCGCGGCGGCCTCGACATTGCCTGTTCCGGCGGCCGACGTGTTTCGCGTTCCCGAGGCGCTGGACGTAACATTGCTCGCGTCCCGATCGGCGGCAAGCCGTCGTCTCGCTCAACACGCGGTTGGTCCAGCCGCCGGTGCACCGCGCGCGCAGGCGATCTCGGCACGCCAGGCCAGGCGTCCGAAGCAGGCCGCGCATCAGATCCCCGCTCCGCATGGCAGAGGCCACGGCATGCCGCAGCATGTCGGACTGCCGGCCGCGAGCAACGCGGCAGTACACGTCACCAAGCGCACGCCGCGCGCCGAAGCCTCGGCCGCCAGCAAGCGCGTACCTGATTAGTGCGATCTAGCTGGCCACGATCTTGGCGACACAGAGCAGGATCACCAGCGCCAGAAAGAAGATGTCGATATAGGATTTGATCTCGCCGGCATGCCTGAGTTCGGTGACACCGGCGACGATCTGCTTGCGCGAGGCCGCCGCATTGGGGCCCTCGCCGGCCGCTGCGGCCAACCGCCGCGTCTCGCCTTCCAGCCGCTCGATCCGCTGGAAGAAATAGAACGAGCGCAGGCCGGAGAACGCATGCATCGCCGCATAGACCAGGATCAGGATCGCGACCGTCGCGCGCTGCTCGTACTTCTCCAGCAGGTTCAGCGTGAAATAGACCAGCCCCAGGAACACGAAATTGGAGAGGGCGCGATAGGCGTAGCTGGCAAGGATCATCGGATACTCCGGGTGGGGCAGGCTCGCGGCGGCGCGATCGGGAGACGCAGCGACCTCCGGTCAGCAGCGCCATACCAGCAAGGCCGTGCAACAGCTACCCTACCCGGCTGGTGTTACAGAACCGCATCGGTCGGAACCTCGACGTCACACGCGAAGTCCGTCTGCACCAGGCGCCCATTGACGCAGCGCGCTCCGCTTGCGATGTAGTCCGCCCCGGACATCCCAGGGTGGTCAATGCAAGTCGTACGTTCCGTTCGCCTCTGGATGAAGGAAGGCGGTTCCGACAAGCTCTACGAAATCGATCTGGTCGATCTGGAACGTGCCGATAACGACGCACGCTATCTCGTCAATTTTAGATATGGCCGCCGCGGCACATCCCTGAGGGACGGAACCAAGACGACATCGCCGGTTACGCGCGCGAACGCCGAAAAGCTGTTCGACAGCGTCGTGGTATCCAAGATCAACGGTGGCTACCGCCGCATCGAGGGCGATGCACCGCCGTTGATCGCTCGCGATGCTGCTGCCGATGCCAACGGACGCGATGCGGAACTTCTCAGAAAGCTCGCGATCTGTGCGCGAAACGCGTGGCCGGAAAAGGAGCGCGACCGCCTGCTGTGGCGCCTCGGCGTAGTCCGGCTGGCGTCGGCCTATCCTCAACTCGCGGCCCTCGCCGAGAAGTTTGGCGCGGCGCATGCGAGTTACAGCCTGGTGTATGCGCTGGCACGCTGCGGCGGCGCGGACGCCTTCGACGTGTTGCGCCGCTGCGCCGACGTCAATGCCAGTCCGGTGACGCGCGATTACGCGGCCTATGCCCTCGCAAGCGAATTGATGGGCACGCGGCGATCGTCACCGCGACTGTCGCTGCCGCGAGCGTCAGATACCGCGGCGATGCGCGACATTGAGATGGCGCTCGTGAACGGCAATGGCGCCGGCTTGACGCAAGCGCTGCTGGCGGCGAACGGCGCGCATCCAGGTTTTGCCAATCAGTTCCTGATCGCCCTCGCCCATCAAGCACTCGCAGACTCCGCCGCGCGCAAGACGCTGCTCGCGGCCGTGCACGCGATGAGCCCGCGGCCGCCTTTCGTGCAGGTGCTGCGGCGCCTGTTCAAATATGCCGATCTCACCGACGACGGTCCGCTGTTCGCCGCGACGGCACGGCAATTCGAGTTGGCGACGCCGATGTATTATCGCGGCCGGATCTATAACGACCGCGTCTGGATACCGGGTTCCCGCCAGGCGCTGAAGCTCAGCGAGGAACAGCAGAGCGCAGCTCCGCGCATCGCGCTGTCCGACCAGACGCTGCTCTATTTCAAGCGGCGCACCTGGCGCATGCTGCGCAAGCGCGCCGAGCTCGGACAGGACGCCTTCACGGCGATGGCGAGCGACCTCCTCCTCGCCTTCACCGACGCCGATGGCACCAAGCCGGCGACGTGGACCGAGCATGTCCGGATCGACGGCAGCTTTCGTCCCATCCCCCATTCCACCGAAGCGCTCAGCCGCGTCTGGAGCGTCAGCCATCTGCTGCATGCCACGGCTGCAACCACGCGCTTCTATGACAAAGCGCTCACGCATCGCCATGTCGGCGCGCGTGCGCCAGCGCAGCGCGAGGAAGCGTTCCCCGCGCTATGGGATGCCCAGCCGCAGCGGCTGCTGCGCGTCGCGGCGCTGGCGCGCAATCATGCGGCGGCGCGGTTCGCGGCCGAAGCACTGCGTGAGGGTCCAGCACGCCCCGATGCGATGGATATCGCCGCGATCGGCGGCCTGCTGGCCTCGCCCTATCCGGAAGTCACTACGCTCGCGACCGCGATCGCGCGGCGTCTGATCGATGCCGGCAGGGCCGATGCGGCGTTGATCGCCGCACTGCTCGAGACGACGGCATCTGAGATGCGCGATCTGGCGATCCGCGCCATCGACGATCGCGCCGACTGGCCGTGGGCCAACCCCGCGCTTGCTCGCGCCGCGCTGACGAGCCCGTACGACGACGTGCAAGGCCGCGCTCGCCACTGGCTGCGCGATCGCGCGCCAGCACGAGAGCAGCGCGCCAGCGCAACGCAGGCGTTCGCGGCCTGGCTCGCGCAGTTACCGGCAGAACTTGACGCCCTGCAGCGCGCCGGCCTCGCCGCGGCTCTCGCGCTGCTGCCTCAGCTATGGCCAGATCGCGACTGCCCCCTCGAGCCCGAGGTGATCGAAGGCCTGACCGGCCACGCCAGCCCCGACGTGCAGGCGGCCAGCATCCAGCTCATCGCCGTGACGCCGACGCAGCCCGGCGACCTGCCGGAAGCATTCTGGCAGGCCATCTTGCAGGCCGATGCGCCGGAGATCCGCATCGCCTCGATGCGCCTGCTGGCGCGGCTCGACGACGCAGCGCTTGCGCAGCATCGCGATGGCATCACCCTGGCGGCCACCGGCGCCCATGCCGGGCTGCGCGCGGCCGCCCGTCCGCTTGTCGCGCGTCTTGCGGCGACCGATGAAGCTTTTGCCATCCGGCTGCGCGACGCATTGATGGCCGGCTTCTTCCGCGCCGAGCCGGTCGAAGGCCATGCCGCCGACATGGTGACGCTGTTCGTCGAAGCCTTGCCGCAGGCCGCGGCCGGCATCGACGATGGTACGCTCTGGCGCCTGTTGCAGGCACGTGCCGGCGGCGCCCGCATGCTGGGCGCGACACTGTTGGAGAGCCGCGCCCCGTCGCACTTCTCGATCCGGCAGCTTGCGCGCCTCGGCAACCATCCGTTCGCCGCCGTGCGCCGCTTCGCGCTTCATGCCTTTGAAGCTGACGAGGCCCGCTTCCGCGCCGACCCGCAGAACGCCGTGCTGCTGGTCGAGAGCGAGTGGGACGACGTACGAACGACCGCGGTGAACCGCCTCACCGCCTGGCCCGGCGACGCGCTGCCCGCGGCCGCGTTGGCCGTCATGGCGGACTCGACCGTACCGGCGGTGCAGGACGGCGCCCGCCTGCTGCTGCGGCGCAGCCTCGCCGACGGCGATATCGCCGAGGTGCTGGGGCGCGTGCTGGAGCACCCTTCCGGCAGCTTCCATCTCTTTGTCACCGAATTGATCACCGGCCAGTCGCTGGCGGATGCGACGATCTTCGCCAAGTTCCTCACCCAGGCCCGCATCATCCTGATGCAGATCAACCGCGGGCGTATCGCCAAGGACCGGATCTTCACGGCACTGCGCAACGAGGCGCTGGCGCACCGCGATCGCGCGGCCGCGATCGCACAGCTCCTGCACGACTTCACGCTCAGCGTGACCCTGCGTGACAAGGCGCCCGCGTTGATCATCCTGCGCGACGTCGCGCATGCCTGGCCGGATCTCGCGCTGCCCATCACCGTGGCCCGCGCCGGTCGCACGGCGCCGGGCGGCGGCTCGCAAACCAGCGGAACCGCCGCATGAATTTCGCATATCGATTTCTCGGCAGCACCAGCGCCTCGTCCGACGCCGCCTCATCGTCGTTCGCCTTCGCGCCGGACACGCTGCGTCAGCCGACGTTCTTCACCGGCAAGGTCGCGCGTCACCTCGCATTCCGCGAGGCGATCTCCGCGCTGCATCATGTCGTCGTCTCGGACCTGCGCTTCAAGCCGCGCGACCGCACCGCCTATTTCGAGTGGCTGAAGCAGAACGAGGCCAACTTCCTCGCCGAGGCGACAACGCAGTCCGCGGCGATCAGGCCGCGCATCGCGGAATTGCAGGACCGCATCCGCGGCTTCGACCGCGAGCGCGATCGGCTGATGAAGCCGTTCTGGGCGGCGCGGCAATCCTATTTCAACTACCTCTACAAGCAGAACCGCGACGCCTGGATCGTGCTCGATCCGGTCATAACAGTGCACCCGGACGAGATCTTCTTCGAGTGCTTCAGCCTCGACGAATCGAGCTACGGGCGGCTGTCGTGCGACCACGACGTGTTCGAGAACCTCGGCGAGATGGCTTTCGGCACCACCAATATCGACTATAGCCACGCGCTCTACGACGAATTCCAGAAAATCCGCTCCTATCGCGACACCACGCTCACCATCGACCCCACCGGGTTCGAGGTGCAGACCGGCGACGAGCTCGACTTCCGCGAGGAGAAGATCGACCTGCCGGATAGCTGGGTGCGCGGCTTCCTGCAGGTGTCGAGCGCCATGACCCTGCCGGCGCATGTATTCGACCTGCATCCCGTGGACATGGCCAACATCCTCACCCGCCTCGCGCAGAAGAAGGAGAAGGCCGGCCCGCGTTCGCTGCGGTTCGTGCTGAAGCCGGACGCGCCGGTGGAAGTGGTGATCGAGCCATGGGGCGAGCGACTCACGTTCCGTCGCTCGATCTATCGCGGCAGTTCAGCCGCCGAGATCCGCATCTGGGGCCGGCGGCGGCTGGCGATCCTCGGGCGGGCGCTGCCCCTGGCGCGCTCGGTGCGGGTGCACCTGACCGGGAGTGGCCTGCCGTCGTTCTTCGTCGTCGACTTCGGCGGCCTGCGCTTCACGCTCGGCCTGTCGGGCTGGACCGCGAATGACTGGTCGTCCGCCGGACAATTCGATTTGCTCGCGCCGCGCCACAAGGTCGACAACGACACCGCGCAACGTGTTTTCGCGGCGCTCGGCAAGTCCCACGCGGCGAGCGCCGCCGAGCTGGCACGACAGACCGGCGTCGACCAGACGCTCGTGCACGCGGCGCTGACGGCCTACACCCAGGCCGGGCGCGCCATGTTCGATCTCGACAAGTCGCTGTACCGTCTGCGCGAGCTGACGCGCGAGCCGTTGTCGCCGGCCCAGTTGCGCTTCTCGAGCGCGCAGGAGGAGAAGGCCGATCGCCTGATCGACGCCAACCTGGTGACGATCGGCAGCATCGATCGCAACCAGGGCGCTCGCGCCATCAGCGGCAGCGTGCTCGACAATGCCCGCACCGAGCAGGTGAACCTCGTCATCGACGAGGACGACCGTCTCATCGAGGCGCGATGCAGCTGTCACTTCTACGGCCACAACAAGATGATGCGCGGTCCTTGCGAGCACATGCTCGCGCTGCGCCGGATCTTCCATTCGCAAGTCGAGGGCGTCGCCCAGGACGGACCCGCCATCGCATGAGTGACATGAAAGCTTCGAGCGCCAGAGCCGGCTTGAATCTCCGGCGACAATTCGCGTATCACTGCATTCGGAAGGGCGCAGGCCGGTCAGGACCTTGCAACCCGGGCGGCGTATCGCCGTCCTTGCACCATGACCACGCATGCGTCACTGGCCCGATCTTCACTGGGCCGGGGCAGTCCACCCGTACGCAATCGCAGAATGGGTTCTTTGAACCCAATTGCGTACGGGTGGACGCCCCGGCGTCGAGTGGATCGATCCAGTTCTTAGAAGAGACGAAGGCAATCCGGCCTGCGCCCTTTCCGATCCCCCTCCGCGACTCCGCCACACTCCTGACCGGAGGGCCGGCCGCGTGAACGAGACCGTTGCTCCGGGCACGCTGACGCGTCAGGAACTCTACGACCGCATCCGCCAGTCGTCGAAGGACGAGGTCATCCTCGAAGAGATGATCCGGCTCGGTTTCTGGCCCGACGGCGAAGACGCACCGGCGCCCGCCGCGGAGGTGATCCGCGCCCGCGCCGATGCGATGCGCGAGCTTACCGAGTTGCAGCGCCAGAACGCCACGCTCGGTGATCCCGCGCGGGCGCTGAAGGAAATGCACAAGCGCCGCAAGGCCGAGGCGATGGCGCGGCGGCAGGAGACCAAGCGTCGCAACGCCGAGGCACGACAAAGCCGGGCCTTTGCCTGGTACGATCGGCGCAAGCGCGATGTGCTCTATCTCGGCGAGGACGTCTCGCACGGCCTTCATACCCACACCACCGCCACGCCCCTGCGCGATGGCCTGCCCCCGCTCACCGATGCCAAGGCGCTGGCCGACGCGATGGGCGTGCCGCTGGGTGAGCTGCGCTTCCTCGCCTTCAACAGGAAAGTGGCCTCGGTCAATCACTACCAGCGCTTCACGATCCCCAAGAAGAGCGGCGGCGAGCGGTTGATCTCGGCGCCGATGCCGCGCCTCAAGCGCGCGCAGTACTGGGTGCTCGACAACATTCTCGCGCGGGTGCCGCTGCATGATGCCGCGCATGGATTTGCGCCTGAGCGTTCCATCCTGACCAATGCGCGCAACCATGTCGGCCGCGACGTGGTGATCAATCTCGATCTCAAGGACTTCTTCCCGACCCTGACCTATGCTCGCGTCAAGGGTTTGTTCGAGGCGCTGGGCTACACGGAGGCGGTCGCGATCCCGCTTGCGCTGCTGTGCACCGAGCCGATGGTCGACGAAGTGTCGCTCGATGGCGAGCGCCATTTCATCGCCGACGGCCCGCGGCTGCTGCCGCAGGGCGCGCCGACCAGCCCGGCGATCACCAACCTGATCTGCCGCAAACTCGACCGGCGCCTTGTCGGCCTCGCGCGGACACTCGGCTTCGTCTACAGCCGCTACGCCGACGACCTGACCTTCTCCGGCTCGGGCGAAGCGGTGAAAAAGATCGGGACACTGCTCAAGGCCGTGCACGGTATCGTCGGGGCCGAAGGGTTCAATATCCATCCGGACAAGACGCGCGTGATGCGCCGCTCGTCGCGCCAGGAGGTTACCGGCCTCACCGTGAACGAGGCGGCGGCGGTGCCGCGCGACCTGTTGCGCCGCTACCGCGCCGTGCTGCAGCAGGTCGAGCGCCACGGGCCGGAGGGCAAGCATTTCGGCCCCGGCAAGGACGTGATCCGCTCGCTGCTCGGCTTCGGCCATTTCGCCGTGATGGTGGATCCTGCGAGCGGCACGCCGCTGCTTCAGCGTGCGCAACGCCTCGCCGCGCAATACGCGCCAACGCGCTCCGCGCGGCGCCCGACCCGCGCCGCATTCCGCAAGGCCGCGGCCACCGGCCAGATGCCGCCTGGCCGACAATGGGCACCCGCGGAGCGCCCACCGCCAGCGCCGGACCCAGTGCTGGTCGCGCTGGCACGGCAGGACGAAAAGAAGCGGGCTGCGCAAGCGCGCACGGCAGCGCCCAGCCCGTCGCGCATGCCCAATGTTCCGCCTCCACCGGCGGGTGCGACGCACGCAGCCGGCCCGCAGCCTGCCCCCGCGGCAGGCCCGGCGACGGCACCTGGCAGGAAAAGGCCACCGTGGTTCGTCACCGCATTGGTGATCCTGGCCGCGCTCGCCCTGCTGCCGGTCCCCGGCGGCCCCGCGATCGCCGGCGCAATATTGTTTTTCTACTTCAGGCGATGGTGGCGGCGCTGAGCCAACGCCCCTGTCTGATCAGGCTCGAGCGGCCAAAGCCGAACAGGCGATCGGGAGTTCGAGCGGAAGAATCGCTGTGGGCGATTCAACGCAGGCCGCGGCATGGTGGTGGGCTTCTGCGCGAGCCAGAACCGGACGCCAAACCCCAACATCCAGGGTTCCCACCACGCCCATATCGGGCCGCGCCGGAACCAAAACCGTAACGATTTCAATGCAAATTCTGGGGGTGGTGCGCTCGGAGGGACTCGAACCCCCACGGTGTTACCCACTGCCACCTCAAGGCAGCGCGTCTACCAATTCCGCCACGAGCGCTAAGGATGTCGGATGGAACCCTAAGGCGCCGCCGCATCGACGGGGCCATGTAACAAATCACGGATGCAGGGACAAGCGGCTTGATGCTTGAATTAACTGCGAACCCCGGGAGATTTCGGCAGCATTTGCTTGACCTCGACCGCAATCCGGTTGCGGTCGACCAATACCACGCCGCTCGCGACCGGCAGGTTGTTCGCGAGGATCTTGACCTCGTCGGCCTCGGTGGCATCCAGTTCGATGATGGCGCCACGGGACAGCCGCATGACCTGGTGAATCGGCATGGTGGTGGTGCCGAGGACCACCATGAGATCTACGCTGACTTTATCGAGGGTGGGCACTTCTGAACCGCCGAACGGGAACTAAATTGTGAGTTCACCTGACCACGTTAGGGTTAGCTAATGGTTAACGACCGCCAAAGCCTCGATCTGACAACGTTTGCACGCCCTGCGGGCGGCGGCGCGGTCGAATGGCGGATTTCCGACCAGGCGGTGCCCTACCCGGATTCTCTCGCCACGATGGATGCACGGGTCGCCGCCATCGCTGCGGGCGAGGCACCGGAGCTGGTTTGGCTGTTGGAGCACCCGCCGCTCTACACCTCCGGCACCAGCGGCAAGGCCGACGACCTGCTCGACCCGCGCTTTCCGACCTTCCAGAGCGGCCGCGGCGGCCAGGTCACGTATCACGGTCCGGGCCAGCGCGTGGCTTACGTCATGCTCGACCTCAAGCGGCGTCGGCCGGACGTGCGCGCCTACGTCGCCTCGCTGGAGGAATGGATCATCCGTACCCTGGCTGCCTTCAACGTCCGCGGCGAGCGCCGCGAGGACCGCGTAGGCGTCTGGGTGAAACGGCCGGACAAGGGGCCGGGCTTTGAGGACAAGATCGCCGCGATCGGCGTGCGGCTGCGCCGCTGGGTCTCGTTCCACGGCATCGCCATCAATGTCGAGCCTGAGCTATCGCACTTCCAGGCGATCGTGCCCTGCGGCGTGGTCGATCCGCGCTATGGCGTCACCTCGCTGATCGATCTCGGGCTGCCGGTCACGATGGCCGATGTCGACATCGCGCTCCGGCAGGCGTTTTCCGAGGTGTTTGGAGATATCGCGGCGCGCCTGCCGGAAGCGACTGCGTAGGACTCGCTCCGCTTTTTCGACAAGACCGGCGACGTCACGTTCCGCGGCCTATCCGAAGCGCTCGGTCAAACGAGTCATACCGGCTCAGAGGCGATGCTCCGAAGCGAGGCCTTTGCGGCGATGAACCAATACGTCACACCCGCAGCAAGTCCGGCCACAACGAACACTCCGGCAGCGCCCGATGTCCATATCGCGAATGGCTGATCGATCGGGCCACCCTGCCCCCGCGCACATGCTGCGGTGACCCGATCGAAGAAGCCAACGCAAACAGCTCCAATCACCGCACCTGCGCAGCCGAAGAAAACGACTGAGCGCACCCGGAATTTTTCACTCAAGCAGATGACGATGGCTGATGGAATCGCTGACAACAAGCAGATGAAGATAAAGTCGATGAGCACGAGAAGCGGAACTATCGAACCGGTTAGAAAAATTGGCGACGGCGGACTTCGGCTTACCCCGATCACAACGACGATCATCTCGAAGCCGGAGGAAACCGCCGTCGCGGCCCCACACGCGGCAAGCCACCCTCCGAATGCCCGGGAACAGACGCTGGACATCCCGCTCTCCTCTACAAGATCGCCTCGAACGCGCTGCGCAGCGTCTCGTGTCGGAACACGAACCCATTGCTGAGCGCCTTGTTCGGCAGCACGCGCTGGCCGCCGAGCAGGAGTTCGTCGGCGAAGTCGCCACCGATGGTGCGTAGCAGCGCGGCAGGCACGCGGAAGATCGCGGGCCTGTGCAAGCGGCGTCCGAGCTCCTCGGTGAATTTCGTGTTGGTCACCGGGATCGGCGCCGTCGCGTTGATCGGACCGGAGAGCTCGGGCTTCGCAATCACATGGGCGATCAGGCGCACCAGATCGTCGCGCTCGATCCACGACATCCACTGCCTGCCCGAGCCGAGCGGGCCGCCGAGCCCGAACTCGAACGGCGTCAGCATCCGCGTGATGAAGCCGCCATCGGTGCCGACCACGAGACCGATTCGCAAATAAGCCACGCGCACACCGTGATCGGCGGCGGGTCTGGCTGCATTCTCCCAAGCCTCGCATAGCTCGTGACTGAAGCAGGCATGGGATTTCGCCGACTCGGTCAGCACCTGGTCCTGCCAGAGCCCGTACCAGCCGATCGCCGAGCCGCTGACCAAGACCTGCGGCTTGCGTTCGAGGCGCGCGATCAACTTGACGACATCAGCGGTCATGTCGACACGCGAGGCGATGATCTTGCGCCGCTTGGCCTCGGTCCACAGGCCGTTGCCGATCGGTTCGCCGGCCAGATTGACGATGGCATCGATCGTCGAGCTGGCGGGCAACTGGTCGAGGCTGGTGATCAGCGTCACCGGCGGCGGCAGCGTCTCGGCCTTGGCCGGGTTGCGGATCAACGCGATCACCTGATGACCCGATGCGGTGAGACCCGCGACCAGGCGGCTGCCGATGAAGCCGGTCGCGCCGGTGACCAGCACGGTCTGCCGCGCCGGCAATTTCTCGACCAGCATCGCGGCCGGCCGGCTTGCCATCCGCCCGAGGCGTCGCGACGCGGCAACGTCGCGCGCACCGAACAGTGCCGCACCGACCGCCGCGGCGGTCGCAAACAGACTCAGGGCACCGGCATAGGCCGGCACGACGGCGGTGGGCTGCATGGCCCAGCCGATCAGCACCGGCACCAGCAGCACGAGGATCGCGCCATAATTGATCGCCAGCAGCGTGTGATTGATCCGCTCGCTCGGCGGCAGCTTGCGGCTTAGATCCTCCTCGACGAAATCCAGCAGGGTGATGACGATCTCGACGACCAGCACGACCAGCACGGCAATCGCGAGAACGCCGTGCACCTCGAGCCAGCCGAGCACCAGGAACAGCAGCGCATAGAGCATGTTGCGCAGGCTGTGCAGTTGCAGCTCACGACGCTGCGACGGACGCCACGCCAGCCGCTCGGTGAACTCGTGGTGATAGAAGGTGTCGAACGCGCCCATCGCGATCTGGATCGCGACCAGGGTCCATAGCAGCGGTGTCATGACGAGGCCTCCCTGAACACGGCGGACTGCCGCAGCAGCCGGCCCAAACGCGGGTGGATGATCTCCAGCGTGAAGCGGAAGTCGCCGCAGCCGAGATCGGAATGAGTCACCGTGAGGTCGCCGGGCGTGAGCCATTCGGGCAGCGCCAGCCGGAACGGACCGAGTTGCAGCGAATAGCCGACGCTGCGAAACACCAGCGCCTCGTGCTCGACCGAGATCCCAAGCGCCATGCTGATGCCGAAGCCGACATACTCTTCGAGCCCGGTCGGACCGGCGAAGCGCTTGGCGGAATGAATCACCTGCGGGAAGCCGTTGCGGCGGGCACAGATGCGGGTCCAGATCTGGCCGCCGCTCGCAGCGTTCTCGGTGACCGTGACGATCATCGGCACGCGCATCTCGTTGCCGGTCGGAAGCGGTCCGCCGATCAGCCGTGCAACCTGCGCCAGCCACCAGCCGGCGCGACTGCTCGAGGCCTCTTCGACTTCGCCGACATAGACGACGGTGTTGCCGTCCTCGACGCGCGTCGAGAACCGCCGCCAGATCGCAACCGGCAGCCGGCCCCAATCCTCGTCCGACAGCAAGGCGCGGAAGCGACGGTCATCGAGCAGTTTGGTATCGGAAGCCGGCGCTGTCTTTAAGGTGGGTATCCTCGCTGACGCCATCGCACACTCCCGTTACGCCGTGGCCCCTATTTGGCTCTGCCTGTGGGCAGGAAACTCACGATCTTCTCGCCGAGCTTGATCAGCGCGACCAGACGCGGCCGCGGCACGTTCAGCATCTGCGAGTACCAGCGGTCGACCAGTTCGGTGAATGTCAGCATCTCCTTCAGCCGCTTGCTGGCGAGCGGACTGATGGTGGGATCGTCGGCAGCGTCGGAGACGCAGGCGCGCAGCGCGGCGAGCGCGGGATCGATCTCGCGCTCCTTGCGCCGGGCCGCGATCTTCGCCGCGACCTCCCAGATGTCGGTCTCGGCCTCGAAGTGGTCGCGACGGTCGCCGAGGATCGGTACCCGCCGGATCAGGCCACAGGACAACAGCTCCTTGATCGAATTGGAGACGTTGGAGCGCGCCATGCCGAGCGTGTCGGCGATGTCCTCCGCCGTCATCGGCGCCTCGGCGAGATAGAGCAGCCCGTGGATCTGGCTGACCGAGCGGTTGACCCCCCATTCGTCGCCCATGTCGCCCCAATGCAGGATGAAGCGTTCGACGACGGCAGGAAGTTTCTTCTTAGCTGTTATTTCTGTCATAACAGAAATATCAGATTATTCGGACTGGAAGTCAAGAGCCGCCAAAGGCCGTTCGGCCGCAAACGTCGTCGACGGTGAGATGGATGGCGTTGTGGCAGGTCAGACCGTCGGCAGGAAGGCGAACCGCTCACCCGCCCCGCGCAGATTCAACAAATCGGACGTGCCGGCATCTTCCCGCACGCGGTCGACGCGCGCCGAGATCGGGCCGCGGCCGCATGCCGTAATCATGTCGGCGACGACGCCGTCGGGACCGGCGAACACCGCCTCGACGCTGCCATCGCGGCGGTTGCGGACCCAGCCTTCGAGGCTGCGCGCGTTCGCATGTTCGCGAACCCAGGCGCGATAGCCGACGCCCTGGACGCGTCCGGTGATCGTGACGTGGCGGATCACACCGCTCACTTCTTCAGGCCGAGGAACTCGCCGCTGCGCGCCCTGGTCTCGGCCTCGCGCATCACGCGACCGGTCAGTTCGGACGATGCGATACCCTTGAGGTTCTTCGGCGAAGTGCCTTCGCGCAGCGCCTTCAACGTCTCGTAGACGGCCTGGGTCGCGGCAGCGAACGGCGCATGGCCCTGTAGTGCGATCCTGACGCGCTGGCTCGCCAGATAGTCCGGCGCGGTCATCTCCTCCGGCGCGCCGCCGAGCACGATCGGCAGCGTCGTCGCGGCCGACAGCGCCTCCAATTCGCCACGGGATTTGATGCCGGTGAAGAACAAGCCGTCGACGCCGACCGCCTGATAGGCCTTCGCGCGCGCGATCGCGTCGTCGAGATTGGTGATCGAGGCGGCGCCGGTCCGGCCCAGGATGACGAGCGATGGATCGCTGCGGCCGTCGAGCGCGGCCTTCATCTTGCCGACGCCCTCCTCGCACGAGATCAGCTGCGTCTTGGCCTCGCCGAACGCCTGCGGCAGCAGCGTGTCCTCGATGGTGAGGCCGGCGGCACCGGCGGCCTCCACTTCCTGGACCGTGCGGCGAACGTTGAGCGCATTGCCGTAGCCATGGTCGGCATCGACCAGCACCGGCAGCGTCGATGCACGCGACATCCGGCGGATCTGCTCGGCGAACTCGGTCAGCGTGATCAGTGCAATGTCGGGATCGCCGAGCACGGCGAGCGAGGCCACCGAGCCGCCGAACATGCCGAGCTCGAAGCCGAGATCTTCCGCGATCCGGATCGAGGTCGCATCATAAACCGAGCCCGGCCGAATGCAGCTCGATCCGTTGAGGATGGATCGCAGAGCTTCGCGGCGTTTGCGGAAGGCCATGTTGTTGTTTCCCTCGACGTCATTGCGAGGAGCGAAGCGACGAAGCAATCCATCTCTCACATACGCTTGCGCGGTCAGATGGATTGCTTCGCTGCGCTCGCAATGATGAATCTATGCGAACTCCAGGATCAGCGCGTCGACCGCGAGCGTGGCGCCGGCGGTGGCGTGGATCTTCTTCACCGTGCCGTCGCGCTCGGCGCGCAGCACGTTCTGCATCTTCATGGCTTCGACCACCGCGAGCGTCTCGCCGGCCTTGACCTCCTGGCCCTCGGTCACCGCGATCGAGACCACGAGACCCGGCATCGGACACAGCAGCTTCTTGCCGGTGTCGGCCGCCGAGGTCACCGGCATCAGCCGCGCCGAGGTCGCCTCGGTCTCGGTGAAGACATAGACCGGCACCTCGAAACCCTGATGCGCGAGGCGGAAGCCGTTGTTGATCGCCCGCACCTGCACGGCGACGAAATTGCCGTCGATGGTGCCCTGCCAGACCGGCTCGCCCGGCGCCCAACTCGACACCAGATTGTGCGGATTGCCGGGCAGCCCGTCGGCGCCGACGAAGCGCACCGCGATGGCGTCATCCTCGCGCGCGACGTCGAGCGCAATCTCGGCGCGATCGAGCCACACCGCGCGGCGGCGCTCGCGCTGCACCACGCGGCCGCCCATCTGGCCGGAAATCTGCCGCTTGCGTTCGCCCAGCACATGATCGATCGCGGCGCCGACTGCCGCAAGCCGCCGAGCGATCTCGCCCTCGGGCGCGCGCGCCGAAAATCCCTTGGGGAATTCCTCAGCGATGAAGCCGGTCGAGAGCCGTCCCTCGCGCCAGCGCGGATGATTCATCAACGCCGACAGGAACGGGATGTTGTGCCTGATGCCGTCGACATAGAAGGCGTCGAGCGCGGTCGCCTGCGCCTCGATCGCGGCAGCGCGCGACGGGGCGTGAGTGACGAGCTTGGCGATCATCGGGTCGTAATAGATCGAGATCTCGCCGCCTTCCTGCACGCCGGTGTCGTTGCGAATGGTGATCCCGTCATGGCTGGCTTCGGCCGGCGGGCGGTACTTCACGAGGCGGCCGATCGACGGCAGGAAGTTGCGGAACGGATCCTCGGCATAGACGCGGGACTCCACCGCCCAGCCGGTCAAGGTGACGTCCTTCTGCGCGAGCGCGAGCTTCTCGCCGGCGGCGACGCGGATCATCTGCTCGACGAGGTCGATGCCGGTGATCAGTTCGGTAACGGGATGCTCGACCTGCAGGCGGGTGTTCATCTCCAGGAAGTAGAAGCTCTTGTCCTGGCCAGCGACGAACTCCACGGTGCCGGCCGAATCGTAGTTCACGGCCTTGGCCAGCGCGACGGCCTGCTCGCCCATCTTGCGGCGGGTGGTCTCGTCGAGCAGCGGCGACGGCGCCTCCTCGATGACCTTCTGGTTGCGGCGCTGGATCGAACATTCGCGCTCGCCGAGATAGATTACGTTGCCATGCTTGTCGCCGAGGATCTGGATCTCGATGTGCCTGGGATCGACGATGAATTTCTCGATGAACACGCGATCGTCGCCGAACGACGCCTTCGCCTCGGCCTTGGCGAGGTTGAAGCCTTCAGCGACCTCTCCCTTCGAATGCGCGATGCGCATGCCCTTGCCACCGCCGCCGGCAGAGGCCTTGATCATCACGGGATAGCCGATCTCGTCGGCGATCTGGACCGCGTGCTTGTCGTCCTCGATCACGCCGAGATGACCGGGCACGGTCGAGACCTTGGCCTTCGCAGCCGCCTTCTTGGACTCGATCTTGTCGCCCATCGCGGCGATCGCGCCGGGGTTCGGACCGATGAAGACGATGCCGGCGGCCTCCAGCGCGCGCGGAAACGCCTCGCGCTCGGACAGGAAGCCGTAGCCGGGATGCACCGCCTGCGCGCCGGTCTTGCGGCAGGCCTCGACGATCTTGTCGATCAACAGATAGCTCTCGGCCGCAGCCGGCGGACCGATCAGCACGGCCTCGTCGGCCATCTCGACATGCAGCGCGTCGCGGTCGGCCTCGGAGTAGACGGCGACCGTCTCAATCCCCATACGGCGCGCAGTCTTGATGACCCGGCAGGCGATCTCGCCGCGGTTGGCGATCAGAATTCGTTTGAACATGCTCTTCTTGCTTGGGCTTTTTAGGACTTGGGCTGTTGGCAGGATTCCTCCCCGCGCAATCTGGCACGGGCGATTGGGCGTAACCACTCCGTTGGTACAGCAAATTGCCCCGGAGGCAACGGTCTAATGCAGGACCTCCCCGGTGCTTCGCCGGTCCGCGGCGGTAGCCTGAGGAGTATCTCAGCCCGAATAGGTCTTGAACCGGCCGCGCGAATAGGCCTTGGCCACGGCTTTCATCAGCTCGCTGACCTCGTTCTCCAGGAATTCATTGGCCACGATCAGCGCCCGGATGGTAGCGCGCAAGTCCCCGCCGCAGGCGGAAATGGCCTGATCGACAGCGCCTTCCAGCCCGTCATCGTCGTCAGATTCGGGCCGTGCAGACATCATGGAGTATCCGGGATTCAGTTGATGCATCATGTTCCTATTTTGTTCCTATCGAGTCAATCGGATCTTTGATCGGACGCTGCCTCTTGGGGCGCCTTCTTCTTCCGCCAGCGCGCGAGGCATTGCAGGGTCCAGATGTCGGTGATGAAGTCGGCGAGGATGTTGATGATGAACTCGGCCATGTGCATCCCTTCCATGGAGGCATCTGGCCGTTCTACGTCGCGGAACGCCTGTCAGGCTGTGACGGTGCGCACGCATCTGTCTCTTCTCGCGAACAGTCCTTGGTTGGATCGTACCTGCATGTGCTAGAAGTCCGGCTGCCCGCCAAAGATCCGAAGTGAGAACATGCGGTTTCGTCATCCGGTCATCACGACCCTTCTCCTGACATGCCTGTCGGCGAGCCCTGGTTTCTCGGCCACGGCGATCGTCAAGGACGCCGGCACCGTTCAGCTCGGCAACACCACCTACCGGCTCGACGGCATCGACGCGCCGGCGGTCGACCAACTCTGCATCGACGAGCATGCCGACGTCTGGACCTGCGGGATCGAAGCGCGCGACCAGCTGACGAGACTGATCGGCGGCAAGCAGGTTCACTGCGACGATATCGGCGTCGACCCCAGCTTCAAGAAGCGCCGGCTCGGCGTCTGCAAGCTCGAGGGCGACCCGACCAGCCTCAGCCAGGTCATGATTCAGAAGGGTTACGCCCTCAATGTCGAGAGCTCGGCCACTGGCCGATTCAAGCCGGATGAAGCCACCGCCAGGGACAATCGCGTGGGCCTCTGGAAGGGATGCTTCGTGGCGCCGCGCGATTTTCGTCTCGGCAAGAAGGATGGCACCCTGCTCGGCACCGCCTGCCCGGCCGATCGCGACACGCAGATCCGCGACGCGCTGTTTCCCGCCGACCTGCCGATGCCGGCAAGCTGCAACATCAAGGGCAAGTACGCGGTGCGTGCCCGCGTCACCGGCAATGTCGGCATCTATCATTTGCAGGCCTGCCGCAGTTACCCGGGCCTCGGCAATCCGGATCGCTGGTTCTGCTCCGAGGAGGATGCGCAGGCCGCCGGGTTCCGCCGGGCCTATAATTGCCGTCCACCGAAGGGCAAATGAAGCACAAGTGACGAGCGAGTGAAGAGCAGAGATCGCCGCAAATCAGGCTGGCAAAGCCGCCTCGTCCTGTGTGACACTGCGCCAAGAGGTTGCCGGCGCGTATGACCCCTTCCGATCCCTCTGATGTGCTCCCCGAAGCGGCGGCAGCCGAACGGCTGCGGCAGCACCTTGAGGAGATCGCACGCGAGCGCGACCGGGCCCATCGCGAGCTGCTCGAGCGCGAGGCGGAGCTGGCGCGAATTCAGCGCATCGCCCGGGTCGGCGGGCTCGAGATCGATTTCCGCGACGGCGTGCGCAACCGCCGCTCTCCCGAATATCTGCTGGTACACGGCCTGCCGCCGGAAGAGGTCAACGAGACCTACGAGAACTGGGTCGCGCGCATCCATCCCGACGATCGCGAACGCACCATCCGCCACCTGTTCGGCGTGCTCAAATCCGGCGGCGAGGACTACACGGCGGAGTACCGCATCGTCCGGCCGAACGATGGCGAGAACCGCTGGATCCGCGTCGTCGCCAAGATCGAGCGCGACCGCAGCGGCCGCGCGCTGCGGCTGGTCGGCGCCGATCTCGACGTCACCGACCAGATGCTGGCGCAGGAGACCCTGCGCGAAAGCGAGGAACGCTTCCGCCTGATCGCCGACAGCGCCCCGGTCCCGATCTGGGTGACCAAGCTGGACCGCACCCGCTCCTTCGCCAACCAGGCCTATCTCGATTTCCTCGGACTGCCGTTCGAGGAAGCGATCGTGTTCGACTGGCGCAAGGCGCTGCATCCGGACGATCTGCCCAAGATCCTGCAAGAGCAGATCACCGGCGAGCTGTCGCTGAAGCCATTCGTGCTCGAGGCCCGCTATCGAAACGCCGCCGGCGACTGGCGCTGGCTACGCTCGGAGTCGCAGCCGCGCTGGGATCCGAACGGCAAGCATATCGGCTTCATCGGCGTCGCCCACGACATCACCGCCGCCAAGCAGGCCGAGATCGAGCTGCGCAAGCTCAACGAGTCGCTGGAGCGGCGTATCACAGAACGCACCGCGCAGCTCGAGTCCAGCGAGGCGCAGATGCGCGCGATCCTGGAGACCAGCCATCAACATCAGGGGCTGCTCAACCAGGACGGCGAATTGCTTTACGCCAACCGCACCGCATTGGCCGGCATTCGCGCCGGCGCCGCCGATGTCGTCGGCAAGCCGTTCTGGGAGACGCCCTGGTTCAGCGCGACCGAAGGCGCGCCGGAAACGATCAGGGATGCCTTCACCACGGCAATGCGCGGCGAGGACGTCAAGTCCGAACTGCCGCTGCGGCTGCCGATCGGTGACCGCCATTTCGACTTCGAGATGCGGCCGCTGCGGGACCAACATGGAACGATCGTCGGTGCGGTGCCGGAGGCCGTCGACATCACCGAACGGCGCCGCGGCGAGGAAGCCTTGCGGCAATCGCAGAAGATGGAAGCGGTCGGCCAGCTCACCGGCGGCGTCGCGCATGATTTCAACAACCTGCTCACGATCATTCGCTCGGCGACCGACTTCCTGCGCCGCCGCGAGTTGCCGGATGAACGGCGCCGCCGCTACATCGACGCGATCTCGGAGACCGTTGAGCGCGCCTCCAAGCTCACCGCGCAACTGCTGGCATTCGCGCGCAGGCAGCCGCTCAAACCCGAAGTGTTCAATGTCGGGTCGCAAGTCGACAGCGTCGCGCAGCTGATCCGCCCACTGGTCGGTGGACGGATTCACATCGAAGTCCGGATCGAGGATCCCGACTGTTTCGCGATCGCCGATATCGGCCAGTTCGAGACCGCGCTGATCAACCTTGCGGTCAACGGCCGTGACGCCATGAACGGCGAAGGCTTGCTGACGATCGGCGTCAGGAAGGTCAGGAACATCCCTGCCCTGCGCGCCCAGGCCTCGCGCAGCGGCGATTTCGTCACCGTCTCGATCCAGGATACCGGCACCGGCATCTCGCCGGAAAATCTCGATGCGATCTTCGAGCCGTTCTTCACGACCAAGGAGGTCGGCAAGGGAACCGGCCTGGGCTTGAGCCAGGCGTTCGGCTTCGTCAAGCAATCCGACGGCGACATCGAGGTCACCAGCACGCCCGGGCACGGCGCGACCTTCACCATCTATCTGCCGCAGGCGATGCGCCCGGCCGACACCAAGGTCGCCGCCAGCGCAGGCATCGAGCAGGCATCGATCGGCCGCGGCTATCGCGTCCTCGTGGTGGAAGACAACGACGATGTCGGCCAGTTCTCCACCGAACTGCTCGAGGACCTCGGCTATTCGGTCAAGCGCGCGGCAAATGCCAATGCGGCACTCTCGATCCTCTCCGAGAACGAGTTCGCCGCTGACCTCGTGTTCTCGGATGTGATCATGCCGGGCATGAACGGGGTCGAACTCGCCGGCGTGATCCGCGATCGCTTTCCCGGCCTGCCGGTGGTGCTGACCAGCGGCTACAGCAACGTGCTCGCCGAGAACGCACACAGCGGCTTCGAACTGATCCAGAAGCCCTATTCGGTCGAGGCGCTGTCGCGCACGCTCCGCAAGGCGATCGCCGAGCAGCGGACGACAGCGGCCAAGTCCTGACCACGAGCGCCGGCTACGCCCTACTCGATCTCAACATGCGCAACGCCGAGCTGAAGGATGCCGAGCGCGCGGGCCGCCGTGGTCGAGACGTCGATGATCCGTCCGCGGACGAACGGGCCGCGGTCATTGACGCGACAGCGGATCGATTTTCCGCGATAGGACACCGTGACCATGCTGCCGAATGGCCGCTTGCGGTGCGCGCAAGTCATCTCGCCACTCTTGCCGATGCCACGATAATAGGACGCAAGGCCACTTTCCGCGCTTGCCATGCATGACGCAAACAGCAGCATGGCCGCGGACATCATTGCGGTTTTCATTGATCGCCTGCCGGTCGAGCCCCGCAAGGGAACGCGGTTCCACGGTTTCGGTTCCGTGTTCGTCGCGCCAGCCGGTCGATTTCTAGGAACTTGCCGTCGAAGGAACTGCCGACTCAAGCGGCGTTTTCGACGCCTTCCGCCGCGAGCAGCGTCCGGACGTCCTGCGCCGGAACCGGCCTGCTAAACAGGTAGCCCTGCATTTGCGTGCAGCCGAGCATCTGCACGGTGTCGCGCTGCTGATCGGTCTCGACGCCCTCGGCGGTGGTGATCATGTTGCGGTCGGCGGCGATCGACACCACCGCACGGATGATCGACGCCGAGCCCGAATTGCGGGTGACTTCCTTGACGAAGCTGCGGTCGATCTTGATCTTGTCGAACGGAAATCGTTGCAGATATTGCAGCGACGAGTAGCCGGTGCCGAAATCGTCGAGCGCGATGTGGACGCCCAGTGCGCGAAGCTGGCCGAGCGTGACCAGCGCCGCATCGTCGTCGGCGATCAGCACTGCCTCGGTGATCTCGAGTTCGAGCCTGCGCGGGTCGAGCCCGCTCTCCGCCAGCGCGTTCGCAACCTTGAGCGCCAGCGTCTCCGACTTGAACTGGATCGGCGAGACGTTGACGGCGACGCGCACATGCGCCGGCCACCCCGCCGCCTCGATGCAGGCGGTGCGCAGCACCCACTGCCCGATCTCCTCGATCAATCCAGTTTCCTCGGCCACCGGGATGAACTCGACCGGCGAGATCATGCCGCGCACCGGATGACGCCAGCGCAGCAGCGCCTCGCAGCCGGTCACCTCGTCGCTGCGCAGATCGACCAGCGGCTGGTAGTGCAGCTCGAAACCGCCCTCGGCCAACGCGCTGCGCAGATCGGCCTCCAATGCGCGGCGCAGATTGGCCTGCTTCTCCATCGCCGGATCGAAGAAACGATAAGTCCGGCGGCCGGCAGCCTTTGCCGCATACATGGCAAGGTCGGCGCATTTCAGCAATTCGAACAGATCGGTGCCGTGGCGTGGCGCGATCGCGATCCCGATGCTGGCATCGCTCGAGAGCCGATGGCCGAGGCAGTCGAACGGCGTGCGCAGCGACTGATAGATGCGCGCCACGAGGTCGCTGACAGCGTCGTCGGACGCGATGTCGTGCTGCACGATCGCGAACTCGTCGCCGCCGAGGCGCGCGATGAAGTCATTCGCCCCGACCGATTGGCGCAGCTTGCCGGCCACGCCGCGGAGGAATTCGTCGCCGATCAGATGACCGAGCGTGTCGTTGATCCGCTTGAACTCGTCGATGTCGATATAGTGGATCGCGAATTCGCGCCCGGCGGCCTTGCGCAGCAGTTCTTCGGCATGACGCTGGAACAGCATGCGGTTCGGCAGATTGGTCAAGGCATCATAATGCGCGAGATATTCGATCCGCGCCTGCGCGCGCCGCCCGTCGGTGACGTCCTCCAGCGTGGTGGCCCAGCCGCCATCCGGCGCACGCTTGTAGATCAGGTGGATGCTGCGGCCGTCCGGGGTATCGATCACCACATCCTGGACCCTGTCGTTGTCAGGATTGGTGAATCGGGCGCAGTATCCATCGACATCGCCAACGAACGAGCCGGTCGCCTCGCGGTGCAGGATGAGGTCGCGCAGATGACATCCGGGCTTGGCGACATCGGGCGATAGGCCGAACATCTCGATATATTGCTGGTTGCAGATCACCAGTCGCGCCGAGGCGTCGAACAGCAGCAGCCCCTGCGCCATGGTGTTGATCGCGGTGTCGAGGTGCTGGCTTTTCTCGGACAGCTTGCGCTGGGCCGCATCATGCTGTCGCTGCAATTGGCGGACGATCAGGAAGATCGTCATGATGACGATGAGCACCGCGAGCACCGCAGCGCAAAATTGCAGCTTGGTCTGGGCGCGCCAGTCCTCCAGCGCGCTGGCAGTCCGTGTGGTGGCAAGGATCATGATCGGAAAGTGCGACAGTGACTTCACCGCCCCGACATTCTCCTCGCCGGAGGCCCCGACGAACCGCCCGGACGTGTTGCCGCCGAGGCTGATGACCTTCCGGAACAGCGGCTGGTCGACGATGTTGTGGCCGACCACGCCGGCGTCCTGCGGATAGCGCGCGATGATCGTGCCGTCGCGATGGATCATCGAGATCACGGTGTCGCCGTTCAGCGCCAGCGAGCCCACGAAATCCTCGAAATGACTGGGCTCGACGCCGCGGCTGGCGAAGCCGATGATCTCGCCGTTACGCCCGGTGATCTTGCGCGCAAAGATCGTGGTCCAGTTGCCGGTCACCTTGCTCACCGCCGGCTCGACGATGACGGGCGATGTCGGCCGCCCCGAGGTGAATTCCTTGAAATAGCGCCGGTCGGCGATGCTGATGTCGGGCACCGGCCACATCTCGGATGAGTTGATCAGCCATCCCTTGGCGCTGAAAAGATTGAGACCGCCGACATGCGGCAGCGCCGCCAGCCGCGTCCGCAGCATCTCGTGCGCACTCAGCAGCGACATGTTCTTCTCGAACTGGTCGGCGGTCTCGACCTGTTCGGACCGCAGATAGTTCAAGACATCGTCGTGGATATGCTGGAGATCGCTGAGCTGCTGGTCGAAATGCCGGGACAGCAGCAGCGCGGTGTTGTTGAGCTCGCGCTCGGACATCTCCAGCGCGCGCTCGCGAAACTGCAGCGCGAGATAGCCGGTACCGAGCGTGATCGCGAGCACGAGCAGCGCGGCACTCAGGACGAGCCACTGAATGGCGCCCATCCTGATCGCGCGCAACACACCTTTGATCGACAGCCGCCGGTACTCCGGCTTCACGCTGTTCGTTGAGACAACCGACATTTTCCTGCCCCTGCGGGTGCTCTTGTACGGGAACACAACCCAAGGGGTGGTTAGGAAAATCAGTTATCGGACGGTTAAGGCGGATGCGCAGAAAACGTCGATCGGTACGACGATCGTCAGGACGCGGCCGCAGCGAGCGACGACGCCGTCGCTTCCTTCAGGCTGCACTCGATCAACGCGCCTTCGATGGTGAATTTCGAGAACGGTGAGAACGGCGTTACGGCCTTGAGCGCGGCGAAGAATTGCGAGTCACCTGGGCTCTTCAGGAGAAACCGCACGTGGTTGGCCGACAGCGCGTCACGCGACAGCCAGACCACGCCGGAGAACAGCGCCACCAGCATCTGCGCGTAATCGCCGGCACCGGCGATGCCGAGATCGTAGATCGGAGACACGTTGACGAAGCGCGCGCTGAGCGCCGGCGCCGAATATCGGCTCATCAAGAGACGTCTGACCTGGCAGACCGCGTGGACCCGTTCTCCGTCGGTCAGGTGATACAGCCCCTGGCTGTCACCTTCCCTGGCCGTCAGCGCCTCAAAGGCGCTCATGCCGCCGAAGGTCGCAATATCCTCGCCGACGCCTTCAGCGTCCTTCTTCCATTGTGCCTTGATAAGACGCCAGGACCGCTCGGGATCCTTGATTGGCAAAAGCCGCATAGTTACCCGAAGGTTAGCGCGAAGGCCTCGATCGGAGCGATATTATGTCGCAGGCATTAAGCCTTTGCTTACAGCGGTAGCCGGTTGCGTCGACGTGACGGCTGGCCCGGCGATGCGTAGCGGGATGAAGCGAAGGGAAGTCCGGGGAGCCTTCACAAGGGCTGGCGCGCGCCCGGATTTCGCGTCGTCTCATCCAGGCTATAAACTCGCACAGGAGTTCGCGATCGCACAGAACTCACCATCAGCAACGCGCTTGACGGGCAATCCTTTCGGTCGGCGACGGGCGATGGCCATGCCATCCCGGGCCTGCTCAGATATCGACATTGCGACAACAGGAGTTCTGCCGCGAAATGGACGCACTGACGCTGTTCGGATTGTTCGCCGTGACCATGATGCTCGTCTGCTACGCAGCCGAAGACCGCAGCCCCTGGTTCATCCTGGCCTTCGCGGTCTCGTGCGCGCTGGGTTCGGCCTACGGTTTCATGCAGGGCGCCTGGCCGTTCGGCCTGGTCGAAGCGATCTGGGCCGTCGTTGCGGCGCGCCGATGGCTGATACGTCGAACCGCGGACACCGCGTAACGTTATAGTATCCGTAGCCAATCTGTCGCGGAGACGAACTTGAATGCGCGCGGTCGGGGCGCTAATTAAGGCGCATGGCCGCTTCGCGCACCATGATTCAGTCTTCCGCTCACGCATCGGGATCGCGCCGCTGGCGCAGCCTGCTCGCGGGACTGATTTCGCTTGCGCTGGTGCTGTCGTTCTTCCACGGCTGGACCTCCGACCGTGATGACGATGCAGCTCCCGTCGCCTCGATCGCACTGTCGATCGACGACACCGGCGGCAAGGCCCCGGCGCATCCGGCTTCGCTTCACGGCGATCATTGCCTGACGCATGTCGCTTCGGTCGCTCCGCAAGAGACCGCCTTCCCGATCGCTTATGCGGTGCATAGCTACGGCGATGACAGCATCGCCCTGCCGGAGGCGGCCGATCGCCTCTCTCCATTCGAGCCACCGCGTGCCTGATCCGGTCAACATGACCGGTCGTGTGCCGCAGCCGTCAGGCCGCGCGCACCCTTTCGCACAGATCGATGTCGCGACAGCGCAGGGCCATCGGCATGCGCTGCGGAGAGGCGCATATGAAACGGGTTGTTCTATTCTTCGCCGGCGTAGCCGCCGGTATTGCACTTGTCGTCCTGGCTGCCGGATCGATCGGCTGGCCGGTTAAATTCCCGGCCGGGACGCAGGAGGCCGCAGCCACCGACGTGCCGAAAGCCGAGGCCAAGCATGAAGCGCCCGGCCATATCGAGCTGAGCGAAGACCAGATTCGCGAAGCCCGCATCACCCTGGCGCAGGCCAGCGGCGGCGTGCTGAAGCGGCATTTCCTGGCGCCGGGGTCGCTCATCCCCGACGCCGACCACATCGGCCGCGTCTCGGTGCGGGTGCTCGCGACGGTCACGGAACTGCGCAAGCGTCTCGGCGACGTCGTCGAGAAGGGCGAGATCGTCGCGGCGATCGAAAGCCGCGAGGTGGCCGACGCCAAGAGCGAATACCTCGCTGCACGGCTGACCAACGATCTGCAGCAGACCCTCTATGCCAGGCAGAAGACGCTGGTCGAGACCCGCATCGTGTCGGAAAACGAGTTCCTGCGCACCCGCCTGACCGCGAACGACGCCCAGATCAAGCTCGACGGCGCGCGGCAGAAGTTGTTTGCGCTCGGCCTGTCGGAGAGCGAGATCGCCGACCTGCCCAACCAGCCGCAGGAGAGCCTGCGAACCCAGTTCCTGCGTGCGCCGATCAGCGGCCGGATCTCGGAGCGGCGCGTCGATCTCGGCGGACTGATCGGACGCGAGGGGCAGGAAAGCGAGCTCTACGTCATCGTCAATCTCGATGACATCTGGGTCGAACTGGCCGTCTCGCCGGAAGACATCGGCGCGGTCCGCGAAGGCGTGTCGGTGAATATCCGTGCCATCGGCACCGAAGATCAGACCAGCGCGAACGTCATTTTCGTCAGCCCCCTGCTTGACCGCGAGACCCGCAACGCACGGGTGATCGCAACGCTGCCCAACAAGGACCACCGCTGGAAGCCGGGCACCTTCGTCACGGCGGAGGTCCCGCTCGCCGGAGCCCCGTCCGCCGTGATGGTCTCGAAGAAGGCCATTCAAACCGTCAAGGGCACACCGACCGTATTCGTCCGCGACGCCGACGGCTTCGAGGCGAGGTCGGTGCGAACCGGCCGCGAGGACGATGACGATATCGAGATCGTGACCGGTCTTGCCGCCGGCGAGACCATCGCGGTGCAGAACACCTTCACGCTGAAAGCGGAGGTCGAAAAGGACGAGGCGGAGCACGGCCATGATTGAGCGCATCATCGGTCTTGCGATCCAGCGGCGCTGGGTGGTCGTCGCCCTGGCGGCGGTCCTGATGTTTTTTGGTGGCTTCGCGTTGACGAAACTGCCGATCGACGCGGTGCCCGACATCACCAACAAGCAGGTGCAGATCAATACCGTGGCACCCGCGCTGTCGCCGGCGGAGATCGAGAAGCAGATCACCTTCCCGATCGAAACCGCACTGGCGGGCGCGCCGGGGCTGGAGAGCACGCGATCGCTGTCACGTAACGGCTTCTCGCAGATCACGGCGGTGTTCAGCGAAGCCACCGACATCTATTTCGCCCGCCAGCAGGTCGGCGAGCGCCTGACCGAGGTGCGCGCGCGCCTGCCGCAGGGCGTCGAGCCCCGGATCGGGCCGACCTCGACCGGCCTCGGCGAGATCTCCATGTGGACCGTCCATTATTCCGGCGAGAAGGCGCAGACTGACGGATCGCCAGGCTTGCAGAGCGACGGCCGCTTCCTGACGGCGGACGGCCAGGTGCTGCAAAGCGAGGTCGAGAAGGACGCCTATCTGCGCACGGTGCAGGACTGGATCATCAAGCCGCAGATCAAGATGGTGCCGGGTGTCGCCGGCGTCGATTCGATCGGCGGCTATCTCAAGCAGTACCAGGTCCATCCCGATGCGGCGAAGCTGATCGCGCTCGGCCTCACCTTTGCCGACGTCGCCAAGGCGATCGAAACCAACAATGTCAGCCGCGGCGCGCGCTACATCGAGCGCAATGGCGAAGGATTCGTGGTGCGGTCCGGCGGACGTCTTGAGACCATGGAGGAGCTCGGCGCCGTCGTCGTCACCACCCGAGGCGGCGTGCCGGTCCGGATCCGCGACCTCGCGACGCTCTCGATCGGTGGCGAGACGCGCACCGGCAGCGCCAGCGAGAACGGCCGCGAGGTCGTGGTCGGCACCGCCTTGATGCTGATCGGCGCCAACAGCCGCACCGTGTCGGCCGCGGTCGACGCCAAGTTGCGGGCGATCACGCCGTCCCTGCCGGCCGGCGTCAAGGTCGAGACGGTGCTGAACCGCACCCAGCTTGTCGATGCGACCATCGGCACGGTGGCGCGCAACCTCAGCGAAGGCGCCTTGCTGGTGATCGCGGTGCTGTTCGTGCTGCTCGGCAATTTCCGGGCTGCCTTGATCACCGCGCTGGTGATCCCGATCGCGATGCTGATGACGGCGATCGGCATGTGGCAGGGCCGTATCAGCGCCAATCTGATGAGCCTCGGCGCGCTGGATTTCGGCCTGATCGTCGACGGCGCGGTCATCATCACCGAGAACAGCCTGCGCCACCTCGCCGAGAAACAGCACGCGCTCGGCCGCGTGCTGACCCGCGACGAACGGCTGGAGACGGTGCGGGCCTCTGCCGTGGAAATGGTGCAGCCGAGCCTCTATGGCCAGGCCATCATCCTGCTGGTCTACGTGCCGCTCCTCACCTTCACCGGCGTCGAAGGCAAGATGTTCGAGCCGATGGCGCTGACCGTGATCCTCGCGCTCGCTGCCGCTTTCGTGCTGTCGCTGACGCTGGTGCCCGCACTGATCGCGATCTGCATCACCGGTCGTGTGCAGGAGAAGGAGAACTGGCTCGTCGCCGTCATGAAGCGGTGGTACAGCCCGCTGCTGCGGCGCGCGGTGGCGACGCCCGTGCCGGTCATCGCGGCGGCGGTCGTGCTGTTCGCCACCGCGCTGTTCGGGTTCTTCCGCCTCGGCCAGGAGTTCATTCCCTCGCTCGACGAGAAGAACATCGCCCTGCATGCGCTCAGGATTCCGAGCACGTCGCTGTCGCAGTCGCAGGCGATGCAGCTGTCGGTCGAGAGGACGGTCAGCCGCTTCCCCCAGGTGTCGTTCATCTTCTCCAAGACCGGCACCGCCGAGGTGGCGAGCGATCCGATGCCGCCGAACGCGTCCGACACTTTCATCATCCTCAAGCCGCGCGATCAGTGGCCTGATCCGTCGCTGACCAAGGAGCAGTTGATCGAGGACATCTCGAAGGCGGTCAACCAGCTGCCCGGCAACGTCTACGAATTCACCCAGCCGATCCAGATGCGCTTCAACGAACTGCTCGCCGGCGTTCGCGGCGACATCGCGGTCAAGGTGTTCGGCGACGAGTTCGAGCCGATGCAGAAGGCCGCCAACCAGATCGCCTCGGCGCTGCGCGGCGTGCCGGGCGCGACCGACGTCAAGGTCGAGCAGGCCGGCGGCCTGCCCGTGCTCGAGATCAAGGTCGACAAGGCGGCGATCGCCCGGCGCGGCCTCAGCGTCTCCGAGGTCCAGGACGTGATCGGTGCAGCGGTCGGCGGCCAGGATGCCGGTGTCGTGTATGAGGGCGACCGCAGTTTCGACATCGTGGTGCGATTGCCGGAGAGTGTGCGCTCCGATCTCGAAGCCTTGAGCAACCTGCCGGTGGCATTGCCGAAGGCGACGCCGAGTTCGCCGGTGCAGAGCCTGCCGCTCAACCGCGTCGCGCAGTTCTCCTTCACTGAAGGGCCGAACCAGATCAGCCGCGAGAATGGCAAGCGCCGTATCGTGGTGACCGCCAATGTCCGCGGCCGCGATCTCGGCTCGGTGGTCGAGGAGGCACAGAAGAAGGTCGGACAAGCGGTGCAGCTGCCGCCGGGTTACTGGATGACCTGGGGCGGCCAGTCCGAGAACCTTGCCGCTGCGCGGCAGCGGCTCGCCGTCGTGGTGCCGGCCTGCTTTGCAATGATCTTCCTGCTGCTGCTGGCAGCGATGGGATCGGCGCGCGACGCGCTCCTGGTGTTCAGTGCGGTGCCTCTGGCGTTGACCGGCGGCATCGCGGCGCTGTTGCTGCGCGGCATGCCGTTCTCGATCTCGGCGGCGGTCGGCTTCATCGCGCTGTCCGGCGTGGCCGTGCTGAACGGGCTAGTGATGCTGAGCTTCGTCCGCCAATTGCGCGAGCAAGGCGTGCCGATGCGCGAAGCGATCGAGCAAGGCGCCCTCACTCGCTTCCGACCCGTGGTGATGACGGCGCTGGTTGCTTCGCTCGGCTTCGTCCCGATGGCGTTCGCCACCGGCACCGGCGCCGAGGTGCAGAAGCCGCTCGCCACCGTGGTGATCGGCGGCCTGATCAGCGCCACCCTGCTGACACTTGCCGTGCTGCCCGCGCTCTATGCACGGTACGGGCATGCCGGCAGCGCTGCGCGCAATGGGACGACAGCGATTCAGCCTGCGGAATGACGGCGTGCCGACCGGCGGTCCGCAGAAAAAGACCGGCAGTTACAGCGCCGAACCGGCACTGTAACATTTCTGTCATATGACAAAACTAAACGAAGTCATGCGGCGGGCTGCCGCGGGGCTTCATCAGGGGGACGAAGAAGATGCGCCGTGCCATTACACTGCTTTCTGCGAGCATGATCGCGCTTTCAGCGGGCACCGCCTCGGCAGAGAACGCCAAGCCGCGCAACCTGATCCTGTTCGTCCCCGATGGCCTGCGCGGCGGCATCGTGACGCCGGAGACGGCGCCCGCGATGGCCGAGATTCGCGACAAGGGCGTCCACTTCAAGAACTCGCACTCGCTGTTCCCGACCTTCACGATGGCGAACAGCTCGGCGCTGTCGACCGGCCATTATCTCGGCGACACCGGCACCTTCTCCAACACGATCTTTACCGGCTACACCTCGGTGCCCGCTGGCGACACGGTTGTCCCCTTCATCGAGAACGATGCGGTGCTCGCCGACATCGATGACCATTTCAATGGCGACTACCTCAACGAGGAGACGCTGCTGAAGATGGCCCGCCGCGAGGGCTTCCGCACCGCCGCCATCGGCAAGGTCGGCCCGACGCTGCTGTTCGACCATACCGATCGCGGCAAGAACACGATCGTGGTCGACGATTCCACCGGCGGCAAGACCGGCGTTCCGCTCTCCGACGAGGTGAAGGAGGCGCTGACCAAGGCCGGCCTGCCGCTCGCGACCCCGAGCCGCGGCGACAATGCCAAGGCGGGCGACGCCAAGACGCCCGGCACCACGGTCGCCAACGTCGCGCAGCAGGCCTACATGGCCGATGTCGCGACCAAGGTCGTGCTGCCGATTTTCAAGGCGCGCAACAAGCCGTTCGTGCTGGTGTTCTGGTCGCGCGATCCGGACGGCAGCCAGCACAACACCGGCGACAGCCTCAACACTATCACCCCCGGCATCAACGGCCCGACCTCGATGGCCGGCATCAAGAATGCCGACAACAACCTCGCCCAGCTTCGCAAGGCGCTCGACGAGCTTGGGCTCTCGGCCAACACCAACATCATGGTGTCGTCCGACCACGGCTTCTCGACCATCTCGAAAGAGAGCAAGACCAGCCCTTCGGCCAAGATCGCTTACGACGACACGCCGAAGGACTTCCTGCCGATGGGCTTCCTGGCGATCGATCTCGCCAAGGCGCTGGACCTGCCGCTGTTCGACCCCAACGACAAGAATGCCAAGGTCGCCGACAACGCCCACCCGAAGGCCGGCAACGGCGTGCTCGGCCAGGATCCGGCCAAGCCCGACGTCGTGATCGCGACCAATGGCGGCTCGGACCTGATCTACCTGCCGAACCGCGACAAGAAGCTCGCCGACCGGGTCATCAAGGCGCTGCTCGATCAGGACTACGTCAGCGGCCTGTTCGTCGACGACAAGCTCGGCAACTTCCCCGGCACACTGCCGATGTCGAACCTCAACCTGAAGGGCAAGGCGGTGACGCCGAACCCGTCGATCGTGGTCAACTTCCGCTCCTGGTCGAGCGGCTGCGAGATCCCGACCAATTGCTCGGTCCAGATCGCCGACACCGTGCTGCGCCAGGGCCAGGGCATGCATGGCAGCTTCAGCCGCGGCGACACCTACAACTTCACCGCCGCGATCGGCCCCGACTTCAAGGCCGGCTATGTCGATCCGCTCCCGGTCAGCAACGCCGATGTCGGCATGACCGCGGCCCAGTTGCTCGGCCTGCACACCCCGAACAATGGCGGGCTGGTCGGCCGGGTGATGTCGGAGGCACTGCCGAACGGCATCGTGCCGAAGATGGCCGAAGGCACCCTGATGTCCAAGAAGGCTTCGGCCAACGGCCTGCGCACCGTGCTGAAATTCCAGCGCGTGCTCTCGACCCGCTATTTCGACGTCGCCGGGTTCCCGGGGCGGACACTCGGGCTCGAGGAGACCGCCGGCAAACAGAAAACGGCGGGGAAGTGATCCCCGCCGCTTTCGCTTGAAGCCTTTTCGTTCGGGACGATGCAGGCATCGTCCCGGGCGATCACATCATCCCGATGTCGAACACGTTGGGCAGCTGGGTCGCGAGCGGCAGTGCAGCCGCGCCGACCAGCGTCGCCACCATCGCCGCCAGCGCACGACCGGTGCGGCGCTGACCGCGCATCCGGGCGGCGATCCATTCCAGAACCTTGGTGTCCATCTTGGCGCCCTGCTTCGGCGCCCAGCGATCGATCTCGGTCTCGGGCGACAGCGCCACGGTGCGCGGCGGCACCGGCAGGCCGGACTCGGACGCTGCGTGATGGGCAATTGCCTTGGCGAGCAGATCGTCGAACCGGCCGCCATCGCTGCGCTCGGCCGCGGCCTCGTTGATCGCGAACAGCGCCTCGATCTCGGCCCGGCTCACCGGCTGATGCTCGACCGCTGCGGCCGTCAGGATGCGCGCGCACCAGGCAGCGTCATCGGCGTCGAGCGAGCGGGAGAAGTGGATGCGGCCCTTGGTGGTCGGGCCTTCGCCGGTGATCACGCCGTCGCGCACGATGGTCAGCGCATGGGCGGCGGTCTTGCGGCAGGATGGAGACAACGCACCGCTGAGAGCCTCAGCGGTCTTGGTACTTGGGGCAGACATTGTGGGAGCTTTCAATTCCTATCTCAGGCCAGCTTTTCCATGCCGGCGTAAACGAGTGGTTAATGATTCGAAACTTGCGTTCCGAGATTTTTAGATGGTTGCTATTTGGTCGCTTTGAAGGGTGTCACGGTTCAGTCCTATAGCAGCCGGGGCCGGCGTGATGACGGCGATAAGCGGCTTAATCTGGGCATTTCCAGGCTTTTGTTCCGCAAGAGATGTTTCGCCGCAGGGTTTTGGATCAAAACAAGTTGCTTGGAATTCCAGCCTCCAGGAGAAATTTCTCACCTTTTTTCAGAACCGGTTCACTTAGTCCTTGCCGCCTCCTATACTGACGTCGGCACCTCTAAATCAGATTCACCTGTAACTACAATTAGATGAGGTAAGATCATGGCACTTCAGATTGGCGCCACCGCCCCCGATTTCGAGGCCGAGACCACCGAAGGCAAGATCAAGTTCCACGACTGGATCGGCAGCAGCTGGGCGCTTTTGTTCTCCCATCCCAAGGACTTCACGCCGGTCTGCACCACCGAGCTCGGCACGCTCGCCCGCCTGAAGCCCGAGTTCGATCAGCGCGGCGTCAAGCTGATGGGCCTCTCGGTCGACCCGGTCGACCGTCACGCCAAATGGTCCGAGGACATCAAGGAAACCCAGGGCGCGGCGCCGAACTATCCGATGATCGGCGACATCGACTTCAACGTGTCGAAGCTCTACGACATGCTGCCGGCCGCAACCTCGGGCGATCCCCTCACCCGCACCGCGGCCGACAACCAGACCGTCCGCAACGTCTTCATCATCGGCCCCGACAAGAAGATCAAGTTGGTGCTGGTCTACCCGATGACCACGGGCCGGAACTTCCACGAAATCCTGCGCGTCATCGACTCGCTGCAACTCACCGCCAAGCATCGCGTCGCCACCCCGGCCGACTGGAAGCAGGGCGAAGACGTGATCATCGCGGGCTCGGTCACCAACGACGAGGCCAAGACGATCTATCCGCAGGGCTGGAAGGAACCGAAGCCCTACATCCGTATTGTGCCGCAGCCGAAGTAACGCGCGGGACGAAGGGGTCGAGTGGTAAAGATACAGCCCGCCATCGTCTGGTTCCGCGACGATCTGCGGCTGTCGGATCACCCGGGCCTTTACGAAGCAGCCAGCCGCGGCGCGCCCGTGGTGGGCGTCTATGTCCGCGACGAACAAAGCCGTGCCCTGAAACCACCGGCGTCGCGCCCCCTCGGGGGCGCGACGCGCTGGTGGCTGGCGCAGTCGCTCCGCGCGCTCCGCAGCAGTCTCGAGGCGATCGGCGGAACGCTGGTGTTGCGGACCGGACCGGCCGCCGCTGTGATCGCCACGCTGGCGCGCGAAATCAATGCCGGCACCGTGTTCTGGAACGGGATTGCGCAGGCACCGCATCAGGCGGTTGCCGCCGATGTTGAAGCCGCGCTCGCAAGGGACGGCGTGACCTCGGAAATTTTCTCCGGCGATCTCTTGGTCGAGCCCAGGGCGATCCGCAACAAGGAGAACCGCGGCCTGCGCGTGTTCACGCCATTCTGGCGGCGCGTGCAAGGTCTCGGCGATCCGCCGAAGCCGTTGCCAGCGCCGAAGCAGCTCGCATCCATCAGCGGCATCGCGAGCGAAGACCTCGACGACTGGAAGCTCGAGCCGACCTGGCCGGATTGGGCCGGCGGCCTGCGCGAGAGCTGGACGCCAGGCGAAGCCGGCGCACAGGCGCGGCTGAAGGCGTTCCTCGACGACGGCATCAAGGGCTACACCGACGACCGCGACCGGCCTGACCGCGACGGCACCTCGCGCCTATCGCCGCATCTGCGCTTCGGCGAGATCAGCCCGCGCCAGCTCTGGTACGCCGCGCGTTTCACGGCCGCCGAGCATCCGCGCCTCGCCGGCGACATCGACAAGTTCCTGAGCGAGCTCGGCTGGCGCGAATTCTGCCGCCACCTGCTGTTCGACATCCCCGACCTGGCCGAGCGTAATTTGCAGGAGCAGTTCGACGCCTTTCCCTGGAAACGTGACGCGCGCGCATTGAAGGCCTGGCAGCGTGGCCTGACCGGCTACCCGATCGTCGATGCCGGCATGCGCGAGCTCTGGCACACCGGCGTGATGCACAACCGGGTCCGGATGGTGGTCGCCTCGTTCCTGGTGAAGCATCTGCTGATCGACTGGCGCGCCGGCGAACAATGGTTCTGGGACACGTTGGTCGATGCCGATACCGGCTCCAATCCGGCGAACTGGCAATGGGTCGCCGGCTCCGGCGCCGACGCCGCGCCCTATTTCCGGGTCTTCAATCCGATCCTTCAGGGCGAAAAGTTCGATCCCGACGGCGGCTATGTCCGGCGCTGGGTGCCCGAGCTCGCGCAACTGCCCGACGACCTGATCCACCAGCCCTGGACGGCGACTCCGATCGAGCTCGCCAGCGCCGGCATCGAGCTCGGCAAGACCTATCCGCAGCCGATCGTCGACCACAAGCAGGGCCGCGAACGCGCGCTGGCGGCCTACGCGAAAATCCGCGGCAAGGACTAACTCCGGCGGTTGACCAGCAGCACCGCCGCGGCGCAGGCGGCCATGCCTGCGATCGCGACGGTGTCCAGCTTCTCGTCGAACAGAAGGTAGGCCATCAGCGCGGTCGTTGCCGGCACCAGATAGAACAGGCTCGCGACCGAGGTCGCGGCATGGTGACGGATCAGCCAGTACAGCAGCCCGATCGAGCCGATCGACAACGCGAACACCAGCCAGGCCAGCGCCAGCACGAACTCGCTGGTCCAGTGCACGACATTGGTCTCGAACAGATAGGCGCCGATGCCGAAGAAGATCGTGACCGCGATGTATTGCACCAGGTTGCCGGCACGCCAGTCGATCTGGTTGCAGTAGCGGCGCTGATAGAGCGTCCCGAGCGTGATGCTGACCAGCGAGACGCCGGAGGCAAGCCAGCCCCACCCCGCATCGCCCGTCATCGGCCGGTTGTGCAGGATCAAGACGACGCCGGCGAGCCCGAGCAGCAAGCCGCCCCATTGCAGCGGCGTGACGCGCTCGCCGAGCCAGCGATTGGCGATGGTCGAGGTCAGGATCGGCTGCAAGCCCGGGATCAACGCCGAGAGGCCGGCGGGAATCGAATGCGCGATCGCGATCGCGGTGCCGCCGAGATAGAAGCCGTGCACCAGGATGCCGGCGACCGCGCTGTGGAACACGCCGGTGCGGTCCGGCCATTTCGGCCGTGCCACCGCCGCGATGATCGCCATCACGACCACCACGAACGCCATCCGGATCGACAGATAGGTCAGCGGCTCGGCATTGTTGATGACATACTTGGTGCCGATGAATCCCGTGCTCCACAGCACGACAAAGATCGCCGGCGCCAGACGAGCGGCAGTTTCCTCGAAGCTCTTGTTCATTGCCGGTCGTCATTGCCTGAAGATGAGGCAGCCGGCAATCGCGAATTTCGCGAAGGCCACGCCGATGCCCCACGAACAGTGTCGTCCCGGCGAAGGCCTGGACCCATACGCCGCGACGGATGTTGTCGAAGGGACTCGCCATTCCGACATCACTCACCCATGACCGCCAGTGGTTATGGATCCCTGCTTTCGCCGGGATGAAACTGAGTGTGGGTCGGCAGTCAAATTGAATTCTGAAAAGACGAACCAGCGCGCGCAGCGATGCGTTCGTTCTCCGAACATCGCGTAGATCACGACGATGTGTCGTCAACGATGCCATGCAGCTTTGTCGGATGCGGCATCACGTCTGCGCCGATAGGCTGCGAGACAACTTCGCAGCCGTCGGTCGCGGCGCGTTCCGGTTCGCACCGGAAAATGCCGTCGCCGAATACCGGCGGCCAAAAACACTGCACAAGAAGAACCGGCCACGAGCCGGACAAGAAAAAGAAAAATGGACCAAGTGACATTGGTCGTCGTTCGCGCCGTCGAAGGCGGCGCGACGACGACAAAGGGCATCATCGGTGCAACCGGATTGTCCCGCCTTAAAGTCGAGCGTGCACTAGGCACGCTGGAGAAACAGAAGCTGCTGTTCCGCGAAAGCCAGGGCTCGTGGGCTCTCGGTATTCCGGTGAGACCGACGGTCCGGCAATGCGGATCGTGCACGCTCTGCTGCAAGGTGCTTGAGGTCACCGATCTCGGCAAACCGCTGAACACCGTCTGCAACCACATTCAGGCTGGCGGCGGATGCGAGATCTACAGCGAGCGCCCCCGGCAGTGCCGCTCATTCAGCTGCGCCTGGCTGCAAGGCCATCTCGACGACGACTGGTTTCCCGAAACCGCGGGCATGGTGGCGCATTTCGGGCTCGACTCCCTGAATGTGCAGGTCGATCTCGCGGCCGCCGAGCGCTGGCGCGAGGAACCCTGTTTCAGCAAGCTCTGCGAATTATCGCTCAAGGGGCTGAGGGTGAGCGAAGGTCACCCCTATGCCACCCTCGTCATGGTCGGCAACGACAAATATTTGCTGCTCGGGAGAACCATCGTGCCCGCCCCGACGCTGTTCGGCACCGCCTTCGTGCCGATCACCCACGATAGCTTCCGCTACTGGAAGGCAACATCGCTCGAGCATCTGCAACGGCTGAACGATCGCGTCATCGAGATCCAGCGCATCCGCCAGGAGTTCGGCTACTGCGCGATCCCTGACGATGACGATCCCTATCCGCCCTACCGGCCGTCGCTGCTGCAACAGCCGGAGCAGCCCGGCGCGGCAGGCGCGCCATGACCTCGCGGAGATTTACCCAGGCAGCCGCCACGCCAACCGCCGCACCGAACGAACCTCAGATCGTCGCCGCGCGTCCGGCGAAGCTGCCGAGCACCGCCATCAGCACGGTCGCGACCGCGCAACAGGCGAGTGCGAGCTCCCAGCCGCCGGTCGCATCATGGGCGAGGCCGGCGAGCGGCGGACCCGCGGCCGCCAGCGAATAGCCGAGGCACTGCGCCATGCCCGACAGCGCGGCAGCCTGATGGCTGTGCGCGGTTCGCAGGCTGACGAATGTCAGGCCGAGAATGAAGGCGGCTCCAGCCCCGAAGCCGAACAGCGCGACCCATAGCATCGCAAGCGACGGAAGCTGCCACAACCCGAGCAGTGCGATGCAGGTGGTCACCGAGACTGCGATCGCGAGCGCGCGCTGGTCTTTCATCCGCGCGACCATCGGACCCAGGATCAATCCCGGCACCGCGGTCGCCAATTGCGACACGCCGTGCAGCGAGCCTGCCATCGCCGCCGGATAACCTGCCTGCACGAGAATGCCGGGCAGCCATCCGACGATGATGTAGAACACCAGTGAGGTCAGGCCGAGAAAGCCCGTCACCTGCCAGGCGAGCGCCGAGTGCCAGATGGGTCCGCCACGCGGCAGCGAAGCAAGCTCGCCGGCGGGCACCGAGGCCTGTCGAAGCTGGGGAATCCACACCATCAGCGCGGTCAATGGAAAGACCAGCGTGCTGGCAGCCGAGAATTGCCAGCTCGAGCCGGGCAATTCGGCGAACGGAATCGCCGCAACGGATGCGAGCGCCTGGGCCAATCCTGATGTGATCGCGTAGGCGCCGGTCAGGCTGGCGATGCGGGTCGGGAAGTCCCGTTTCAGCAGGCTCGGAAGCAGGACATTCGCAATGGCAATTCCGGCCCCCAGCGTGCCGGTCCCGAGGAACAGCGCCCAGACCGGCCCGGTCGAACGCAGCGCGATCCCGGCCGCAATGATCAGCAGCGCGCCGAACAGCGACCGCTCCATACCGTATCGGCGCCCCAGGATGGCCGCGACCGGCGACATCGCCGCGAACGCCAGCAGGGGCAGCGTGGTGAGGATCCCTGCCTCGGCTGCGCTGATGCCGCTGCTCTCGCGGATCAAGCCGAGCATGGGCGCGACACCCGTGATCGGAGCGCGGATCGCCGAGGCAATCAGCAGGATTCCGCCGAGCAACAGCCCCTGCCCGCCCAGCACGCGCATCGGCGTTATCATCGTCATCGCATGCTCCTGGAGGCCCTTTGCCCGGAATTGGCGTCTCGCCGCATTCGCTTCGTGCGAAAACGCACCGGCCATTCACGGCCGCGAAACTATCGACTCGGTGCCCGCAAGAATTTATATATCTGCTCTATCGATCGCTAAATTCGGTCACAGAATGGGCTTCCAGCTTCGCTATCCCTGGCCGGACCTCGATCCCGATGACGTGGCAGCCCCGGCCATCGCGGTCCGCCTCGACATCACCGAGAACAGGGCCGAGGCGGCCGAACACGCCCACCGGAAGGGTCAGTTGGTCTTTGCACTCGGCGGCGGCGTGATGTGCCGCGTTCCTGACGGGCTGTGGATGGTGCCGCCGCATTGCGGCGTCTGGCTCCCCGGCGGTACGCGCCATACCAATATCGCGACCGCCAACGCGCGGATCCTGTTTGTCTTCGTCGAACCCGGCGCGGCCGAATTGCCCGACCGCTGCTGCACCTTGTCGATCTCACCACTGCTGCGCGAGCTCATCATCGCGCTTTCGGATCACATGCTGCCGGATCACGGCAATGCGCCTCTCGTCGCGCAATTGCTGCTGAGCGAGTTGCCGCGCATGCCGATCCAGCGGCTGCATCTGCCGATCTCGACCGAACCGCGCGTGCAGCGGATCGCAGCGGCGCTCGCCGACGATCCGTCCGATCGCAGCACGATGGCCGAATGGGCCGACCGAATGGCGCTCAGCGAGAGCAGCCTCGCGCGTCTGATCCTGCGGGAAACCGGCCTGACATTCGGACGCTGGCGCCAGCAATTGCATCTGATCGTGGCCTTGCGCGAGCTTTCGGCCGGCGCGAGCGTCCAGCAGGTCTCGACCGAACTCGGCTATGAATCGGTCACCGCGTTCATCACGATGTTCAAGAAGGCGCTCGGCAAGCCGCCGGCGAAATATCTCAGCGACATCGTGCAAGGCGGCAGCCCGGCTTTCGCAGCCTGATCAGCGCGGCGCCGGCAGGACGGCATTCCAAGGGCGCTGGGCGGCCGGCGCTCGCAGATGCGTGATCCAGCGTGACCGGATTTTGCCTTCATTTGGGCATCGATCCGGAACAGGCTCTCTCCGAGACATGTCAAAGGCTGCCGCCGCAGGGGGTGTCTGCAATTGACCGATCGATCCCGCGCCGCACAAGACATCGACTTGCGGAATTTCGTCCGGGTCATCTCGGCCTGCACCCTCGGGCTTTGGGCATTCGCGGCCGGCCTGTTGATCGGGGTGTTCTGGTTCTCCTGAGTGGTCGGTGCCTGACGATTGTCAGCGCCTCAAGCCGCCGACGTACCGCGCGCCCTACCCGCCGCTGAGATGGTGAGCAGCCGCGAACAGCGCGAGCCCGGTCAGTACCAGCGCCGACGCCACACCCGCGAGGCTGCGTGCAAGTTCAGCTTTCGAAAGATTGGTTCTGGTCGCCATCATGGCCTCCCGATCCTGCAAGCCGCGACGCCGCCTTGGCGGCCGGGCTAGCGCATGGGGATATTCGCATCATCACGATGAACACATCATGAGCAGCCAACCGACGAAGCGGTCCCCGGTTCCAAATAAAACCGGCCGGCAAAGGATGGCTTCGGACGAAACGCAGCGCCAGCGCCCTACCACTCTTCCGGGCAGGGATCGACGATCTTCCAGAGATCGACCCCGTTCTTGATCTTCTTCATCTCGGTGGTGAGCCCGCCATTGCGGCGGATCCAGTCCTTCACCGTATCGGGGTAATAGGACATCAGGTCGGAGGTGCCCTCGAGGCTGGTGACCTTGATGCCGAAGGTGAAGGCCTTGTCGTAATAGGCCTGGTGGAAGCCGATGCTGGCCTTCGGCGTGACGCAAATCTTGTTCAGCGGCACGATGCCGAACACCAACGTACAGGCCGAATTGCAGATGCCGTCGATGACGACGCGCTCGCGGCGGTCGCGGATCTGCTTGTACTTGGCCTTGTACTCCTCGACATAACCGCCATGGTCGCGCGTGATGTGCAGCACCGCCCGCGCCGGCGTCGCAGCCAGAACCGACAGCAGCAGGGCGACAAGGGGCGTGATGCGCATGGAATGTTCGAAACCGAGGAAAAGGCCGGGTCCGGGCGGACCTGACCGCAGGACTCTGGCCGGACTGTGTTGGCAATCCGTTAAGCATCCGCAAGAAGGCAAAATTTGGCGCGCTGTGACTGATTTCCCGCAGCTTTCCGGCCGGTTTCCGGGTTAAATGTGCCGTAATGAGGATTCTGGAGTGGCCCGGGATGCCGCTCCAGCGTGAATGCCGGAGGCCGCCAATGACCAAGACCAAGCTGTACGCCGCCCTTGCCGTGACCGTGTCGTTGGCCGCTTCGGCCCTCACCCCGGCGGCCGCGGCCGACCTCACCGCCTATCCCCACCACCGGCATCACCACCGCCACCATGCCTATTGGGGCCTGCCCTACCACATCAGCTATCTGCACAATTACGGCCCGGGTCCGACCGCCGGCAGCTTCGCCTATTACGACGGCCCGGCGACCAACAAATGCTACCAGAGTTCGGCCACCTATATCGGCCAGGACCGCCGCCGGCATCCCTGCTTCTGAGGAGTTGCGCGGGCTAGCGCCAATGGCTGGGTCCCGACGGTAGACCCTGCCGAGGTTGCTGGCCCTGCCCGCCCAAGTCTGATAATCGACCCGCAACGCGCTCGTAGCTCAGCTGGATAGAGCATCGGATTTCGATTCCGAGGGTCGGGAGTTCGAATCTCTCCGAGCGCGCCATTGTTCAGACGCCACGGTCGCAGCTGGTGCCGAGAGCCGCGAAACCATTTTCCTCGGCCGGCGAAACCGGGCGGAAACAATTGGCCGGTACGCTCCCCCGAATAATCAAAGAAATTGTGGGGAAGTGTCATGATGGAAGCGACCATTGTCGCGCTGCTGCTGCTCAGCGCCGCGATATTTTTTGCCCACGCCTACGACGCCTTGCACACGCATTGACGGGATCGACATCGTCCGGTCGGCGAGCCTCTGGGCTCGCCCGGGCTGCGAACCGGACTGCTATGCTCACGCGGCCTTCTCCCCGAACCACCGCCGGCACGCCCGACTGAAACTCGTCGCATCGGTGTAGCCGAGCGCCGCCGCCATCTCCTCGCGCGACCGCGTACCGTCCGCGAGCATCGCCCGCGCCCGCTCGCGCAGCACGCTGTCGAGCAGCGGGCGGAACGCGCCGCCGGCTTCCGCCAGCCGCCGCACCAGGGTGCGCTGCGAGGTGCCGATCAAGCGCGCCGCCTCCTCTTCGCCGAGGCGATGCGGCAGGCGCGATGCGATCAGGTTCTCGACGATCCGCGTCAGCGCCTCGGCATCCGAACGCGGCTTCTCGATCGCCTCGAGCGCTTCGATCGCTTTGGCGTGCAATTCCGGATCGGCAAACGGCGATGGCCGCGCGCAGAGCTGCTTCGGCACATCGAAGCGGAAAGCGCCGGCGCTGAACTTCACCGCGCAGGAAAAATGCGGCGCCAAACGCTCCGCGCCCGCGGGCGGAGCCCAGGGAAATTCCAGCGTCGCCTGCCCGATCGCGTCCTCGAGCAATTCGACATAGACCGCGTGCACGTTGAGGCTCACCGCCAGCGCCACGGCGCGCCAGAGCGCGTCGTCCATCGCGACGGCAGGGGAGATCTCGATCTGGATCGAGCGCACGGTCTTGCGCAGCCGGTTGCGAACGAATGGCGCGCGGGTCGATCCGAAACGCGCGCCGGTATTGAGCGCATCCGCGATGGTCGGCGCCGTCCTGGTCGCCACATCGAGCGCGCCCTGCAACGATGTCGACCACACCGCCGCGGCCGACAGCGGCCACAGTTCGCCATGCGCCCGGGTGATGTTGGCGGCCAGCATCACCAGCGACGACACCGGCATGTGCGCGCCGGGCTGGTCGAGCGCATCCTGCTGAATAGCCGTGCCCTTCAGCAGCGCTTCACGCTCGTTCCGTGTCTTGCCGAAGGTTCGCACCAGCGCTCGCGCATAGGCCGCGGACACCGGCGTCCGAAGGGCATCGGTCTCCGATCTCTGCATGTGTCGGCCCCTCCCTCGCACACGTCCGGCTGAGCGGTTGTGGCGCAAAATGCCACAAAATTGGCCTGTTGGGAACTGGCGGCACCGGGCCACCTCGCAGCATGCTCCACACAACAATGGCGAATGCCGACCCGAAGAGATGCCGGAGGGAATGCGATGATCTTCACGGGCACCAATGCCGCTGGCGAAACCGTCACCTACCGTGACGGCAAGCGCTATCTGTGGATGCTGTCGTTCATTCCGCCGCTGATCCCGCTGTTGTCGTACTGGCTGTACCTGCGGACGCACAATCCGCTGGTGACGCTGATCCCCTTCGCCTTCATCTTCATCCTGATCCCGCTGCTCGACGTCGCGTTCGGCGAGGACACCCACAATCCGCCGGCCGAAGTGGTGGCCGCGATGGAGGCCGATCCATACTATCTGCGGCTGGCGCGCTTCAGCGTGGCGTTCCCCTGGATCAACTACATCGCGTTGATCGCCTTCTTCGGCACCCAGGAGCTGCCTTGGTGGTCCTACATCGCACTGCTGCTCGGCGTCGGCACCATCAACGGCGGCACATTGCTGATCGGGCACGAGCTCGGCCACAAGTCGGACCGGCTCAACATCCTGTTCGGCACCCTCGCCAATTGCGCGGTGGGTTACGCCCATTTCCGCATCGAGCATAATCGCGGCCACCACACCTGGGTCGCAACGCCAGAGGATCCGGCCAGCGCACGGTTCGGGGAATCGATCTACGCGTTTGCGCTGCGCGAGTTGCCGGGCGCGTTCAAGCGCGGCTGGCGCAACGAAGCCGAACGGCTGACCCGGCGCGGCGAGCCGGTCTGGTCGGTCAATAACGAAATCCTGCAGGGCTTCGCGCTCACGCTCGTGGTGGCGGCCGGGTTGATCGCGCTGTTCGGCTGGAAGGTCGCGCCGTTCATCGTCGCGCATCATTTCCTCGGCTGGTATGCGCTGACCCAGGCCAACTATGTCGAGCACTACGGCCTGCTGCGCGAGAAACTGCCGAACGGCCGCTACCAGGCGGTCGAGCCGCGGCACTCCTGGAACACCAACCACATCGTCTCGAACCTGATGACGCTGCATTTGCAGCGGCACTCCGACCACCACGCCAACCCGATGCGTCCCTACCAGTCGCTGCGCGATTTCGACGACATCCCGCGGCTGCCGAACGGTTACACCGGCATGTTCGGGCTCGCCGCGATCCCGCCGCTCTGGTTCCGGGTGATGGACCCGAAGGCGCTGGCCTGGGCCGGTGGCGACAAAAGCAAGCTGAACCTCGGCGATCGGGCGGCGGCTTCCTGATCAAGTCCGACCTGAGGTTCAGCTGCTGGGAATCTTCCGCCGCACCGCCTCGACGCCGGCGTCGGTGACGCGATATCGCCGCCCCAGCTCCGGGACGATCCAGCCCTTCTCGATCATTCCGGCAATAGTGCTGGGGCCGACACCCGCGGGAAACGATCGGCGATTCCGGATCGCATCGATCGCGACTCGCTCGAGATGGGTGGCGACGTGCGACGGGCGGGCGCGAAACGCCTTGGCGATCAGCAGGACCGACAGGACCTCGGCGCGGCGGCGCACTGCAGACGCGCTGCGGGTCAGCTCGTTGCTGATCTCGAGCGCATTCTTGCCGGCCTTCGCGAGCTCTCTGAGCTTGTCGTCCTCGTCAGAGCTCCAGCGCCGCACGATTCCCATCTGCCCCTCACCGCCTGGATACCCACCTCGAACCGATGGATACGCAGGCGGCGCCGATTTGCCATGTGACTTTCGGCACCTCTTGCGGTGATGTCGGCGCAGTCGCCGTCACGAGGGCGATGGCGGTGCCGGGCGCTTCGCTCAGTGCTTGCTCGGCTCGAGCGCGATCAGCACGCCGGTCGGCTCGGGCGACATCGGTCTCCCTTCGAAACCGGGAACAAATCGCGGGACGCGATAAAGAGTGACGACTCCAGACTTCACGCGCCAAACCCTGAGCCCGCCGTAGTTAACTATCGCCTGTCAAGGGGCTAGGCGGGCACAGCAACGTGGAGTATTTTTCAAGCTAATTTGGATCGTGGATTTTTTGTAATGGTAGATTCGCTCCCACTGCGTCTCAAGCGGAAGCTTTGGACACATTTCCTCGGAGTCGATAGCTGGGTGGGCCGGACTGGCGACTTCAGGACTCGCGAGCGCCATGGACTAGTTAGCCGCCCTTATTATGTCTACGGCATGCTGCGCGCAGCCGATCATGCAAGATACGTCGGCGCAAGTTCCGTCACCGTGGTCGAGTTCGGCGTCGCCAGCGGCCGTGGACTGCTCAACATGATCGACTGTGCGGAACTGATAACCGCCGAAACAGGCGTCGCGTTCCGGATTGTCGGCTTCGATACAGGGGCAGGCTTGCCGTCGATCGACAGCTACAAGGACCACCCGGAAATATGGAATCCCGGCGATTTTGCCATGGAAGATCGGACATCGCTCGAGAAGAAGATCGGCGGTCGTGCCGAGATCATATGGGGGAATATCGACCAGACGATCGATGGCTTCACCGGAACTCTGGGGCCGCAATCCCCTCTGGGCTTCATCGCAATCGACGTCGATATCTATAGCGCCTCGAAATCAGCGCTCCGATGCCTGACCGGAGATCCAGAGAAATACCTTCCCGCGATGAGCATGTATTTCGACGACGTCAGCTTCTTCTTTGCAAACAAATGGTGCGGCGAGCTCGCGGCAATTGAGGAATTCAATGCCGAGCATGCGATGCGAAAGATCGATCGCGATAGAAGCCTGCCAGGGTTAAGGCCGAAAGCTGCGGCTGCGTGGTATCAGGCAATGTACGTTGGACACGTTCTCGACCACCCTGCCCGCCAGTCGCCGGCCAACAGAAAAGGGCTCACGATTAAAGAACACGCAGCTTTCATGTCAGCGAGCGCTTTGAGCTGAGGAGATACGTTGTGAACAATCCATTTGGACGGTTCGACCGCGAGAAGCTTCGGGAGCAGTTTACGACAGCAAAGCCTGTCCCACATATCGTGATCGATGACTTTATTCCCGCCGACGACGCCAGGGCCGTTGTCGCGGCTTATCCCGATTTCGGATCAGCGCTAGAACTCGGTAAGACCTTCAAAACGGTCAATGAGCGCAAGAAGGTCCAAGTCTCCGACTATAGAAAGTTTACCGGCGCCGTCAGCACCTTGAATACGGCCCTTGCATCATCAGAGTTTCTCGCCGATCTCTCCTATATTACAAACATGCCAAATCTCCTTGCTGACGAGCAGTTGCTCGGCGGCGGCATCCACATCACAGGCCCGGGGGGCAGGCTGGACGTTCATGTTGACTTCAACTTCATCGAGGATAGACAGCTTCACCGGCGATTGAATCTCCTGCTTTATCTCAATGAGCCGTGGCAAAAGGCTTGGGGCGGCCAATTCCAGTTGTGGGACGCTGACGTAGAGCACTGCGAAGCGACATTCGACCCAATATTCAACCGCTGCGTAATCTTTGAAACCAACGAGGTCAGCTACCACGGGGTGATCCCGGTCTCTCCCTCCGCGCCCGCTCCGCGACGATCTTTTGCAACTTACTACTACACCAAGGAGGCCCCGGCACATTGGACTGGTGCTAGCCACAGCACCATCTTCAGAGCCCGACCGGAAGAGAGAATGAAGGGCTTGGTGCTAATGCCGGCAGAGATCGTGAAGAACAACATTGCGGCCGGCGTACGACGTGCAAAGCGTGGCATTAGGAAGCTACTAAAGTCCTGAGGACCAAACGGATTCCGCGTCAGTTTTTCGATATGCTGACGATCGTCAGCGGTATCGGACCGGGTCTTTCGGACGCAGCATTGAAGGTAGTCAGCAAGATACGAAACGAGCAGCTCCCCTCGTAAGCTAGGAGAGCGGCACCTCCTTGTTCGCAATCAGATCGGCAAGTAAATTCCAGTGTCTACACCGAAGAACCAGATTGGCGTCCTCCGCGCGATTGATCTCCTCTTGCGTCATTTGCTCCGGAGGCTTCCCCCGACGTCAGCCGTCGAACATGTTGCTCTCTGGTGGGGCTATCGGTTCCAGCCGTCTCCCTCGATCGTCAAGCTCCGATCGGGTGCGCTGGTGAAAACGACGCACGTGGATCATCTGCAACTACTTCTCTACTACCTCGGAATCTTTGAACCCTCGTGCGTACAGGCTATGAAGAGCCATCTGCGCCCCGGCAGCACGCTTCTCGACGTCGGCGCAAACATCGGGCTCTTCAGTATTGAAGGAGCAACCGCTGTCGGTTCGTCGGGGAACGTCATAGCGATCGAGGCCGCTCCACCGCACGCACAGACGATCCGCGATGCTGCGGCGCTCAACCGTTTGCAGAACATCGAGGTGGTTCCCGCAGCGGTTGGAAGCAGTGAGGGCGCCGCTATCTTGACCCTTCCCGAGAAGGGCAACTATGGCATGTACACTCTCGGTTCTGTTGCAGGAGAGCGGAGCTTTCAGGTTCCGGTCCGCAGAATCGACGATATTGTCGCCGGGCGTCGCGTCGATTTTATCAAGATAGACATCGAAGGGTCGGAGTATCAGGCTCTCCTAGGCGCGGTTCAAACGTTGAAATCGACACCTCCTCTCCTGATCGAACTCAACGAGGCTGCGCTGGTCGGCTGTGGCAGTTCTGCACGTCAAGTCAAGCAGTTGCTCTTCTCATATGGATATCAAGGGCACGTTCTCGGTAGTGCGAAACAAATCACATTAGACGATCTTCATGTTTGCGATGAATGTCTCTTTCTGCCAACGATTGGATGAAGCGCCTGGGATGTCCAGGCGGATTTCTTGATAGCAGTATCGCGCGATAGAGGATCAAGAGGCGGTCGAACGCAGCTCGGCCTTCTCGGCACGATCCGTCTGCCCCTCACCGCCTGGATACCCACCTCGAACCGATGGATACGCAGGCGGCGCCGATTTGCCGTGTGACTTTCTTGCGGTGATGTCGGCGCAGTCGCCGTCACGAGGGCGATGGCGGTGCCGGGCGCTTCGCTCAGTGCTTGCTCGGCTCGAGCGCGATCAGCACGCCGGTCGGCTCGGGCTCGTGCGGCCGAAGCGAGGTCAACTCCGGATCGCTCCACTCGGCAAGACTCACCACCTCACCGGTCTGCCCCGGCATGTCGGAGGACTGGGCGGGTTCGAGGACCTTGAGTCCGCTGGTGTCGACAAAGAATGTGTGTTCGCCGAACACGCTGTTCAATTGCGGCACGGCCGGATGATCGTCCGGAAGCACCTGGGCATTGAGTTGCGTCATGGTCTGTTTGACTTGAGTCGAATTCAGCTTCATCCGCTGCTCCTTCGTGTTGGTTCCGGCCTTGATGTTGGCTGGTTCCTCCCCGCCCGCGCCCTTTGTCGTCAGGGCCTCGAATCCTCGAACCGATCCGGCACCGAAACGTTCCCGAATGCGACGCATTGACCGCATAGGCGTGCAGTTTTGACCGCACGCGTTGCAGGTTCCACATGTAATCGTGGTGATGACCAGTCGATGCGTAAAGGCGCGACAGGCGTGCTGCGTTCCTCTCGCAGCAACTCAGGCCAGGACGGGCAGCACGACCTCGTCGATAACGACGTCGTTGATGCGCCGCTGTTCCGCCGCGGGCTTGTCGTAATTGCCGCAGCACTGCACGACGACGAGGTCGAGCGCAGGGAACAGATAGAGACGCTGTCCGCCCCAGCCGATGCCTCCAGCCCAGCGCTCCGGATGCGGCAACGCGGCGGCGAACGATGCGCCGAGATACCATTGGTAGCCGTAGCGGCGGCCATCTTCCATCATGACCGCCGGCGCGAGCATGCGCGTCAGCCAGTTGCGCGGCACGATCTGCCGGCCGCCCCACGCACCACCGGCGCGCACCAGCTGACCGATCTTGAGCAGATCGCGCGGCAGCAGACGCAGCCCCGACGCCGCGCGATACTGGCCATCGCCCACGCCCTTCGCCCAATCGACGCGACCGAAGCTCAGCGGATCGAACAGCACGCGGCGGCAATAGGCGAGCAGCGGCTCGCCGGTGCCCTGCGAGATGAGATGTCCCAACAGCGCGGTCGCGCCGCCGCAATAGCTCCATTTGGTACCGGGTTCGGCGATGATCGGCCGCTCCAGGATGAAACGGAAGCGCTCGGGCGCGGCCTCCATCGCGATCTCCGAATTACGCAGGTCGCGCCCATAGGGGACGGTGAGTTCGTCCCATTCGATGCCGAGCGTCATCGACAGCACATGATGGATCGTGATGCGGTCGCGGCCCGGCTGGCGCGCGAGATCGGCATATTCGGGAAACTGGTCGTACAGCTTTGCCTCGGGCGGCGGCACCTTGCCGGCGGCGAGCGCGATGCCGTAGACGAGACCGACCACGCTCTTCGACACCGAACGCAGATCATGCGGAACATCGGGACCGAACACGACGTCGTGCAGCGCTCCCCCGATTTCGGATTCGTCGTCGCCCTTGCCATAGTGCTCGAACAGCAGCCGGTCGCCCTGGCTCACCAGCAGCGCGTGCAGTCCGCTGATCCGATCTGCGCCCTCTGCTTGCGCGAGACGGTGGGCGATGTCCTCCGCCGACGGCAGTGCCGACGCGGCCGATGGCATGAGCAGGCTCGCCCCCAGCCCGGCCAGAACGCGACGCCGATCGATCCCGATCCTGAAAGTCTGAGGCACACGCATGGTCACCCTCCTCCGGTATTCAGCCGGCGTGCTGCTCGGGCTTGAGCAATCGGTAATGCAGCCGCGCGTAGCTGCCGAGCCTGCCGACCGCGACATTGACAGCGAACAACAGCAGCAGCGCGATGCCGCCGCTGGCGGATAGCAGTCCGATGCCGGCGACAGTGCGCAGCATCAGCTTCGCAATCGACGCGACCGCGGCGAGCTTGAAGACGCTGATGAGCAGCCCGATCCCGACGATCCCGAGCACGAACATCACGAGACCTAGAACCAGCACGGTGATCAGCGCCGCAAACAACAGCGGCAGCAGCACGACGATGTCGACGGCGGCAAGACCACCGATGGCAAGCAGCACCGATGCCGAGTTGCGCAGGCTGTGATCCTGTTCCCAGCGCTTCAGGCCGGTCTCGGCACGCAGCTCGCGTGCCAGCCGCGCCGGATCGCCGAGCGCCGCCGCGACATCCTCTTCGCTGCGTCCATCTGCGAAACCCTCGTCGAAATACGCGCTGTAGTCATCGAGGATGTCCTCGGCTTCACGTGCCGGGAGGCCCGCCAGTCCATCCGAGAGACGTCGCAGGAAGGCCGCCCTGTTCATTTGCGCTCTCCGAGCAGTTGGTCGACCGCGTCGGTAAACACCTGCCATTCGCGCTTCTGGGCGGCGAGCGCGGCACGGCCAGCCGCCGTCAGCCGATAGTATTTCCGCGGTGGCCCGCTGCTGGACTCGACGAGGCGCGTGTCGACCAGCCCGTCATCCTGCATGCGGCGCATCAAAGGATAGATCGTGCCCTCGCCCATCCCGATGCCCGAGGCGAGCGTGCTCGCGATTTCATAGGCATAGCTTTCCCCACGGGCCAGCAGCGCCAGCACGCACATCTCGAGCGCTCCCTTCTTGAGCTGAACCTGGATCGTCGATTCCGCCATCGAACTCCTGCACGTCACAGGAACTGTATATAGCAAGGTACCATGCAATGCAAGGTACTAGTGCAAACGCAGCGCTCGGGCACGAGCGGCCGCGGGGAATTCCGCGGTGCGGAGGTTAGGACTGCCCGCGCGCCGTAGGTCGCATATGGATCAGCGCATCGAGCACGAGGACGAGAACGGGGCGCTGCTCGTCGTTGACGAGTTCGGTCTTGAAGATCACCACGGCGTCGCGCCGCTCCGGCCTGAGGGTGATCTTCTGGATTTCCGATTGGCCGGTGAGTGTCGCTCCCGGCCGAACCGGACTGGGAAGCCGGATCTCGAAGCTGCGGCCGACGATGCCCGCCACCTTGGTCCAGATCGCCTCCACGACGAGGCGCTGATAGATCGCCATGGTATTGAAGCCGCTTGCGATCAGCCCTCCGAACGGCCCCACGGCAGCAGCGGCCGGATTGGTATGGATCGGCACCGGATCATATTTTCCGGCGAACGCCAGAATCTCCGCCTCTCCGATCGTGTAGGTGCCAAGCTTGAATGTCTGGCCCTCGGTGAGATCTTCCGCATACAGCATCGCGCGCCTCCATCTGCCGCGCGACGATAGCCGAACGTTGCGCGCTTTCCATTACCTCTGGGGTCATGAACTTCGCGCGCGACCGCCATGCGCGCATACGAGACGCGAGCAGCACCGGCCGCGCGCGTCTCCGAGCGCGCATCCCGCGCTATTGCAGCCGCGCCGCCCTGGCCTTCGCGGCCTTCACGGTGTTCTCCATCAGGCAGGCGATCGTCATCGGGCCGACGCCGCGCGGCACCGGCGTGATCGCACCGGCGACCAGCAGCGCCTCGTCGAACGAGACATCGCCGCACACCATGTAACCGCCGTCCGGCTTCTCGACGCGCGTGGTGCCGACGTCGATCACGATCGCCTGCGGCTTGATCCAGTCGCCGCGCACCAGACCGGCCTTGCCCACCGCGCTCACCAGAATATCGGCCTGCCGGCAGATGGCGCTGATACCGCGGGTGTGGATGTGGGTCTGCGTCACGGTCGCCTGCTCCTGCAGCAACAGCGCGGCCATCGGCTTGCCTACGATGTTGGAGCTGCCGATCACCACAGCATGAGCGCCGGTGAGATCTGGACGGATCGACTTGATCAGCCTGAGGCACCCGAGCGGCGTGCACGGCACCAGCGCATCGTCGCCGTGAAACAGCCGGCCGGCGTTGAGGGCGTGCAGGCCGTCAACATCCTTGGCCGGATCGACCGCGGCCATCACCCGCAGAGCGTCGATATGCGCCGGCAACGGCAGCTGGATCAGGATGCCGTCGATATCGTTGCGGGCATTGAGCGCCTCGATCCTGGCAAGCAGGTCGGCCTCGCCGGCGTCGTCCGGCAGGCGCACGACCTCGCCGCGCAGGCCGAGCCGCTCGGCCATCCTGACCTTGCTCTGGACGTAGATCTGGCTCGCGGGGTCACATCCGACCAGCACGACCGCAAGTCCCGGCGCGCGGGGCAGCCGGTCCAGTTCGCTGGCAACCTTGTCGATGACAATTTGGGCATGCAGATGCCCATCGAGAATATTCGCCGTCATGGCACCTCCGTTTCGAAGCGGTGCCCAGGCGCGCGGCGATCAGTCTCTGCGCTCCCCGATGGTGGTCCATCCAAGCGCCAGTCGCGCAGATGGCATCGTCATAGCCGTCCGGTGCGGCAAAGGCAAATCACACGCATGACGATCCAGCGGCGGCGAATTGCCCGTATTTTTGCCGGTGGATCGCGGCCAGGCGGGCCGCCGCTGGGGGTAGGATTCGGGCAAGACTTGCGATAAGCCTCGGCGCTTGCCGGGCTTTTCCGATCCCCGGCGCCATCCTTCCGGTCATCACGCCATTTCGGACATTTTCGACATGAAGCATATCATCCTCGCGCTGGCGCTCCTGTGCCCGGCGGCTGCGCTTGCTCAAGGCACCACCCCACCCCCGGCCGCGGACAAGCCGGCGGCGGCCCCTCAGCCGATGGTCGGCGACAAGCCGCTGGTCCAGGTCGGCAAGAAGGGGGCGAAGAAGGGCGAAAAGCCGGCGCCGGGCAAGCCGCAATCGGTCGCGCAAAAGCTGCAGGCCTGCGGCGACATCGACGATGCCACCAAGGAGCGGCTGAACTGCTACGATGAGATCTTCAAGCCGCAGCCGAAGCCGAAGGCGGCCCCCGCCAAGGGCGTCAACGAGTGCCGGTTCGTCAAGGAAGAGGACGAACGGCTGACCTGCTACAACGGCTTCGCCGACAAGATTCCGCGCCTGCCGCGCTAAGGCGCATTGCCGGGTTCTGATTGAATCGGTACCGCGCTGGCTCCATCACGCGGTCTAGCACCTCGAACATGAAAATGCCGCCGCAACCAAGTTGCGGCGGCATATCGATGCGGATTGCGGGCGCCTGCTTACCAGGTCCCGAAGCCGCTGAAGAAGCCCATGCGCGGCTGCTGCTGTGCGACACGGTAAGGCTGATACATTCCGGGCTGCACCAGCCGCATCGGCTGCTGCTGATAGGGGTGGCTGCGCGCAACCTTGCGCTTCTTCGGCGCCGGCGGCGGGACCAGCGCCGGCTGCTCGGCCGGCTTCGCCTCGGCCACCACCGGACCCTTCTGTGCATCAGCCGCCTTCTCCGGCGGAATGAACTGGGCAAACGTATCGCGGACGCGGGACTGCGCGGACGCCTCATGCGGGGCCGACGACGCTGCCGCAGCCACCACATTCACCTGCGGCGGAACGATGGTCGGCAGGCTGGTGTCATACACCACCCGTTCCGGCAGCTTCTGGGTCGACCTGATGCGCACCATCGTCTTGTCGACTCCTGGCGACGACAGGCTCTGGGTCTGGCCGGGAGCAGCCGCGTCCTGCGGCACAATGGCGTTAACGACGAAGAGCAGCGCGAGCAGCACTCCACCAACGAACAGGAAATAACGCGCCACAGGCATCTTGGAAGCTCCCCCCGCGCCACGGGCACGGTTCATCTCGGCGCGACGACAGACGTCATCGCGCAGCGAATTCATCGTCTGCGCATGATCAGCCGGAAGGTCGCCATCCGCGCTCCTCCGGTCATTCACTAACGGTCGGCTTAGTAGTTAGTTCCTGCCTCTCCGTTACGGTTCACCCGGCCGGTCAATTCCCGGTCACTTTTTCGAGATCAAGGGTTTAGACCCGGCTGGCGGTCACGACCGAACATTTCGCCTTATTCGCGTTAACGTTTACGAACCCGATTAACATCCGTGAATAGGTCTTGCGGCTCCTCCTCGCGATGGTGTCGGGGATCAGTCGCTTGCGCTCGGTCACGGGGCTGCCGTCGCGGCGGATGAAGGCGCAGGCGATCTCGATATCCTTGACCGCGAAATCATTGGCATTGCGCAGCGTCAAGGTGACCAGGACCTTCGAACCCAGCCCGCCGCGCCGCCATGATTGCGAGGCGATCCGCAGCTTGTTCAGCGGCGACCGCTCGGAGCCCGGCTCGGACGGCCGTACCTCCTCCGCCGCCTGCGAAGCGGTAGCCATACTTACCGTGGCCGGCTCATCGGCCGGCACAGCCGGAGTATCCTTTCTCGCCTCGGCAGGCTGCGCCCCGGTCGAGGTGTCTTGCGCGCTCTGGATGACGGTGGAGGACATTGGCCAGACGTCCTCATCTCCGGCGTCACTCGGGTCCGGGAGCATGAACCATGCGGTAGCCCCGGCGATCGCGATCACCGGCAACAGCAGGCCGGCATAGAAGCCGCGCTCACCGAAACGTTCAGCGGCAGATCTCCAAAACGACGACAATCCGGTCCTCATCGTCGCGCCCTCACCCTGGCAGCCCAATCACGCCACCACGCACCTTGCAGCCTTCATGATGACCGCAGGCCCTACGGCCACGCGAGAACAACCGCCCACCGCCGGAATGGTTTCGGTTCGGGACGACGATCTTGCGGGCACGTCTTGGGCTGGCATCCCAGTCGATCACTCGCCAAAGCGATGCGATCAGGGTGAATCGCCATCGCGCCTTGGACCCCTGTTCAGGCATATTCAGACATGGTGCTCTCGGAAATCCGCTTCGCACTTTTCCGGATCATGTCCTAGATTTGCACCGCTCGAGCGCGAGTGCCACGCAGCCGAGCGGCACGAGAATGACAAGGAGTTCGCAATGCCTGTCGTCACCTGGGACCACGTCCATCTGCGCAGTCCCGATCCCGAGGCCACCGCGACTTGGCTGCGCGATATTCTCGGCGGCGAGATCATTCGCGGCCCCGGCCGCATCGACGTTCAGCTCGGCGGCGCCAGGGTGTTCATCGCGGAGGTGGCACAAGGCGACGGCGTCAATGCCCCGCCGGTGACGCCTTATCAGGGGCTCGATCATTTCGGACTGGCGGTGAAGGACATCGACGCCGTCGCGGCCGAGATCAAAGCCAAAGGCGTCGAGTTCACCAAGGAGCCGACCACAATCCGTCCCGGCGTGCGGATCTGCTTCATCCGCGGCCCGCAGGGCATCTCGATCGAGCTGCTCGAGCGCGACAAGAAATACGCGTGAGTGGCGCGCCGCGCTACGTCATGCTGCCCGGCATGAAGCAGCGGATCGTCACGCCCATGTAGCTCTTGATCGGCCAAACCATGGCCCGGCCGGCCCGGTTGGGCTCGGTCACCACGGCCTCGTCGGGGACGTCGATCCACGCACCGTCGAGACGCACACGATAGTGGCCGTCCTTCGATTCCCAATCGACATCGCTGACGGCGCTGCCGTCGGCGTCCGAGCAACAGGGTCCCTTGCCGCTGCGCAGGCTGTCGAACCATTCCTTAAGCGGCGAATTGGCGTAGCGGCCGTCAGGATCGCGCGCCTGCGCAAGCTGCACAGCTGCGACCGATACGAGGGCGACCAGACCAAGCGACAGAAACACGCTCGTCCGGCCGCGGCGACGGCCAACCAGGGTTCCGGGATCGTCATTCCGGCCTGCCAAGCGGCCGCCAGCTTCCAACCTGTCTGTCATGTGTGTTGCTCCAGCACTCACCGGCCAGTGCAACCAGAGCTATGCATTTCGCGGGCCAGTTCGATTCGCGCGCACGGTCCGCTGTCATCGCGCCGTCACACCGCCTGGCAGGAACCGAGGGTTCACGGCCTCTCCGGACACCCCGGAATCAACCTGCCGCATTGCACGAGGTTGCTCGCTTTGGCATAAAAAACCAATCCGGATTGCTGCGGGCGCGGCAGCCGGTCCATGGGACGTTATGAAGAACGGGCTGTACTCAATCCACGTCACCCTGCTGGACGGGCGTGTCGGCAAGGGCAGCGGCGTGATTCTGTTTCGCGACGGACAGATTCTCGGCGGCGATGCCTATCTGTATTACACCGGCAGCTACACGGTGAAGGGCGATACCTTCAAGGGCGAGGTGCTGGTGCAGCGCCACACCACGCCGCGCGAGACCGACAATCCGCTGTTCGGCGGGCCGGCGCCGGTCGGCATCGGCGTCTCCGGCACCTTCACCGACACCCGCGGCAACATGAGCGGAACCGCGCTGGTCGGCAAGGCGAGCCTGATCTTCGGCGCGACGCTGCACTGGCTCGCCGATATCAATTAAGGCAACGACCGAGTGGCACGGATTCGGAACGTCAAGCGGGGCTTGCTATCAGGCGTCACGTGCGTCCGACCGCTTCCGAAGCACGCCTTATGCGCTCCTTGTCACCCGCGAACGCGAGCTGAAGCTCCGCACGACCGAGCGCCTCGACTGAATGCCGCCTCGCATTCTGCCAGAAGCGGTCGTCGTCGTATAGCGACAGTACCCGCAGCGCCTTTTGCAACTGCAATCCGACCTCGATGATACCGGCGCCATCGCGTGCGATCGGCACAAAGAGATCATCGAACAGACCTGCGAGATCGATCGGCGGAACATGAACGTTGGGATAGAGAATTTCGGCCTCGAGAGGGTCGACGGGCTCCGCCCAGACCGACAGAACGCGTATGGCTCGCGTGATCACGTCGATCGCAGTGCCGGGATCGTTGACCGCTGGAGAAAGCGCGCGTGATGCGATCTCGGCGAGAACGCAAGCGCCAAAGCGAGGATCCTGATCGAACGAGCGTGTCTCGCCAATCGAGAAGCAACTCCTGATCGCATCCTGATCGAGATCGTGATCCCGCAAGCCGACGCTCCAGGCGACGGGTTCATTGGTCCCCGTCAGTTGTCCCGGGATTGTGCGAACGAATATTTGACCGCCGCCGGCCGTTGCTATCGCCGAGAGTCCGCCGGTGTCGAGATGCTGAACGTACCCAATTGCGGACGGAAAGATCGGACGCGCCGTCGCTGGAACGTCGAAGCTCGCGTCGTTCAGCGGCCGGCAACCGAGAAAGGGGCGCTTACGCCGCGATCGCATCGCCTCGATCGTCACGACTTCGACGCGCGCTGTCGTTTCAGTCACGCGCCCCAGGCTCGAAAGATGATCGATCCATCGCAACAAAGTTACGATGATCAAGACGATCACCGCAATCGTCACCACGAAGAGAACGACGCGACCGCTTTCTCCGTAGGCGCCGGTGCTGAGCGCGATGATCCCGACAAGACTGAACAGAAACGAGCCGACAAAAGTCGCCAGCACATTCTGGGTCGTGCTGTCCTGCATGATAAGCCGTGTCGCGCGCGGCGTCACGCTACTGGTCGCGGCGGAATAGGCCGAGACCATTGTGCTCAACGAGAACGTGGTAACCGTCAGCATGCTGGACGCGATGATGCTCAGGACATTGTCGACGGCGTCCGCGCCTATGCTCGTGGTCCAGTTGCTCGGAATATAGGGTCTGACAAAAATGGCGACCAAAGCCGTGGCAATCGCCAGGAGGGAGAAAAGAGACGCTCGAAACCAGATCCGATGGATGATTTGCGAAGAGAGCCAGATCCAGCGTGACGTCATCGAGAGTCTTCCGTTCCCGCGGTTGAAATCAACTCGACGCCTTCCGCAGCCACCGACCGCAGCCGTCCTGTCGGCGCAAGACCGACCCCAGCGAACATTTCAGGACGATGCTGTCAACCGCACTGCGGTACGCCAGTGTGGATGGCGCCGCGTTTCCGCTCGCTTGCCCGGCGGATACGCACGCAACTCAAGCCGCTGCTGCTTTGCATCCTGCGGTCCGGAACAGCAGGCCAATCTACTCCGCGGCTTGCTCGAGTGGCGCGACGCGCGGCAGGATGATCTGGATGCGCGTGCCGTTGCCGGGCGCGGAATCGAGCGAGAGCCGGCCGCCCAGCCGCGTCGTGACGATGCTGTAGACGATGTGCAGGCCGAGCCCGGTACCACCCTGATCGCGTCGCGTCGTGAAGAACGGATCGAAGGCGCGGCGCCGCACGTCGAGGCTCATGCCGCAGCCATTGTCGGCGAAGATCACCTCGACATTGTCGCCGCCGGCGGCGTGAACCTTGATCTCGACCTCGCCGGGCTTGCCGTCCGGGAACGCATGCGCCACCGCATTGAGGAACAAATTGGTCAGCACCTGGCCATACGGTCCGGGGTAGGAGTTCATCATCAAGTTCGGCTCGCAATCGACGTTGAGCGTCAGATTGTGCTTGCGCAGACCAGGCCGCAGGCTCATCACCACCTGCTCGGTGAGATCGCCGAGATCGAAGGTGCGCTGGTCCGAATAGTTGCGGTCGGCCGCGACCTGCTTGAACGACTGGATCAGCTCGGCGGCGCGGTTGAGATTGGCGACGAGTTGCGACGACGCATCCCGCGCGGTGTTGAGGAAATCGTTGAGGCTCGAGCGGCGCAGGTCGCCGCGCTCGACCTGGGCCGCGAAGATCGCAGTCTTGCGCTCCAGCGCCGAGGCCACCGTCAGGCTGATGCCGACCGGATTGTTGACCTCATGGGCGACGCCGGCGACCAGACGACCGAGCGCGGCGAGCTTCTCGGCCTCGATCAGCGAGTTCTGCGTCTCGCGCAGGTTGCGCAGCGCGGCCTCGGCGGAATCCTTGGCCTTGCGCATCTCCTGCTCGGAACGCTTGCGCTCGCCGATATCGAGCGCGACCGTGACGATGTTCTCGATCTCGCCCTGCTGGTCCAGGATCGGCAGCTTGTTGACCAGCCATTGCCGCATGTTGCCGGCGGCGTCCTTGTATTCCTCTTCGTAGAAGCCGAGCTCGCGCCGCACCGACAGCACGCGCTTGTCGTTCTCGTCGGTCTTGGCGGCGCCATAGCGCTGCATCAGCTCGGCGGTGGTCCGGCCGATCGCGTCCTGCGGATCGACACCGAAGATGCCCGCCATGTAGCGGTTCATCATCACGTAGCGCAGCTCGTTGTTCTTGACGTTGATGACGGCAGGCACCGTGTCGATGACCATTTGCAGCATGCGGCGGCCTTCGGCGATGGCGTCCTCGGCCCGCTTCTGGTCGGTGATGTCGCGTACCGTGCCCTCGTAGCGGATCACCTCGCCTTCGTCGTTGCGCACGACGGTCGCGGAATCCGACAGCCACAGCACGGTGCCGTCACGCGAGCGCACCTGGTATTCGTAGTCGTGTACGGTGCCGTCGCGCTGCATCAATTGCTGGTACTGCTCGCGCGCCGCCGGATCGACGTAGACGGTGGAGGCGATGTCGTCGGTGCCCTTGATCAGGTCCTGCGGCGTGGCATAGCCCATCATCCGTGCCAGCGCCGGATTGGCGTTGAGCAGCGCGCCGCCCGGGGTCGTGACGTAGATGCCCTCGACCGATGCCTCGAACAGCTTGTGATAGCTCTCCTCGGCGAGCCGCTGCTCGGCCAGCGCGCGCAGCGCGGCCTCGCGCGCGCTGTCGGCGTCGACCAGGGTCTGCCGGAACACCTCGGCGGCGCGCGCGATGTCGCCGATCTCGTTGTCGAGATCGGCGCCGGGGATGAAGGCGTTCTTCTCGCCGCCGGCGACCCGGCGGATCGATCCCGCGATCCGGGCGAGCGGTCGGACGGTGCGGCGAACCACCAGCACCGAGGCGAACAGGCCGATCAGCACGCCCGCCGTCCCGAGCACGATGCTCTGCCATTTCGCCTCGGCAAGCGTCCGGGCGAAATCGCGCGACAGCACATGGCCGCGGCGGCTCGACAGCTCGCGCAGCAGCTCGGTCACCTTCTGGATCAGCCTGCCTTCGGCGCCGAGCACCTCGCGGTCGATGTCCGCGATCTGGCCCTCGCGGACCGAAACCGCGGTGATCGCCTCGGCATAATTGTCGACGGCGCTGCGCAGCGCCGGATCGGCGATGCTCATCGCCCGCATGCTTTGCGCGGCCTGCTCGGCGGCGGAGGTGTTGTGCGCCAGCAGTGCGGTGGCGATGCGGCTCTGGATCTGCGACAGCGTGCTCGCCAGCGCCGTATCGTTGCTCTCGGCGACCGCCTTGTCGAAGGCGTCGCGCAGCGGCGGCAGCGCGGCGACGATCTCGGCCCGGCGGCTGAGCAGCGCCGAGATGCGTTCGATCCCGCTGCGATAGGTCGCCAGCCGCTGGGTGACGCCGTCGATCATGTCCTGCTGCTCGGGCGCCAGCTCGATGCGGGTCTTCTTCAGGATCTCGCTGAGCGACTGGGCCGCCTCCGCGACCTGGGCGGACTGGGTGCCGGGCTCGGTGACGAAGTCCCGTGCCGCGAGCCGCAGCTCGTTGGTACGGCGGTCGATGTCCTCGGCAATGTCGCCGACGCTCTGCAGCCGCTGCAACTCGGCGAAAGTGGTGTCGATGTGGCGGATCGCGATGACGCTGGCCGTGGACGTGATGATGATCACAGCCAGCACCAGCAGGAAGCTGCCGAACGTGAGCTGGCCGATCGAGAGGGAGAACGCACGCGGCGGATGCGAATTCGGCGGCAAGTCAGCGGTCATGTCATCTAGGCCGGGGTCCAATGCACCCCAATATACGGGAAATTACGGGCCTTGGGAAAACATGCTACAGGCCTTGGAGGGTCGGCGATGTGACCTGTGTCACCCGACCACGTTAACGACCGATTCCGGCACGCCAGCAGGGCGGGCCGGCCGCCGCTCGCAAAACGTCAGGCCGCGGCGGCCTCCCGTGCCCGAATCGTCATCGCGGCGATGACCTCAGGCCGTCGCGACCCTGCGCATGGGAATTGTCATCGCGGCGACGCCGATCACGACGCAGGCGAGCCCGATCCACGCCGTCGGGCTCAGCCGTTCGCCGAGGAATGCGACGCTGAGCGCAACCCCGATCGGCACCCGCAGATAGGCCTGCGCCGTGGTGCCGACCGAGCCGAGGGTCTGGATCAGCCGGAAGTAGATCACGAAGGCGATCGCGGTCGAGAACACCGCAAGCGCCAGCAAGGCGGCGAGCGAGCTGGCCGACGGCGACAGCGTCCAGGGCCGCTCGACGGCGAGGCTGAGCGGGATCAGGATCGCGGCGCCCGCGAGCAGCGAGCCCGCCGCCGGCGCCATCGGATCGAGCCCCTTGAAGCCGCGGCTGAAGATCGCGGCGCAGGCGTAGCAAATGGTGGCGGCGACGATCGCGACCTCGGCCAGGATCCCCTGCCCGACATCGCGGAATGCGTCGACCCCGACGATCAGGCAGATGCCGGCCATGCCGGCCATCACCCCGAACAGTTTCCGCGGGCTGGCGGCCTCATGGCGGGTGATCGCGACGGTGAGCAGGAAGGTGAAGACCGGCGAGGCCGAATTGAGGATCGTCGCCAGCCCGGCGTCGACGAAGCGCTCGCCCCAGGCGATCAGTGTCCAGGGGATCACGCTGTTGAGGCAGGCCTGGAAGATGAAACGCCGCCAGGTCGCCCTGTCCGTCGGCATCGTCACCCCGCGCATCCACATGATGACGAGGAGCAGCAGGCCCGCGATCGTGGTCCGCGCCGCGATCAGCGTGATCGGCGGAATGGTGGCGACGCCGAGCTTGATGAAGGTGTAGGAGCCGCCCCAGAGGGTGGCGAGCGCCAGCAGCAAGGCGAGCTCGAAGGCCATGTTGGCCGGCCGCGGAGTAGTGGTCATGGGCTCAGGATTCCGTCTCGATGGTTGAGACGAAATTTACAGCACGGTTGCCGATGATATTTCGGTGCTGACCGAAGTGTGAAAAGAGTGAGCCGTCATCCTGAGGAGCTTACGAAGCAAGCGTCTCGAAGGATGCATGGCCCGGCTGGTGCCCGTCGATCCTTCGAGGCGCGCGAGAGCGCGCACCTCAGGATGACGGGACGAACGACGGCTCTACCCCATCGCGCCGACGTCGAACACCTCGCCGTCGTAGCCGGCCTCCTTGGGGATGCGGAGCTGGCGGCCGGTGGCGGTCTTGGTCATGACGGGGGTCACGGTTACGATCGACATCTTCCTGGCGTCGCTCAGCGCGGCTCCGACATTCGGCTGCTTGCCGAGCCGGATCAGATTGCGCGTGGTCGGGAACGGCAGCTTGAAGCGGCCGCTCTCGCCGCCCTCGAGCGCCTCGCGTGTCGAGACCCAGATCGAGTCGGTCGATTCCTTGCCGTCATGGGCACCGAGCTGTTCGGGCGGCGCGGCGGCCAGGAAGAACCAGGTGTCGAAGCGCTTCGGCATGCCTTCGGGGGTGATCCAGTGCGCGTAGGGCACGAGCTCGTCGAGCGCGAGCACCATGCCGTTGTCGGTCAGCACCTTGAGGAAGCTGATCTTGCCTTCGTTCAGCGCCGCACGATGCGCGGTCGCGATCTCGTTCGCATGCTTCGCCTCGACCAGATCCTTCGATCCGGCCGGTCGCGCCAGCAGGATGCCGCTCTCCTCGAACGTCTCGCGGATCGCCGCGATCCGGAAACCCAGCGCGTCGCCGTCGAGCCCTGCCCCGCCCGAACAGAGCGCGGGATTGGCGGCGATCTCCTTGTCGTTCTTGTCGACGCTGCCACCGGGAAACACCAGCGCGCCCGAGTTGAACTCGATCTGGTGATGGCGGACCATCATGAAGACTTCGATTTCGCGCGACGGCGTTCCATCACGCAGCAGCAGCACGGTCGAGGCTAGGCGCGGAGCAACGATTTCGGTCATCATTGACCTGCTGCACTGGATTGCGGTTGCAGATGGGCGCGGCGGTCGACGCGTGCCACGCGCGACAGCAGATAGTCGACCTCGGCCCTCGCCTGCGGCGTGATCACGGCACCCGGCTTGCGCTGGGCGCTGGAAGAGATGATGCCGCGCTTCTGCAGCACGTATTTGCGCACCGTGAGACCGACGCCGGGCTGCTGCTCATAGCGGATCAGCGGCAGATGCGCGTCGAACAGATCGTGCGCCGCATCGCGTTTTCCCGCCTTCGACAGATTGACGACATCGATCAGGAGCTCAGGGAAGGCATAGCCAGTCATCGCGCCGTCGGCGCCGCGCTCCATCTCGAAATCGAGGAACAGGCCGCCATTGCCGACCAGGATCGACAGTGGCCGCAGCGAGCCGTCCTTCTGGAAGTTGCGCAAGGTCGAGATCTTCTCCAGGCCCGGCCAGTCCTCGTGCTTGAGCATCACGCAGGACGGCGAATCCATCACGATCTTGCGGATCACGGCGGGCGTGAACTGGACGGTCAAGGTCAGCGGATAGTCCTGCAACACCCAGGGAATGTCGTCTCCAACAGCTTCCTGCGCCTGCTTGAAATAGCCTGTGATCTGGTCGTCGGTGCGCAGGTGCGGTGGCGGCGCGATCATGACGCCGGCGGCGCCCGCATCCATCGACTTCCTGGCCAGCGAGCGCATCGTGGCGAAGCCCGGCGCCGAGACGCCGACGATCACCTGCAGCTTCTTCGCCCGCTTGACGAAGCGCAGCGCGACCTGCTCCGCCTCGGCAGCATCGAGCTTCGGCGCCTCACCGAGAATGCCCAGCACCGTGACGCCGTCGCAGCCGACCTCGGCGTAGAAATCGGTCAGCCGGTCGATCGATGCTTCGTCGATGCGGCCGTCGTCGTGGAACGGGGTCGGCGCGATCGCAAAGGTTCCTGCGGCCTGGGCGGTGAGTTTCATAATGGGGTCCTCATTGGGTATCCGGGGCGGGCCATCCGGCACCACCCCGGCCCCTATAGCATGGGGTCAGAACCGCCGCGCGCCCATCTTGATCTGCTCCTCGGAGAAGAAGATGTCCTTGGCGTGGGTGGCGATGTCCTCGGCCTTCCAGCCGGTGAAAGGCGGCTTCCAGCCCTCCATTTCCATCATCCGCATCTCGCGGACGCCACGCGGGCCCGAGACGCCGAGCACCTTGCCGGTCTGGTCGCCAGAGAGGTCGCTGACCATGTAGAGCACCGCCGGCGCGATGCCGTCCGGCCCGAGCGCCGCACCCGGGTTCTCCTTGTAGCGCGGCAGGTCCGCGGTCATGCGGGTCAAGGCACCCGGCGCCAGCGTCCAGATCCGGATGTTGTATTTGCGGCCCTCGATCGCCAGCACGTTGGAGAGACCCCAGATGCCGCCCTTCGCCGCGCCGTAATTGGTCTGGCCGAAATTGCCGATCAGGCCCGAGGTCGACGAGGTGTTGACGATGACGCCACCGCCATTGTCGCGCATCCATTTGAACACCGGCTGGGTGCAGCAGAAGGTGCCCTTCAGATGCACCTTCATCACCCTGTCCCAATTGGCTTCCTTGGCCTTGTGGAAGGTCTCGTCGAGCAGGATGCCGGCATTGTTGACCAGGATGTCGGCGCGGCCGAAATGCTTGATGGCATCGTCGAACACCGACTGGCCGCCGGCCAGGGTCGAGATGTCGGCGCCGTTGGCGACGGCGCGGCCGCCCTCGGCCTTGATCGCGTCGACCACCTTGTCGGCCATCGACTTGTCGGAGCCCGAGCCGTCGCGCGGCCCGCCGAGATCGTTGACCACCACGGCCGCGCCCTCGCGCGCGAACAGCTTTGCGTAGGCCTCACCCAGTCCGCCGCCCGCGCCCGTGATCAGCGCCACCTTGCCGTCGAGTAATCCCATGGTCGTTTCTCCGTTGTTGTTTCTTCTTCACCTCTCCTCGCTTGCGGAGAGAGGTCGGATCGCCTTTGCGATCCGGGTGAGGGGGTACCGGTCTCACCACTGTCACGACTGGCGGTGAGAGCCCCTCACCCCACCCTCTTCCCCGCAAGAGTGGGGCGAGGGAGTCGACGGCCGTCGGATGTGGCTACGCCAGCACCGTCCTGCCGCTCTTGATCACGGTGACGCCGCGCGATTTCACCTTGGCCTCGAACGACACCACGTTGCCGTCCTTCCACAGCTCCATCGTCACGGTCTCGCCGGGAAACACCGGCGAGGAGAACCGTGCCGCATGCTGCTTGAAGGCAGAGGGATCGTAGTCGGCATAGGTCTGCAACACGCCGCGGCAGGTGATGCCGTAGGTGCACATGCCGTGCAGGATCGGCCGCGGGAAGCCGGCCTTCTTGGCGAATTCCGGGTCAGAATGCAGCGGGTTGCGGTCGCCGCACAGCCGGTAGATCAGCGCCTGGTCGGGCCGCGTCGTGATGTCGACCACCTTGTCCGGCGCCCGCTCCGGCACCTTGTGCGGCTCGGGTTGGCCGTCGGACGGGCCGCCGAAGCCGCCATCGCCGCGGGCGAAGCGCGAGGCGACGAGGGTGGCGAGCTTGTCGCCCTTCTCGTCCTTCAGCACGGTCTGGTGACGGATCACCGCGCCCTTGTCCTTGCCCTTGTCGAACACGTCGAGCACGGTCGAGTCGGCCGTGATGTGGGCCGCGGTCGCGAACGGCTTGTGGAAGGTGATGTCGCGCTCGCCGTCGACCACCATCACGCGGTTGAGGTTCATTTCCCCGGGACCGGCGCCCCAGGCCGCGACCGACGCGAACGTCGGCACCACCTTGAGCGGACGCGGCGTCAGCACGCCCTCGTTGACGAAGGCCAGCTCCTTCTCGTCCATCGGATCGGCGCCGAGCCCGATGCCATAGGCATAGAGCATCACGTCGCGGTCGCCGTAGCTGTACTTCTGGCCGAGATTTTTCAGGGCCATCAGCTGTTCGTACACGATTGGCATTGTTGTTTTCTCCCCGAACTCTGTTCTTTCTTCGCCGCTGCCTGTTGCTGCGCCCTCTCCCCCTGCGGGAGAGGGCTACACCGGCTTCAAACGCAAACTTGTTTGGGAGAGGGGTTGCCTCCGCAGATGCAGCTCTCCCGTGGAGAGACACCCCTCTTCCGGCAGCCTTCGGCTGCCACCTTCCCCCGCAAGGGGGAAGGTACTTTTCAGGCCGGCGTGAAGAACGGCAGCGGGGCGCCGTCGGTCGGCTTCCACACCACCTTCACCTTCTGGCCGATCTTCACCGTCTCCAGATCGCAATCGACGATGTTGGTCTGCAGCGACGGACCTTCCTTCAGCGTCACATAGGCGATCGCGTAGGGACCGGTCGGCGACTTCCGCATCAGGCTGTAAGTATAGACCGTGGCCTCGCCGCTCGACTCTTCCCACACCGTCTTGTCGGAGAAGCAGAACGGGCAGATCGCGCGCGGGAAGTAGTGCGCCTCGCCGCAGGTGGTGCAGCGCTTGATCATGAACTTGCCTGCCTTCGCCGCTTCCCAGAACGGCGCGGTCTCCGGATTGGTCACCGGGGCATTGTACTTCTTGGCTTCAGACATCACGCACGCTCCAGAATACAGGTTGAGGCGGCGTGGCGAACGCCGAGCAGGCCGCCGGTGCCGTGGGCGATCGCGAGGTCGCAGTTCTTCACCTGCACCTTCGGATGCGCCTCGCCGCGCAACTGGCGGACGGCCTCGAGGATCTTGGTCATGCCGCCGCGATTGACGGGATGGTTGCTGCACAGGCCGCCGCCATCGGTGTTGAACGGCAGCTTGCCGACCCCCGAGATCAGATTGCCGTCGGCGACGAACTTGCCGCCCTCGCCCTTCTTGCAGAAGCCGAGGTCCTCGAGCTGCATCAGCACCGTTATGGTGAAGCTGTCATAGATCGAGGCGTACTTGATGTCTTTCGGCGTCACGCCCGCCTCTTCGAAGGCGCGCGGGCCGGACCACACGCCGGCGGAATAGGTCAGGTCGAGATCCTTGCCGCCGCGCGGCCCCTTCGCCGCCTCGCCATGGCCGATCAGCCGCACCAGCGGCTTCTTCAGGCTCTTGGCGATCTCCGGCGTCGTGACGATCATCGCGCCGCCGCCGTCGGTGACGACGCAGCAATCCATCCGGCGCAGCGGATCCGAGATCATCGGCGAGTTCAGCACGTCCTCGACGGTGACGACCTCCTTCAGCATCGCATGCGGATTGTATTGCGCGTGATGCGAGGCCGCGACCTTGATCCAGGCGAGCTGCTCGGAGGTGGTGCCGTAGTCGTGCATATGGCGCATGGCACACATGCCATAGGCATTGTGCGTGGTAGCCCCGTAAGCCAATTCGAAATCGGCCTCGGCGCCGGAGGCGCGCGGCGCCATCGGGCCGGTGCGCGGCTTGCCCGCCAGCGTGACCAGCGCGACCGAGCACTTGCCGGCGGCGATCGCCTCGGCGGCGTGGCCGAGATGGATCAGATAGGAACAGCCACCGGTCTCGGTGGAGTCGACGTGACGCAGCTTCTTGGTGTTGAAACCGAGATAGTCGACCATCGGCCACAGCCCGCCCGGCGCATCGCCGGCGCAGAAATAGCCGTCGATATCGTCCTTGGTGAGCCCGGCATCCTCGATCGCGCCCTTGGCGACCTCGGCGTGAAGCTGTGCTGTTGATTTATCGGGTGCATGCCGGGTGGGATGCTCGTAGATCCCGGCAATGTAGGCCTTGCCCTTGATGGTCAAATCGCTCTCCGCTGGCGTTTTTCGCTCCAGCGTTTTTCTGAACCGGCGACGCGACCTTGGCAAGCGCGGAAATATTCCGTCAGGCGAGACCGTGGTGAAGAACGCGACCCGATACGATTATAGACCGCAATCGTATCGGGTCGGTGTCACTGAATCGTAGCGCGTGGAGCGCACAGCATTTGCCATAAGACAAGTGTCGTCCCGGCGAAGGCCGGGACCCATAACCACCGCTGTTTGCTGCTGCGCGACGCTGAGGCCACAGCTTAATGCAACAGGACACCCCTGTGGTTATGGGTCCCGGGTCGCGCTTCGCTTGCCCGGGACAACATCTACTATGTGGCGCTCTACTCCGCCGCCATCTGCCGCGGCGCCGGCGGCGGGTTGGCGAGGTCGGCGGCGAGTTGCGTATAGCGAACCTTTGCCTCGTTGACCGCCTTCTCCTTCACCGGGCCGTAGCCGCGGATGCGCTCGGGCAGCGACAGCAGTTCGACCGCGATGTCGTGATTGAGCGGCGACAGCAGGCTCAACACGGTTGCCACATCCTTCTCGTAGCCCGCGATCAGGTCGCGCTCGAGCTTGCGGTCGGCGTTGTAGCCGAAGATGTCGAGCGGCGTTCCGCGCACGAAGCGGAGCCGCGCCATCACCCTGAAGGCCGACATCATCCACGAACCGAAGGCGCGCTTCTTCGGACGGCCCTGGGCGTCGAGCCCTCCGCCGAGGATCGGCGGCGCCAGATTGAAGTTGAACTTGAAGTCGCCCTCGAACTGGTCGCGCAGCTGCTTCTCGAAGCGGCCGTCGGTGAACAGCCGCGCCACCTCATACTCGTCCTTGTAGGCGAGCAGCCTGGCGTAGTTGATCGCGACCGCGCGCGGCAGCGCCTCGCCATAGCCGCCCTTGATGGCGGCGTCGCGCACCTGATCGACCAGCTTGCGGTAACGCCTGGCCAACCGGCCGTTCTGATAGTCGGTCAGCAGACCCATGCGATGGGTGATGATCTCGTCGAGCGACATCGCGTCCAGCGACTTGACCGGGGCTGCGTCGTCGTCCTGCCCCTTCATCATCGCAGCGAGCCGCGCCGGATCTGCCGCGGCCAGACGTCCGAGCTGGAACGCCTGCGTGTTCATCTTGATCGAGACGCCATTGACCTCGATCGCCTGCTGGATCGATTCCGCCGACAGCGGCAGCAGCCCGCGCTGATAGGCAAAGCCCAGCATCATGATGTTGGTGGCGATGGAGTCACCGAGCAGCGCTTCAGCCGGCTTGGTGAAGTCGAAGAACGCGGAGTCCTTGCGCAGCTCCGTCTCCAGCACGCTGTTGACCTTGCGGGTCTGGAAGTTGAAGTCGCGATTGAGGATGAAATCCGCGGTCGGGATGATGTGGCTGTTGATGATGCCGACGGTGCGGCTGGCATCGCAGAGCGTAATGGTGTCCTTCGAGACCGCCACGACCTCGTCGGCCGCGAGCACCAGATCGGCGGTGCCGGTCACGATACGCGAGCAGGTCACGTCTGCCGTATGCTCGGAGAGCCGCACGTGGCTGAGCACCGCGCCGCCCTTCTGCGCAAGGCCGGACATGTCGAGGATCATCGAGGCCTTGCCCTCGATATGCGCGGCCATCCCGAGCAGCGCGCCGATCGTCAGCACGCCGGTGCCGCCGACGCCACCGACCGCGATGTTGTAGGGCCGATCCAGCGCAGGCTTCGCTGCCGGCTCCGGCAGAGCGCCGATATCGCCGAGTTCGGTGCGTGCGCGGCGCTTGAGGGTGCCGCCGTCGACCGTGACGAAGGACGGGCAGAAACCCTTCACGCAGGAATAGTCCTTGTTGCAGGTCGACTGGTTGATGGCGCGCTTGCGCCCCAGCTCCGTCTCCAGCGGCTCGACCGAGATACAGTTCGACTGCACCGAACAGTCGCCGCAGCCTTCGCAGACCGCCGGGTTGATCAGCACGCGACGCGCCGGATCCTCCATCAGGCCGCGCTTGCGGCGGCGGCGCTTCTCGGCCGCGCAGGTCTGCACGAACACGATCGCCGAGGTGCCCTTGGTGTCGCGGCACATCTTCTGGACGTTCTCCAGCTCGTCGCGGTGGAACAGCTTGACGCCGGGCGCGATGGTATCGGCCGGATAGGCGTCGGGATTTTCCGAGACCAGGTAGATCTCGCGAATGCCCTCGGCATGAAGCTGGAAGGTGATCTGCTGGGGCGACAGGTCGCCGTCGTGACGCTGGCCACCGGTCATCGCGACCGCGTCGTTGTAGAGGATCTTGTAGGTGATGTTGGCCTTGGAGGCGATCGCCTGGCGGATCGCGAGAATGCCGGAATGGAAATAGGTGCCGTCGCCGAGATTGGCGAAGATGTGGTTCTCATTGGTGAACGGCGCGACGCCGACCCACGGCACGCCCTCGCCGCCCATATGGGTGAAGGTCTCGGTCGAGCGGTTCATCCACAGCGCCATGAAGTGGCAGCCGATGCCGGCCAGCGCGCGGCTGCCTTCCGGCACCTTGGTCGAGGTGTTGTGCGGGCAGCCCGAGCAGAAATACGGCGTGCGGCTGACTGGTGCGGTCGCCTGCATCTGGGTCGACTGGCGGCCGTTGAACCAGTCTGCCTTGGCGCGCAGCATCTCGGCGATTTCGGGATTGAGATTAAGTCGAAGCAGCCGTTCGGTGAGCGAGCTCGCCAGCGAGGCGACGCTGAGCTCGGCAGCGAAGGTCAGGAAGCGCTTGTCGTGATCGTCCATCTTGCCGACGATGCGCGGGCGCACGTCGTCGCGCCAATTGAACAGCTCCTGCTTGACCTGGTTCTCGACGATCTCGCGGCGCTCCTCGACGATGAAGATCTCCTCGAGGCCGACGGCGAAGTTGCGCACGCCTTCCGGCTCCAGCGGCCAGGGCATGCCGATCTTGTAGAGCCGGATGCCGATCTTGGCTGCGATCTCGGGCGTGATGCCGAGCTCACGCAGCGCCTGGCGGATGTCCTCATAGCTCTTACCGGACGCCATGATGCCGTAGCGCGCGTTCGGCGAATCCATGGTGATGCGGTTGACCTTGTTGGCGCGGGCAAACGCGATCGCGGCGAAGCCCTTGTAGTCCTGCAACCGCCGGTCCTGCTCGAAGCGGTCGTCGGGCCAGCGGATGTTGAGGCCGCCCGGCGGCAATTCGAAATCGGTCGGGATGATGAAGGGTGTCATCTCGTCGGTGAGGTCGATTTCGGCCGTGGTCTCGACCGTCTCGGTGATCACCTTCATGCCGACCCAGCAACCCGAGTAGCGCGACATCGCGATCCCCAGGAGGCCCATCTCGATCATTTCATGGATGCTGGAGGGGTAGAGATAGGGCATCAGCGCAGAGATGAAGGCGTGGTCGGACTGATGCGGGACGGTGGAAGACTTTGCGCCATGGTCGTCGCCGGCGAGGCAGAGCACGCCGCCGTTCTTGGCGGAGCCCGCGGCATTGCCGTGGCGGAACACGTCACCGCAGCGATCGACGCCGGGGCCCTTGCCGTACCAGATGCCGACCGCGCCATCATATTTGGCGCCGGGCGACAACGCGAGCTGCTGCGAGCCCCAGATCGCGGTGGCCGCGAGATCCTCGTTCACGCCGGGTTGGAATTTGATGTTGTATTGTTCGAGGTGCTTGCGGGCGGCGAACAGCTGCTGGTCGTAGCCGCCGAGGGGGGAACCGCGATAGCCGGAGATGAAGCCTGCCGTGTTGAGGCCTGCGGCGCGGTCACGCCTGATCTGCGCCATCGGCAGGCGGACCAGCGCCTGGATGCCGGTCATGAAGACATGGCCGGTGCCCTGGGTGTATTTCTGGTCGAGGCTGATAGGCCCTTGGTTGATTCCCATTTAGCCCTCTTTTCGCTGGTCGCGACGACTGCATTTTAGCTAGTCATCCGCGCTTGTTAGAACCAGTCTATGTCGGATTTTCCGGCCCACGCGACACAATTCTGGGCGGCAAGGCCGGCCGCTCAAAAATCGCAATTTCGTGCCGGGAATATTGCAGGCCCGTTTCGGTTTCTGTCGCAGGACAGGCCCGCGGCGAAATGGCGTAACGCGTCTTGTGGACCGGAAGGTGATTGGATGCGGCGACGACATCGGACGACGCGTGCGATTCTGGCTGTCGCGCTGTTGTGCAGTGCGTTCACGGCCGGCGAATGCGCCGCCGCGACGACCGACGACATCATCGCCCGCGGCAAGGCGCTCACCATCGCCGGCGACTGCGCGAGTTGCCACACGGCCGACCCGGCAAAACCGTTCGCCGGGGGCAAGCGGATCGACACCCCGTTCGGCGCGGTGTTCTCGCCGAACCTGACCCCCGACCGCGATACCGGCATCGGCGGCTGGAGCGATGACGATTTCGTCCGTGCGCTGCGCAGCGGCGTCTCGCCTGACGGGACGCATTATTATCCCGCGTTCCCCTACCCTTATTTCGCGAAGCTGATCCGCGACGACATCCTTGCGATCCGTGCCTATCTCGCGACGCTGGCGCCGGTCAGCAACAAGACGCCACCGCCGGAGTTGCGCTGGCCACTCGACTATCGCGGGCTGATGCGGGCCTGGAATGCGCTGTTCTTCACACCGGGGATCATCCAGCCGGACCAGGGCAAGGCTGCGGACTGGAATCGCGGCCGCTACCTCGTCGAGGCCCTCGCCCATTGCGGCGCCTGCCACACGCCGAAGAACGCGTTCGGCGCCGACAAACGCGACCAGCCGTTCGCAGGCAGCATGATCCAGGGCATGTTCGCGCCCAGGCTCGACGGCGCGGCGCGCAGCGGGCTCAAGTCCTGGAGCGCTGACGATATCGCCGAATACCTCCAGAGCGGCCGCAACGGCCATAGCCACGCCGGCCCGCTGATGTCGGAGGTGGTGGTCAACTCGACCTCGCAGATGAGCGACGCCGACGTGCGCGCGATCGCGGTCTATCTGAAGAGCCTGCCCGCCGGCGCACCGGAGCCCGAGGTCACGCCGCCCTCGCCCGCGCAGATGGGCGACGGCGAGCGGATCTATCGCGGCGCCTGTGTCGCCTGCCATGAGCTCGACGGCTCGGGCGCACCACGGATCTATCCGCCGCTGCCCGGCAACGCCAATCTGCAATCGGTCAATCCTGCGAGCACGCTGCGCATCATCCTCGACGGGGCGCAGACCGTGACCACGCCGCGCGCGCCCAACTCAGGCTCGATGCCGGCCTATCCCAAGCTCAGCGATCAGGAGGTCGCCGATGTCGCGACCTATATCCGCAATTCCTGGGGCAACGCCGCGCCGGCCGTGACGGCGGACGAGGTTGCCAAAGCGCGCGCAGCGAAGTGAGGGCCCCGCGCAGCGAAGTGAAGGTGCGGACGGCAAAATGACGGTTCAACGCTCCTCGCCGCTGAACACGAATTTCGGCATCTCCCATTTGTAGCGGATCGCCAGCATCCGGAAGCTCAGGCCGAGCGCGAAGGTCAGCAGGGTCCAGATCGGCGGGTTGAGGTTCAGCCCGAAGGCGGTGGCATAGAACAGTCCCGTCACCACGGAGACGCTGGCGTAGAGCTCGCTACGGAACAACAGCGGCACCTCGTTGCAGAGGATGTCGCGCAGCACGCCGCCGGCGCAGCCGGTGATCATGCCGGAGACGATCACGATCGGCAGCGAGGCGTCGACCTGCCAGGCCACGTCGCAGCCGGCCATGGTGAACACCACGAGCCCGATCGCATCGAGCACCAGGAAGGCGAGATTGAGCCGGTGAACCAGCCGCGCCAGCAGGATGGTGGCGAAGGCGCCGGCGGCAGCGACCGCGAGGTAGATCGGCTGCGCGACCCAGAGCAGCGGATAATGCCCGAGCAGCACGTCGCGGATGGTGCCGCCGCCGAGCGCGGTGATTGCGCCCAGCATGCAGACGCCCGCCCAATCCATGCTGCGCCGGCCGGCCGCCAGCGCCGCCGTCATCGACTGCGCCGCAACCGCGATGAACGAGAGCACGTGCAGCACCGAATCGGTGGGCGGCATGGTCCACATTGAAAGGGCCTCATGGAGGTTCGGAACCGCTGGGAATCGCGGTTCCTGCATGAACAGGTTGCAACATTGGCGCGGAACATCCTCACGCGCCAGCCATTGTCCCCCGCGTTTAGCTTTGGGGTGCTAACGGAGGAACCTTGCAATGGCTTACAACCCTGACGATCCGTATCGCGCCAACCCGACCGATGACGAAATCCGCCGTCAGGCGCGCTTCAACAGCCTGGACAACGAGTTGCAGCCGGATCCGGAACTCCAGGAGGGACCGGCCAGCGGTACCAAGGTCGCGATGTTCGCGGTTGCGGTGGCCGTGGTGCTGGGCGCGCTGTTCTATGGGTTGAACAACACGTCGGTCAATCAGGCTGGGACCACACCGCCGACCCAGACCGCGCAGCAGACATCGGCCAATCCGGCCGCGCCGCCTCCGGGCATGCGCGACGTGACGCCGAAGCCGAACAGCCAGCCCGGCATGACCACGGGCGCGGCGCCGGCGCAACCGGCCAGCCCTCCGTCTGATATCAACAAGTCGGACATGAACAAGCCGGCGGCCCCGCCGGCCGACAACGCGAAGTAAGACGCAACGACACTGACCAGGCGCAAGCGGCGAGCCCAAATGGCTCGCCGCTTCTTTTTGGTGTGAAGTCTATTTGAACATCTTGTTGAGCTCGCCGCCGGGATAGCCGTTGGCGAATTCGCTGAAGGTGCCCTTCTCCGCCATCTCCTTGGCCGCCTTCATGACGCCGCTCCACGCCATCCGCGCCAGCGCTCCGCCGACGCTGATCCGGCGCACGCCGAGGTCGCCGACCGCTTGCAGCGTCAGTTCGGAGGCGCCGCCGATCAGGAGATTGACCGGCTTCGGCGCCACTGCCTTCACGACCGCCGAAATCTCCTCCTTGGTCGCGATGCCCGGCGCGTACAGGACGTCTGCTCCGGCTTCCGAATAGGCTTGCAGCCGCTCGATCACCAGGTTGAGGTCCTTCTTGCCCCACAGGAACGCCTCGCAGCGGCCGGTCAGCAGCACGCCGCTGTTGTCCGCGTCGATCGCCTTGCGCGCCGCCTTGATGCGCTCGACCGCGAGCTTGTGCTCGAACAGCACATTGGCCGCATCACCGGTGGAGTCCTCGATCGAGAGCCCGGCGACGCCGGTCTTGACGCCACGCGCGACATTGGCCGCAACCTTCTCCGGCTCAACCGCGAAGCCGCCCTCGAAGTCCGCGTTGACGGGAATATCGACCGCCGCGCACAGCGCGGTCAGGTGATCGCAGACGTCATCGACGGTGACGCGGTTGTCGGCCTTGCCGATGGTCCAGGCAAAACCCGCGCTGGTCGAGGCCAGCGCCTTGAAGCCGAGATGTTGCAATGCGCGGGCGCTGCCGACATCGAACGGGTTCGGAATGATGAAGCATCCGCTCTCGTGCAGCTTCTTGAAGGCTGTGCGTTTGTCAGCAGTTGGCAGTGGCATTGGTCGCTCCCTGTGATCGTTGGCCGCGCAGAGATAGGCACGCACCATTCGTGCTGCTAGTGCTCGTGCACCGCGCGACTGTCTTTTGGCGCCTGCTCGCGTTCGTTTAAACCGTAGTCGCGCATCACGCTGGCAACGCGCAGGCGGTAGTCGTCAAAAATCCGCGCGCGGCCCTTGGCCTGGGTGCGGCGATGCTCGATCGTGTTGCGCCAGGCTTCGACCGCAGCCTCGTCGCGGAAGAACGACAGCGACACGAACTTGCCTTTTTCGGTGATGCTCTCGAACCGCTCGACCGAGATGAAGCCATCGATCTCCTGGAGGATCGGCTTCAGCTCGGCGGCGAGGTCGAAATATTGCTGGCGGTGTTCCGGCTTCGGCCAGACTTCGAAGATCACGGCGATCATGGGCGCCTCCGCGTGCTGATGTGGTGCGCCACTATAGCTCGACCTTGCGCAGAAATGTCCGCTCCTCGGCGAGGATGAAGCGGTTTTGCTCCGCGAAGTTGAAGTTCGCCATGCCCTCACTGTCCTGGCGCAACCGCGCGCGATAGGCCTCGTAGGCGGCGAGGCTCTCGAACGAGATCAGCGCCGACGCGATGTTGTTGGTGCCTTCATGCGGCATCCAGTAGCCGAGCAGATTGCCGCCGCAGCGCGGGATGATCGAGAGCCAGTTCCGCGCATACTCCTCGAACAGCGCGCGCTTGAACGGATCGAGCTGGTAGCGGATGAAGACGGTGATGGTCATTGACGAACTCCTGCTGGTTCCGTCATCGCGAGCGACAGCGAAGCAATCCATCGCACCGCGCATGCGGAGGGGTGGATTGCTTCGTCGCGGAGCCTGTCATCGGGCGCGCGTTCGCGCGACCCGTTGGCTCCTCGCAATGACGAGGTGGAAGCACACTACCCGCTTGTCCGACCGCAATGCTTCGGCTATCATCGAACTATGAAAGCAGGACCCGACATCTCCCGGATCGCCGCCCTGGTCGGCGATCCCGCACGCTGCAACATGCTGACCGCGCTGATGACCGGCCGCGCGCTGACGGCGAGCGAGCTGGCGCAAGAGGCCGGCATCACGCCGCAGACGGCAAGCTCGCATCTCGCCAAGCTCGAGGCCGGCGGGCTGATCGAACCCGAGAAGCAGGGCCGCCACCGCTATTATCGCCTCAGCGATCCCGACGTCGCCGACGTGCTGGAAGGCCTCCAGGGCATCGCCGCCCGCGCCGGCCATATGCGGGTGCGCACCGGGCCGAAGGATCCGGCGCTGCGCCGCGCCCGGATCTGCTACGACCATCTCGCCGGCGATCTCGGCGTGCAGATGCTCGACAGCATGAAGCGGCAGAAGCTGGTGCGACAGAGCAAGCAGGCGATCGAGCTCACCGGCGAAGGCAAGCGTTTCATGGCCGAGCAATTGCAGATCGACGCCGACGCGCTGACCCATCCGCGTCGTCCGGTATGCAAGGCCTGCCTCGACTGGAGCGAGCGGCGGCACCATCTCGCCGGCACGCTCGGCGCCGCGATGATGGACCGCTTCACCGAATTGAAATGGGCCGCGCGCGACGCGGCGCCGGGCAGCCGCGTGGTCAATTTCTCCCGCAACGGCGAGAAGCGGTTCGCAGCACTGTTTGGTGCTGCCGAGTAAGATCGCGTATTCAAGCGGTCGGCGAGATCATTCGCGAGTACGCGATTTCGCTTGTCTCGCTCTCCGATACATTCGGTGCCCTCATCGCTCCGCGCCGTTGCGTTTCAGAAATGTTTCGAATTGATGCTGCGCTTTGCTTGCGGCGCACTGACGCAGGCAGAGCACGCGGCGTTCATGTCGCATTCAGCGGGCAACACTAAGTTCGGCGACAGCGGGCGCGGCTTCTGCAATGATCTGCCCGGGCGAATCGGTAGGTAAATGTTTGTTGCGGTGCCGCAGCGCGGCCCAAAAAAGAGGAGAGACTATGAAGTATCTTTTTGCAGCAGCAGTTTTGGTGACGACCGCATTCGCCGGAATCAGCGCCGCTGACGCGGCTGGTGGCTGTGGCCCCGGCTGGCATCGCGGCCCCTATGGCGGCTGCGTCAGGAACCGCGGCCCCGTCGTCGTCGCTCCGGGTCCCGTCGTTGTGCGCCCGCCGGTCGTGGTGGTGCCGCGTGGCCGCGCCTGCCCTTACGGCTTTGCCTGGCGCTACGGCCGTTGCCGCCCGATCTGATCGCGGCAGAGACGATCAAACAAAACCCCGCCTCGCGCGGGGTTTTTCTTTTGTGACGCGATGATCGCGGCAGCGTGCGTGCCGGACCGCGATCATGATCCTACCAGTTGCGGAAGCAGTGGCGACCGAACGGACCCGAATGCCAGCCGAGCGGACAATTATACATCGGACGGCAACCGCCATAGGGACCGCGGTGCCAACCCGGACCGCAGCCGCCGGCAACGCGAATGGTGTTGTCGGAGGCGGCCTGGGCCTGGTCGAGCGACGCCACCGGCATGGCCTGGGAGGCGGATATCGCCACCAGGCCGAGGCCGAGCGCCAGCACGGAAGCAGCAATGATCTTCATGAGCAGTCCTCGCCGTTGAAACCATCGCCCCTTCAAATAAGTCTCGCTCAAACATCCAGCGGTTCAATCACCAGCGGCGACGGTGATGATGGCGCCAGTGACGGCGGTGCCAATGCCTGCGGTGCCAGTGGCGATGATGATGCCAACGCCGATGGCCATGATGCCAGTGCACCTGCTCGGGCTTGAGATGATCGACCTCGTCCCTCGTGGTGACGGCCGGATGTGCATCGCTGTTCGCTGACGCCGGCGTATCCTGGCTCAGCGGAAGCGGCGCGAGCGGCGCCGCCTGTGCAGTCACAGCGAGCGTCGCGACACCGGCGGCGACACCGAATGCCATCTTCAGAAAGTCCCTGCGTTCCATGAGAGTTTCCCTTTGTTGCTGAGTTGGACGTTGCTGGGTTGGACCAACTGCATCGCAAGCTTTTGCGCGGCGACCTGAACGCTTGCTGAACCGCGCGATCACGTTTCATGGAACCCGATGGATCGTTGCTCACATTCGCGGTGGTGGCGTCGCACAACGATCACGCCGCCGCATCGTGGCCGTCATGCCGATTCCGCTGATGTGTCCCATGACGGAACGGGGCTAGCATGGTCACGTCGCGAACCGATCGAACACCGCATCGCAGCGAGGCCACCATGAAGCCAGGACAACCGGTCAAGGATGCCAGTCACCTCTACGAAGTCGAACGTCGCGCCATGCACGCCGCCCGCCCCGGCTTCCGCATCATGGAATTGCAACTCTCGCCGACCCAGAAGGTGCCGTGGCACACCCACAACAACATCTCCGACACCTTCTATGTGCTGGAAGGCCAGATGCGGCTGTTCCTGCAGGAGCCCAAGGAGGAGGTGAATTTGAAGGTGGGCGAGGTCTATGCCGTGAGGCCAACGCGCCCTCACCTCGTCACCAATGCCGGCACATCCTCGCTGACCTTCCTGATCCTGCAAGGCGTCGGCGAATACGACTACGTGCCGCTGGCGTCGAGCTGAGTACGCACACTGCTTTCTCCACTCGTCGTCCCGGCGAAAGCCGGAACCCATAACCACTGCTGGTCATTGTTGCGCGATGCAGGAACGACGAGGCTCGCTCACGCCCGTCCACGCGCAGCCATTGCCTCATCCAGACGACCGGTTTGCATCAGCCGCTCGGCGGCTGGACGAAACGGAGCGCGCATGCACGACGCGCTCCGCGTCACATCTCATTGCGTCGCCTGTCAGCGAACGATCGTCAGCCTACTGGCAGGGATAGCGCCGGCCGTCCTTGCCCTGGAACGTGCCAGTGCCGGGATCGTAGGACCGGTAACGCTGGGCGCAATATGTGTTGTGCTGCTGCGCGGCTGCGGCCGCCTCCTGCTGAGCAGCCGCGTTGGCAGCGCCGGCAACGATGGCGCCGCCGATCAGGCCGCCGATCAATCCACCAACCGCACCGCCGCCTCCACCACCGTCGCAATAGCCATGATGGCACCAAACCTTGTGCGTGGCCGACGGAACCTGTGCCTGCATTTCGCTCGGCAGCAATGGCGCGGCGTACGCTGGGAGAGACGACGCGAGCACTGTGACTGACATCACAACAACAGATAAACGAGAGGGCACGAGACAACTCCATTTCCAAAAAGCAGAACATCCCGATTACCGTACTCGTACGGATAATCAACCCCGGAAGTTTGGTTCCATGGGGACGAACTTCCGATTGCATCGTGGCGCGATGTTTGCTCGCAAGCACGCGGCCGCAAATGCACGGCTCCGAGCGACGAGTTACGTGACCCCGATCACATCAGCTTCAGCGGCGCGTCGCGAACCAAACGAAGATCGATGTTACCGATCAAGCGCGCACGGCGCGCTTCGGCGGCGCTGATGGCGGCCTCGGTCTGCCGCAGCGTGCTGACATTCGATCCGAGCGACACGATACCGCCGAGCACCAGCGCGATCGATCCGAGTGCCGCGGTCTCTGCGGAGCCCAGCAGGCCGAGCAGCGTGACGAGCAGCAGCACGAACCCGCCCGCGATCGCCACCTTCGAACCGAGAATGATCCTGCGCGATCGTTCGGCGCTCTCGGCAAGCTCCTCGATCTGCGCCTCGATCTCGGAGATCTCGTCGATCGGCTCGTCATCGGTCATCAGACTGATACCTGTAGGGCGGCTTACGCGGAAGCCATAACCCGCCGCCGATCATGCCGGGCGAAGTGGGTGGGTCACGCTTGCGCTCACCCACCCTACGCTGCTGTTACAACGGCAGATTGTCGTGCTTCTTCGCCGGGATCTCGACCTTCTTGTCCTTCAGCATCGCCAGCGCGCGGGCGATGCGCTTGCGCGTCGAATGCGGCATGATGACGTCGTCGATGTAGCCGCGCTCGGCGGCGATGAAGGGCGACAGGAAGCGGTCTTCGTATTCCTTGGTGCGCGCGGCGATCTTGTCGGGGTCGCCGATGTCGGAGCGGAAGATGATCTCCACCGCGCCCTTGGCGCCCATGACAGCGATCTGCGCGGTCGGCCAGGCGTAGTTCATGTCGGCACCGATTTCCTTCGACGCCATGACGTCGAACGCGCCGCCATAGGCCTTGCGGGTGATGATGGTGACGAGCGGCACCGTGCACTGCGAATAGGCGAACAAGAGCTTGGCGCCGTGCTTGATCAGGCCGCCATATTCCTGCGCGGTGCCCGGCAGGAAGCCCGGCACGTCGACGAAGGTCACGATCGGGATGTTGAAGGCATCACAGAACCGCACGAAGCGCGCGGCCTTGCGCGAGGCGTCGGAGTCGAGCACGCCCGCCAGCACCATCGGCTGGTTGGCGACGAAGCCGACGGTGCGGCCGGCAATGCGTCCGAAGCCGGTGACGATGTTCTTGGCGAAGGTCTCCGAGATCTCGAAGAAGTCACCCTCGTCGACGACCTTGAGGATCAGCTCCTTCATGTCGTAGGGCTTGTTGGGATTGTCGGGGATCAGCGTGTCCAAGGACATGTCGACCCGGCCGATGTCGTCGAAGCTCGGCCATTCCGGCACGCCGTCGGTGTTGTTCGACGGCAGGAAGTCGATCAGCCGGCGCATCTGCAACAATGCGTCGACGTCGTTCTCGAACGCGCCGTCGGCGATCGAGGAGCGCGTCGCATGCACCGATGCACCGCCGAGTTCCTCCGCCGTCACCACCTCGTTGGTCACGGTCTTCACCACGTCCGGGCCGGTGACGAACATGTAGCTGGTGTTCTTCACCATGAAGATGAAGTCGGTCATCGCAGGCGAATAGACGTCGCCGCCGGCGCAGGGGCCCATGATGACGGAGATCTGCGGGATCACACCTGACGCGATGACGTTGCGGCGGAACACATAGGAATAGCCCGCCAAGGCAGCTACGCCCTCCTGGATGCGCGCGCCGCCGGCGTCATAGAGGCCGATGATCGGCGCCCTCGCCTTCATCGCCATGTCCTGAAGTTTTGTAATTTTCAGCGCGTGGGTTTCGGACAGCGAGCCGCCGAACACGGTGAAATCCTTGGCGAAGACGAAGGTCTTGCGGCCGTTGACGGTGCCCCAGCCGGTGACGACGCCGTCACCGGGAACCTTGTTCTTCTCCATGCCGAACTCGGTCGAGCGGTGCTCGACGAACATGTCGAATTCCTCGAACGAGCCCTTGTCCAGCAAAAGCTCGATGCGCTCGCGGGCGGTCAGCTTGCCGCGGGCGTGCTGCGCCTCGATGCGCTTTTCGCCGCCGCCCAATTTCGCGCCGGCGCGCCGCTCTTCGAGGGTGTCGAGGATGTCTTTCATTTGTTTCCGCCCGTGTTAGCTACAGTCCGCGCCCCGGCCGAGGCCGGGACGCTTCGTTCGGAATGGCTTTAGCACGGCCATTTCGGAACCGGAAAGGCGCTTGTGAACGGTACCCGGCGCAAAAACGGTAGGATTTTCCGACATCTGGGGAGACGGCGATGACTGACACGACCACCACCGAGACCGGCGCGGCGACCGGCGGGGTCCGCACCCTGCTCCGGCTGGAGGGGCTGGTGCTGTTCGTCGGGATGACCGTGCTCTATTACAAATGGGAGGGCTCCTGGCTGATCTATGTCCTGCTGTTCCTGGTGCCGGACTTGAGCTTTGCCGCTTATCTGATCAGCCCGCGGGCCGGCGCCATCGCCTACAACGCCGCCCACACCTATCTGGCGCCGGTCGCGTTGATGACGCTCGGTTTTGCCGGCGAAGGGCCGCTGGTGCTCTCGATTGCGATGATCTGGCTAGCCCATATCGGGATCGACCGCGCGCTCGGCTACGGACTGAAATATTCCAGAGGCTTCGGCTACACCCATCTCGGGCGGATCGGGAAAGCGAACGAGCCTGCGTAGCGACACGGCATTGTCTTGAAAGCGTCGTGCGCGGCACGGCGCTGCAAGCAGGCGCGGCGCAAATTAGCCGTTGTTGATTTTTCGTTAAGGGTTTAGGCTCGCACTGCGCAGCTTTTTTCTAAATTCGTTCTACAGCAGCTTTTCATTGACGGAGGTTGGCATGAACGCACGCATTTCCTGGCAGCGCCCATTTGCAATCATTCTGTCATTTGCGTTTCTATCGCTTGGCCACCAGGCGCAAGCTGCGACCTACACGAGCTCCTCGGCGTTTGCGGCGGCCACCACCGGGCTGACGGTCGAGAATTACGGCAGCTACAGCGCCGGAACGTTGGTTCCGCAGGGATCGACGCTGGGCGGCCTGACCTATTCATTCAGCACCGCAGCCGGATTGGGCGGCATCATCACCAACCAGTTCAATTCGTTCTCCGGAACGAGCCTCGGTGCAGTGCAGAGCAACGGGGATCAGTACTTCTACGGCAATGACGGCTTCACTGTCACCTTTGCGAGCCCGGTCACGGCGGTCGGCATTTTTGCGAACGTCAATCCCGGCACGACTTTTCTGTTGAGCACAGCCGCCGGCTCCGTGGGTCAGACGGTGAATACCTACGACACGATCACCTTCGGTTTCTTCGGCATCACATCAGCGACACCGTTCACCTCGGCGACATTCTTCTCGCAGAACGTGGACTCGACCTTCAATATTCCGGAGATCGAATTCGCCGTCGCCGCGGTGCCCGAGCCCGCCACCTGGGCGATGATGATCCTCGGCTTCTGTGGACTCGGGTTGATGGCGTACCGGCGCAGGCGCACCACGTTGCGTTTGGCCTGACCGCCGGGCGTCGCCGCAGCCGGCAGCCGGGCGGTCACGCGAACCGCCTTGCGAACACCACGCAGGCCACGACCAGCAAGGTCGCTGCGATCATCGACCACGCCACCGGCTCATGCAGCAACAGTCCGGCCAGCGCGAGGCCGAAGAACGGCTGCAACAACTGCAACTGACCGACGCTGGCAATGCCGCCGATCGCAAGGCCGCGATACCAGAACACGAAGCCGACCAGCATGCTGAAGATCGACACGTAAGCGAGCCCGAGCCACGCCGGCACGCCGATGCCGTCCCAGCTCGGCGGCAACGTCATGATCGTCAGCAGCAGCGTGACCGGCACTGAGAGCACCAGCGCCCAGGAGATCACCTGCCAGCCGCCGAGCCGCCGCGACAACGCCGCGCCTTCGGCATAGCCGAGGCCGCAGGCGATGATCGAAGCCACCATCAGCAGGTCGCCGGTCAGCGAGGCCGATCCGTCGTTCGACAGCGCGAACGCGCCGACCACGGCGCTGCCGATGCAGGAGAACAGCCAGAACAGCGGCTTCGGCCGCTCGCCGCCGCGCAGCACGCCGAAGATCGCGGTCGACAGCGGCAGCAGCCCGATGAACACGATCGAATGCGCCGAGGTGATGTGCTGGAGCGCGAGCGCGGTCAGCAGCGGAAAGCCGATCACGACGCCGAGCGCGACGATGCTGAGCGACACCAGGTCCCTGCGCTGCGGCCAGGGCTGCCGCAGCACCGCAAGCAGCACGGCGCCGAGCACCGCCGCGATCACAGCCCGCGCCGAGGTCAGGAACAGCGGCGAGAACCCGCCGACCGCAACGCGGGTGGCGGGCAGCGAACCACTGAAAATGATCACGCCGAGCAGGCCGCTGCCCCAGCCGTCCAGCGACGCGCCGTTGCCTGCCGTGCGCCAATTCTTCGGCCGCGTCCTGCCCTGCCAGGTCTTCCCCGGCAACGTCTTCGAATCGCTCATCGCACACCTCGTCCTTCGCAAGGCAGGATAGCGGCGGCGGACTCGCCAAGGCAGAGACGGATCAGTACAATATCGCCAAACTGTATGGGTAAAGATAGGCATACACTTGCGATCACAGTCCAATGCGCCGAAGGCGACCCGTACCACTGAGGTGATGAACGCGATCCGCGCCAAGGTGGCGAGCCGGGCGCTTGCCGCCGACGACCGCCTGCCCTCGATCCGCAGCTTCGCCGCGACCATGGGCGTTTCGCCGTCGACCGTCGTCGAGGCCTATGACCGGCTCGCCGCCGAGGGCCTGATCCGGGCGCGGCCGGGCTCCGGCTTCTATGTCTCGTCCGCCGCGTTGCCGCCGCTCGCGCTCACCAAGGACCAGCCGCAGCGCGACCGCGCCGTCGATCCGTTCTGGGTGTCGCGGCAGTCGCTCGACGCCGGCAGCGGCACGATGAAGCCGGGCTGTGGCTGGCTGCCGGCCGACTGGATGCCGACCGATGCGCTGCGGCGCGCGTTCCGCGGACTGGCGCGGGCCGATGACGCGATGCTCGCCGACTACGGAGCGACGCGCGGCTCGCTGACCTTGCGCCGCATGCTGATGGCGCGGTTCGCCGACGAGGGGCTCGAGGTCCCATCGGAGCAATTGCTGCTCGCCGCCTCCGGGACGCAGGCGATCGACCTGATCTGCCGCTTCCTGCTGCGGCCGGGCGACACCGTGCTGGTCGACGACCCCTGCTATTTCAATTTCCGTGCGCTGCTGCGCGCCCATCAGGTCAGGCTCGTCAGCGTGCCCTACACGCCGTCGGGGCCCGATGTCGAAAGCTTCGAGGCGGTGCTCGCGGCCGAGCGGCCGCGGCTCTACATCACGGTGTCCGGACTGCATAACCCGACCGGGGCGACGATGTCGCCGCAGACCGCGCACCGCGTGCTGAATGCGGCGGCCGCCTTCGATCTCACCATCGTCGAGGACGATATCTTCGCCGATTTCGAGCCGGAGCCGTCGGCACGGCTCGCCGCGCTCGACGGCCTCAACCGCGTGATCCGGATCGGCAGCTTCTCCAAGACGCTGTCAGCCTCATTGCGCTGCGGCTTCATCGCGGCGCGCGCCGACTGGATCGAGGATCTCGCCGACTTGCAGGTGGCGACCGGGTTCGGCGGCCCGAGCGCCGTCGCCACCGAGATTATCGCAAGCGTGCTGGCGAGCGGCTCCCATCGCAAGCATGTCGAGGAGCTGCGCCGGCGGCTGGCGCGCGTCCGCCGCGACGTCGGCGAGAAGCTGCAACGCATCGGCATCGAGCCGTGGCTGATGCCGCGCGGCGGCTTCTATCTGTGGTGCCGATTGCCCGCCGGCTGCGACTCCGCCGACGTGGCGCGCTCGGCGCTCGCCGACAACCTCGTGCTGGCGCCCGGCAACGTGTTCAGCGCCTCGCAATCCGCCGCCGCCTTCATGCGCTTCAACGTCGCGCAATGCCGCGATCCGAAGCTGATGCCGGCATTGCAGCGCGCGCTTCGGCGCTGAGTCGAATGGCGACCGCGACGGCGCTGCGTTCCCTCGCCCACTCTTGCGGTAGGGCAATCGCGTATGCGCTCGATCTCCCCGCAAACTCCGTCATGCCCGGCCTTGTGCCGGGCATCCACGTTTTGGTTTCCGCGTGACAAGGACGTGGATGGCCGGGACAAGCCCGGCCATGACGAACGTGGAGGTAGCAAAGCAAAGCCGCTCGCGGCCATATGCGATTGCCCTGGCTCTTGCGGGGCGAGGTGAAGTGGCAGCGCGCTATTTCTCCCCGACCTTGAAAGGCTCCTCCTTGCCGGGCGGCACGGTCTCCTCGGCCATCGCCAGGATCATCGCGACCATCACGTAATTGCCGGCGACCGCGGTGAGGTCGACGATCTGCTGATCGTTGAAGATCTTCTTGGCGCGCGCATAGGTCTCGTCGGAGACCTTCTTGGTGGTGGTGAGCTCGGTGACGAAGTCGTACACGACGGCCTCGTCCTCGGCCATTTTCGTCGGGCGGTTGCCAGCCTTGAGCTCGGCGATCACGTCGGCCGACAGCCCGGCCTTGGCCGCGAGCGGCGCATGCGCGAACCACTCGACCTGCGAGCGCCACTGCCGGCCGATGATCAGGATCGCGAATTCATTGAGCCTGGTCGGGACCGAGGTCTGCCAGCGCAGGTAATAGAACAGGTCATAGAGCCGCTGGCCGAGCACCGGGCTCCTGATCATCGGATTGTAGGGACCGCCGATGCCGACGCTCGACACCTTCATGATCGCTTCGCCGAGCGGCTTCTGCTGGTCGTTGAGCTGGTCCATGGTGAGCTGCGGAAAGCGCGGCTCCTTGCTGGTGGCCGGTGCCGCGAACATCGTGGCGGCGAGCCAGCCGCCGGCCGCGGCCAGCGTGAGCGACGACAGCCAGACCGATGCTGAATGCATGATTTCCTCCGTTTGGTTTATCGGAGGATGCTAGATGCGGCGCACCTCGAACGCAAAGCGTTTGGGCGCAGGTCAGCTCGTCACAGCGCGACGATATCGGTCAGGCATTGCTGCGTGACGCTCATCCGCGCGTCGATCTGCGCCTGGGTCTTGCAGTCCATGTTCATCGCGAACACGGTGATGTCGTTGCCCTTCTCGGACCAGCCGACCAGCCAGCCGAGCGAGCCGTGCTCCTTGTCGGTCAAACCGGTCTTGACGCGAATGACGGCGTCGCCGACCTTGGTGACGGGGAGAATGTCGCAGACCAGCTGCTGGCTGCGCTTGCCGACCGGCAGCACGCCACGCCGCAGCCGGTCGAGGAAGTCGATCTGCTGCACCGGATCGATGCGCAGACTGCCCGTCACCCAGAACTGGTCGATGCCGCCGCCAATGTCGCGATTGCCGTAGTCGATGATGTCGACATACTTCTTCATCCGCTCCTCGCCGATCCGGCGCGCGATCTCCTGGAACACCGGAAACGCCGACGCCGCGATCGCCGAGCGCAGCGTGTGATCCTTGTTCCAGGCCTCGATGCTGCGGATGACGCCGTCCCACTTGAAGACGTCCTTGTCGGGATCCTGCACCACGCCGGTCTCGAGCGCGATCAGCGCATTCGGGATCTTGAAGGTCGAGGCCGGCAGCTTGCCCTGCCCCGAGCGAACCTTGTCGCTGGCGATGATCAGATAGTCGTCGATCTTGTAGCCGACGAAGGTGCCCTCGGTGCCGAGATCGAAGAACCGCTTTTGCAGGTCCTCGCGAAACTCGCTGCGCTGGTACGACACATTGGCGAAACTGCGCGACGGCAGGACGGCGGCAGCAGCAAACAGACCGAGCGCATGGCGGCGATGGATCACGGGAAACCTGGGCTGGTTCGGGTTGGCGACGATGGTGGATGCCATCGTGGTGAAAGGATGGCAATGAGGATTAGCGCGCCCGGCCCGACATCCGCAGCACGAACACCAAGACCTCGGCAACGGCCTTGTAGAGGTCGGCCGGGATCTCGTCGCCGAGCTCGACATTGGAGAGCGCGCCCGCCAGCACCTCGTTCTCCTCGACCGGGATGTCGTTGGCCTTGGCGACCTCGATGATCTTGGCGCCGATCGCGCCCTTGCCCTTGGCCACCACGCGCGGCGCGCCGCCATGGTCGTAATGCAGCGCGACCGCGAGCTGGTTCTTGGTCTCGCTCATGACGCGCGATCCAGGAAATGGCCGGCGCGCGCGGGCACCGGCTGCGGCGGGCTGCCGTCGCGGATCTCGATATCGCCGGGCGTCAGCTCGGCCCTGGTCAGCGCCTGGCTCAATTCGGCGGAGCCGGCGCGCAACTGCGCGGCAGTCGACGGCCGCTCGGCCCACATCCGCACCGAGGTGCGCTCGCCGTTCAGCGAAACCAGCGCATGCACCGGTCCGGCCGGCTCGACGTCGAGCGTGAAGCGCGCCCGCCACACCCGGTTGGCGGCTTCGACCTCAGTCCCGCCGCCGTCGCGCGAAATCTCGAACTGCGCCATCGCAGTGCCCTGCTGGGTCAGGAACGGGATCTCGAAATTCCAGCGCGGCAGCATGGCGTCGAGCTGCGCCCGCGCGGCATCATTGTGGCCCGGCAGCGAGGCGACCTGTAGCAGCGTCTGCCGCGCCAATGCGGCATCGGTATCGTCCAGCAGGCGGTGCACAGCGGCCGCGAGCGGCGTGCCCGGCGCGATCGAAGGCTCCGCGACGGCCTGGGCCGACGGCAGCGCGCCGTGAAACGGCGGCGGCGGCGTGTTGCCGCGCGCGGGCACGTCGCCGGGCAGCATCACCTGCGGCCCGGCGCCCTGCCGCGCCGGATTGCCGAGCTCATGCAGCGCTTCCTGGATCAGATTGAGCGCGCCGCCCGACGATGGGCCGGCATCGAGCGCATCCGCGAGCGCGCCGGCAAGCCCGGTGGCGCCGCGGGCGAGATCATCGGCGACCGGTACGCGGGCCTGCGGCAGCAGGATTTCCTGAACCTCAGGTTCGGGCGATGCCGGCGGCACAATGCTCGGGGCAGCGCCGGCGCCGGTGGACGCCGGTTGCTGGAGCGGCGTGGATGCGGGCTTGGCCGCATCGCCAGCGCCGAGCGAGGTCAAAGCCTGGCGCAGCACGATCAGCGCGGCCTTCAGATCGGGCGCGCTGCCGCTCGCGGGCACGGCGCCGGATGCCAGCGTCGCCTCGAACAACAGGCCGGATTTCTGCAAGCCGGCCTTGATACCATCGCCACTCAGGTTCTCGTCGAGGCCGGTCTGTTGCGCCAGCACCTGCGCGACCGCGGCCTGTAGCCTGGGCGGCAGATTGGCCGCGGCAACCACAGCGAGATTGGCAAACAGCGGCGCCTGGCTGCCCTGGATGGCTGCCGCATGCTGGGCCGTCGCCGTGATCGTGATGCGCTCCAGCGGCGTCAGTACGACGTTCGGCGTCGCGGTGACAGGCTGGGAAGTCGCGTTGACGACGGCTGCTCCCGGCGACAGCCGGACGGCATCGCCGGCGTTGGCGCCCGGTCCGACCAATTGCAGCCGAATGCCGTCACTGTTCTGCGACACCGCAAGTTGCAGGTTCTGGCCCTGCTGCAACGGCACCTCGGTCTGGACGTCGATCGACAGGCTTGCGATCGCGATCCGCACCAGATCGGCGGACAGCACCTTGAGCACCTGCGCATTGACGACGCTGCCAGCCTCGAGGTTGAGCTCTGGCGCGACGCTGCCCGCCTCGCTTGAGGCACGCACCGGCAGCACGGGATTGATGGCGACAGCCATGTCGGAGGTCTCGGCCAGGCGGCAGGATCGGGCCGCAGGCTAGCCCGGTGCCGTAAACCCCTCGTTAACCCGCGGCCGGATTGAGCTCCCTGAGGACCCCGGCGGCAGCCTTGAAATCGACCAGGCGGGCGGCGCGGCGGGCCGCGACCTCCTCGTCGACGCCCCATTTCTCGGTGTTCCAGTCCTCGTCGACATGGGCGGCAGCCCAGACCTGGTCCTCGTCGCGGACACGATGGGTCAGCGCCAGCGCCAGCAGCGCCGAGCCGGTCAGCGTCGTCACCACGTGGAGCGCGGCGACCGACCAGGGATCGGTCGGGAACGCGGCGCGCGCCGCCTTGATCGCGGGCTCCGGCTGGCCGACATGCATGACCCCCTCGGCCATCACGAAATGGGCGCCGAGCGCATCGGCCGCCCAGAACAGGATCGGGTCCCAATGCTCGGCCTCGCGCGCCACCAGCGTATCGGGATGGCCAGCGCGATAGAACAGCAGGTCGCTGCCGAGGAATTTGGCGGCGTCGTCGGCCACCTCACCGGCCCGATCGATCACCCCCTCGATCACGCTGTTGGCAAGCCGGGTCATTGGCATGGTCGTGGGATCGATGCTCTCACCCTGCGCGTTCCATTCCGCCGCGACCGTATCCGCGATGACGCGGGTCGGCACCACGATCGGCTTGCCGGATGGCGAGCGGATCGGCTTGCCGTCGAGCATGATCGAAAATCCACCGTCGGTCTCAGCGACGCCGGCACTGCTATAGAACCGCTTGCGCTGCGGCGTGCGGATGTGGCGCCGCACTGCCTCCTGCGGGTCGAGCGGAGATTGGTCTGGGACGTCATCGAACAGTTCGCGCATCGCGCCGGCCGGCTTTCGTTTCAAAGGGTTTCCCTGCAAGATAGGCCACCGGCAGGGGCAAATAAAGCTGATGGGACGCAGCAAATTCCTCGCGGGTTTTGCGCTCGTTACGGCGAGTTTGGCCGCCGCCACGGCCTGCGCCGGGTTCCGCACGCCGGAATCGCTGATCCGCAACGTCTACGCCCATTATGGCAAAGGCAGCGCCGCGTTCTCGAATGGCCTGCCGCGCGACGAGGACACGGCCCGGCAATTCTTCGATCCCAGCCTGCGCGGCGCCTGGACCGCCCTGCACGACGCGCCCTATGATTTCCTGGTGCAGAGCCCGAGCTGGCGGATCGGCCCGATCTCGATCGCAACGCCGCGGCGGCAGTTCGACAGGACCGACGTCACTGTGACGTTCGACAATGAGGGCCGCGCCGTCTCGCTCAACTTCATCGTCGTCAACACACCCGAAGGCTGGGTGATCGCGGATGTCGAGAGCGCGCATGATTCCTTACGGATGTTTCTGGCGCAGTTCAGGCGTTGATCGCGATCGGCGGCACGGCACATGACACGATCGGCAACATCGAAAAAATTTCTCACGATTGCCTGCGTGTCTTCGTATCTCCGCAATTCAGTCCGGGAATGGCTCATCCGATTGATCGCTCAGCAGGTTTGAACACCGCGCGCAGTTCTGCGTCGAAGTGCCGCAAGTTTCTGTCATCTGCGCGTTAAATACCTGCCAGATTACCGCAACAACGCGCGGCTAGCCTCACATCACCAAACACAAGCTTTGTCGACCATCGTGGTCGCAAGACGTGGAACGATGTCATGCCTGACGTCGGTCCCGCGCTTGCGCGCCCGTGGCGACGCATTGGCGGGGCGGCGTGGCACGACGACTTTCGACCGTTAGTTGTGTCATTGCCGCGGCATGCCTCGGGCTCGCAGCCAGCGGTGTGACGTCCTGGCTCCGCGCAGCGGGCTTGCAGGATGCGGCGCAGACGCGACAGGACGTCTGTGCCCGGCCCGAGATCGGAAGCGTGATCGCAGAACCGGTGGAATTGCGCAGCCGCGACGGCGTGCTGGAAACCGACCTCACCATCCACGACGAGCGGCGGCCCGATGGAACGGCCCGCTACTGCTACCTGACAACGGATGGCAAGCCGTCACCGACGCTGCGACTGAAGCCGGGCGACCAGCTCGTCATCCATTTCAAGAACGACCTGGTCGACCTCGACACGACGCCGGCGATCGACCGCGCGCTCGCCGGCGCACCGATCTGCACGACGCGAAAGCAGGTCGACGCCTGCACGAGCGGCGCGATGACGCCGATCTCCACCAATCTGCACTTCCACGGACTGACCGTGCCGCCGGTCTGTCACCAGGACGACGTGCTGAAGACCTCGATCCAGCCCGACGACGCGCCGTTCGACTACCGCCTGCGGATTCCGGACGACGCGCCGCCGGGCCTCTATTGGTATCACCCGCATCTGCACGGCTTCAGCAAGACGCAGGTGCTCGGCGGAGCCTCCGGCGCCATCATCATCGAAGGCATCGAGCGCGCCGATCCACAGCTCGCCGGCCTGCCCGAGCGCGTGGTCGTGATCCGCGACCAGGATCTCGTCAACCCGGACGCGCCGCCGTCGAAATTCGAGCCGGTCATGACCAAGAGCCAGCTCGACAGTGACGGCGACGTCGCCAATTCCGGCACCGGCTTCGGCAAGCCGTCGAAGGATCTGTCGGTCAATTTCGTGCCGGTGCCCTATCCGGACTATCCGCCGGCTCAGCTCAAGATGAAGCCGGGCGAGCGGCAGCTCTGGCGCGTGCTGAACGCATCCGCGATCACCTATCTCAACCTCGCCCTGCTGGTCGGCCGCGCGCCGCAGCGGATCGGCATCGTCGGCCTCGACGGCGTGCCGCTGCAATTCCAGGGCAGCCCGTCGCCGCCGGTGCAATGGGTCAACCATATCGGCCTGCCGCCGGGATCGCGCGCGGAGTTCATCGTCGAAGGTCCGCCAGCCGGTGCCTCGGCCTTGCTGGTGACCCGCGCGGTCGACACTGGTCCCGCCGGCGAAAACGATCCCAACCGCGCGCTGCTGACCATCACATCCGCCGTCGATGCGGCCGAACCGCAGGCCGCCCTCCCCGTGCACGCCGAACCACTGCCACGACCGGAACGGCCATGGGTCGGCGACGTCGCGCCGGTACGCGTCCGCAAGCTGTTCTTCTCCGAACAGCCGGAAAATCCCAACGACCCGAACAGCCCGACCAGGTTTTTCATGACCATGGACGGCGAGACCCCGAAGCCGTTCGATCCAAACTCCGACGTGCCAGACATCATCGCGCGACAGGGCGACGTCGAGGACTGGATCATCGAGAACCGCTCGACGGAGCTGCATGATTTCCACATCCACCAGCTTCACTTCCAGCTGCGCGACTGGTCCGGCATCGCGGTCAACGAACCGTTCCTGCGCGATACCGTCAACGTGCCCTATTACAACAGCCGCATGCTGAAATATCCGAGCGTGCGCCTGCGCATGGATTTTCGCGATCCCAACATCGTCGGCACCTTCGTCTACCACTGCCACGTCCTCGAGCACGAGGACGGCGGCATGATGGGAACGATCCGGGTGGTGCCGCGCGACACCGCAAGTTCGACCAAGCCTATCAACCAGCAAAAAGGAGAGCTTTGATGCGCGACAAGCGGAAGTCACGTTGGCTGCAGGGTTGTCGTCTGACCCTCAGCGCACTGGCGCTGGGCCAGTTCACCGCGAGCCCCGTCCTCGCACAGGAATGGGAACACCACCACGGTGGGCACGAGACCCGGACGCCGATCAAGCACGTCATCGTCATCATCGGCGAGAACCGCAGCTTCGACCACGTGTTCGCGACCTACGTGCCCGAACGCTCCGGCGAGAGCGTGATGAACCTGCTGTCGCAGGGCATCGTCAAGCTCGATCCCAGCAAGAACGCGATTCCCGGGCCCAATTTCGAGAAGGCACATCAGCAGGCGGCCATGGATAACGGCCCGAACGACGCGTTCTTGCTCAGCCCGCCGAAGCAGAACTTCCCGAAGGACCAGCTGCCGTCTCCGCTGGTCGGCGGTCCCAAGGTGTCCTACATTCCCAACAAATGCGGCAGCTCGCCGATCACCACCTGCGAGGCATCGCTCGTGCTCGCGCAGCAGTCGGAATCCGGCCTGCCCTCCGAGTACTACCAATATCTCCTGACCGGCGGCACCGGCCAGACCTCGCATACGCCCGACCAACGCATCAACGATGTCAACACGCTGCCGGCCGGTCCTTTCCAGATCACCAACGGCGGGACGATGCCCTACGACGCCTATTCGGCGAGCCCGGTGCATCGGTTCTACCAGATGTGGCAGCAGATGAACTGCAACCACTCCGCGGCCAGCCGCGACAACCCGTCCGGCTGCGGCCACAATCTGTTCGCGTGGGTCGAGGTGACCGTCGGCGCCGGTGCCGACGGCGCGACGCAGCCTTCCAACTTCTCGACGGAATACTCGCCGACGGCAACGACCACGGGCGAAGGTTCGACGGCGCTCGGCTTCTACAACGTGCAGAAGGGCGACGTGCCGTATTTCAGCTCGCTCGCGCAGAAATATGCGATGAGCGACAACTTCCACCAGTCCGTCAACGGCGGCACCGGGGCCAACCACATCATGTTCGGCCATGCCGACATGATCTACTTCAGCGACACCTACGGTCACGCTGCCGTGCCGCCGAACGGCACGCAGGTTTTCGGTGGCACGCCCGATGCCGGTATCGTGCATGAGATCGAGAACCCGAATCCGGCGCCCGGCACCAACAACTGGTACACCGAGGACGGCTACGGCTCGGGCGGCAATGGCGGCTATCCTCCGCCCTACTCCACGAGCCCGGTGTCCGGTGGCGGCTCCTACAGCGACTGCTCGGATGCGACCCAGCCCGGCGTCAAGCCGATCCTGGACTATCTGAAGAACATCCGGATCAACCCGAATTGCGAGCCGGGCCACTATTACCTGTTGAACAATTACAACCCGGGTTACTTCGGCAACGGCAAGAACGCCTACACCGACACCAACCCGTCCAACACGCCGTTCACAATCCCGCCGTCGACCCGCAAGAGCATCGGCGACAGCCTGAACGAGCGTGACATCTCCTGGAAGTACTACGGCGACCAGTGGAACAACTACGTCAACGACCCCTATCAGCTCAACTGGGGCGTCGCCGGCCCGACCGCGGACGAGTACTGCAACATCTGCAATCCGTTCCAGTACGACACCTCGATCATGTCGCACCCGGAGCAGGTCGCAGCCCATATCAAGGACTCGGTTGATCTGTACTCCGACCTCTCCAAGCACACGCTGCCGGCGGTCTCGATCGTCAAGCCGAGCGGGTTCACCGACGGTCACCCGTCGTCGTCCAAGCTCAATCTGTTCGAAGGCTTCGCCAAGAAGATCGTCGACCAAGTCCAGGCCTCCGACTACGCCAAGGACACCGCAATCTTCATCACCTTCGATGAAGGCGGCGGCTACTACGACTCCGGCTATGTGCAACCGCTCGACTATTTCGGCGACGGCACGCGGATTCCGCTGATCGTGGTCGCGCCGTTCCTGCGCAAGGGTCACATCTCGCATGAGTATGCCGATCACGTCTCGATCATCAAATTCATCGAGCGCAACTGGCGCCTTGAGCCGATCACCCATCGCAGCCGCGACAACTACCCGAACCCGGTTGCAGCGCCGAACAATCCCTATGTTCCGGTCAACAGCCCGGCGCTCAGCGATCTGTTCGACTTCTTCGACTTCGATGGCGGCCATCACCATGGTGGCGGCTGGGATCAGGACGGCGGCGGCTGGGAACATTGACCTCCACGCCTGACGACACATTGCCGCCGGTCCGAAAGGGCCGGCGGTTTCTTTTGCGTCTGGCATGCCCTTGATCTTGCCCGCGCGGACCGGGACACTTGGCCGGCAATGCCGACCTCTGTCCGTGGAACCTGCATCAATGACACCCGTCACCTTCCGTCAGGCCATCCCGGCCGATCTTCCAGCGATCATCGCGCTCCTCGCCGACGATATCCTGGGTCAACAGCGGGAGGACCCGGGCTCTCCACCGAACCCCCGATATGTAGATGCATTCGAGGCCATCCTCGCCGATCCGAACCAGTTGCAGGCCGTTGCGGTCCTGGGCAATGAAGTGATCGGCGCGCTGCAACTGACCTTCATCCCCGGACTGGCACGCATCGGCGCCTGGCGCGGACAGATCGAGGCGGTCCGCATTGCCGAGGCGCACCGGAGCTCGGGCGTCGGGCAGCAGATGTTCGAATGGGCGATCGCGCAATGCAAAGCGAGAGGTTGCGATCTCGTGCAGCTCACGACGGACAAAGAGCGTCCCGACGCGCACCGCTTCTATGAACGGTTGGGCTTTGTCGGCAGCCATATCGGCTACAAGCTGACGCTCTGACGTGACCGCTGCCCGGCTCGCGGCCGTTCCGTAGCCCGCACGAGCGAACTCTCAAAGCCTGAACAGCTTCTCCGCATTGCCGTGCGCGATCAGCGCACGGTCGGCTACGGTCACCGGAATCTGCTCCAGGAACGCGCGTGCCTTGACCATCGAGGCATAGGGATAATCGGCCGAGAACATGATGCGGCCGACCCCGATCTCGAGCAGCAGGTCGAGGAACGTCGCCGGGAAATTGAAGCCCGCGAACGTGTAGTGCAGATTGTCGCGCAGGTAGGCGCTGACCGGACGCCTCAGCTTGGTCAATTCGACCGGCATGACGTCGACCCGCTGCATGAAGAACGGCAGGCCCTCGCCCATATGGCCGATCACGATCTGCAATTTCGGGAAACGATCGAACACGCCGCCCAGCACCATGCGCAGCACGTGGACCGCGGTTTCGATGTGCCAGCCGAACCCCGGGCCGGCCAGCATCTCGGTGACAAGAGGCGAAAAGCCGCCGAACGACGCCTTGATCACCGCCCTGGGCGGCTTGGTCGGATGCAGATAGATCGGCGCGCTCAGCGCTTCGGCGGCCTCCAGCACCGGCCAGAAGAACTTGTCGTCGAGGTAGCGGCCGCGCTGATGACCGTTGATGACCGCACCGGCGAAATGCTGACCGCCGACGCGGCGATCGAGTTCCTTGGCCGCGAGGTCCGGTTGCGCGATCGCCAGCGCCGCGAAACCGGAGAGCCGCGTCGGATGCCGCGCGATCGCCTCGGCCAGCACGTCATTGGTGTCGCGCGCCAGCGCCACCGCGTCGACAGGCTCCAGTTGCTCGACGCCCGGCGCGGTCAGCGAGATCACCTGCATGTCGATGCCCGCGGCATCCATCTGGGCGATCCGGCCTGCGTCGAGGTCGCACAGGTCGCGCATCAATTGCTCGGCGCGGCCGCCGACCTGACGCGCCTGGTCCCTGAGTTCGCGGCCCGGGCCATCGAGAAAGCCCGGCGTGGCGAAATGCTCTTCGAGCGTGATGGTGCGCATGGCCTCGATGCTCCGCTGCGTTAGCGTGGATCGCCTCTATGTTTCGAAGCCAATGTTGGCGATTTTCCGGGCGGTCAGCCCACGCCTCAATCACGGTTGGCGCAGGATCGCGAATAGGCCGCGCGGTCGGCCTGGTTCAGGCCGGCGGCTGCGGCGGCGTCGAGGCATCGGCTGACCCGATCGCCGAACGAGCTGCGCGGCGGAGCACGAAGGCTCGGCTGCGGCGGTGCATCCATCTTGGGAATCGGCGGCACCTCGATCCGGGGCGGCGGCGGAGGCTGGGGTACCGGTGGACTATTGATCGAGCCACCCGGCGCAATGATTTGCGCGAAGGCGCTCGTCACGCTCATGTTCCACAGCAAGGCGCAGGCAAGGATCGAGGATCGTGTCATACGCCATATTTCGTGACGCCGCGGCCGCGTTCAAGTGACCGCGGCACGCCGCAACGCTGGCCTGGGATACGCGGAATCCTCCGACCTCAAGGCTTCTGATAGATCACATGACCGGCGCGGATGGTGGTGCTCACTTTCGCGAGATTGCCGACGTCGCTGAGCGGATCGCCGTCGAGCACCACGAGATCGGCGTCGAAGCCCTGCTCCACCCGACCCTTCTTCGCGGCCTTGAAGAACCGCGCCGGATTGGTCGTCAGCGAGGCCAGCACCTGGCGCTCCGACAGCGCGCGGTGCATCAGCTGAACCTCCTGGGTGGTGTCGTACAGCTTGGTGAAGCCGACATCGGTGCCGAACAGCACGGTGCCGCCATTGTCCGAGAATTGCTTGAGCTGGTTGACGGTCGCCGCCACCATCCGGTTGGTGACGTTCGGATCGAGCACCACGGTCGTGAACAACGAAAGCGTCGGGACCAGCGCAGTCCCCTGCGCCTTGAACCGCGCCAACTGGTCGTCGGTGTAGCCGCGCTCGCCCGGTGTGGTGTGCGCGAGCACATCGACACCGGACATGATCACGGTCTCGACGCCGGTCTTGTTCTGCGGATGCGCGAACACCCGCCGGCCCTGCGCATGCGCGACATCGACGGCCGCCTTGGCGATGGCCGGGTCCATGTTGATGACAGGCTTGTCGCCCATGAACACGCCGGTGAACAGCTTGACGCCGTCCTCGCCCATCGCAAGCCAGTCATGCGCCCATTTCGCCGCCTCCTCGGGCGTCGCGGCCTCGGGTAGCTGCATCTCGGGCGGCAGGTACACCGGATGCCCACCCTTGGGAAAGACGCTGCCGGCCAGCAGAATGTTGGGACCGGCGACATCGCCTGCCGCGATGCGCTTGCGCAACGGCAAGATATCTCTCGGATCGGACCCGAGATCCCAGACCGTGGTGAAGCCCCAGCGCGTCAGCATGTCCTGCATGTGCTGCGTCAACGGCGCGGCCGGCGCTTCGCCGGCGTTGTGCCAGACACGCTCCGTGAAATGCACGTGGCTGTTCCAGAACCCGGCCACCACGGTCTTGCCGCTGCAATCGATGACGCGCGCATCCGAGGGCACCGCGACATCGCCGGACTTGCCCACCGCGCTGATGACGCCGTCTGTCATCACGATCACCGCATCCGGAAGCGCCGGCGCATCGGCCGTCGCGTACAGCGTGCCGCCGCGGAGCACCACGGTTTCGGCACGTGCGGCCATTGAGGCAACAGCCGAGCCGATGAGGACGAGCATCACGCGCAGCGAGAGTCCGGTCATGGACAACCTCTTTGATGAAAGCATGCCGGCAATGCCCGGCGTGCGGCAACATAGCCGTCACGCCCCGGGCCGCTTTGATCATTCTTGCTGTCTGCGGTCGTTATTCAGGCGGCGCCCCGGAGTCACTCCTCGGGCGCGTTCTCGATCGGATCGAACCGGTCAGCCTCGAGCCCGAGCAGGTTCCAGGATTGCAGCATGTGCGGCGGCAGCGGCGCGCTGACATCGATCACGCCGCCGCGCGGGTGCGGGATTACGATCCGGCGGGCGAGCAGATGCAGCCGGTTTTGCAGGCCGCCCGGCAACTGCCAGTTCTCCTTGTTGAAGTATTTGGGGTCGCCGACGATGGCGTGATCGATATGCGCCATGTGGGCGCGCAATTGATGGGTGCGGCCGGTGACCGGCTTGAGCGACACCCAGGCGAGCTTGGTCGCCGAGGCCTCGACCACGGCGTAGTAGGTGACGGCGTGGCTGGCCCCCTCGTCGCCATGCGCCGCGATCCGCATGATGCTGTCCTCCTCGCTCTCCTCCTTGGCGAGATAGGTCGAGATCCGGCCCTGCTTCGGCTTCGGCACGCCGGCGACCAGCGCCCAGTAGATCTTGCGCGCGGAGCGATGGCGGAACGCACCGGTGAGGAACGATGCCGCGAAACGCGTCTTGGCGATCAGCAGGCAGCCGGAGGTCTCGCGGTCGATGCGATGCACCAGCCGCGGCTTCTGCCCCTTGGCGTCGCGCATCACCTCCAGCATCTGGTCGACATGCCGCGTCATGCCGGAACCGCCCTGTACGGCGAGACCGACCGGCTTGTTGAGCACCAGCACGTCGTCGTCCTCGTACAGCGTTATGTCCTTCAGCGCCTGCAGCGTCTTTGCCTCGGCTTCGGACAGCGCGGTCGCCGCCTTCGGCGTATCGAGCCGCAGCGGCGGAATCCGCACGCTCTGTCCCTCCTCCAGCCGATCCTTGGAATCGGCGCGCTTGCCATTGACCCGGAGTTCGCCCTTCCGGACGATGCGCTGGATATGGGAAAATGACAGGCCGGGAAACCGCGCCTCGAGGAAGCGGTCGACGCGCATGTTGTCCTCGTCAGCGGTGACGACGACGGTCTGCACCTTGGTCGGCAACGGCAGCTCGGCCGCAGGCTTTGCCGCGGCGGGCTCCGGCCGCGGCTCGCGGTCGCGGCGCGGCTCGGCGAAACGCGGTGGCTTGGCGGCGGCGCGCTGTGAGAATGGGCGGTCACCGGACTTCCGTTCCCCGGGCTTGCGATCAGCAGTCCTGTGATCGTCCGCCTTGCGGCTGCGTTGCGCCGATCCGGCCTTGCTGCGATCGCTGTCACGTCCCTTGTCACGCCCCTTGGCGCGATCGCCCGGCGATGTGGTTCTCTTGATGCGGCGGCTCATGGTGATTTTTGGCTCCAGACCTGCGTTGTGCCTAGCGCAAATGCCGCGAATCGTCACGGCGAAATCGGCCCGAATCCGCTGCAATATCGGCCGGTTCGACCGAATACGGCGGGCCGAGCGCACAGTCCGCCTATTCCGAAGACCGCTCCTTGCGCAGCCGCTGCCAATAATCCAGCCGCTTGCGGATCTCACGCTCGAAGCCGCGGTCGGGTGGATCGTAGAAGGTCTGGCGGCCGAGCGCTTCCGGGAAGTAGTCCTGGCCGGAGAACGCGTCGGGCATGTCGTGATCATACTGATAGCCGGTGCCGTAGCCCTCCGACTTCATCAGCTTGGTCGGCGAATTCAAGATGTGCTTCGGCGGCAGCAGCGAGCCGCCCTGCTTCGCGGTCTGCATCGCGGCGCCGAACGCGGTGTAGACCGCGTTCGATTTCGGTGCGGTGGCGAGATAGACCACGGCCTGCGCGATCGCGAGCTCGCCCTCCGGCGAGCCGAGGAAGTCGTAGGCATCCTTGGCGGCGTTGCAGACCGCGAGCGCCTGCGGATCGGCGAGGCCAATGTCCTCGACCGCCATCCGTACCACGCGCCGTGCCAGGAACAGCGGGTCCTCGCCGGCATCGAACATGCGCGCGAGATAATACAGCGCCGCATCCGGATCGGAGCCGCGCACCGACTTGTGCAGCGCCGAGATCAGATTGTAGTGGCCGTCGGCCGACTTGTCGTAGATCGGCGCACGGCGCTGCAGGATGGCCTGCAACTGCTCGGCGTTGAACACCTCGCCCTTGCGGGCAGCGCGCCAGACCTCCTCGGCCAAGGTCAGCGAGGCGCGGCCGTCGCCATCGGCCATCCGTACCAGCACCGCGCGCGCCTCGGCATCGAGCGGCAGCTTCCTGCCCTCGACCTTCTCGGCATTGGCGAATAGCCGTTCGATCGCCGCCGTATCGAGCGAGTGAAACACCAGCACGCGGGCGCGCGACAGAAGCGCCGCGTTGAGCTCGAAGGACGGATTTTCGGTGGTGGCGCCGACCATCACCACGGTGCCGTCCTCCATCACGGGCAGGAAGGAATCCTGCTGCGCGCGGTTGAACCTGTGCACCTCGTCGACGAACAGCAGCGTGCCCTTGCCCATCTCACGGCGGGCGCGGGCGGCATCGAACGCCTTCTTCAGGTCGGCGACGCCGGAGAACACCGCCGAGATCTGTTCGAAATGCAGCTCGGTGGCGTCGGCCAACAGCCGCGCCACGGTGGTCTTGCCGGTGCCGGGCGGGCCCCAGAACACCAGCGAACCCAGCGTGCGCGTCTCCAGCATGCGGGTCAGCGCGCCGTCGGGGCCGAGGATGTGGTCCTGGCCGACGACGTCGGCCAGCGTGCGCGGGCGCAGCCGGTCCGGCAGCGGGTGTGGCGCGTCCTGCTCCATCCCCGCCGCTGCGAACAGGCTGCTGGCCTCGCGCGGTTGCTTTGCGCTCATTCCTTGGGGCTCATCCGCCGAGCGTCACGTTGATCTGCTGGCCGCCGCGCACCAGCGTGATGCGCCAGACCCGCGAGCCTGCCTTCGATGCCTTATCGAGGTCGCTGGTGCGCGCGATCTTCTCGTTGTTGACCGCGAGGATGATGTCGCCCTTCTGGAAGCCGACATTGGCAGCGGTGCCGTCATCGGCGAGGTCGGTGACGACGACGCCCTCGGCGCCGGCGTCGAGATGCAGCTCGTCGGCCAGCGCCGGCGAGATGTTGGCGACCCTTGCGCCCTGGAACGGCGAGCGCGCGGTCAGCACGATCTCATCGCGATTGGTATCGGGCGCAGTCTCCAGCGGCACGGTGAGCTTGACCGGCTTGCCGGCGCGCTGCACCTCGATCTCGGCGGTGCCGCCGAGCGGGCGGGTCGCGAAGCGATAGTCGAACGCATTGGGATCGTCGATCGGCGTGCCGTCGATCGAGACGATCAGGTCGGAGAGCTTGAGCCCGGCCTTCGCCGCAGGGCTGTTCGGCGCGACATTGGCGACCAGTGCGCCGGTCGGCAGCTTCAGCCCCAGCGTCTCCGCGATCTCCGGCGTGACCGCCTGTAGGCGCGCGCCGAGCCAGGGCCGCTTCACCGCCTTGCCGCCGCTCTTGGCGGAGGCCACCACGACGCGCACCATGTTGGCCGGGATCGCGAAGCCGATGCCCTGCGAGCCGCCGGACCGCGAGAAGATCGCGGTGTTGATGCCGGCAAGCCGACCGGTCATGTCGACCAGCGCGCCGCCCGAATTGCCGGGATTGATCGCGGCGTCGGTCTGAATGAAGAATTGATAATCCGTGATCCCGACTTGAGTGCGGGCCAGCGCCGAGATGATGCCGTGCGTCACGGTCTGGCCGACGCCGAACGGGTTGCCGATCGCCAGCACCACGTCGCCGACCAGGAGCTGGTCGGAATTGGCGAAGTCGAGCGTCGCGAATTTCTCCTTGTTGGTCCCCTTCAGGCGCAGCACCGCGAGGTCGGTGCGGCTGTCCTTCAGCACGATTTCGGCCTCGTACTCCCGCTTGTCGGCGAGCGAGACCTTCACCTGGTCGGCACCTTCGATCACGTGATTGTTTGTGACCACGAGGCCGGAGGCATCGACCATCACGCCGGAACCGAGCGAGCGCTGCATCTGCTCCGGCTGCTGCCCCGGCACGCCGAAGAAGCGGCGGAAAATCGGGTCGTCCAGGAACGGATTGCGGTTCTGCACCATCTTGGCGGCATAGACATTGACCACCGCTGGCTGCACCCGCTGCACGATCGGCGCATAGGACAATTGCAGCTCGGCCTGCGAGGACGGCACGCGGCGGTCCTGGGCCGCGGCCGGGGCAAGATTCCCCATGAAAACCAACGCTGACAGTGCGGATAGGGCAACAAAGCGGACAGGTCGGAGCATTCTCACCTCTCGTGGAAACGCCGGAATATAGGCGTGTTCGCCGGCCAATTGAAGGGCGCCCGGCCGGATAACCCGCCCCCTTCCGGACCGGTGCAAAACCGGCCGCCGCCGCGTTGAAGCGGCCCGCCGGGCTCCTATGATGCATATCATCTCACTGCGCCGCTCCGCTTGTTGCCAGCGGACAACAAGCGGCATGGCGATGCCTCTGTCGGGCTGCGCTGTCGTGCGTCAGTCACGATAGGCTCCTAACGACGTTCAGTGAGTGAGTGGGGACTTCAACACAACAGGGGTGCAAAATGAGTGCGACAAGAGTTGGTGCAATCGTCATCGGGCTGGCCGGGGCGCTCGCCGCCTCGCCGGCCCATTCGCAATCGGCCGGAGGCGGCAGCGACGCCGAGATCGCGCTGCTGAAGCAGCAGCTGAAGATGCTCGAGCAGAAGCTCGACAGATTGCAGAAGCAGACCAACGCCAACACTGCGACCGCGGCCAGCGCGAACGCCAATGCGAAGGCGGCGGACGCCAAGGCGGCGCGGGTTGCGAGCGCCAATGCCGCGATGCCGGTCAAGGGCCCGGTCGTACCGTCGGGCGTCGTGGTGTCGATGCCGAACAACCGGCCGACGATCTGCACCGCGGACGAACAGAACTGCGTTGCGATCACGAGCCGTGTGCATTGGGATGTCGGCGGCTACGACTATCGCCCGAACACCGCGGGCACCTCGCCGCAGAAGCTCGACAGCGGCGAGAACCTCCGTCGCGCACGCATCGGCATCGTCGGCAAGTTCTTCGGCGACTGGAACTACGCGCTGATCTACGACTTCGGCGGCTCGTCCGATGGCTTCGGCGGCGCAGCGCCGGGCTCGCTGCCCGGCGGCGGCACCTCCGGTGTCGAGAATGCCTATCTGAGCTACACCGGCTTCGAGCCGTTCGGCGGCAAGATGGCGATCGAAGGCGGCATCATGGACATTCCGTGGACGCTCGACGAAGCCACCAGTTCCAACGACATCCTGTTCATGGAGCGCGCCTCGGTCGGCATCATCGCGCAGAACATCGCCGCCGGTGACTTCCGTTCCGGCGCCGGCACCCGCTGGTGGAATGACCAGCTCTGGATCGGCGGCTATGTCACGGGACCGACCTCGGGCGCGATCCACTCTGCGTCGTCGGTCACGCCGGCCGGAAGCTCCGAGCAATATGGCGGCGTCATCCGCATCGCCGGCAATCCGATCAGCGGCAAGAACTACTCGGTGCATATCGGCGCCGACGCCGAATGGCTGGTGCAGCCGCCGCGCAACCTGGTCACGCAGGCGCAGACCCTGACGCTCAGCGACCGGCCCGAGCTGCGCATCGATCCGACGACGTTGATCTCGACCGGCGCCATCGCCAACGTCTCCGGCGCGCAGGTCTACGGCGCCGAGGCCGCCGCGACCTATGGTCCGTTCATCGCGCAGGGCGAATATTACTGGTTCAATGTCGACCGCACCGCGAACACGGGACTGCCGCCATTCGGCGCGCCGAGTCTGAAGTTCGACGGCGGCTACGCGCAGGTCGGCTACGTGCTGACCGGCGAGAACCACGCCTACAACCCGGCGACGGCCTCCTACGGCGGGATCAAGCCGCACGATCCGTTCTCGCTCGCCGCCGGCAGCATCGGCGCGTGGGAAATCGCCGGTCGCGTCAGCACGATGAACCTCAACGACCAGGTCGGCCAGGCGGTCGGCGTCGCAGGCGGACGGCAGACCGTCTACACCGCCGCGCTGAACTGGTACGTCAACAACAACGTCCGCTTCATGCTGAACTACCTGCATGGCGACGTCGCCAAGCAGGCCTCGGCGACCTCGAGCGCGGACGTCGGGTCGAAGTTCGACGCGGTCGCGCTGCGCACGCAGGTTGCGTTCTGAGGCAACCCGAGCAGCCATCAGGCACAACGGCCGGGAGCGACACCGCTCCCGGCCGTTACGTGCCACCGAAATATCGAAAAACAACCCCATGCAAAGCAGCCGGCGTTCGGCACGGCAACTTGACACGTCGGGCAAATCAGGGATAGATTTCCAATATTCCGAAATCGTGCAAGCGCCCCTCGCCGCAGACGCGGGCCCATCGATCTCTTCCCATCGGGGAGAGGTGAGCCGGCTCCGTGCCCGCCCCGATTCAATCCAAGCGCATCCTGAACTACGCCGCGCGCTTCGGCTTCTTGACCACGACCTCGGGCGCCGGCGCGCAGGACAGCCGCTCCTGATGGCCCTCGCCCCACGCCTTCAGGATATCGATCACCGGACGCAGGCTCTCACCGAGTTCGGACAGCGTATACTCGACGCGCGGCGGCACCTCGGCATAGACCTTGCGGATCACGAGGCCGTCGTCCTCGAGCGCGCGCAGTTGCTTGGTCAGCATGCGCTGGGTGATGCCCGGCATCCGCCGCCGCAGCTCGCCAAAGCGCTGGGTGCCGGCCTGTAGGTGATACAGGATCACGCCCTTCCATTTGCCGTCGATCAGATCCAGCGCTGCCTCGACCGCGCAGCCCGGCCGGCGCGCGAAATTCTTCCGCTTCATCGGGTATTTCCCAATAGTATACAAACGGGGACTAGTTCCCTGATTTTACAGTACTTGCCAAATTGACGCCAGCGCGACAGGTAACACGGCAGGCAATCGCCCATCACGGAGACCAGGCATGAAGGCCGTCGGATACCAAAAGTCGCTGCCGATCGAGGCGGCGGATTCGCTCGTCGATTTCGAGATCGCCAAGCCCGAGCCGAAAGGACGCGACATCCGCGTTGCGGTGAAAGCCATCTCGGCCAACCCCGTCGATTACAAGGTGCGCAAGCGCGCCGCACCGACCGATGGCGGCTACAAGATCCTCGGCTTCGATGCGGCCGGCGTGGTCGATGCGGTCGGGCCCGACGTCTCGCTGTTCAAGCCCGGCGACGAGGTGTTCTACGCCGGTTCGATCCAGCGCCAGGGCACCAATTCGGAATTTCATCTGGTCGACGAACGCATCGTCGGCAACAAGCCCGCCTCGCTGTCGTTCGCGCAGGCGGCCGCCCTGCCCCTGACCTCGATCACCGCCTGGGAACTGCTGTTCGACCGGCTCGGCGCGGTGCCGGGCAAGAGCCTCGATCCGCGCACGCTCCTGATCACCGGTGGTGCCGGCGGCGTCGGCTCGATCCTGATCCAGTTGGCACGCCGCCTCACCGGCCTGACCGTGGTTGCGACCGCGACACGGCCGGAGTCGCAGCAATGGTGTCGCGATCTCGGCGCCCATGCCGTGATCGACCACTCGCAGCCGATGAAGGAGCAGATCGAGAAACTGAAGCTGCCGCCGGTCGGCCTCGTCGCCAGCCTCACCTTCACCGACCAGCATTACAAGTCGATCGCCGACTTCATCGCGCCGCAGGGCAAGTTCGGCCTGATCGACGATCCGCCGGAGTTCAACGTCGCCGCGTTCAAGGGCAAGGCGGTGTCGGTGCACTGGGAATCGATGTTCACACGCTCGTCGTTCCAGACGTCAGACATGATCGCGCAGCATCACCTGCTCAACGACGTCGCCGATCTGATCGACAAGGGCGTGCTGCGCACCACGCTCGACCAGACCCTCGGCACCATCAATGCCGCCAACCTGAAGCGCGCCCACGCGCTGCTGGAAAGCGGCAAGTCGCGCGGCAAGATCGTGCTGGAAGGCTGGTAGGTCCCGATGCGTAGGGTGGGTTAGGCGAAGCCGTAACCCACCGCACCACGCGCCGAGAGCGGCGGGTTACGCTACGCTAACCCGCCCTACATGACTTCCCCACAGGCCGACACGCGGCTTTTGCCAAAGCTGCGATCGCCTGTATGATTTGCGCAACGATCACCCCGTCTTCAATCCGGCCGTGCACAACGCGGCCGGAGCGGTGGTGACGCCCCAAGGGTATGCAAAGGGGATGGGAGGACGCCGATGAGTTTGCTCACGGCCGATCCGTCACGGATCGATCCGGAGTGGATGACGCGGGCGCTGCGCGAAGCCGGTGTGATCGACCAGGCCAGGGTGATCGATGTCGCTTGCAAGCCGGTCGGCAACGGCCTCGTCGGCGACAGCTATCGCTTTCGCCTGAGCTACGACGGCGACGAGCCGAACGCGCCCGCAAGCGTCGTCGGCAAATTCCCGGCCGCGGATCCCGACAGCCGCCGTTCCGGCTCCGCGCACACGCTCTACGTCCGCGAGGTCGCGTTCTATCGCGAGCTGGCAGCGACCGTCGCCATTCACACCCCGCGGCCGATCCTCGCGGAAATCGATCCGGCGACCGACGACTTCACCCTGATCCTGGAAGACCTCGCGCCCGCGCGCCCCGGCGATCAACTCGCCGGGTGCTGGATCGAGGACTGCCGGACGGCGATGACCGAGGCGGCGGCCCTCCATGCACCGCGATGGAACGATCCCACACTCGACGCCGTACAATGCTTCGTGGTTGCCGCAAGCCGACGCAGAGACCTTCGCGCGGTGCTGCCCGGCATCATCGGTCACTACAAGGATCGCTACCGCGGCGTGATCGAGCCGGAATTTCTCGATCTGATCGACCGGCTCCCCGACGCGCTGCCGCGTTACCAGTCGGATCGATCGACGCCGCGAACCTTGCAGCACGCGGACTTCCGGCTCGACAACATGCTGTTCGAGGTGCGTGGCAACAGCCATCCGATGGCGACGCTGGACTGGCAGACGCTGACGGTGGGACCAGGCGTCGTCGACGTCGCCTATTTCCTGTCGGCCGGCATCGATCCGTCCGAACGGCGATTGCATGAAGTCGACCTGGTGCGATCATATCATTCGGAACTGCTCCGCCGCGGCGTGCGCGACTATGGCTGGGATCAGTGCTGGCGGGACTACCGGCGCTACACGCTGCACGGCATCGTGATGGGGGTCGTCTCAGCGCTCAGCGTCCAGCGCTCCGAGCGCGGCGACGCGCTGTTCCTGAAAATGACCCGCGGCGCCTGCGCGCAAGCCCTCGACCACGACAGTTTTTCATACTGGCTGGACTGAAGCGTGACGAGCTTAGGTTGAGTTGGATCGGTGACGGAGGTTCATCTCTCCCTTGGGAGAGGTCGGCGCGTAGCGCCGGGTGAGGGATTGCGGTCCCTCGGTAGAGCCTCGGCCCTCACCCGATTTGCTCCGCAAATCGACCTCTCCCCGTCGGGGAGAGGTTGAGTGAGTGCGTGGCCAACTGATTCAATCCTAACTCATCTTGCTCTGAGAACAGCGAAAGGGATCGGCGTGCTCAACAAACTGGACGACTTCCCCATCCACCAGACGCCGGAGCCGATCGCGGTTCCGTCGACCAGCGATCGCAACGTCTATGACCGGACCTGGTTCAACGGCTACACAGCCGACGGCGCGTATTATTTCGGCATCGGGATTGCGATCTACCCGCACCGCAAGATCCTCGATTGCGCCTTCAGCGTCGTCGAGCGCGGCGGAAGGCAGCATTGCTTCTACGGCTCGCGGCGGGCGCCGATCGAGCGCACCGAGATGCAGGTCGGCCCGTTCCGGCTCGAGGTGATCGAGCCGATGCGCCGCACCCGGGTCGTGCTCGACGACAATGCGACCGGCCTCGCCTGCGACCTGACATTCTCCGCGCGCACCGCCGCGATCCAGGAAGCCCGCCAGACGCTGTGGTCGGGCGACCGCCGCGCGATGGATGCGACCCGGTTCGACCAGTTCGGCCGCTGGCACGGCGTCATTCGCCACCCCGATGGCGAGATCAAGGTCGACGATCACACCTGCTACGGCACCAAGGATCGCTCCTGGGGCGTGCGCAATGTCGGCGAGCGCGATGTCGGCGGCGCGCCGATGCCGCCGCCAAGCGTGTTCTTCCTGTGGGCGCCGCTGGTCTGGGACGACCACATCTCGCACGCCATCTTCTTCGACGGCACGCAAGGCGAGGCACTGGTGCGCGAGGGCATCACCGCGCCGCTGTACCTGAGCGAGGGCGAAATCCCCGGCGTCGTCGACGGGCTCGACCGCCGCATGGCGACCGCGCGGCATCGCGTCAAATACGTGAAGAACACCCGGCTGGCGCAGTCGGCCGAAATCGATCTCGTCGACATCGACGGCCACACCACGACCATCGCGCTCGACCCGATCCTCAAATTCCAGATGAAGGGCCTCGGCTACGGTCATCCGCAATGGGGCCAGGGCATGTGGAAGGGCGAACTCGAGATCGGCGGCGAGTCGTTCGATCCCGCGACGCTCGATCCGCTGGCGCGCGAGAACGTCCACGTGCAACAGGTGGTGCGTGCCCGCCAGGGCGACCAGACCGGGATCGGCGTGCTGGAGCAGATCTGCTTCGGTCCCTACCGTCCCGCAGGATTCAGCGAGTTCCTGGACGGAGCCAAAGGATAGCGCTCTAAAGCGGGATGAGCTTTGGTCGAAGCGGCTTGGCGCGTTCTTGGTTCACCTCTCCCCGACGGGGAGAGGTCGGATTGCGAAGCAATCCGGGTGAGGGCTCCTGCTCTCTCGATAGACCGCAACCCCTCACCCGATTTGCTGCGCAAATCGACCTCTCCCAAGGAAGAGGTGAACCTCCGACGCCGTTCCAGCTCAACCTAATTTCATCAGGCCTTAGCCTGGCGGCACGCCCTCGACGAAAATCAGCCGGCGGTCCAGTGCGGTCCGTCGATGCCTGAGCGCCTCGGCATATTCTGGTGACGCATACCATTCGTGCAGGCGCGCCATCGACGGAAATTCGACGACGATGATGTTCTTGGGCGGTGGTCCGCCTTCGACCGCCTCAGCAGCACCGCCGCGCACGAGATAGCGCCCGCCATATTGCGCGATCGCCTTGGCGGCGATCGTGCGATAGGCCTCGAAACCTGCGGCATCCTTCACATCGACCTCTGAAATCACATAGGCGGACATGGCCACAGCTCACGCGATCGTATTGACGATGCCGCCCTCGGCGCGCAGCGCGGCGCCGTTGGTGGCGGAGGCCTGCTTCGAGCAGGCATAGACCACGAGGTTGGCGATCTCCTCGGTGCTGGCGAAGCGTTGCAGCAACGAGGTCGGCCGGTGCTGCTTGACGAAATTAGCAGCCGCCTCCTCGACCGACTGGCCGTTCTGCCTGGCGAGATCCTTGACGAAGGCCTCGACGCCCTCGGACATGGTTGGTCCGGGCAGCACGGAATTGACGGTGACGGCGGTGCCCTTGGTCAGCTCGGCAAGCCCGCGCGCGATCGCAAGCTGCGCGGTCTTGGTCATGCCGTAATGGATCATCTCGGTCGGGATGTTGAGGCCGGATTCCGAGGAGATGAAAACGATGCGGCCCCAATTGCGCTTCAGCATGCCCTGCATGTAGCCGCGCGACAGGCGCACGCCCGACATCACGTTGACCTCGAAGAAGCGACTCCAGTCTTCGTCGGGAATGTCGAAGAAGCCCTTCGGCTCGAAGATGCCGGCATTGTTGACGAGGATGTCGACCTCGGGCAGCGCAGCGAGCAGCGCCCTGCAACCTTCCGCGCTCGATACGTCGGCGGCAATGCCGCGAACCTTCGCACCCGGTACTGCCTGCTCGATCGCGGCAACCGCTGCGTCGACCTTGGCCTGACCGCGGCCGTTGACCACGACCTCGGCGCCGGTCGCGGCGAGCCCTTTTGCAATGGCATTGCCGATGCCCGCGGTCGAGCCAGTCACCAGCGCAGTCTTTCCGGAAAGGTCGATCTTCATGAGATGTCTCCTGTCAGCCAATCGGTCATATTTCGATGCGCGCTCGTGGATGCAACCGGGGTTTGGGCAGGTACATGCGCAAATTCTCGGCAATGCGTACCGGCATCTCAGCACCTCTCGTGGCCGGCGGCAACCATGTCGCGCTGATGACGCGGCAGGCACAGTGCGCATTTTCGCCGCGAGTCAAATTGCCACGCGCGATCTTGGTTGATGCATCGTCTCGCCAGCCTTCATGCAATCTTCATATGAAACATCGCGCGCACGGTGATGGCTTTCACACATTGTCAATTCGCCGCCGATAAGCGTCCCGCGAAACGGCTCGTGCGAGTTCGAGCCGTTGTCTCGGCAACCGGACGCAGCCTTCCTCCGATAACGACGTCCGGAGCCAGCGCGACTGACAGGAATGCATCAGATGTTCGTCACTTCCAGGATCAAGCCGTTCGCTTCGCTTGTCCTGAAACGATTTCGTCCCAGTCTCAAAAGCCAGATCGCGATGCTCGGGATTGGCGGTGTCGCCATCGTCAGCGTCACCTGTCTCGGCGGCCTCGACTACGCGGCGCATGTCCAGCGCGAGTCGGATGACAGCATGCGCTTCAGGGCACAGCTGTCCGAACTCTCCGATGGCTTCCTGGAGACGCAGCAGATCGCGGCCCGTTTCCTGAAGTCGCGCGACGAAGCGCTGGCGAAGAAACTTGCCGGCTGCGTTGCCGAAGAAATCGCCTTGCTCGACAGGCTCGAAGCCTTCGCGGCCACCGCGCCGGAAGGCGATCCGATTCGGCAGGTCGCCTAGTTGCGAAGCGGAATCAACCTCTATGCGACCCGGTTCCAGAACATCGTCGGCGCCCAGCGCATCCTCGGCATGAATCCGAGCGACGGCTTGCAGGGCAAGCTGCGCAGCGCGGTTCAGCAGTTCGAAGCCAGGGTCGGACAGCTCGATCAGCCGCGTCTCACCGTCCTGCTGCTGACGATGCGCCGTCTCGAAAAGGACTTCGCGCTGAGCGGCGAAGAGCGATTTGGCGACCAGCTCAACGAGCGCGAGGCCGATTTCGAGACTGCGCTCGCGGCCGCCGCGCTCCCCGCGGATGTGAAGACCGAGCTGCTCGGTCTTGCCCGCGCCTACAAGCTTGCCTTCGCCGGCTTCCTGGTCTCGCGCCAGACACTCGACGATCAGCTCGACGACCTCTCGCAGATCTTCGATCGTACCCGGCCGGCGCTGATCAAGGTCGCGGATGCGGCCCACAGCCGCGCCGAACTCGCGCAGCGCAGGGCCGACGCCTTCAGGCAGACGTTCAGCTGGCTGATCGGGATCGTCGCATTCGCGCTGACGCTGTTCGCCATCCTGTTCGGCCGGCGGGTCGCAGGCCTGATCAGCCGGATGAGCGCGGCGATGCGGCAGCTCGCCGAAGGACAATTCGACGTCGTGCTGCCCGGTCTCGATCGGACCGACGAGATCGGCGGCATGGCGCGGGCCGTCGAAAGCTTCAAGACCAGGGCACAGCAAAGGGCACGCGCCGAGCTCGACACCCGGCGCGAGGAAGACCGCCGGGCGGCGGATCGACACAAGGCCGAATTGGCCCGGCTCGCGGCGGCGTTCGAGGCGAGCGCCGGCAACGTCATCGCGACGGTGTCGGCGGCATCAGAAGAGCTCGCGGCTTCGGCACACGATCTGAGCGACACCGCCCATCACACGCAGGACCTGTCCGCCAATGTCGCCGCGGCGTCAGAAGAGGCCTCCGACAACGTCCGGCGGGTTGCCGCGGCGTCAGAAGAGGCCTCCGACAACGTCCGGCGGGTTGCCGCGGCGACCGAGCAGATGATCGTCTCGGCTTCCGAGATCGGACGCCAGGTCGGCGAATCGGCCAGCTTCGCCAGCGCCGCTGTCGCCCAGGCGCAGCAGACCGACGCGCGGATGGCGCAACTCGCCTCCGCCGCCGACCGCATCGGCAATGTGGTGCAGCTGATCGCTGCGATCGCGCGGCAGACCAACCTGCTCTCGCTCAACGCGACGATCGAGGCGGCGCGAGCCGGCAAGACCGGCGCCGGCTTTGCCGTGGTCGCGCAGGAGGTGAAGACGCTCGCCAGGCAGACCGCGGAGGCGACCGAAGACATTCGCGCCCAGATCGCGGACATCCAGGCGGCAACACGGGAGTCTGCCGGCGCGATCAGCGACATCGCCGGGATCATCCAGCGGATCTCGCAGATCGCCTCTCACGTGGCCGGGGCGATCGAGGAGCAAGGCCGGGCGACGCGAAGCATCGCGGAGAACGTTCAGGTCGCCTCGGAGCGGACTTCGCAGGTGGCGGTCAGCATCGGACAGGTGGCGAGCGGCGCCTCCAGGACCGGCACCGCGTCGTCGCAGGTGCTGACCTCGTCGCGGCTGCTGTCGGACGGCAACGGCCGCCTGAAGCAGGAGCTCGACAATTTCATCGCCACGATCCGGGCGGAATGACGAGGTCAAGTCGAACCGCGAGCACTGAGCCCCCTCGCCCCGTTGTTAAGGAGCGAGGTGCAACGGAGCCCGCTTGCCCGGTTCGAAGTAAGTTCATCGTGCCCTGGCCAGACAAACAAAAACGGCGCCCGAAGGCGCCGCTTTCAAAACCTGGCTCGATACCGGCTTACGCCGCCTCGGCTTCCTTGTCCTGGACCGGACCGGAGTCCTGGCCCTTGGCATCGACGTCGCGGTCGACGAACTCGATCACGGCCATCGCCGCGTTGTCGCCGTAGCGGAAGCCGGCCTTGATGATGCGGGTGTAGCCGCCCTGGCGGTCCTTGTAGCGGGTCGCCAGCGTGTCGAACAACTTCTTGACCTGATCCTGGTCACGCAGCTCCGAGATCGCCTGGCGGCGCAGGGCGAGACCGCCCTTCTTGCCGAGGGTGACGAGCTTCTCGACGATCGGCCGCAGTTCCTTGGCCTTCGGCAGCGTGGTGACGATCTGCTCGTGCTTGATCAGCGCGGCCGCCATGTTGGCGAACATCGCACGCCGGTGTTCGGCGGTGCGGTTGAGCTTCCGATGAACCTTGCCGTGACGCATTGTCTTATTCCTTCTTCAATTCTGTCGCGGTGGTTCAGCGACAAGTGCAGGTGGGCATCCTGCGTTCGCCCAACTAGCGAGTAGCGAATGGTGAATAGCGAATAGTCTTCCATTCGCTATTCGCTACTCCCTATTCGCTCAGTAGTGATCCTCGAAACGCTTGGCGAGCTCGTCGATGTTCTCCGGCGGCCAGCCCGGCACTTCCATGCCGAGGTGCAGACCCATCTGGGCCAGCACTTCCTTGATCTCGTTCAGCGACTTGCGGCCGAAGTTCGGGGTGCGGAGCATTTCCGCTTCCGACTTCTGCACCAGATCGCCGATGTAGACGATGTTGTCGTTCTTCAGGCAGTTTGCCGAACGCACCGACAGTTCGAGCTCGTCGACCTTCTTGAGGAACGCCGGGTTGAACGCCAGATCGGGGATGATCTCCTGCGTGACTTCCTTGCGCGGCTCTTCGAAGTTGACGAACACGTTGAGCTGATCCTGCAGGATGCGCGCGGCATAGGCCACCGCGTCCTCCGGCGTGATCGCGCCGTTGGTCTCGATCGTCATGGTCAGCTTGTCGTAATCGAGGATCTGGCCCTCACGGGTGTTCTCGACCTTGTAGGAGACCTTGCGGACCGGCGAGAACAGGCTGTCGACCGGGATCAGGCCGATCGGGGCGTCCTCGGGACGGTTGCGCTCGGCGGCGACATAGCCCTTGCCGGTGGTGACCGTGAACTCCATGCGGATCTCGGCGCCGTCGTCCAGCGTGCAGAGCTGCAAATCGGGGTTGAGCACGGTGACGTCGCCGACGGTCTGGATGTCGCCGGCGGTGACGGCACCCGGGCCCTGCTTCTTCACGACCATGCGCTTCGGGCCTTCGCCCTGCATCTTGATCGAGATGTCCTTGATGTTGAGCACGATGTCGGTGACGTCCTCGCGGACGCCAGCGATCGAGGAGAACTCATGCAGCACGCCGTCGATGTGCACCGACTGCACCGCGGCGCCCTGCAGCGAGGACAGCAGGATGCGGCGCAGCGCGTTGCCGAGCGTCTGGCCGAAGCCGCGCTCGAGCGGCTCGGCGACGACGGTGGCGAACCGGCTCGCGTCCGAGCCCGGCGTGACCTGGAGCTTGTTCGGTCGAATGAGTTCTTGCCAATTTTTCTGGATCGTCACTTTTTCACCCTTTGCCGGTCACAGGGCCACACGAGAGGCCGTACCTGGCGTTGGAGATCGCGGAAGCGTCCGCGCGGTCAATTCCAAAAACCATCGCAGGGCGGCCAGGGGCCGCCCGCGACTTACAGATCAAACGCGCCGACGCTTGCGCGGACGGCAGCCATTGTGCGGGATCGTGGTCACGTCGCGGATCGAGGTGACGGTGAAGCCCGCGGCCTGCAGCGCACGCAGCGCCGACTCACGGCCCGAACCCGGGCCAGCCACTTCGACCTCCAGCGTGCGCATGCCGTGTTCCTGCGCCTTCTTGGAGACGTCTTCCGCCGCGACCTGCGCGGCATAAGGGGTCGACTTGCGCGAACCCTTGAAGCCCATCGTGCCGGCCGACGACCAGGCGATGGTGTTGCCCTGCGCGTCGGTGATGGTGATGGTCGTGTTGTTGAACGACGAATTCACGTGCGCGATGCCGGAGGCAATGTTCTTGCGTTCGCGGCGACGTACGCGGGTGGCTTCCTTGCCCATTTCTAACCTTTCCTGTGATCTCAACGCCGCCGTAGTGCCAGCGGCTACACCTCAAAACGCAAATGGCGAGCAGCGAATGTCGATTCGCTACTCCCCATCGGCAATTCGCAAAACTTACTTCTTCTTGCCGGCGATCGCCTTGGCCGGACCCTTGCGCGTGCGCGCATTGGTGTGGGTACGCTGGCCGCGCACCGGCAGACCGCGGCGATGGCGCAGGCCGCGATAGCAGCCGAGGTCCATCAGACGCTTGATGTTGATGCCGACCTCGCGGCGGAGGTCGCCCTCGACCAGATAGTCGCGGTCGATGACTTCGCGGATCTGGAGGACCTCCTGGTCGGTCAACTGGTTGACGCGACGATCCACCGGGATCTTCACCTTTTCCATGATGTCGGCAGCGTTCTTCTGGCCGATGCCATGGATGTACTGAAGCGCGATCAGCACGCGCTTGTTGGTCGGAATGTTGACGCCGGCAATACGGGCCACGGACTTCTCTCCTGTCGCCGCTCCATCACGGATACGGGCTTCTCAAGTTCTTGCTACTTGCGGGCTTGTGTCCACAAACGCGAACACGACGCCCACCCCTCGTGTCCTTTGGGGCCCGGCATCGTCATAAAACTATCCAACTTGGATGCGGGGCTTATTAAAGGATTCATGTCGGTTTCGTCAACCGCTCCTAGCGCTTAGCTCGCTGTTTCGTGAGCTTTTTTGCCGCCTTTTTGGCGGTCTTTGCACCCTTCCGGGCATTGGCGGCGCGGGTTGACTGCTTTCCGGCCTTCGCCGGCTTCCTGGCAGCCTTCTTGGTCGCCTTTTTCGCCGTCTTGGCCTTGGCAACCGCCTTGGCGGCCTTTTTGGCCGATTTCACAGCGGTCTTGGCCGGCTTTTTGGCAGCCTTGGAGCTCTTTTTGGTGCCCTTGGACCCCTTCTTGGCAGCCTTTGAGGCCGCCTTGGGCTCCTCATGCTCCCTCGGCTCCAGCGCGCCGAGCGCGGCCAGGATCCGGTTGATGTCGCGGGTGACGTGCTCGATGGCCATCATGCCATCGACGGTCAGCAGCTTGCGCCGCTCCGAATAATAGTGAATCAGCGGTTCCGTCATCGAGCGGTACTGCGCCAGGCGCTTGGTCAGCACTTCCGGCGTGTCGTCCAGGCGCACGTCCTCGCCGCGCGCACGGGTCTCCTCGGCGCGCTTCTCAACGCGGGCGAGCAGCGCGCTCTCGTTGACGCGCAGTTCGACCACGGCGTCGATCTTGAGGTGCCGCTTCCGGAGCAACTCGTCGAGCGCCTCCGCCTGCGGCACGGTGCGCGGGAAGCCGTCGAGAATGAATCCCTTCTTGGCGTCGGGCTGCTCGATTCGGTCGGCGATGATGCCGACCACGACTTCGTCGGGAACCAGGCCGCCATTGGCCATGATCTCCTTGGCCTGCAAACCGATCGGCGTGCCCGCGGCAACCGCTGCGCGCAGCATCTCGCCGGTCGAGAGCTGCACGATGCCGTGCCTGTGCACCAGCCGCTGCGCCTGGGTTCCCTTGCCCGAGCCCGGCGGCCCCAAGAGGATCAATCTCATCGCTGTTTCGCCCCCCGGCTAGGTGGGCGAGGTCCGCACACCTGTGTTTTGACTTTGGAGCCGCGCCGCGATCAGCGGCGGCGGCCTCCCCTGAGCTTCGACTTCCTGATCAACCCTTCATATTGATGGGCGAGCAGATAGCCCTGCACTTGCGACACCGTATCCATCGTTACGCTGACGACGATCAGGAGCGAAGTGCCACCAAAGTAGAACGGGACCGAGGCGTAGGAAATCAGAATTTCAGGAATCAAGCAGACGATCGCCAGATAGATCGCGCCGAGCACCGTGATGCGCGACAGCACGTAGTCGATATATTCCGCCGTGCGCTCGCCGGGCCGGATGCCCGGGATGAAGCCGCCATGCTTCTTCAGATTGTCCGCGGTCTCGGTCGGGTTGAACACGATCGCGGTGTAGAAGAAGGCGAAGAACACGATCAGCGCCAGATAGAGCAGCAGGAACAGCGGGCGGCCGTGGCTGAGCTGGGTGGTGAGCCACTGGAACCACTCCGGGCCCTTGCCAGCGTTGAAGTTCGCGACCGTGGTCGGCAGCAGCAGCAGCGACGAAGCGAAGATCGGCGGAATCACGCCCGAGGTGTTGAGCTTGAGCGGCAGATGCGAGGACTGGCCCTCGAACATCTTGTTGCCGACCTGGCGCTTCGGATACTGGATCAGGAGCCGGCGCTGCGCGCGCTCCATGAACACGATGAAAGCGATCACGGCGACCGCCATCACGATGACGATCAGGATCAGGCCGGTCGACATCGCGCCCTGACGGCCGAGTTCCAGCATGTTGGCGAGCGCCGACGGCAGCTCGGCGACGATGCCGGACAGGATGATCAGCGAGATACCGTTGCCGATGCCGCGCGAGGTGATCTGCTCGCCGAGCCACATCAGGAACATGGTGCCGCCGGTCAGCGTGATCGCGGTCGAGATCCGGAAGAACATGCCGGGGTCGCTGACGACGTTGCCGGCACCCTCGAGGCCGATCGCGATGCCGTAGGACTGGAACAGCGCCAGGATCACCGTCAGATAGCGGGTGTACTGGTTCAGCGTCTTGCGGCCCGCCTCACCTTCCTTCTTGAGCGCCTCGAGCTGCGGCGACACGGTGGTCAACAGCTGCACGATGATCGATGCCGAGATGTACGGCATGATGTTGAGCGCGAAGATCGCCATGCGGTGGATGCCGCCGCCGGCGAACATGTTGAACATGCCGAGGATGCCGCCGGACTGGCTGCGGAACACCTGCTCCCAGATGTTGGGATCGATGCCGGGCAGCGGGATGTAGGTGCCCAGCCGATAAACAAGCAGCGCACCCAGGGTGAACCAGATGCGCTTCTTCAGCTCGTCGGCTTTCGCCAGCTGTCCGAAATTGAGGTTTGCGGCAAGTTGTTCGGCTGCTGAGACCATGTTCGGCTTTCTCCCGGAGCCCGCTTCGCCGAAGCCCCCGAGATCAGTGCGCTCGGGGCGTTCGGCAGACACCGGACATTATCTGGTGCTCGGCCTCGATAAGTCCATCATTCGATCTGCGGATTGCCCGCGTGGCCGGCGGGCAATGACGCAGATGTTACGCCGCCTCGCCTTCGTCCTTGGCGGGGGCCAGGATCTTGACCGAGCCGCCGGCCTTCTCGACCGCGGCAATGGCCGACTTGGAAGCGCCGTGCGCCTCGATGGTCAGCTTGGCCTTGATCTCGCCACGGCCGAGCAGCCGCAGGCCGTCCTTGGCGCGACGCAGCACGCCGGCCTTGACCAGCGTCTCGACGGTCACCGTCGCGCTCGCATCGACCAGCTTGTTGTCGATCGCTTCCTGCAAACGGTCGAGATTGATCTCGGCGAAATCGAGCCGGAAGATGTTGTTGAAGCCGCGCTTCGGCAGACGGCGATGCATCGGCATCTGGCCGCCTTCGAAACCCTTGATGCGGACGCCCGAACGCGCGGTCTGGCCCTTGCCGCCGCGGCCCGAGGTCTTACCCTTGCCGGAACCGATGCCACGGCCGACACGCATGCGCTTCTTGCGCGAGCCGGCGTTGTCGGCGATATCGCTGAGCTTCATCGCCCTTCTCCTTATCTCTGCTTACTCGCCGACGACGCGGACGAGATGCTGAACCTTGCTGATCATGCCGCGAACTTCAGGGGTGTCCTGTAGCTCGGCAACCCGGCCGATCTTGTTGAGCTTGAGGCCGATCAGCGTCGAACGCTGCGAGTGATGGCGGCGGATCGCGCTGCCTGTCTGCTCGACCTTGATCGTCTTGCTGGCCTTGGCCATGACAGTAACTCCGAATAGCGCTTCGAGAAGCGCGCGTTGTTATTCCGCCACCACTTCGGCGTCGCCGCCGACGCGGCGCGATTGCAGGGTGGAGACCTTGATGTTGCGGCGGGCGGCCACCGAGCGCGGTGAATCCTGATGCTTCAGCGCGTCGAAGGTCGCGCGAACCATGTTGTAGGGATTCGACGAACCGATCGACTTCGCCACCACGTCCTGGATGCCGAGCGTCTCGAACACCGCGCGCATCGGGCCGCCGGCGATGATGCCGGTACCCGCCGGAGCGGTGCGCAGATAGACGCGACCGGCGCCGTGACGGCCGGCGACGTCGTGATGCAGCGTGCGGCCTTCCCGAAGCGCGACGCGCGTCAAATTGCGCTTCGCCGATTCGGTCGCCTTGCGGATCGCTTCCGGCACTTCGCGCGCCTTGCCGTGGCCGAAACCGACCCGGCCCTTCTGGTCGCCGATCACGACCAGCGCTGCGAAACCGAAGCGCTTGCCGCCCTTGACGACCTTCGCCACGCGATTGATGTGGACGAGCTTGTCGACGAACTCGCTGTCGCGCTCCTCGCGCTCCCTGCTCCGTTCGCGGCCGCCGCGTTCGCGTTCACCTGCCATGGTGTTTTCCAATCTCTAGGAGGCTTGCGCCTCTTTCCTCGTAATCGTTCAAATTCGGTTAGAAGCTGAGCCCGCCTTCGCGCGCCGCATCCGCGAGCGCCTTGACGCGCCCGTGATAGATGTAGGCGCCGCGATCGAACACGACTTCCTTGACGCCCTTCTGCGCCGCGCGTTCCGCCAGCAGCTTGCCGACGGCCTTGGCAGCATCGATGTCGGCGCCGGTCTTGCCGGCGTCGCGCATGGTCTTCTCCAGCGACGAGGCGGACGCCAGCGTCTCGCCCTTCTGGTCGTCGATGACCTGGGCGTAGATGTGCTTGGACGAGCGGAACACCGACAGCCGCGGACGGCCGCCTGCCGAGCGGCGAAGCGCAAGGCGCACGCGCTGCTTGCGCCGGGCATTCGTAACCTTGAGTGACATGACCGGCTCCGTTACTTCTTCTTGCCTTCCTTGCGGAAGATGAATTCGTTGGCGTACTTCACGCCCTTGCCCTTGTAGGGCTCCGGCGGACGGTAGGCGCGGATCTCGGCGGCGACCTGGCCGACGCGCTGCGGATCGTTGCCGGTGATCGTGATCTCGGTCGGCTTCGGCACCGCGATGGTGATGCCTTCCGGGATCGCGTAGACCACGTCGTGGCTGTAGCCGAGCGCGAGTTGCAGGTTCTTGCCCTGCATCGCGGCGCGGTAACCGACGCCGGTGATCTCGAGCTTCTTCTCGAAGCCCTTGGTGACGCCCTCGACGAGGTTGGCGACCTGCGCGCGCGCGGTGCCGTACATCGCCTGCGCGCGGTTGGTCTTGACGCGCGGAGCGACCTTGACCTGGCCGTTCTCGAACTTCACCTCGACGTCGTCATGCACGACGAACTGAAGCTGGCCCTTCGGCCCCTTCACCTTCACCGTCTGGCCCTCGACGGTCGCCGTCACACCCGACGGGATCGCCACCGGCCGCTTGCCGATACGTGACATCGTAAAATCCTTCCTCAGAACACCGTGAAGAGAACTTCGCCGCCCACGTTGGCGTCGCGCGCCTGGTGGTCAGCCATGATTCCCTTCGGCGTCGACAACACCGAAATGCCGAGACCGTTGTTCACGCGCGGCAGGTTCTTCACCGAGGCGTAAACGCGGCGGCCCGGCTTCGACACCCGCTCGATCTCGCGGATGACGGGCTCGCCGTCGAAATACTTCAGCTCGATCTCGAGCTCGCTGCGGCCCGAGGCGTGCTCGACGCTGGCGTAGCCGCGGATGTAACCCTCGGACTTCAGCACTTCGAGCACGTTGGCGCGCATCTTGGAGCCCGGGGTCGAGACCTTGGACTTCGAACGCATCTGCGCATTGCGGATGCGGGTGATCAGATCGGAAATCGGATCGTGCGTAGACATGGTTCCGACCCTCCTCACCAGCTCGACTTCACGAGCCCGGGAACCAGGCCCTTGGAGCCGAGTTCACGCAGCGCGATGCGCGACAGCTTGTTCTTGCGATAGTTCGAGCGCGGACGCCCGGTCAGCTCGCAGCGGTTGCGGATGCGCGTCGCCGACGAGTTGCGCGGCATCTCGGCAAGCTTCAACGTCGCCGCGAAGCGCTCTTCCATCGGCTTGGTCTTGTCGGCGATGATCGCCTTCAGCTTCGCGCGCTGCGGAGCGGCGTTCTTCGTCATCCGCTTGCGCCGGTTGTTCTTCTCGACTGAACTCTTCTTTGCCATGCTTGGCTCCTGGGTATCCGCGTTTGAGTGGCTTTGGCTCAGCTACTCACTGCCGGAACGGGAAATTGAAAGCGGTCAACAAGGCACGCGCCTCGTCGTCGGTCTTGGCGGTGGTGCAGACCGTGATGTCCATGCCACGCGCTTCCGAGACCTTGTCGAAGTCGATCTCGGGGAAAATGATGTGCTCCTTGATGCCGAGCGAATAGTTGCCGCGGCCGTCGAAGCTCTTCGGGTTCAGGCCGCGGAAGTCACGGACGCGGGGCAGCGCCACGTTCACCAGGCGGTCGATGAACTCGTACATATGGGTCTTGCGCAGCGTGACCTTGCAGCCGATCGGCTGGTTCTCACGCAGCTTGAAGGTCGCGATCGCGATCCGCGAATAGGTCACGATCGCCTTCTGGCCGGCGATCTGGGTCAGCTCGGCAGCGGCGGTCTCGGCCTTCTTGCGGTCGTTGACGGAATCGCCCACGCCCATGTTGAGCACGACCTTGTCGAGGCGCGGCACCTGCATCACGTTGGCATAACCGAACTTCTCGGTCATCATGCCGCGGATCTTCTTGTCATACTCCGTGCGCAGGCGCGGAATGTAAGCGGTATCAGCCATCGATCTCTGCTCCCGAGCTCTTGGCAACACGAACCTTCTTGCCATCGGCCTGAATCTTGAACCCGATGCGGGTCGGCTTGCCGTCCTTGCCGACATACGCGACGTTGGAAAGGTCGATCGGCATCTCCTTGGAGATAATGCCGCCTTCCTGGGTCTGGGTCTGCTTCTGGTGACGCTTCACCATGTTGACGCCACGGACGAGAGCCTTGTTCTCGTCCGGACGCACCTCGAACACCTCGCCGGTGCGACCCTTGTCGCGGCCGGTGAGCACGATCACCTTGTCGCCCTTGCGGATCTTGGCAGCCATCACAGCACCTCCGGCGCGAGCGAAATGATCTTCATGTGGTTCTTGGCGCGCAGCTCGCGCGGCACCGGCCCGAAGATACGGGTGCCGACCGGCTCGGACTGATTGTTGATCAGTACGGCGGCGTTGCGGTCGAAACGGATGACCGAACCGTCGGCGCGGCGGATGTCCTTGCGGACTCGCACCACGACGGCCTTCATCACGTCGCCCTTCTTCACCTTGCCACGCGGGATGGCTTCCTTGATCGACACAACGATAACGTCGCCCACGGTGGCATAGCGGCGCTTGGAACCTCCAAGAACCTTGATGCACATGACACGGCGTGCGCCAGAATTATCGGCCACGTCGAGGTTGGTCTGCATCTGAATCATTGATGCACCTCGTCCTCTTTCTGCGCTTTAGCGCGCTCAAAATTTCCCTGAATGTCTTCGGCCAGGCCGAAGTAATCAGGCCGTTTTCTTGTGTTCGCCCCGGACCACGGTCCAGCGCTTCAGCTTCGAGATCGGCTTCGATTCCTCGATCCAGACCATATCGCCCGGCTTGAACTGGTTGTTCTCGTCGTGCGCGTGGTAGTTCTTGGAACGGCGGATCGTCTTCTTGTAGATCGGGTGGGTGAAGCGGCGATCGACGCGCACCACGATGGTCTTGGCTTGCTTGTCGCTGACGACCACGCCCTGCAGAGTACGTTTCGGCATGAGCTAGCCCCTTACTTCTTCTTCGCGCGCTGCTGCGCGGCGATGGTCTTGATACGAGCGATATCGCGGCGGGCTTCCCGCATCCGCGAGGTGTTCTCCAGCTGCCCGGTGGCGCGCTGGAAACGCAGGTTGAAGCGTTCCTTCTTCAGGTTCAGGACCGCGTCTTCCCGCTGGTCGTCGCTCATCGCGCGAATGTCTTCAACTTTCATCTCGGCCATGGCGATTACTCCGCAATGCGCGCGACGAAGCGCGTCTTGATCGGCAGCTTGGCGGCGGCGAGCGACAGCGCCTCCTTGGCGGTCTGCACCGGCACGCCGTCGATTTCGAACATCACGCGGCCCGGCTTGATCCGGACCACCCACAATTCCGGCGCACCCTTGCCGGAGCCCATGCGGACTTCGGCGGGCTTCTTCGACACCGGCACGTCCGGGAACACCCGGATCCAGACGCGGCCGGCACGCTTCATGTGACGGGTCAGCGCGCGGCGGGCGGCTTCGATCTGACGGGCGGTGACGCGCTCAGGCTCCATCGCCTTCAGGCCGAACTGGCCGAACGCCAACGTCGCGCCAGAGGTCGCAACGCCGTGGATACGGCCCTTATGCGCCTTCCGGAACTTCGTTTTCTTAGGTTGCATCATGGCTTTAAGCCCTCAAATTCCTGCTTTGCCTCAAGCGGCGTCGCGGCGCGAACGCGGCGTGTTGTCGCCTTCGGCCATCTTCTTGTCCTGGGCCATCGGATCGTGCTCGAGGATCTCGCCCTTGAAGATCCAGACCTTGACGCCGCAGGTGCCGAAGGTCGTGAACGCGGTGGCGACGCCGTAGTCGACGTCGGCGCGCAGCGTGTGCAGCGGCACGCGACCTTCGCGATACCACTCCATGCGCGCGATTTCGGCGCCGCCGAGACGGCCCGAGCAGTTGATGCGGATACCGCCGGCGCCGAGACGCATCGCCGACTGCACGGCGCGCTTCATGGCGCGACGGAACGCGACGCGGCGCTCGAGCTGCTGGGCGATCGATTCAGCGACCAGGGTCGCGTCGAGCTCCGGCTTGCGGATTTCGACGATGTTGATCACGACGTCCGACGAGGTGATGTCGGCGACCTTCTTGCGCAGCTTGTCGATGTCGGCGCCCTTCTTGCCGATCACGACGCCCGGACGGGCCGAATGGATCGTCACGCGGCACTTCTTGTGCGGACGCTCGATCACGATGCGGGCGACGGCCGCCTGCTTGAGCTCCTTGTGCAGGATCTCGCGGATCTTGACGTCCTCGTGCAGGAGCTTGCCGTATTCCTGCTTGCCAGCGAACCAACGGGAGTCCCAGGTCCGGTTGATGCCGAGACGCAGCCCGATTGGATTGATCTTTTGACCCATCGTCTTCTCCTGCGCCCTTCTTAAGCGCTTGCCTCGGCCTCGACCTGACGAACCACGATGGTCAGGTGCGAGAACGGTTTGAACACACGGCCCGAACGACCACGGCCGCGCGGAGCAAAACGCTTCATCACGATGCCATTGCCGACATGCGCCTCGGCGACGACGAGATCGTCGACTTCGAGGTCATGGTTGTTCTCGGCGTTCGCGATCGCCGATTCCAGGCACTTCTTGACGTCGACCGCGATCCGCTTGCGCGAGAACTGCAAGTCGGCGAGCGCAGCCGACGCCTTGCGGCCGCGGATCAGCTGCGCCACCAGGTTCAGCTTCTGCGGGCTGACGCGCAGCATGCGGGCGACGGCCTTGGCCTCATTGTCCGCGAGGCTACGTTCGCGCTTTGGTTTGCTCATCGGTTAATCCTCAAGCCTTCTTGGCTTTCTTGTCGCCCGAATGGCCGTGGAAGGTACGGGTCGGCGAGAACTCGCCGAACTTGTGACCCACCATTTCTTCGTTGATGGCCACCGGCACGTGCTTGTGGCCGTTATAGACGCCGAACGTCAGGCCGACGAACTGCGGCAGGATGGTCGAGCGGCGGCTCCAGATCTTGATGACGTCGTGACGGCCGGACGCGCGCGCGGCATCTGCCTTCTTGAGCAGAGAGCCTTCGACGAACGGGCCTTTCCAGACTGAACGAACCATGTCCGGCGTTCCTTACTTCTTCCGCTTGTGGCGGCTGAGGAGAATGAATTTGTTGGTCGACTTGTTGGTGCGGGTCTTCTTGCCCTTGGTCGGCTTGCCCCACGGAGTAACCGGGTGGCGACCGCCCGAGGTACGACCTTCACCACCGCCGTGCGGGTGATCGATCGGGTTCATGACGACGCCGCGGTTATGCGGACGCCAGCCGAGCCAGCGGGTACGACCGGCCTTGCCGATCGAGATGTTCATGTGATCGGGGTTCGAGACCGCGCCGATCGTGCCGCGGCAACGGCCGTGCACGAGACGCTGCTCGCCCGAGTTCAGACGGACGATCACGTAGTCCTGGTCGCGGCCGACGATCTGGGCATAGGTACCGGCCGAACGCGCCAGCTGGCCGCCCTTGCCGATCTTCAGCTCGATGTTGTGCACGATCGTGCCGACCGGCATGTTGCCGAGCGGCATGACGTTGCCCGGCTTGACGTCGACATAGTTGCCGGCGACGACGGTGTCGCCCGCCGCCAGACGCTGCGGCGCCAGGATGTAGGCGAGTTCACCGTCCTGATACTTGATCAGCGCGATGAAGGCGGTGCGGTTCGGATCGTACTCCAGCCGCTCCACCACTGCCGGCATGTCCACCTTGTCGCGGCGGAAGTCGACGGTGCGGTAGGCCTTCTTGTGGCCGCCGCCGCGGAAACGCACGGTGATGCGACCGGTGTTGTTGCGACCGCCATTGCCGAGCTTGCCCTCGGTCAGGGTCTTCACCGGCTTGCCCTTGTAGAGCGCCGAACGATCGACCATGACCAGCTGGCGCTGGCCCGGCGTCGTGGGATTAAAGGTTTTCAATGCCATCGTCGTTGCGCCTTATAGTCCGGTAGTCACGTCGATGCGGTGGCCCTCTTCCAGGGTCACGATCGCGCGCTTGGTATCCGACTGCGAGCCGAGATTGCCGCGGAACACCTTGGTCTTGCCCTTGCGGACGAGGGTGTTGACGCTCTTCACCTTGACGTCGAACAGCTTCTCGACCGCTTCCTTGATCTGCGGCTTGGTCGCCTTGCCGGCGACCTTGAACAGCACCTTGTTGTGCTCGGAGGCGAGCGTCGCCTTTTCCGTCACGACAGGCGAGATGATGACGTCGTAGTGGCGCGGGTCGATGTTCTTCATTTGAAGCGCGCCTCCAGCGCATCAACCGCAGCCTTGGTCAGCACCAGCTTGTGGCGGCGGAGAATGTCATAGACGTTGATGCCCTGGATCGGCAGCACGTCGATGTTGGGGATGTTGCGAGCCGCGGTCGCGAAACCGTTGTTCAGCTCGGCACCGTCGATGATCAGCGCGTTGGTCAGGCCGAGGCCCGAGAAGTGCCCGATCAGAGCCTTGGTCTTGGCTTCCTTGACCGCGGCGCTGTCGATCACGATCAGCCCGCCGTCCTTGGCCTTGGCCGACAGCGCATGCTTCAGCGCCAGCGCGCGCACCTTCTTCGGCAGATCGGTCGCATGGGAGCGAACGACCGGACCGAACGCACGGCCACCGCCGCGGAACTGCGGCACGCGGGCCGAGCCGTGACGGGCGCCGCCGGTGCCCTTCTGCTTGTACATCTTCTTGCCGGTGCGCCAGACGTCGGCGCGGCCCTGGGCCTTGTGCGTGCCGGCCTGGCGCTTGTTGAGCTGCCACTGCACGCAACGCTGGATGATGTCCTTGCGCGGCTCGAGACCGAAGATCTCGTCCGAGAGCTGGACCGATCCGGCTTCCTTGCCTTCAAGGGTGGTGACTTTCAGTTCCATCTCACACACCCTCCTTCTCGGCCGAAGCCTCGGCAGCTTCGCCGCCGGCAACCTTGAACTTGCCGGGCTTCGGAGCTTCCTTCGGCAGCGGCTTCTTGACCGCGTCGCGCACCGAGATCCAGCCGCCCTTGGAGCCGGGAACGGCGCCTTCGACGAGGATCAGGCCGCGCTCAACGTCGGTCTGCACCACGCGCAGATTGAGCGTGGTGATGCGGTCGACGCCCATGTGACCGGGCATCTTCTTGTTCTTGAAGGTCTTGCCGGGATCCTGACGGCCACCGGTCGAACCGATCGAACGATGCGAGATCGAGACACCGTGGGTGGCACGCAGACCGCCGAAATTCCAGCGCTTCATGCCGCCGGCGAAGCCCTTACCGATCGAGGTGCCGGTGACGTCGACGAACTGGCCGACCACGAAATGGTCCGCCTGGATTTCCGCGCCGACCGGGATCAGCGCGTCCTCGGACACGCGGAACTCGGCGAGCTTGCGCTTCGGCTCGACCTTGGCGACTGCGAACTGGCCGCGTTCGGCCTTGGGCATGTACACGGTCTTGCGGGCGCCCGAGCCGAGCTGAAGAGCGACATAGCCGTTCTTCTCGGTCGTGCGGTGGCCCAGCACCTGGCAGTTGCCCAACTTCAGCACGGTCACAGGGATATGCTCGCCGGTCTCCGTAAAGACCCGCGTCATCCCGACCTTCTGTGCGATCACTCCGGAGCGCATCGGCGTGCTTCCTGTCTTTCTGTCCGCAAGCGGCGGACGTAAAAATCCAAAACCTTAGAGCTTGATCTCGACGTCGACACCGGCGGCCAGGTCGAGCTTCATCAGCGCATCGACGGTCTGCGGGGTCGGGTCGACAATGTCGAGGAGGCGCTTGTGGGTGCGCATCTCGAATTGCTCGCGGCTCTTCTTGTCAACGTGCGGCGAACGGTTGACGGTGAACTTCTCGATGCGGGTCGGCAGCGGAATCGGTCCGCGAACCTGCGCACCGGTGCGCTTCGCCGTGTTCACGATCTCGCGGGTCGACGTATCGAGGATACGATGGTCGAACGCCTTGAGACGGATGCGAATATTTTGGCCGTTCATTGCCGTATTCTTTCTTTAGTGAGTGGCGAGTAGCGAATAGCGAATGGTGACCCACCCGCTACTCGCCATTCCCTATTCGCGTAATTACTCGATGATGGCGGCGACGACGCCGGCACCGACGGTGCGGCCACCTTCGCGGATCGCGAAGCGCAGCTTTTCTTCCATCGCGATCGGCACGATCAGGTGCACTTCCATCGCGATGTTGTCGCCCGGCATCACCATCTCGGTGCCTTCCGGCAGGTGCACGACACCGGTCACGTCGGTGGTGCGGAAGTAGAACTGCGGACGGTAGTTGGTGAAGAACGGGGTGTGGCGACCGCCCTCTTCCTTGGTGAGGATGTAGGCCTCAGCCTTGAACTTGGTGTGCGGCTTGACCGAACCGGGCTTGCACAGCACCTGGCCACGCTCGACTTCCTCGCGCTTGGTGCCGCGGAGCAGCGCACCGATGTTGTCGCCGGCCTGGCCCTGATCGAGCAGCTTGCGGAACATTTCGACGCCGGTGACGATGGTCTTCTGGGTGTCGCGGATACCGACGATTTCGATTTCCTCGCCGACCTTGATCACGCCGCGCTCGACACGGCCGGTGACGACGGTGCCGCGGCCCGAGATCGAGAACACGTCTTCAACCGGCATCAGGAACGGCTGGTCGATCGGACGCTCCGGCTGCGGGATGTATTCGTCGACGTTGCGCATCAGCTCGAGGATGGCGTCGTGGCCGAGCTTCTTGTCCTTGTCTTCGAGGGCGGCGAGCGCCGAGCCCTTGATGATCGGAATGTCGTCGCCCGGGAATTCGTACTTCGAGAGCAGTTCGCGAACTTCCATCTCGACGAGCTCGAGCAGCTCCGGATCGTCGACCATGTCGCACTTGTTGAGGAACACGACGAGCGCCGGCACGCCGACCTGGCGGGCGAGCAGGATGTGCTCGCGGGTCTGCGGCATCGGGCCGTCGGCAGCCGACACGACCAGGATCGCGCCGTCCATCTGGGCAGCGCCGGTGATCATGTTCTTGACGTAGTCGGCGTGGCCGGGGCAGTCGACGTGGGCGTAGTGGCGGTTCTGCGTCTCGTACTCGACGTGAGCGGTCGAGATCGTGATGCCGCGGGCCTTCTCTTCCGGCGCCTTGTCGATCTGGTCGTAGGCGGTGAACGTCGCGCCGCCGGTTTCTGCGAGCACCTTGGTGATCGCTGCGGTCAGCGAGGTCTTGCCATGGTCGACGTGACCGATGGTGCCGATGTTGCAGTGGGGCTTGTTACGTTCGAATTTAGCTTTGGCCATTTGACTCTCCGTTCAATCGTTGACTGCCGTCAACGACAATCAGGCAAACTTCTTCTGGACTTCAGCCGACACGTTCGCCGGAGCTTCGGCGTAGTGATCGAACTGCATGGTGAAGGTCGCGCGACCCTGGCTCATCGAGCGCAGGTTGTTCACGTAACCGAACATGTTCATGAGCGGCACCATCGCGTTGATGACGTTGGCGTTGCCGCGCATGTCTTGGCCCTGGATCTGGCCGCGCCGGGAATTCAGGTCGCCGATGACCGAACCGGTGTAGTCTTCCGGGGTCACCACCTCGACCTTCATGATCGGCTCGAGCAGAACGGACTTGCCCTTCGTCAGCGCCTCGCGGAACGCGGCCCGCGATGCGATTTCGAACGCCAGCGCCGACGAGTCGACGTCGTGGTACTTGCCGTCGACCAGCTGCACCTTGACGTCCACCACCGGGAAGCCGGCCACGACGCCGGAGCCCATCACGCTGTTGAGGCCCTTTTCGACGCCGGGGATGTATTCCTTCGGCACCGCGCCGCCGACGATCTTCGATTCGAACTCATAGCCCTTGCCGGGCTCGTTCGGCTCGACGACGATCGACACTTCGGCGAACTGACCGGTACCACCGGTCTGCTTCTTGTGCGTGTACTTGACTTCGGCCTTCTTGGTCACCCGCTCGCGGAACGCCACCTGCGGCGCGCCGATGTTGGCGTCGACCTTGTAGGTCCGCTTCAGGATGTCGACCTTGATGTCGAGATGGAGTTCGCCCATGCCCTTGAGGATGGTCTGGCCGGACTCCTGGTCGGTCGACACGCGGAACGACGGATCTTCCGCCGCCAGCTTGGCCAGCGCGACGCCGAGCTTTTCCTGGTCGGCCTTCGACTTCGGCTCGATCGCGATTTCGATCACCGGCTCCGGGAATTCCATCTTCTCGAGGATCACCGGCTTGTCGGGATCGCACAGCGTGTCACCGGTGCGCGCTTCCTTCAGGCCCGCCAGCGCGACGATGTCGCCGGCATAGGCTTCCTTGATGTCTTCGCGGTTGTTCGCATGCATCAGCAGCATGCGGCCGATGCGCTCTTTCTTCTCGCGGGTCGAGTTCACGACGCCGGTGCCGGACTGCAGCACGCCGGAATAGATGCGGCAGAAGGTGATGGTGCCGACGAACGGATCGTCCATGATCTTGAACGCCAGCAGCGCGAGCGGCTCCTTGTCGTCCGCCTTGCGCACGACCTCGTTGCCGTCCTCATCGGTGCCCTTGATCGCGGGCACGTCGATCGGCGACGGCAGGTAGTCGACGACGGCGTCGAGCAGCGGCTGCACGCCCTTGTTCTTGAACGCGGAGCCGCACAGCACCGGATAGAACGCGCCGGTCAGCACGGCCTTGCGGATCAGGCGCTTCAGGGTCGCCTCGTCCGGCTCCTTGCCGTCGAGATAGGCGGCCATGGCATCGTCGTCGAGCTCGACGGCGGCTTCCACCATCTTCTCGCGATATTCCTTGGCCTGCTCGACCAGGTCTTCCGGGATGTCGACATAGTCGAACTTGGCGCCGAGCGATTCATCGTTCCAGATCACGCCCTTCATCTTCACGAGGTCGACGAGACCCTTGAAGTTGTTTTCGGCGCCGATCGGCAGCTGGATCGCGATCGGCTTGGCGCCGAGGCGGTCGACGATGTCGGACAGGCACTTGAAGAAGTCGGCACCGGTCTTGTCCATCTTGTTGGCGAAGACGATGCGCGGAACCTTGTACTTGTCGCCCTGGCGCCAGACGGTCTCTGTCTGCGGCTCGACGCCCTGGTTGGAGTCGAGCACGCAAACGGCGCCATCGAGCACGCGCAGCGAACGCTCGACTTCGATGGTGAAGTCGACGTGGCCGGGGGTGTCGATGATGTTCAGGCGCTTGCCGTTCCAGAACGCGGTGGTCGCAGCCGAGGTGATCGTGATGCCACGCTCCTGCTCCTGCTCCATCCAGTCCATCGTCGCGGCACCTTCGTGCACTTCGCCGATCTTGTGGCTCTTGCCGGTGTAATACAGGATGCGCTCGGTGGTCGTGGTCTTGCCGGCGTCGATATGCGCCATGATACCGAAGTTTCGGTAGTCCTCGATGGCATGTTGGCGGGGCATGAGACTGTTCCTTAAATTCCGTTGTTCGCCTTACCAGCGATAGTGCGAGAAGGCGCGGTTGGCTTCCGCCATCCGGTGCACGTCTTCGCGCTTCTTGACGGCGTTGCCGCGGTTGTTCGACGCGTCGAGCAATTCCGCCGACAGGCGCTCCGTCATGGTCTTCTCGTTGCGCTCGCGCGCGGCCGAGATCAGCCAGCGGATGCCGAGCGCCTGACGGCGCACCGAACGGACTTCGACCGGCACCTGGTAGGTCGCGCCGCCGACGCGGCGGGAGCGAACCTCGATGGTCGGCATCACGTTCTCGAGCGCCTGCTCGAACACGCCGAGCGGCGGCTGCTTGGTCTTGGCCTCGATCATGCCGAGCGCACCGTAGACGATGTTTTCGGCGACCGACTTCTTCCCGGCGTACATCACCGAGTTCATGAACTTCGTAATGATGATGTTCCCGAACTTCGGATCCGGAAGAACTTCACGCTTCTCAGCAGAATGGCGACGCGACATCTGATCGTTTCCCGCTTACTTCGGACGCTTTGCGCCGTACTTCGAACGACGCTGCTTACGGTTCTTGACGCCCTGGGTATCCAGCACGCCGCGAAGGATGTGGTAGCGCACGCCGGGCAAGTCCTTGACGCGGCCGCCGCGGATCATGACCACCGAATGCTCCTGAAGGTTATGGCCTTCACCCGGGATGTAGCCGATCACCTCGAAGCCGTTGGTCAGGCGCACCTTGGCGACCTTACGAAGCGCCGAGTTCGGCTTCTTCGGGGTCGTGGTGTAGACGCGCGTGCACACGCCGCGCTTCTGCGGCGACTGCTGCAGCGCCGGCACCTTCTTACGCGACTTCTGCACTTCACGCGGATTTGCGATCAGCTGGTTGATCGTCGGCATGTAGCCTTCACCCTTTAGTTCGCGCGAAGCCTTGAATGGCTCCGCCAATTCTTCTCGGGAAAAGCCGTCCCGTACGGCCCGCTCGACGCGAATCAAATACCCGCGCAAAGCGAAATCGCGCCAACCACTCATCGCTGAGCGGAAAGCGCTTCGACGCCACAGAGGACCGCGATTCCGGACCGTTCAGCGTTCGCTGTTCGGTCCGCCACCGAGGTCATGCATCCGAATTAACTCTCAAGAGACCTGCTCAAGAGAACCAAAATCGTCCTGGCATTGCCTAGCTATCATCGACAGCGTTTGAGCGGCATTCGTCGAGGTTGGTGCCCGTCCGGCGCCTGAAAAAGGGCCTTCGGGTGTTCCGTTCCGACGCTGGCGTAGCTCACCGCCTGTCGTTAAGTGGGCGCCTTGTATAATCGAGAGATAGTGAAGTCAAGTAAAACGACAAGCAAAGAAACGCCTCTGGCAGTTGCGTATTTCGCATTTCGCCGGCGCCGGACCCACGTCGGATTATGACAGCCTCCGCGCCTCGCCCGACTCGATGGTGCCCCGGCGGAATCATATTATACCCGGGTAAAATATGAATAGAAACAACTCTCCCCAACTTAGACCCGAAGGCAAAGCTCGGAACTAAGCCTTTATTTGCCAATCGCAGCGCAAAAATTGCGGTCTACGGCCACGGAATCTCTCATGCGGTATACCGACATCGCGATCATCGGCGGAGGTCTTGCGGGCTCGACCGCAGCCGCCATGCTCGGCCGTGCCGGGATACCGAGCATCCTGATCGACCCTCATCAGGTCTATCCGTTCGATTTCCGCGTCGAAAAGATCGGCGGCGACCTCCAGCTCGCGCGATTCGCCAGCACCGGCCTCGCCGAATCCGTGCTCCGTTCGGCGACGCTGGACGGCGAGAACTGGATCGCGCGATTCGGCCGTCTGCTCGACCGGCAGCCGAGCCGGCAATACGGCATCATGTACGACGCGCTGATTGGCGCGGTTCGGAATGAAATCGCGGGATCGGCCGAATTCGTCTGCGACAAGGTCGTCAATGTCGCGACCAGTTTCGAGCGGCAGCGGATCGTGCTCGCCAGCGGCGAGGAGATCTCGGCCCGCCTCGTCGTGCTCGCCAACGGCCTCAATGTCGGGCTGCGCCGGATGCTCGGCATCGAGCGGCTGGTCACCAGCGCCTGTCATTCGATCTCGATCGGTTTCGACTTCGTGCCGGTGGGCCGTCCCGCCTTCCCGTTCCCGGCCATGACCTATTTCTCGGAGCGCCCGAGCGACCGGATTCCCTACATCACGCTGTTTCCGATCGGAAACCGGATGCGCGCCAACCTCTTCACCTACCGCCAGGCCGACGATCCCTGGCTGCGGGCGATCCGGCGTAGTCCGGTCGAGACGCTGAACGCCGCGCTGCCGCGGCTGCGCCGGCTCACCGGCGAATTCGAGGTCGCGGGCGACATCAAGGTCAGGCCGGCCGACATCTATGTCAGCACCGGCTATCGGCAGGCCGGCGTCGTGCTGGTCGGCGATGCCTTCGCCAGCACCTGCCCGGTCACCGGCACCGGGACCGACAAGGTGTTCACGGACGTCGCCCAGCTCTGCAACGTGCACATCCCGGCCTGGCTTGCGACCGACGGCATGGGCGAGGACAAGATCACCGCGTTCTACGACGACCCGGTCAAGACGGCCTGCGATGCCTGGTCGAACGCCAAGGCCTTCGACTTCCGCCGGGTCTCGATCGACAGCGGGCCATACTGGCAGGCGCAGCGCTGGGCGCGCTTTTTCAGCTATCTCGGCCGCGGCACGCTGCGCCGGCTGCGCAATCCGTCGGCGGCGCCGTCGGCGACCCGGCCGGCTGGTCATTTCAGGCAGCGTCCACAGGCCGCGGACAGGGCTTGAGGCTCGGATCAGCGGACGCCGCGTCCGGGCATCAGCCGCGCGGCGGCGTCACGCCTCCTCGCCTTCATCCTCCTCATCATCATCTTCATCGTCCGCGTCGTCGTCATCATCATCCGCGTCGTGGTTGAGGTGCCCCTGGTCGTCCCACAGCTTGCGGTAGACGCCGTTCCGGGCCAGCAGTTCCTCGTGCGAGCCGCGTTCGATCGCCCGGCCGCCTGAGATCACGATGATCTCGTCCATCTCGACCACCGAGGTCAGGCGGTGGGTCGACCAGATCATGGTGCGGCCTCGGGCGACCTTCAGCAACGTACGGTTGATCGCCGCTTCCGTGGTCTGGTCGAGCGCCGAGGTCGCCTCGTCGAGCAGCAACACGGACGGATTGCGGATCAGCGCGCGCGCGATCGCGATGCGCTGGCGCTGCCCGCCCGACAGGGTATCGCCGCGCTCGCCGACCGGCGTGTCGTAACGCTGCGGCAAGCTCATGATGTAGCGATGGATCTCGGCCTTCCTCGCGGCGTCCTCGACCTCCGCGTCGGTCGCGCCTTCCTTGCCGAGCCGGATGTTCTCGCGGATCGACATGTTGAACAGCATGTTCTCCTGAAACACGACCGCCATGTTCGCCCGCAGCGACTCGCGCGTCACCCGGCGGATGTCGACGCCGTCGATCGCGACCCGGCCCTCGTCGGGCACGTAGAGCCGCAGGATCAGATTGATCAGCGTGCTCTTGCCGGAGCCGCTGGGGCCGACGATGGCGATGCTCTTGCCGGCATTGAGCTTGAGGCTGAGATTGTCGAGCACCGGCGTCTGCGCCCCCTCATACTGGAAGGTGACGCGGTCGAACGAGATGTCGTGGGTGATGCGCGGCAGATCCGGCGCACCGGGACGGTCGGCGCCACGGGTCGGCTCGTCCAGCAACTCCTGGATGTGCCGCACCGCCGCCGCCGACTGGATCGACACCGGGATGAAGTGCATCAGATGGGCGATGTTGTATGACACTTCCCAGAATGCGCTCTCGAAGGTCACGAAGGTGCCGACCGTGATCTGGCCCTTGGTGGCGAGATAGGCGCCGATCGCCAGCACCACGAGGTGCAACAACAGCACCGAGATGGTGACGGTTCGCTCCACCATGGTCGACAGGAACATCGCCGACGCGGCCTTGGCGCGGACATCGCGGTTGCGCAACGTGAACCAGCCGAGCGCCCGGCGCTGCAAATTGAACGCCTTCACCACCGCTTGCGCTGCGACGTTCTCCTGCACCGTTCCGAGCAGCGCGGCCTCATTCTGCTTCTGCTCGTAATTGGCCTGCACCGCCTTCGGCGTCAGGATGCGCGGCCCGATCAGCGTGATCGGAAACACCAGCAGAGCGACCGCGGCGAGCTGCCAGTTCAGGAACAGCATCAGGATGATGCCAGCGATCAACTCGAGGAACGGCAACGCCGCGCTGTTGGCGAAGGTCTTGACCGAGCCTTCGAAGGCCGACAGATCGATCGAGAAGCGCGACAGGATCTCGCCGCGCTTGGTGCGCGCGAAATAAGCCGACGGCAGGTTCTGGACATGCTCGAAGATGCGCGTCCGGACGTCGGCGATGATGCCCGCGGCGAGCCGCGCATCCCAGCGCTCGTACCAGACCGCGATGATCGAGGTGATGATCCCGGCGACCGCGAGCACGCCGAGGATCTTGTAGAGCGCCTGGAAGTCCTCCTCGCCGAGCGCGTCGTCGATCAGGAACTTCAGGCTGAGCGGCATGATGACGTTGAACAACGTCTCGACCAGCACGCCGAAGCTGACGAAGGCGAATGGCTTGCGGTAGTTGGCGAGCAGCGGCCGAACGAAGCCGAAGATCGTGGAGAGCGCGCCGGCGGCTTCCTTGGCGGTGAAGACGACGAGATCCTCGTCGTCATCATCGTCATCGAGCTCGTCGTCCTCGTCCTCCTCCTCGTCGTCGGCCTCGTCAGCCGGCGCCGCGGCGGGCTTCGCGGTGCCTGCCGGCACGGGCGGACCGGACGCGGCGACGGGCTTCTTCTTCAGCTCGGGATCGTCGGCATCGGACCGGCTCGGATCGTCTGATGCAGGAGGTCTTGGCGCCATGAAACCAACCGATGCTCCACGGCCGGCATGACCGCAAATCGAAACCGCAGCGGCGAGCGCTGCGGCTGCGATCCTAAGCGATCAGGATGAATTCGGCAAAGCGTTTGGGCCGGCCGGCGCGTTGCCGCGGTGGTCCCTGGATCGGACATCGGCGCGACAGTTTGTCGACGCTGGGCCTGCGCCCTGCGCCCGTTGCCGCTAGTCGAGGTCGGCCTCGACCTTGTCGAAGAACGAATAGCGCAGGCTGTCGGAGTCGGTGTACCACTGCCCCGGCCCCTTGTTGGCGGCCAGCGTCAGCGCCCACAGCGCGTCGGTGCAGTCGCGGCGGTGCATCGACAGGTCGAAGCCGTTGCCGAAGAACAATTCCGACCATTCCCACCAGGTGCCGAGCTTCTTCACTCCGCGCAACAGGTCGTAGCGATCGATCACCGCCGGCGCCATGTCCGAGGTCACCGACGCGAAGATCAGGCCGGTCTTGACCACGCGGTTGAGCTCGCGCACCGCGCGCGGGACCTGCTTCTCGCCGAGATGGCACAGCGAGGTCTCGAACACGAAGTCGAACTCGTTGGCCTTGAACGGCATGTCGGCGATCGAGCCGAGCTTGTTGTACTTCTTCAGCGCCTTCGGCGTCTTGCCGTGAATGTAGCGGTTGTTCTCGATACCCCAGGCATCGATGCCGCGGTCGCGCAGCGCGCCGACCAGTTCGCCGCTGGCCGAGCCCGCCACCAGCAGCTTGTAGCCCTTCGCCCTGCCCCAGACCGTCTTGATCAGGTCGGTCAGATAGGCCGGGTCGGTGAAGTTGCGCCAGACTTCGCCGTAGGGGCCGGCACCGCGATAGTTCTCGAAATAGCTGCGGTCGATCTTGTCGGACAGTTCGGCGCCTTGCTGGGCGCGGGCGCGGCGCAGCCGCATCATCTCGGTGACGACGATGTCGGTCGCGGCATCGGAGGAATCGAGCAACCCGTTCAGCGTCGAATCGAACAGATAGTCGCCGACCACCACGATGCCGGGGTGGTCCTTCGGCTCGGGACGGTGATTGGTCATGACGTCGCGCACCGGCAGGCCGCCGGGCAGCGCGTTGACCGACGACAGCCAGCGATGGATCTTGCCCTCGAGGAAGTGCTCGCGGGCATTGCCGAGCGAGGCCGGCAGCGACTTCAGCGCGGCATCGATCAGTTCCTGGTCAGAGAGATTGGCGAAGGCGAGCGCGTCGGAGCCCGCGATCAGCCAGTTCAGCACACCGTGCTTGCCGACGTCGTGGCGCGCGCCCTCATTGTAGACGCAGCAGCCGCCGAACGCTTCCGACATGAACCAGGCGCCCGGGATCTTCTCGCCCCAGAACGGCTCGTCGAACAGCACCGAGACGCGCAGATAGTGCGCCGGGCGATCGAAATAGGCGACGTGCTTGACCATCGACCGGCGCAGCTCCTCGCCGTCCCAGCGCATGGTCGCAAGCCATGAGTGCGGCAGGCAGACCAGGACGAGGTCGAAGTCGCGGGTCTCCGGCCCCTTGCCGTTCATCATGTTGAGCTGGTAGCGGCCGGCCGCGGTCTTGCCGACCTTGAGGACGCGGTGGTTGAGCTGGATGTCGGCATCGACCTCCGAGCGCAGGCAATCGATCAGCTGCTCGTTGCCGTTCTGGATCGAATACAGCCCGATATAGCCGTCGACATCCATCACGTAGTTCTTCAGCGCGTTGAGGCCGTTGGTGTTGTGGCTCTCGGTCGCGAGATCGGAGCGCGCCATCACCTTGAAGAACCGCTTGGCGGTCACGTCCTCGACCTCTTCATCGAGGATCTGCTCGGCGGTCTTGTAGGCCCACGGGTGCTCGTTGTCGTGAGCGCCGACGCCCTCGTAATATTCGATCGGCGACACCAGGTCGCTGCAACGCTTGCGGAACGCCTCGATCGCGGCCGCGGTCTTCGGCCCGTATTTGCGGCGCATGCCGGGGACGTCGGCGAGCAGCTCGCCGTCGAGATGGACCTGCTCGGCGTCCATCGGGATGGTTTGCAGGCCGAAATGCTGGATCAGCTCGCGCAGCGGGTCGGGTCCCGTCATCGAGTAGTCATAGATCTCGGCGACGCCCGCTTCATACATCGCGGGTGCGGTGTCGAATTTGCGCGTGACGATTTTGCCGCCGAGACGGTTCGACGCCTCGAAGATGGTGACGCGGCAGAGGTCGCCGAGTTTACGCTTCAAGTACCAGGCGCTCATCAGCCCCCGGGGCCGCCGCCTACGATAGCCAAGTCGAGCATTATGAATTCCGTCGTCTCCGGCACTGCCGAGCAGCCGGTCTAAGTCACCCTAGCAAAGGCACTTTTTAGCCTGAAGGAAAGATGAACAAACTGCGTCCCTGCACCGCAGCAAGCAAAGAAAGCAGCAAAAAGGCCGGCAGAACGCCGGCCTTCTCGTTGGCTACCGTAGTCTTGCGGATGCCTATTCCGCGGGCGGCAGTGCCAGCGGCTCCGCTTCCGGGGCCGTCGGCACGATCGCCGCCTGCTGCTTCTCGCGCTCGTCGAGGATCAGCTTGTCGCGCTTGACCGCGACTTCGCGGATCCGCGCCATCGAGGCGCCGGTGCCGGCCGGGATCAGGCGGCCGACAATGACGTTCTCCTTGAGGCCTTCGAGCGGGTCGATCTTGCCGTTGACCGCGGCCTCGGTGAGCACGCGCGTGGTCTCCTGGAACGACGCCGCCGAGAAGAACGAGCGGGTCTGCAAGCTCGCCTTGGTGATGCCGAGCAGAACCGGCGTCCCCGTGGCGGGCTTCTTGCCCTCCTCCTTGGCCTTGGTGTTGAGCGCGTCGAACTCGATCTTGTCGACCTGCTCGCCCGAGATCATGTCGGTGTCGCCCTGGTCGGTGACCTCGACCTTCTGCAGCATCTGACGGACAATCACCTCGATGTGCTTGTCGTTGATGAGCACGCCCTGCAACCGGTAGACCTCCTGGATTTCGTTGACCAGATAGGCAGCGAGTTCCTCGATGCCCTTGATCGCCAGGATGTCGTGCGGCGCCGGATTGCCTTCGACGATGAAATCGCCCTTTTCGACGATGTCGCCGTCCTGAAGGTGGATGTGCTTGCCCTTCGGGATCAGGTACTCGCGCGGCTCCTCGGTCTTGTCCATCGGCTCGATCGAGATGCGACGCTTGTTCTTGTAGTCGCGGCCGAAGCGGATCGTGCCCGCGGTCTCCGCGATGATCGCCGCATCCTTCGGCTTGCGAGCCTCGAACAGTTCCGCCACCCGCGGCAGACCGCCGGTGATGTCACGCGTCTTGGCGCTCTCGGTCGAGATACGCGCCAGGATGTCGCCGGGCATCACCTTCGCACCGATGTCGACCGACAGAATGGCGTCGACCGACAGCATGTAGCGGGCATCGCCGCCACGCGCGAGCTTCAGCACCTTGCCGTCCTTGCCCTTGACCACGATGGCCGGACGCAGGTCCGAGCCGCCGCGCGTCGTGCGCCAGTCGATGACCACGCGCTTGGCGATACCGGTCGATTCGTCGAGCGTTTCCGAGATCGACTGGCCTTCGACCAGATCCTCGAAACCGATCGTACCCTCGACTTCGGTGAGCACCGGGCGGGTATAGGGGTCCCACTCGGCGATGCGCTGGCCGCGCTTGACCATGTCGCCTTCGTCGACGTGCATCTTCGAACCGTACTGAATACGGTGGGTGGCACGCTCGGCGCCGTCGGCATCGACGATCGCAACGACCATGTTGCGCACCATCGCGATCAGGCTGCCCTCGCTGTTGCGGGCGATCGCCTTGTTCCGGATCACGATCTTGCCGTCGAAGTTGGATTCGACGAACGACTGCTCGTTGAGCTGCGCGGCGCCGCCGATGTGGAACGTGCGCATCGTCAGCTGCGTGCCGGGCTCACCGATCGACTGCGCCGCGATGACGCCGACGGCCTCACCGTGGTTGACCGGGGTGCCGCGGGCCAGATCGCGGCCGTAGCACTTGGCGCAGATGCCGTTGATCAGCTCGCAGGTCAGTGCGGAGCGGATCTTCACCTCCTGGATGCCGGCCTGCTGGATCGCGTCGACATGGCTCTCCTCCATCAAGGTGTCGCGCTTGATGACGACCTCGTTGGTGGCGGGATCACGCACGTCATCGCAGGCCGTGCGGCCCAAGATACGCGAACCGAGCGAGGCGACCACGGTGCCGGCGTCGACGATGGCGCGCATCTTGATGCCGAGCTTGGTGCCGCAATCGGTCTGCGTGATGATGCAGTCCTGCGCGACGTCGACCAGACGACGGGTCAGGTAGCCCGAGTTCGCGGTCTTCAACGCGGTGTCCGCGAGGCCCTTGCGGGCGCCGTGGGTCGAGTTGAAGTACTCGAGAACCGACAGACCTTCCTTGAAGTTGGAAATGATCGGCGTCTCGATGATCTCGCCCGACGGCTTGGCCATCAGGCCGCGCATGCCGGCGAGCTGGCGCATCTGGGCCGGCGAACCACGCGCACCGGAGTGCGCCATCATGTAGATCGAGTTGATGTCGGCATCCGCGCCCGCCGCCGTCTTCTTGGTGGACGAGATCTCCTTCATCATCGCCTTGGCGACTTCTTCACCGGCCTTCGACCAGGCGTCGACGACCTTGTTGTACTTCTCGCCATGGGTGATCAGGCCGTCATTGTACTGCTGCTCGAAATCCTTCGCCAGCGTACGGGTCTGGTCCACGATCTTCCACTTCGACGCCGGCACGACCATGTCGTCCTTGCCGAACGAGATGCCCGCCTTGAAGGCGTTGTAGAAGCCGAGCGCCATGATGCGGTCGCAGAAGATCACCGTCTCCTTCTGACCGCAGTGACGGTAGACTTGGTCGATCACGCCGGAGATCTCGCGCTTGGTCATCAGCTTGTTGATGATGTCGTACGAGATCTTGGTGCTCTTCGGCAGCAGATTGCCGAGCATGACGCGACCGGCGGTGGTTTCGATCCACCGCTTCGACATCTTGCCTTCCTCGTCCATGCCTTCCCACCGGTACTTGATCTTGGTGTGGAGGTGGATGACCTTCGAATGCAGGGCGTGCTCGAGCTCGGCCATGTCGCCGAAGATCTTGCCCTCGCCGGGCAGGCCTTCGCGCATGATCGAGACGTAGTAGAGGCCGAGCACGATGTCCTGCGACGGCACGATGATCGGCTGGCCGTTCGCCGGATGCAGGATGTTGTTGGTCGACATCATCAGCACGCGCGCTTCCAGCTGCGCTTCGAGCGACAGCGGAACGTGCACGGCCATCTGGTCGCCGTCGAAGTCGGCGTTGAAGGCGGCGCAGACCAGCGGATGCAGCTGGATCGCCTTGCCTTCGATCAGCACCGGCTCGAACGCCTGGATGCCCAGACGATGCAGCGTCGGCGCGCGGTTCAGCAGCACCGGATGCTCGCGGATCACCTCGTCGAGAATATCCCAGACCTCCGGACGCTCCTTCTCGACCAGCTTCTTGGCCTGCTTCACCGTGGTGGAGAGGCCCTTGGCGTCGAGCCGCGAGTAGATGAACGGCTTGAACAGCTCGAGCGCCATCTTCTTCGGCAGGCCGCACTGATGCAGGCGCAGTTCGGGACCGACCACGATCACCGAACGGCCCGAATAGTCGACGCGCTTGCCGAGCAGGTTCTGACGGAACCGGCCCTGCTTGCCCTTCAGCATGTCGGCGAGCGACTTCAGCGGACGCTTGTTGGCACCCGTGATGACGCGGCCACGGCGGCCGTTGTCGAACAGCGCGTCGACGGCCTCCTGCAGCATGCGCTTTTCGTTGCGGATGATGATGTCGGGCGCACGCAGCTCCATCAGCCGCTTCAAGCGGTTGTTGCGGTTGATGACGCGGCGATACAGGTCGTTGAGGTCCGAGGTCGCGAACCGGCCGCCGTCGAGCGGCACCAGCGGACGCAGGTCCGGCGGGATCACCGGCACCACCGTCATGATCATCCATTCCGGCTTGTTGCCGGAGACGCGGAACGCCTCGACGATCTTCAGACGCTTGGCAAGCTTCTTGTGCTTGATGTCGGAGTCGGTCTCCGCCATGTCGGCACGCAAAGTCGCCTCGAGCTTCTCGAGCTCGAGACCCTTCAGCAGCTCGCGGATCGCCTCGGCGCCGATCATGGCGGTGAAGCTGTCCTGGCCGTACTCGTCCTGCGCCTTCAGATACTCGTCTTCCGACAGCAGCTGACGGTCCTTCAGCGCGGTCAGACCCGGCTCCAGCACGACGTAGTACTCGAAGTACAGGATCCGCTCGAGATCCTTCAGCGTCATGTCGAGCAGGAGGCCGATGCGCGACGGCAGCGACTTCAGGAACCAGATGTGGGCGACCGGCGCCGCCAGCTCGATATGGCCCATGCGCTCGCGCCGAACGCGCGACAGCGTCACCTCGACCGAGCACTTCTCGCAGATGATGCCCTTGTACTTCATCCGCTTGTACTTGCCGCACAAGCACTCGTAGTCCTTGATCGGCCCGAAGATGCGGGCGCAGAACAGACCGTCGCGCTCCGGCTTGAAGGTGCGGTAGTTGATGGTCTCGGGCTTCTTGATCTCGCCGTACGACCAGGACAGAATCTTCTCCGGAGACGCGATCGAAATCCGGATCTGGTCGAAGACCTGAGCCGGCGTCGTCGGATTGAAAAGATTCATAATCTCTTGATTCATGGTCTTCTCCTCGCGTGCCGATCGTCACCGGCAGCAAATTCGAAACTTTTAGTCAGCGCGCGCCCCACTCAACGTCCGGGCGGAGCGCGAAGGCCCGGCGCGAGAAACGCGCCGGGCATCGATCACAGCGTTACTCGGCGGCTTCCGACGTCGGCGCCGGTCCCACCTTGGAATTGTGCAGGTCGACGTTGAGGCCGAGCGAGCGCATTTCCTTGACCAGCACGTTGAACGATTCCGGAATGCCGGCCTCGAAGGTGTCGTCGCCGCGCACGATCGCCTCGTACACCTTGGTACGGCCGGCGACGTCGTCCGACTTCACGGTCAGCATCTCCTGCAGCGTGTAGGCGGCGCCGTAGGCTTCCAGCGCCCAGACCTCCATTTCGCCGAAGCGCTGGCCGCCGAACTGCGCCTTGCCGCCCAGCGGCTGCTGGGTGACGAGCGAGTACGGACCGATCGAACGCGCGTGGATCTTGTCGTCCACGAGATGGTGCAGCTTGAGCATGTAGATGTAGCCCATCGTCACCTTGCGATCGAACGCATCGCCGGTACGGCCGTCATAGACGGTCGACTGGCCGGAGGCGTCGAAGCCCGCGAGCTTCAGCATCTCCTCGATGTCGGCTTCCTTGGCGCCGTCGAACACCGGCGTTGCGATCGGCACGCCGTGGCTCAGGTTGCGGCCGAGTTCCAGCAGCTCGTTGTCGTTCAGCGACTTGATGGTTTCATCCTCGCCGTAGATCTTCTTCAGGGTCTCGCGCAGCGGCTTGAGATCCTGCCTCTGATAGTAGGCGTCGATGGTCTGGCCGATGCGCTTGCCGAGGCCGGCGCAGGCCCAACCGAGATGCGTCTCGAGGATCTGGCCGACGTTCATGCGCGAGGGCACGCCGAGCGGGTTGAGCACGATGTCCGCATGGGTACCGTCCTCGAGGAACGGCATGTCCTCGATCGGCACGATCTTCGACACCACGCCCTTGTTGCCGTGACGGCCGGCCATCTTGTCGCCGGGCTGGATCTTGCGCTTCACCGCGACGAAGACCTTGACCATCTTCATCACGCCGGGCGGCAATTCGTCACCACGCTGGAGCTTCTCGACCTTATCGAGGAAGCGCTGCTCGAGGCCCTTCTTCGACTCGTCGTACTGCTTCCGCATGGCCTCGATCTCGGCCATCAGCTTGTCGTTCGGCGAGGCGAACAGCCACCACTGCGACTTCGGATACTCGTCGAGCACCGCGCGGGTGATCTTGGTATCCTTCTTGAAGCCCTTGGGGCCGGCGATGCCCTGGCGGTTCTCCAGCAGCTCGGCGAGGCGGTTGTAGACGTTGCGGTCCAGGATCGCCTGCTCGTCGTCGCGGTCCTTGGCCAGGCGCTCGATCTCTTCCCGCTCGATCGCCAGCGCACGCTCGTCCTTGTCGACGCCGTGGCGGTTGAACACGCGGACTTCCACGATGGTGCCCTGCACGCCCGGAGGCACGCGCAGCGAGGTATCGCGGACGTCGGAGGCCTTCTCGCCGAAGATGGCGCGCAAGAGCTTCTCTTCCGGCGTCATCGGGCTCTCGCCCTTCGGCGTGATCTTGCCGACCAGGATGTCGCCGGCGCGGACTTCCGCACCGATGTAGACGATACCGGCTTCGTCGAGGTTCTTCAGCGCTTCTTCCGAGACGTTCGGAATGTCGCGGGTGATTTCCTCAGGACCGAGCTTGGTGTCGCGGGCCATCACCTCGAACTCCTCGATGTGGATCGAGGTGAAGACGTCGTCCTTCACGATCCGCTCGGAGAGCAGGATCGAGTCTTCGAAGTTGTAGCCGTTCCACGGCATGAACGCGACCAGCACGTTGCGGCCGAGCGCCAGCTCGCCGAGATCGGTCGACGGACCGTCGGCGATGATGTCGCCCTTCTTGACGATGTCGCCGACCTTCACCAGCGGACGCTGGTTGATGCAGGTCGACTGGTTCGAGCGCTGGTACTTCATCAGCCGGTAGATATCGACGCCCGACTTGGTCGGATCGAGATCCTCGGTGGCGCGGATCACGACGCGGGTGGCGTCGATCTGGTCGATCACGCCCGAGCGGCGCGCGGCGATCGCCGCGCCCGAGTCACGGGCGACCACGCCTTCCATGCCGGTGCCGACGAACGGCGCCTCAGCGCGAACCAGCGGCACCGCCTGGCGCTGCATGTTCGAGCCCATCAGCGCGCGGTTGGCGTCGTCGTTCTCGAGGAACGGGATCAGCGCCGCGGCGACCGAAACCAGCTGCTTCGGCGACACGTCCATGTAGTCGACCTTGTCCGGCGTCACCGGCAGCACTTCGCCGGCGTGGCGGCAGACCACCAGATCGTCGGTGAAGCGGCCCTTGGCATCGAGCGGCACGTTGGCCTGCGCGACGCGGTAGCGGCCCTCTTCCATCGCCGACAGATAGACCACCTCGTCGGTGACCCGGCCGTCCTTGATCTTGCGATAGGGCGTCTCGACGAAGCCGTATTTGTTGACGCGCGCGAACGTCGCCAGCGAGTTGATCAGACCGATGTTCGGACCTTCCGGCGTCTCGATCGGGCAGATCCGGCCGTAATGCGTCGGATGCACGTCGCGGACTTCGAAGCCGGCACGCTCGCGGGTCAGACCGCCCGGGCCAAGCGCCGACAGGCGCCGCTTGTGGGTGATCTCCGACAGCGGGTTGGTCTGGTCCATGAACTGCGACAGCTGCGACGAGCCGAAGAACTCGCGCACCGCGGCAGCCGCCGGCTTGGCGTTGATCAGGTCCTGCGGCATCACGGTGTCGATATCGACGCTCGACATGCGCTCCTTGATGGCGCGCTCCATGCGGAGCAGGCCGATCCGGTACTGGTTCTCCATCAGCTCGCCGACCGAACGCACCCGGCGGTTGCCGAGGTGGTCGATGTCGTCGATCTCGCCCTTGCCGTCGCGCAGGTCGACCAGCGTCTTGATGACCGCCAGGATGTCTTCCTTGCGCAGCGTGCGATGGGTGTCGGGCGCATCGAGCTCGAGGCGCATGTTCATCTTGACGCGGCCGACCGCGGAGAGGTCGTAGCGCTCGGCATCGAAGAACAGCGACTGGAACATGGCCTGCGCCGAATCCAGCGTCGGCGGCTCGCCCGGACGCATCACGCGGTAGATGTCGAACAGCGCGTCCTCACGCGTCATGTTCTTGTCGGCCGACAGCGTGTTGCGGATGTAGGCACCGACATTGACGTGGTCGATGTCGAGCAGCGGCAGGTCCTTGTAGCCCTGCTCGTTCAGCACCTTCATCGACTTCTCGGTGATCTCTTCGCCGGCTTCGGCGTAGATCTCACCGGTCTTCGGGTTGACGAGATCCTCGGCGAGATAGTTGCCGACGAGTTCCTCGTCCGACATGCGCAGCGCCTTGAGGCCCTTCTCCTGCATCTGACGTGCGGTGCGCACGGTCAGCTTCTTGCCGGCCTCGAGCACCACCTTGCCGGTGTCGGCGTCGATCAGGTCATTGATCGTCGAGTAGCCGCGGAAGCGGTTGGCGTCGAACGGCACGCGCCAGCCTTCCTTGGTCCGCTTGTAGGCGATCTTCTTGTAGAAGGTCGACAGGATCTGCTCGCCGTCGAGACCGAGCGCGTACATCAGCGAGGTCACGGGGATCTTGCGGCGGCGATCGATACGCGCGAACACGATGTCCTTGGCGTCGAACTCGATGTCGAGCCAGGACCCGCGATACGGAATCACGCGCGCGGCAAACAGCAGCTTGCCGGACGAATGGGTCTTGCCCTTGTCGTGGTCGAAGAACACGCCGGGCGAACGGTGCATCTGCGAGACGATGACGCGCTCGGTGCCGTTGACCACGAAGGTGCCGTTCATCGTCATGAGCGGGATATCGCCCATGTAGACGTCCTGCTCCTTGATGTCCTTCACCGACTTGGCGCCGGTTTCCTCGTCGATATCGAACACGATCAGGCGCAGCGTCACCTTGAGCGGCGCAGCGAAGGTCATGCCGCGCTGGCGGCACTCGTCGACGTCATATTTCGGCTGTTCGAACTCGTAGCGGACGAACTCGAGCATCGAGGTGCCGGAGAAGTCCGAGATCGGAAACACCGAGCGGAACACCGCCTGCAGGCCCTCGTCGAGGCGGCCGCCGGCCGGCTCGTCGACCATCAGGAACTGGTCATAGGACGCCTTCTGAACCTCGATGAGGTTCGGCATCTCGGCGACTTCCTTGATGTGACCGAAAAACTTGCGTACGCGTTTGCGACCGGTGAATGTCTGCTGCGCCATCGTGGCCTCTCATTTTCGTCGCCTTTGTCTGGCGAACCTTCCGGGACGCGACTGCCATCGGCCCCGGGTTGAATTTCGAATCGTCCCGAAGGAACGAAGCCAGCGCTCAGGAATTAAATCCCAGTCCCGGCTTCCATTGCCTTCAAAACGCAAAACGACGCGCGGGGCGCATCACTGCACCCGCTCGTCCAAACGCTCCGCTTCACGGACTGAAAAAGCCCGAAATCTGACTGTCTCCCAACGGCCTAGCCCGAGGACCCTGCCGTCCCCGCCACCGACCGTGTTTTTCCGCTGCCAATCCCATATGGGTAGGCAATAATGGAGATTCGAGGGTTAAGTCCACGGATCCCCACACTTTCTTGTGTCCGACGCGCCACGCGACAACCTGTCGCACGCCGTTTGCATGGCCCGGGAGCGCCCTGCGGCGCTCCCGGATCGCGCATTACTTGAGCTCGACCTTGGCGCCAGCCTTCTCAAGCTGAGCCTTGATCTTGTCGGCTTCGTCCTTGTTGACGCCTTCCTTGACCGGCTTCGGAGCACCTTCGACGAGGTCCTTGGCTTCCTTCAGGCCCAGGCCGGTGATGGCGCGGACTTCCTTGATGACCTCGATCTTCTTGTCGCCGGCGGCAGCCAGCACGACGGTGAAGTCGGTCTTCTCTTCAGCCGGAGCAGCGGCACCGCCGCCAGCAGCCGGGCCGGCCACCGCAACGGCGGCAGCGGCGGAGACGCCCCACTTTTCTTCGAGGAGCTTGGCGAGTTCGGCGGCTTCGAGCACGGTGAGGCTCGAGAGGTCGTCGACGATTTTCTGCAAGTCAGCCATTGATCTGTTTCCTTAAACGTTTGGTTCGAACCAGGTTTGAGATTAGCGAAGGGTCAGGCCGCTTCGCCCTTTGAGGCATGAGCCTGGATGACGCGCGCGAGCTTGGCCGCGGGCGCGTTCGAGAGCTGAGCAAGCTTGGTCGCCGGCGCCACGATGAGGCCAACGATCTTGCCGCGCAGTTCGTCGAGCGACGGCAGTGAGGCGAGCGCCTTCACGCTGTCGACATTCAGGACGGTTTTACCCATCGAGCCGCCAAGGATGACGAACTTCTCGTTCGCCTTGGCGAATTCGACGGCAACCTTTGGCGCCGCAACCGGATCGTCCGAAGTAGCGATCACGGTCGGCCCCTTCAGCAGGGAGCCGATGGCAGCGACGTCAGTGCCTTCAAGAGCAATTTTGGCGAGACGGTTCTTCGAGACCTTCACCGACGCGCCCGCCTGCTTCATCTGCATGCGCAGCTTCTGCATCTGGGCCACGGTGAGGCCGGAATAGTGAGCAACGATCGCAACCGACGTGGCCTTGAAGACCCCGTTAAGTTGTTCGACCGACTCCTTTTTTGCCGCTCGTTCCACAGCAAGCTCTTTCCGGTTGGCGGCCTTTCCGCGAAGGCAGGACCGCCGGGTTGCACCCATCGTCCCGCCCTAAACCTGATCCGCAGGGGCGCTAAGACCCTTCGGACATGCCGGGCAAGACGACATCTAGTAGCCTGCCCTCCCAGAGCCTTGCGGCCATGGGCTGTCGAGGTTCGAACCAAACCAGCCTTCCAGCCGCGACCATGCCGCGACCTGAAGTGCAAAATCCGGTCTTCACCCGTCTATGCAGGCCATGCGATTAAGCCGTTGAAAACACGAAGTTCTCGCGGGCGCCTGCAGTCTTGGACAGGATCAAGGCACTTCAGCACGCTGAAGGCCCCTGCTCTCACTCCATCAGAGGCGACGGGTCTCCTTCCTTTCGAGCATCCTTGCGGCATGCGGAAAGGAATGATCTCCTATCATCTCAGGTTTTCGGAATGCGAGCACGGACATGCCAGCAAGTGCCAGCACGCCCGGAAGGCGCTATGTAGCCGGTCCTGCCCGGCTTGCCAAGAGCAAATATTGGACCAGTTCCGACAGAGGTGTGCGGAACTTGGTCATGCCTTCGAGGTCGGCCTCTCAGGCGCCCTTGACCGCATAGGGCAACGGCCGGCCGGCAAAGAACGCGTCGAGATTGGCCAGCACGCAGTCCTGCATCGCGACATGCGATTCCAGGGTATGGCCGCCGAGATGCGGCGACAGCACCACGTTCGGCAACGCGGTCAGCGCATCCGGCGCATGAGGCTCCCTGGCGAACACGTCGAGGCCGGCGCCGGCGATGGTCCCATCGGTCAGCGCCGCGACCAGCGCCGCCTCGTCGATGACGGAGCCGCGCGAGATGTTGACGACAATGCCGTCGCTGCCGAGCCGGCGCAGGATGTCGGCATTGACCACGCGCTCGGTCTCCGCACCGGCGCGCACGGCGACCATCAGCACGCTGCACCAGTCGCTGAGCGCCTCAAGGGTCGGAAAATACTGGTAGGGCACGTCGTGCCTCGAGCGGCTGAAATAGCCGACCTCGGTCTCGAAGCCGGCGACGCGGCTTGCGATCTTGCGGCCGATCTCGCCCATGCCGTAGACGCCGACCTTGCGGCCGAGCATGCCGGCCTGCGGCCGCATCATCGGCGACGGCTTGGCGCCGGCCCAGTCGCCGCTCCGGACATAATTGTCGGCCACCAGCAGACGGCGCACCGACGCCAGCATCAGGGTCAGCGCCGTGTCGGCAACCGACGCCGCATTCGCCCCCGGGCTGTGGCCAACCGCGATCCCGCGCCTGGCGGCCGCAGCGAGATCGACGCCATCATAGCCGGTGCCGTAGCAGATGATCGCGCCGAGCTTCGGCAGCAGGTCCATCGCGTCGCCCCGGAGCGGCGTGCCGCCAGCGGTGATCATGGCGCGGATACCCGCGAGTTCCGCGGCCGGAAATGCTTCGTCCAGCCGCTTGCCAGCGGCGTTCAGCAGCTCGAAGCGCTCGCCGAAGCGGATCAGCTGGGCCTTGGGAAAACGCGAATAGACCAGAACCTTATCGGGCATTGTTATTGTTTCCTGCGAGAGGCTTCAGATCTTGTCTTGGCGCGCTTTCTTCATGCGAAACGGAAGTAGCTTCGCTCGAAAACGCTTTGGCAAAACAAAGGGCGGAATCGGTTGCCCGATCCCGCCCTCTCTATCTCGTTACGGCCAGAGATCTCAGCCGAGGATCGTGCCCGGCTCGACCTTCACGCCCGGGCCCATGGTAGAGGACACCGCCACGCGCTGGATGTAGGTGCCCTTGGAACCCGCGGGCTTCGCCTTGGAGACCGCGTCGGCGAGCGCCTTAACGTTCTCGACCAGCTTGTCCTCGGAGAACGAGGCCTTGCCGATGCCGGCCTGCACGATGCCGGCCTTCTCGACGCGGAACTCGACCGAACCGCCCTTGGCACCCTTCACGGCGTTGGTGACGTCCATGGTCACGGTGCCGATCTTCGGGTTCGGCATCATGCCGCGCGGACCGAGCACCTTACCGAGGCGGCCGACCAGCGGCATCATGTCGGGAGTTGCGATACAGCGATCGAAATCGATCGCACCGCCCTGCACCTTCTCGACCAGGTCCTCGGCACCGACGACGTCGGCACCAGCGGCCTTGGCTTCCTCGGCCTTCGCGCCACGCGCGAACACGCCGACGCGCAGCGTGCGGCCGGTGCCGTTCGGCAGGTTGACGACGCCGCGGACCATCTGGTCGGCGTGACGCGGGTCGACGCCGAGATTGATTGCGATCTCGATCGTCTCGTCGAACTTCGACTTGGCGCGCTCCTTGACCATCTTGATGGCATCCGCGAGCGGATAGAGCTTTTCGCGGTCGACACCCTCGCGGGCCTTCTGCAAACGCTTTCCGATTGACATGGCCCGTTACCCCGCAACTTCCAGACCCATCGAGCGGGCAGAGCCCTCGACCATCTTCATGGCCGATTCGATGGTGTCGCAATTCAGATCCTTCATCTTCTTCTCGGCGATCTCGCGCACCTGCGCCTTGGTCACCTTGCCGGCCTTGTCGCGGCCCGGCGCCTTCGAGCCGGACTGGATCTTGGCAGCCTGCTTGAGGAAGAAGGACATCGGGGGGGTCTTCATCTCGAAGGTGAACGAACGATCGGCGTAGATCGTGATCACCACCGGAATCGGCGTGTTCTTTTCTTCCTTCTGCGTCTGGGCGTTGAACGCCTTGCAGAATTCCATGATGTTGAGGCCGCGCTGACCAAGCGCGGGACCGATCGGGGGCGAGGGATTCGCCGCACCGGCCGGGACCTGAAGCTTCAGGTATCCGGTCACTTTCTTTGCCATTTAGTACTCCTGTTGTGCCGGCGATGCCGGCGGTTTCAGGTTCCGTGGTTCGGTTGAAGGGGCTGGCGACCGCCTCCTCCCTCCCACGGCCTTTGCTTGACGCGAGGCGTATACCTCACGCCGTCCGGTCAGACCACCTTTTCGACCTGACCGAATTCCAGTTCCACCGGGGTCGCGCGGCCGAAGATCGACACCGCGACCTTCACGCGCGAGCGCGCCTCGTCGATTTCTTCCACCACGCCGGAGAACGAGGCGAACGGGCCATCGGCCACGCGCACGTTCTCGCCGATTTCGAACGACACCGACGCCTTCGGACGCTCCACGCCCTCCTGCACCTGGTGCAGGATCCGCATCGCCTCGGCTTCCGAGATCGGCATCGGCTTGTTTTCCGCACCGAGGAAGCCAGTGACCTTCGGGGTGTTCTTGATCAGATGGAACGCCTCGTCGGTCAGCTTCATCTTCACCAGCACATAGCCCGGGAAGAACTTGCGCTCGGCGTCGATCTTGCGGCCGCGGCGCACCTCGGTGACCTTCTCGGTCGGCACCAGGATCTGCTCGAACAGATCTTCCAGCCCGCGCTGCTTGGCCTGTTCACGGATCGATTCCTGAACCTTCTTCTCGAAGTTGGAATAGGCGTGAACGATGTACCAGCGCTTGTCCATCAATTGAGTTCCAGTGCTCATCAGTGGATGCCCAGTATCAGGGTGATGAGATAGCGGATGATCTGATCCGCGGCGAAGAAGAAGATCGAGGCCAGCGCCACCATCACGAACACCATGATGGTGGTGATGGTCGTCTCGCGGCGCGTCGGCCAGGTGACCTTGGCGGTCTCCGAGCGTACTTCCTTCAGGAATTTGAACGGGCTGAAAGCCATCGTGAGATCCGCGTCCGTCTCCGGACGATTGCAACGTTTCAAGGAATCCGAACAGCCGACCTTGCGGACCCAGCCCTCGTTTGGAAGGTTGAGCCGATAAACGAGCTCGATTGTTCGGGGAATTAGGCCGCGCCGGATATCCGCCATCAAAGCGGGCCGGCTGCGAGTGCCGGGTATCTACTGCGAGAGGAGCCAAACGTCAAGATCGGCAGCGTCGCGCCCCACCCCGGCCGCAGCTGCGGCGAACCGGGACAGAGCCCCTCAAATCAAGCACTTAGGCGCACGGCTGGAGCTAGATTGGCCTCGCCCATCCACCGCCGCGGCCGGGTCGATCACCCGGCAAAGCTGTTCTGGACCGCCTGATCCAACGTCGAGCCGCCGACATAGCGCTGCCGCAGCTCGCGCTTGAGCAGCTTGCCGCTCGGGTTCTTCGGCAGGGCATCCACGAAGATCACCCGCTTCGGCACCTTGAAATGGGCCATCGACGCCGCGCAATGCTTGATGACGGTATCGGCATCGAGGCTCTCGCCGGCCTTGACCACGACGATCGCGGTCACCGCCTCGATCCAGCGCGGGTCGGGCAGCCCGACCACCGCGACCTCCGACACCGCCGGCAGCCGGTAGACCATCTCCTCGACCTCGCGGCTTGCGACATTCTCGCCGCCGCTCTTGATCATGTCCTTCACGCGATCGACCACGGTGAAGTAGCCGTCGGCGTCGACAACAGCGAGATCGCCGGAGTGAAACCAGCCGCCGGCAAACGCGGCCGCGGTCTTGACCGGATCGTTGTAGTAACCGGACAGCAGGTGCGGCGAGCGGTGCACGATCTCGCCGACCTCCCCCACCGCGACGTCGGTCATGTCGGGCTTGACCACACGGGTCTCGACATTGATCGCGGGCTTGCCGGCGGAGCCGGCCTTCGGCAGTTGGTCCTGCGGCGCGAGCACGGTCGCAAGCGGCGCGATCTCGGTCTGGCCGTAGAAATTCCAGAACTGCACATCCGGCAGCCGGCGCTGCAATTCGAGCAGCACCTCGACCGGCATGATCGAGGCGCCGTAATAGCCCTTGCGCAGGGTCGACAGGTCCGTGCGATCGAACGCCGGCGAGCGCAGCATCGCGATCCAGATCGTCGGCGGCGCGAAGAACGAATTGATCCTGTGGGTCGCGATCAGCGCCAGGACGTTATCGGGCACCGGCTTGCCGGTGATCAGGCTGGTGGCGCCGAGGTAGATCGCGGGTCCGAGGAAGACGTCGAGCTGCGCGCAGTGATAGAGCGGCAGCGCGTGCAGCACGGTGTCGTCGGTCGCCATGCCGCCGTCGATGATGCAGCTGACATACTGCCACATCACCGCTTCATGGGTGAGGATCGCGCCCTTCGGCAGCGATTCGGTGCCGCTGGTGTAGATGATCTGCGCGGGGTCGCGGCTGTCCACCGACACGTCCGGCGCCGACGCATCGCTGTGCAGCAAACTGTCGAATGTCGTGATGCCTTCAGGCGCGGTCGCGGCATCTTCACCGGGCAGCCAGATCAGGGTCTCGACCGCCGAGCCCTTGGCCGCCGCGGCATGCGCGGTCTCCACGAAGTCAGGGCCGACCGCGAGCAGCCTGGCGCCTGAATTGGCGAGGATGAAATTGATCTCATCGGGATTGAGCATGAAGTTGATCGGCACCAGGATCGCACCGATCCGCGCCACCGCGAAGCGCAGCGCGGCGAAGCCGTGCGAATTGCGCGACAGCACCGCGACGCGGTCGCCCTTCGCGACGCCAAGGCCGATCAACCCGCGGCCCAGCCGGTTGCAGATCGCGTCCATCTCCGCGAAGGTCCAGCCCACCTCGCCGCAGATCAGCGCGGTCTTGTTTGGGTAGCGCTTCGCCGACCGGCGCAACAGATCGCCGATGCTGTGCTCACGGGCGCGCTGGATGGTCGCTGCGATGTCTTCGCTCATGTAGTCCCTCCCGAATGTGCTTGTTGTCGTTGTCCTGCCTTCGCCGCGCCGCCGCTATTGCCGGGCGGCGTAGGCGTGTTCCATGTAGGTGTGCTCGACCGAACGATCGAGCGAGGCGATCTTCTCGAAGCCGCGCCGCCAGTCCTGCAAGTGCCGTCGCGTCCACAGCACGCCGGCTTCCTTGTCGCGGCGCCTGATCGCGTCGAGCATATGGCCATGCGCCTCGACGAGGCGCGCGCCGCCCTCCGGCACGCCGCCGACGATCATCTCGGTGGTCGGAAAGAACAGCTGCGCGGCGGGCTCGCGGGCGAGCTGCAACACGCGGTTCTGCGAGGCCTTGGCCATCAGCACGTGGAATTCGGCGTCGAGCTCGGCGAGCTCGGCGGGATTACCGACCACATTGGCGCTGCGCTCGAGATTGCCGGCGAGCTCGGCGATGTTCTCATCGGTGGCACGCTCCACCGCGCCTTCGACGCTCGCGATCTCCAGCGTCATCGAGGCCTCGAACAATTCGCGGAACGTCACCTCATGCAGGATCAGCGCGCGCGACAGCCGCGTGGCGAGCTTGTTGTAGCGCGGCAGGCAGGCTTGCAGGCGGCGGCTGGAATCGCGGCGGATCAGCCCGCCCTCCTCCAGTACGCGGATGCCTTCGCGCACCGTCGAGCGATTGACGCCGAACTGCTCCACCAGCTGCTGCTCGGTGCCGATCGGCTCGCCCGGCTTGATCCGGCCGTTGATGATCTCGCGCTCGATCGCGTCGGCGACCTTCTGATAGGCCGGCGCGACGTCGATGCGCCGGAACAATGGCGTGGCGGGCACCCTGGGCTCCCGATTGTTGTTTGTCGGACAAAGCTAGAGGAAGGCCGATGAACCGTCAAATGCGTCCATACCGGCTGGATTGTCGCACCTGGCGGGCCAGAATTGACACTGGAACCGGGCAAATCTAACTTTGTCGGACAAACCGATAAGAACACCCCGGGAGGACGCATCACCATGAAATCCATCGCCACGAGTCTGTCCGCCGCCGGCCTCTTCGCCGCCGTGCTGGCGGGGCCTGCGCTCGCGCAGCAGACACCGCTCAAGATCGGCGTGCTGACCGATTTCCAGTCGGTCTATTCGGACATCGGCGGCGCCGGCAACGTCGAAGCCACCAAGATGGCGATCGAGGAGTTCGGCGGCTCGATGTTCGGCAAGCCGATCGAGCTCGTCACCGCCGATGCCCTCAACAAGGCCGACGTCGCCGCCACCATCACCCGGAAATGGTACGAGGCCGAAGGCGTCGACATGATCATCGACATGCCGACCTCGGCGACCGCGCTCGCCGGCATGGAGATGTCGAAGCAGTTCGAGAAGATCATGATCGTGACGGACGCGGCGAGCTCCGACATCACCGGCAAGTCCTGCTCGCCCTATACGCTGCACTGGACCTACGACACCTACGGCAACGCCCACACCGTCGGCAGCGCGATCGTGAAGAACGGCGGCGACACCTGGTTCTTCATCACCGCCGACTACGTGTTCGGCCATTCGATCGAGCGCGACACCGGTGACGTGGTCCGCGCCGCCGGCGGCAAGGTGCTCGGCAGCGCGCGGCATCCGCTCAACACGCCGGACTTCTCGTCCTTCCTGTTGCAGGCGCAGGCCTCGAAGGCCAAGATCGTCGGCCTCGCCAATGGCGGCGGCGACACCATCAACGCGATCAAGCAGGCGTCCGAATTCGGCATCGTCGCAGGCGGGCAGAATCTGGCCGGGATCGTGATGTTCATTTCCGACATCCACAGCCTCGGGCTGAAGCTCGCGCAGGGGCTGATCATCACCGAGGCGTATTATTGGGATCTCAACGATCGCACCCGCGCCTTCGGCAAGCGCTTCTTCGAGCGCACCAAGCGGATGCCGACGATGAACCAGGCCGCGACCTACAGCGCCACACTGCACTACCTCAATGCGGTCAAGGCCGCCGGCACCAGGGAGACCAAGCCGGTACTGGCCAAGATGCGCGCCACCCCGGTGCGCGACGCCTTCACCGACAATGGCGTGGTGCGCGAGGACGGCCGCATGGTGCACTCGATGTTCCTGTTCGAGGTCAAGAAGCCCGAAGAATCGAAAGCGCCGTGGGATTATTACAAGCTGCTCGCCGAGGTGCCCGGCGACCAGGCGTTCCGGCCGCTCAAGGACGGTGGCTGCCCGCTGGTCAAGTAGCCGGAAACGATCATGGCCGGGGTCCAGGACCTCGGCCAAAGTATTCAAATTGTTGGCTTAAAAGCTGGCAGGAGTGGCAGGGCTCGAACCTGCGACCCCCGGTTTTGGAGACCGGTGCTCTACCAATTGAGCTACACTCCTGCAGGGAACCGACGTCGCCGCCGGTTCGCGCCGTTTCAAGCACAAGGCATGGCCGGTTTGCAAGGGCTGAGCGCTGAAGCTTCTGTTCATTGCAAAACTTCTGCGTCAGACTTCCACCATCACGCCTCGTCGGCACCTCGCCGCAAGAATCAAGAGCCCGGGAGAGACCATGAACGCCCAAACCGCCACCAAGCATGCCGCCAGCCCGGCCACCCCGTCCCTGCCCTTGGCCAAACCCGAATCGATCGGACTGTCGGGCACGCGGCTACAGGCGCTGTCCGACACGTTCAAGCGCGAGGTCGACAAGGGAACTGCGCCCGGCTTCACCGTGCTGGTGGCGCGGCGCGGCCAGGTCGGCTGGTTCGACGCGATCGGCCGGCAGAGCCCGACCGCCGCGGCACCGATGACGCATGACACGGTCTTCCGCATCTTCTCGATGACCAAGCCGATCGTCTCGGTCGGCATCATGCAGCTGCTCGAGGACGGCCACTTCCTGCTCAACGATCCCGTCGCCAAGTTCATCCCCGAATTCGCCGAGACCAAGGTCGGCGTCGAACGCGACGGCAAGCTCGAGCTGGTCCCCGTGCAGCGGCAGATGACGATCCAGGATCTGCTGCGCCACACCTCGGGTTTAACCTATGACCACACCGGCAACGGCCCGGTGCAGGAGCTCTACAAGCAGTCGCGGCTGCGCAGCCGCAAGATCACCAATGCAGAGCACGCCACCATGCTCGCCAGCATGCCCTTGGTCTGCCAACCGGGCGCCGAATGGAATTACAGCCGCTCCACCGACATCCTCGGCCGCATCATCGAAGTCGTCAGCGGCAAGACGCTCGGCGAATTCCTCACCGAGCGCATCCTCGCGCCGTTGCAGATGAACGAGACCGCGTTCCACACGCCCGAAGCCAATGCCGGCCGGCTGGCCGAGGCATTTGGCAACGATCCCTGGACCAATGAGAAGGTGCAACTGTTCAACATGCTGGAGAAGCCGGCGATGGAATCCGGCGGTGGCGGACTGGTGTCGACCACGATGGACTATGCCCGCTTCGCGCAGATGCTGCTCAATGGCGGCTCGCTCGACGGCACCAGGATCATCGGCCGCAAGACGCTCGAATTCATGGCCTCCGATCACCTCGGCGCCGGCGTCAAGGTTCAGGGCACGCTGGTGTCGCCCGGCCACAGCTTCGGCCTCGGCTTCGCCGTGCGCATGCAGCAGGGCATCGCAGCGTTCTCCGGCTCGGTCGGCCAGTACTTCTGGAGCGGCATGGCCGGCACGTTCTTCTGGATCGACCCGCGCGAAGACCTGATCGCGGTCTTCATGATGCAGGGCCCGGGCCAGCGCGAATACACCCGCTCGCTGGTGAGGAACGGGGTGTACTCAGCAGTGGAGTGATCGCTGCCTCCCCTCATCAATGCTGTCATGCTCCGCGAAAGCGGGGCATCCAGCACGCCGCGGCGGTCGTGATGAATCGAGAGGCCTCGGCGTACTGGATCACCCGCTTTCGCCGGTGATGACGAGATGAATGCGTGGCACGCTCTGCGCACCAACGACGATCAGCTGATCGTCGCGCCGCCGTCGATCACCACGGTCTGGCCGGTCATGAAGTCACCGGCGCGCGAGCCCATCATCACCGCGCAGCCCGCGATCTCGTCCGGCACGCCGATGCGCAGCAGCGGCGAGCGCGCGGTCGAGGCCTTCAGATTGTCCGGATTGTCCCACAGCGCCTTGGCGAAGTCGGTCTTGATCAGGCCGGGCGCGATGCAGTTCACGCGGATATTGTGCTTGCCGTACTCACAAGCCAGGTTGCGCGCGAGCTGCATGTCGGCGGCCTTCGAGATCGCGTAGGCGCCGAGGATGGTCGAGCCCTTGAGGCCGCCGATCGAGGACACGATGATGACGGAGCCGTCCTTGCGCTCGATCATCTGCGGCACCACCATCGAGATCAGCCAGTTGTTGGCGACGATGTTGTTCTCGAGGATTTTTCTGAATTGATCGTCGGAGATGCCGGCGAGCGGGCCATAATAGGGATTGGACGCCGCGTTGCAGACCAGCACGTCGATCTTGCCGAAGGCGCGGTTGCTCTCGTCGACCAGGTTTTGCAGGTTTTCCTTCGAAGAGATGTTGGCCGCGATCGCAACCGCAGTGCCCTTGCCGTAGCTGTCGTTGATCTCCTTCGCCACCTGCTCGCAGACGTCGGCCTTGCGCGAGGAGATCACGACCTTGGCGCCGTGCTCGGCCATCCGCTCGGCGATCGCGCGCCCGATGCCGCGCGTCGAGCCGGTGATGACGGCGACTTTTCCCTTCATGTCGAACAAGGTCATGGTTCTCTCCCTGATGTAAGATGTTTGAGTTCTGCGTTTAGCTTAGGCAGTGATGCGGTGCTGCGATAGCAGCAATCACGCGAGCTTGCTCGCCGGCCGCACTTCGGGCCCGGACGGCTGATGCATCGCGGCGTGGCGCGGATCGGCGATCCAGGGCTGCTGGTTCACCATCGGCAGCCGCCAGGTCGACAGGCCGACACCCGCGATGTGATCGAGCCGCGTCACCGAGACGTTGTCGACGTCGAAGGACAATCCGCGATCCGGCTGGCCGCCGAGCGCAAGGCCGACCGCGGCACGGATCACGCCGCCATGGCCGACCGCGATGATGTTCCGGCCCGCTTCCGCAGCCGTGATCCGCACGATCGTGCGGCAGACCCGCGTGTAGAGGTCCATGAAACTCTCGCCGCCCGGTGCGGGCTCGTTGACGTCGGCAAACCAGCTCCGGCCGGGCGGCTGGCTGGCGAGCAGCGCGGCGCGGTTCATGCCCTGCCACCGGCCGAGATGCTGCTCGGCGAAATCCCGCTCCTGCGTCATGTTGGCCGGCTTCGGAAATCCAGCGGCCCAGATCGCTTCTGCGGTCTGGTGCGTGCGCTTGAGGTTGCTCGAATACCAGACCGCGTCGCGCGGCAGCATCTTGGCAACTGCCTCGAACACTTCGACGTCGCCGGTGTCGCAGTCGATGTCCTCTTGGCCGTAGATGTTGCCGCCGTCGCTGCGCACCGGCGCGTGGCGAATCCACCACCACCGCGTCACCGTCACGTTTGGCTTGTCTGGATTGGACATCGGATGAGCCCTTCAATACTGTCCCCCGTCGCTGTACGTCACGCCGCACACCGTCTCAAGTGCTTCGGACGTTTGAAATTTTGTTTGAATTCCGTCGCGCGGCAAAGGCGCCACGGACCACGTGAACAGGGAGAACCTCATGGGCCGCCTCGAAGGCAAATCCGTAATCATCACCGGCGCCGGCAGCGGCATCGGCCGCGCGGCGTCGCTGCTGTTCACCAGGGAAGGCGCGAGACTGATTGCGGTCGACCGTACCGATGGCGTCAACGAGACCGCGAAGCTGGTGCGCGATGCCGGCGGCACCGTCGAAGCCGTGACCGCCGATGCGGGATCGGAGAGCGACGTGAAGGCCTTCATCGAGAAGGCGGTTTCGAAGTACGGCAAGCTCGACGCGATCTGGGCCAATGCCGGCGTCAGCGGCGGCCTCGTTCCGCTCGCCGATCAGACCCCCGAGCATTGGCAGGAGGTGCTGCGCGTCAATTTGATCGGCCCGTTCCTCGCGATCAAGCATTCGATTCCGCACATGACCAAGCAGGGCTTTGGCTCGATCATCCTCACCGCGTCGGTCGCGGGCCTGAAGGCCGGCGCCAGCGGACATCCCTACGGCGCGAGCAAGGCCGGCGTCATCAGCCTGGTGCAGACCACCGCCTACTCGCTCTCCGGCACCGGCGTGCGCGTCAACGCGGTCTGCCCCGGCCTGATCGAGACCGGCATGACCAAGCCGGTGTTCGACCGCGCCAAGGAGCGCGGCACCCAGGACAAGATCGGCCAGCTCAATCCGCTGAAGCGCCCCGGCCAGCCGCACGAACTCGCCGCGATGGGGCTGTTCCTGGCCAGCGACGAAGCCTCCTACGTCAACGGCCAGGCCATCCCGGTCGACGGCGGCCTGACGGCATCGATGCCGTATACCGGCAAGCCGGTCTAACGACCGCGCACTTCATCGTGTCATCGTCGTCCCGGCGCAGGCCGGGACCCATACGCCGCAGCACGACTTGCAAGCGGGACTCGGTTCGCCGGCATCGTGCACCAATCTGCATTTGGGGTGATGGGTCCCGGCCTGCGCCGGGACGATGGCGAGGATGTTGCACGAGCTGTGAATCAGCTCCTTCGTTCTCGCGACATGAACCGTCCGGGACGCGTCCGCGCGCGCACAACACGTTCTTTTCCCTTTCGCAGTTTCGTTGCTATGGTCGGGCGATCCGTTCCCGTTCATGGCGCCATTCATGCAAACCCCACGTCCCGACCGTATCCGCAAAATGTTGGCCGACCTCGTCGCCTTCGACACGGTGAGCGATCGTTCCAACCTGCCGCTGATCGATTACATCGAGCGTTACCTTGCCTCGTTCGGCGTCAGCGGTGAGCGCGTCGTGGATGACACCGGGCAGAAGTCCTCGCTGTGGGTCACGATCGGCCCCCGGGACAAGGCGGGCCTGGTTCTGTCGGGGCATACCGACGTCGTGCCGGTCGCGGGGCAGGACTGGACCCACAACCCGTTCGAGCTCGTCGAGCGCGACGGCAAGCTGTACGGCCGCGGCACCACCGACATGAAGGGCTTCGTCGCAGTCTGTCTTGCCATGGTGCCGGAGATGGTCGATGCCGGCCTGAAGACGCCGATCCATCTTGCGATCTCCTACGACGAGGAGATCGGCTGCGTCGGCGTGCGGCCGATGCTGCGCGAGGTCGCGCGCAAGAGCGTGAAGCCGCTCGGCTGCTTCGTCGGCGAGCCGACCCGGATGCAGGTGATCATCGGCCACAAGGGCAAGCACGGCGTGCGTGCCACCTTCCGCGGGCTCGCGCGTCACTCCTCGATCGCGCCCGACGGCGTCAACGCCATCGAATACGCGGCCGACCTGATATCAGAGATTCGCCGCCGCGCCGCGCTGCTGGCCGCGGATGCCGAACAAGACAGTCTCTACGACGTCCCGCACTCGACGCTGCTCACCAGCATCGTCCACGGCGGCGCCGCGCTCAACATCGTGCCCGACCAGTGCGTGGTGGAGTTCGAATGCCGCGGCATTGGGATCACCGAGTCCAGACAGGTGACGGACGCGATCGTCGCCTGGGCCGAGGCGGAGATCGAGCCGAAGATGCGCGCACGGCATCCGGACTGCGGCATCGACTTCGCGGAGATCCTCGACTATCCCGCGCTCGATACCGCCGCCGACGCCCCGATCGTCACGCTCGCCAAGCAATTCGCCGGTCGCAACGACCACGCCAAGGTCGCCTTCGGTACCGAGGCCAGCCTGTTCACCAGCATGGCAGACGTGCCGTCGGTGGTGATCGGCCCCGGCGGAATCGCGCAGGCGCATACGCCGGACGAATTCGTCGAGATATCGCAGCTCGAGGCGTGCGGAGACTTCGTCGCGCGACTGATCGCGCATTGCGCGAAGTGAGACGGCATGTGTGGACGGATTGACGAGGCGTCGCCCGCCGTTTCTTGCGTCAGGCCGAAGTTCGCCCCAAGCCGTGGGCTCACGGATGCACAGCAAGGGCCGATTGGCACAGGCAGGGGCAGCCTATTCGGCGGAGCAGGATGATGGTCGAGAAGCGTCGGCGCGGCGCTGCCCTCGAGGATGCGATCCTCGACGCAGCCTGGCAGGAATTGCTCGATCGTGGTTATGGCGGCTTCACGATGGAGGCCGTCGCGAAACGGGCAGGCACCAGCCGGCCCGTTCTGGCGCGCCGGTGGGCAAGCCGATCCGATCTCGTCGTCGCCGCCATTGCGAACTACAACCAGAGCAACCCGGTTAGAACGCCGGATCTCGGGAACGTCAGGGACGAGCTGGTCTCCCTGCTCCAGAAGTTCTCGGACCGTGGAGCGCGGACGATGCTCCGGGTCCTGCTCAGCATGGGTGACTACTTCCTGGAGACCGACACCAATCTTGCCGATCTGCGTCGACGGCTCGTTGGCGACGGCAAGCTGAAAGAGGTTTTGCACCGAGGCGTTGGCGAGGTCCTTCAACGAGGCGTCGAGCGAGGCGAACTGGATCAAAGCAGGCTGACGCCGCGAATATCGACCCTGCCCATCGACCTGATTCGCCACGAGGTGCTCATGACGCACCGGCCCGTATCGAAGAAGGTGATCGAGGAGATCATCGATACGATCTTTCTGCCACTGGTGACGGCACGCCCGCGCCGGAACTGAATCACCTGACATTCGAGCGGCGCCTCGTCGGCATCTCAGGCCCGGCTTCCATACCAGCTCGCGGCCGGAGTTCGGCCGGGATGCGGCATCTGATCGGCTCGAGCACGTCACCCTCGCCACAAGATACATATGCGCATCTTATTGACAGCGCGCACCTGCTCCATTAGATGCATAATCGCATCTTATGCCACAGGGAGTGCAGTATGCCCGTCAAGCCGAGTTCCGAGGCGCGCGGCCGCAATGTCCTGATCTCCGGTGCGAGCATCGCCGGGCCGGCGACGGCATATTGGCTGAACCGATACGGCTTCGCCGTGACCGTGGTGGATCGGGCTGCCACCATCCGAAGCGGCGGTTACCCGATCGATGTAAGGGGTACCGCGATCGACGTCGCGGAACGCATGGGCGTGTTGCCGCAACTCCGCACGGTCCATATCGATACGCGGAAGCTGACGTTCGTCGATGCCGGCGGACATCCGATCGCCGCGATCTCGCCCGAAGACCTGGCCGGCGGAATGACCAGCCGTCACGTCGAGCTGCCGCGCGGCGTGCTCGTTTCGATCTTGTATGATCTGACGCGGCACATGCAGGTCCGTTATCGGTTCAACGATTCGATCGACGCGATCGACGACGATGGGGCCGGTGTCGACGTCCGTTTCAGCAGCGGGGCGAAGCAGCGCTTCGATATCGTGATCGGCGCGGACGGCATGCATTCGAACACCCGCGCCCTGGCGTTCGGGCCGGAAGCACCGTTCCACCGCTATCTCGGTTTTTGCTTCAACCTGTTCTCGCTGCCGAACGAGCTTGGTCTGTCGCGCGAGGCCGTGATCTATTCCGAGCCGGGCCGCCTCGCCGGCGTGTATGCGGTTGGCGAGAGCCATCTGCTCCAGGCTTTCCTGAATTTCGCTGCCGACGAACCACCGTTTCGTTCGAATGCTGACGTCGACCAGCAACGCCGGCGGACGGAAGAACTTTTCCGTGATGGCGGTTGGGAGGTTCCTCGTCTGGTCGCGGCCATGCGACGCGCGGACGACCTGTTCTTCGACACAGTCGGCCAGATCCATCTGCCGCGCTGGTCGTCCGGCCGCGTGGCCCTCGTCGGCGACGCTGCTCACGCGCCCTCATTCCTGTCGGGACAAGGCACGAGCCTCGCGCTGGTTGGCGCCTACGTGCTTGCCGGAGAGCTGGCGGCGCATGGTGATCCCGCCCATGGCTTTGCGTCCTATGAGCGACTGGCACGGCCATTCATGGAGGCGAACCAGGCCCTCGCCCTGAACAATGGCGGGACCCTGCTCATGCCACGCACACAGGAGGAACTCGATGCCCGCAACGAAATACTTGCGACGATGCGAACGTCGGGCCCGGCCCCATCCTATGGCGAGCGCACCAGTCAGGTCCACAACTCGCTGAAGCTGCCCGACTACACGCACTTGATCGTCGGCTGAGCGGGGGTGTGGGCAAGGATCACAGACTGTTTGTCGCGCGGCCGACGGCGCATTGCGCGGAGCGAAAGCGGAAACAATTGCGCAGCCCGTATGAGCGAAGCCACAGGCCGGAACGATTTGCCGGGTATCGCTCCGCTCACCCAGGCTACGAAACTGCCTATGGCTTGTCGTACCGACCGTTCAGCATCAGCGCGAGCACTGGTGCGGCGCCCCGCTCCATGCGTCGATGGTTGACGAACGCGGAGCATTCGACGAGCGCATCGTATTGCTCGCGGCAACGCCGCTGAAAACCCGGCGCGTCGTCGATACGAAGAATGAGCACGCCACCCTTGGGAACTGATACACTCGTCATGCCGCTCGGAGGGTCATCGACGTATGTCATGCAGTCGATCCACGCGTCCATGTTGCGTCCATAGAAGTCGGGAAAGCCGAGCGTCGATTGGAAAACAGAATGAAAGCTGTCCCAATCCTGAATCTGGTCGACCGGAATTGTGATGATCATGGCGCGCCAGCGTAGTTGGCATGGTGCGGTTGCGCCAGCTTGGATCAGAGCCCATCCGGCGGCAGGCCGGGCCCGGTTGCGGCCGGGCGGAGCTTGTCGCGCTTGCGCTCGCGGTAGAAGGCGTAGAGGCCGGAGGCGACGATGATCGCGGCACCGGCGAGCATCGCGCCGTCGGGCTTGTGGCCGAACACGAGGTAGCCGAGCAGCATCGCCCACAGCAACGCGGTGTAGCGGAACGGCGCCACCGCCGAGATGTCACCCGTGCGCAGCGACACGATGATGCACTGGTAGCCGATCAGGATCAGCACCGCGGCGAATGTGAGCAGGCCGAGGGCATGGCCGGACGGCGCCTTCCAGCCGCCGAGCGGCACCAGCACGGCGGCGCCCGCAGTCGTCACCGTCACGGTCGTGAGCAGCGTGATGAACACGGTCGGCAGCTCCTTCGGGATGCGCCGGGTCGCCAGATCGCGCACCGCGCAGAAGCCGACCGACGCCAGCGCCAGCAATGCGGCCTGGCTGAAACCTTCGGCGCCGGGCCGGACGATGACGAGCACGCCAATGAAGCCGGCCGCGATCGCAAGCCATCGTCGCCAGCCGACCGGCTCGCCGAACACCAGCGCCGCGCCCAGCGTGATGACCAGCGGCAGCGCCTGGAAGATCGCCGACGCGTTGGCGAGCGGAATTTGCGCGATCGCCGACAGATAGGTCAGCGTGCCGCCGATCTCGCCGAGCACGCGCAAGCCCACCGGCCAGATCAAGAGCGCACGGAAGCTGCGCAGCGCATCGCGATACCACGCCAGCGCCGCAACCAGTACCATCGCGACCACGCCGCGGACCAGCAGGATCTCCCCGATGTTGAGCTCCGCCGACACCGCCTTGGTGATGGTGTCGTTGGCCGTGAAAGCGGCCATGGCCGCAGCCATGAACAGGCTGCCGCGAAGATTCGAGGACAGAGGCAAGGTGAAAGCGTCCGATCAGGACCAGGGCGGGAAACAGCGACCGGATTGACTTGCCAAAGCGGCGTGGCGAACTCAAGTCACAGATGGCTACAGGATGGAAACATGCCGTAGCGCAAATTCGGTGAAAGACGGATGAGCGGAAACTCCCCCTCACCCGGATCGCATCTGGCGATGCGATCCGACCTCTCCCCGCAAGCGGGGCGAGGTAAAAAGAGAAGCGGCGCGAGCTGTGAGCATCGCGCCGCTTGTCATGTCAGGTTGCGCCGGCCTTCTGCGCGTATTCCCACGATGCCTTCGACAGCGGCACGGTGCGCGCGGCCGACTCGAGGGCCTTGGCATTGGCAGCGGTGCCGTCGCGGACGCGGCCCGCAATGCCCTGCGTAATGCCGGCGAGGCGGAACAAATTGTAGGAGAAGTACCAGTTCAAGTCAGGCACGGCCATGCCGGTGACGTTGCAGTAGATCTGCGCAGCCTCATCCTGGCTCGGGATGTTCAACGCCTTGAGGTCGGCATTGGCGAGGCCCGGCATGGTCCACTGCATCAGCAGATAGGTGAAGTCGGCCATGGGGTCGCCGAGCGTCGACAATTCCCAGTCGAGCACCGCTTGCACCCGCGGCTCGGTGGCGTGGAAGATCATGTTGTCGAGGCGATAGTCGCCATGCACGACCGAGACACGCTTCTGCTCCGGCACCGTCTTCGGCAGCCACTCGGCGAGCTTTTCGAACTCGGGAATGTGCTGCGTCTCGGAAGCGCGGTACTGCTTGGTCCAGCGATCGACCTGGCGCGCAAAATAATTGCCGGGCTTGCCGAAATCGCCGAGGCCGATCTTCTCGGGATCGAGGACGTGCAGCTTCGCCAGCGTCTCGATCTTGCTGGTGAAGATCTTGTGGCGTGCATCGGGCGCCTGGCTCGGCAGCGTCGGATCCCAGAACACCCGCCCCTCTTCCATCGACATGATGTAGAAGGCCGAGCCGATCACCGCATCGTCGGTGCACAGCGCATAGGCTTTCGCGACCGGAAAATTCTGCTTGCCAAGTGCCGCGATCACGCGGAACTCGCGGTCCACCGCATGGGCCGACGGCAACAATTTACCGAACGGCCGGCGGCGCATCACGTAGTTGCGGCCGGGCGTCTCGAGCTTATAGGTCGGGTTGGACTGGCCACCCTTGAATTGCAGGACCTTGAGCGGGCCCTGATAGCCCTCGACGTGCTCTTTCATCCAGGCGTCGAGGCTGGCCTCGTTGATACGATGGCGCTCCTCGACTTCCCTTGTCCCGGAAAATTCCTCGTCTTTCCTGACGCCGTCCGCCACGGTGACGCTCCCTCAACACGTTTCTTGGGAGCGCCATTGGACGCTCCCTTGTTGACGGGAGCGCCTTTGCAGCGCTCCCTCGATCAGGCTGGCGCACCAGCCTGATTTCTCTTTTTCATTCTGAGCACGATGCGGTCGCGAACGCTATGCGTTCCCGGTCATGCTCAGTGCGACGTGTTTGCATACTTCCGAACTTCAAGCCTGGCAATGGCGCGATTGTGCACCTCGTCCGGACCGTCCGCCAAGCGAAGCGTGCGGATGTGGGCATAGGCGCGCGCCAGCCCGGCATCGTCGGAGACGCCACCACCGCCATAGGACTGGATCGCCTGGTCGATGATCTTCAGCGCCATGTTGGGCGCTGCGACCTTGATCATGGCGATCTCGGCCTGCGCGGTCTTGTTGCCGACCTTGTCCATCATGTCGGCTGCCTTGAGGCAGAGCAGACGATTCATCTCGATGTCGGTGCGGGCCTCGCCGATGCGCTGCTCCCAGACCGAGTGCTCGATGATCTTCTTGCCGAACGCAGTGCGCGAGGTGAGCCGCTTCACCATCTTCTCCAGCGCTTCTTCAGCCTGGCCGATGGTGCGCATGCAGTGATGGATGCGGCCCGGACCGAGACGGCCCTGCGCGATCTCGAAGCCGCGGCCCTCGCCGAGCAGGATGTTTTCCTTCGGCACGCGAACGTTCTCGAGCAGCACCTGGGCGTGGCCATGCGGCGCGTCGTCATAGCCGAACACCGGCAGCATCTTCTCGACCTTGATGCCGGGGGTGTCGAGCGGCACCAGGATCTGCGACTGCTGCTGGTGCTTGGCGGCGTTGAAGTCGGTCTTGCCCATCAGGATCGCGACCTTGCAGCGCGGATCGCCGACGCCCGACGACCACCATTTACGGCCGTTGATGACGTAGTGATCGCCGTCCTTCTCGATCCGGGTCTCGATGTTGGTGGCGTCGGACGAGGCGACCGCCGGCTCGGTCATCAGGAAGGCGGAGCGGATCTCGCCGTCCATCAGCGGCCGCAGCCATTTGCGCTTCTGCTCCTTGGTGCCGTAGCGGATGAACACTTCCATGTTGCCGGTATCGGGCGCGGAGCAGTTGAACACTTCCGACGCCCAGGAGATGTGGCCCATCTCTTCCGACAGCAACGCGTATTCGAGATTGGACAATCCCGCGCCGTGGAATTCGTCATCCTCGTGCGAGGACGGCGGCATGAACATGTTCCAGAGGCCTTCGGCCTTTGCCTTCTTCTTCAGATCCTCGAGGATTGGGATCACCTTCCAGCGCGGGCCTTCGGCGTCCTGCTTTTCGTAGATCGGCACCGCCGGGCGGACGTGCGTTTTCATGAAAGCCTGAACGCGCTCAAGCCACTCCTTCTGCCTGGCCGACATCGTGAAATCCATGGGACGCTCCTCGTTTCCTAGACTTTGGGCCGCACTGTCCACCCGGCGCCCGGACGCCGCAAGGGCGTTCGCGGGACCGGCGCGGTGGTGTGCCAGAATGCCGCCCGCATTGTTGCGGATTGACATTACCGGCTGTTCAAACGATAGTTTCATACAAATGTTTGAAATGCAACTCCCTGTCGTCTTCGTCGTTCCGGCGCATCGCGCGCAGACCGACTGAAAGGCTCTCAGCCATGGCCAGCGATCACACCCGGTCCGCCATTCTCGCCGCCGCCGAGCGACTCTATGCCGACCGCGGCTTCGGCGACGTCACACTGCGCGACATCGTCGCGGAGGCGAACGTCAACCTCGCGGCGGTGAACTATCATTTCGGCTCCAAGGACGAACTGATCGCGGAGCTGTTCGTCACCCGCAGCATCCAGACCAACCGCGAGCGCCTCAACGAGCTGAAGGCCGCGGAAGAGAAGGGCGGCGGCCGCGCCACGATCGAGGACATCATGCGCGCCCTCGTCGGCCCGACCTTGCGCGGCTGCCTCGGCCCCGACCGCGAAGGCTCCACCGCGGCGCGCTTCATGATCCGCGCCTCGATCGAATCAGTGCCGCCGATCCGCCGGATCAAGAACCGCGAGGTCGACCATTTGCGCAAATTCGCTGCCGCGATGCGCCGCGCGATGCCGGCGAGCAGCGACACCGAGCTGTATTGGGGCCTGCACTTCGCGCTGGCGATGGCCCACCACACCATCCGCGAGAAGGAACGCCTGCTGCGGCTCTCGGAAGGCAAATGCGATCTCGACGACGTCCGCGCCATCATCGATCGCGTGGTCACGGTCTCGGTGATGGCGCTGACGATGGGCGAGGTGCCAAGCAAGCCGGCCGCGCGGCCGGCGATGGTGCACGGCCGGCTGACGCGGCAGGACCTGTGAGCCGCCACGCGGCGGCACAGCCTATTCGATGAAGTAGAACGGATTCGGCACCTTGAAGGTCATCTCGGCGTGTCCGCCGACGAGATCGCTCTTCTGATCGCCGACATTGGCGATAACCGCAAAGCCCTTGCTTTCGATGTCGGCGCGCGCGGCCGTCTTGTGGATGCTGACCGAGCCGGTCGAGGCCGGATCGCGCATGTAAAGATGATCTCGCGCGATGCCGTCGAAGCCCGCCAGTTGCAGATTGCGCAACGTCCAGACGCTCGCCATCTCCTTGTTGTGCTCCTGCTCACGTCGGCCTGTGACGAAGAACACCTCGACCTTGGTGCAGGTGGCGGCCTGGTCGATGCAGCGGGCGAGCTTGTAGAGCTCAAGCGTCGGACCGATCGCGGCGGCACGCGCGCTCTGCTGCCAATCGAGGTCGCCGCAGGGATCGCCGACCTCGGTGAAATCGCAGCGGCCGCCGGGCGTGCTCGGGATATAGGCGTAGTCGTCCTGGTAGATGCGAGGCCAGTTGAACAACGAGGTCTCGTCGATATCGAGTACGACCGCCGGACGCTGGACTTCCGGCGCTCGCGCCGTCACCCACTTCCGCGCATTGCCGAGCACCGCGGCGATGTCGTTCTCGTAAGCCGCGCAGCGATAGGTCAGCAGCCGCTTCTTGAAGAGGTCGATATTGTCGGGCTCGCCGGCATCGGCCGCCGGCGCTGTGCCGGCCTTGTCGCAGCCGAGCCGCGGATCGACCGGCGTCCCGGTTTGGGCGAACGCCGGACTGCCGGCGACGACAATGGTCGCAACGAGGGCGCAGAGACAACGCAGGGCAATATTCGTCATCGGATCATCTCCCGGTGAAAACCGGAAGACTACGATCACAAGTTGCACGAATTTAAGACAGGCGCGCGGTCCCTCGCCCGCCCTCAGACCATCGCGATGGCGTCGATCTCGATGTCGAACGGCCCGGTCCATTCCGGGATGCAGACGAAGATCCGCGCCGGCAGATCGTCCCCGAAGTATTTTCGGTAAATTGCATTGAAGGTGGCGAAGTGCTTCGCCGAGGTGCAGAAGATGTTGCACTTCATGACGTTGTCGAACGAGGCGCCGGCGGCTTCCAGGCACTGCCTGAGCTGCTCCATCACGAGCTCGCTCTGGCGCTCGATCGACGCGCCTGCGGCGATCTCGCCGGTGGCGGGATCGAACGGCGGCAGGCCGGAGACGAAGATCACGTTGCCGGCGCGCGTCACCGCGGACGCCGGCGCCTTCCAGCGCTCCAGCCAGCTTGAGATCGGTTCGACGCGGACCACTTCCCGTTTCATGATGGGGACCTTCGATAAGAGGATCGATGCCGCCAATCTAGCAGGAAGATGTCAATGATGCTTCGATATCGGTCGAAGTGTTAAAGCATCTCGCGGTAGACCGCGACGGCGGCCGCTACGAGTGCGGCATTGCCGGAGGCTACGGTGCCATCCGGCATTGCCCTGCCGTCCTCGAGACCGACCCTGGTCGACCAGCGCCGACGATGCGCTTCCTCGAGCAGTGGCCAGACCGTGGCATCGAAACCATGCAGCAGGATTTGCCGGTGCAATTCAGCGCGGTTCAGGATCGAGGCGATCTCGTCGACCGCCTGCAACGCCTTGCTGTGGTCCTGCGCACCGATCTCGATCATGACCCGCAACACCGACCCGTGTCCCGGAAGGCCGATGAAGCGCTCGGCATCGGCGACCGATGCGAGGCCAGCCTCGATGCCGACACCGTGGCCGCGCAGCAGGTTCATCACCTCCGGCGCGTCGGGTTCGGAGAGGTTGACCGATGCATAATCGGGCAGCTCACGCCACGCCGTGATCGCAGCCCGCGTGCGCTCGACGTCGTTCTCGATCCACGCCCCGGTCGAGACACCGACCAGGGTGCCCGGACATGTCCGCCGAACCGCAGCCACCGTCTGATCGATGCAAGTCAGGCTCTCGCGACGCTCGGGGTCGCGCGGATGGATATGCAGCTCGGCGGCACCTGCCGCGACGCAGGCTGCGCTGTCCTGCGCAATCGCAGCCGCGGTCAACGGGAGATGCGGATGGAAATCGACGGGACGCGCGCCGTTGAGACAGGCCTGGATGATCATCAGCGGACGCGCCTCATCAACGTGGCGATCGATCGCGTCAGGTTAATGCAGCGGCGGCGGCTTGTCACCGCCGCCGTGCCGGCACGCGCCTACAGGATCCCCTGCGCCTTCAGCCCTTCGACCTTGGCGTCGTCGTAGCCGATGGTCGCCAGCACGTCCTTGGTGTCGGCGCCGAGCAGCGGCGGGGCGCGGTAGTCGGTGATCGGGGTGCCCGAGAAGGTCAGCGCGTTGCGGATCAGCGACAGGTTCGGCTCGAACGGATGATCGACCTTGACCCGCATGCCGCGCGACTGCACGTGCGGGTCGCTGAACACCTGCTCGAAATTGTTGATCGGGCCGGACGGCACGCCGGCCTCCTCCAGCTTCTCCAGCCAGTAGGCCACCGGCTTCTTCAGGAACAGGCCGGCGAAGATCGCCATGATTTCCTTGCCGTGCACGACGCGGTCGTTGTTCTTGACGAAGCGCTTGTCGTTGGCGAGCTCGGGCTCGCCGAGCACCGCGCAGGTGCGCTGGAACTGGCCGTCATTGCCGACCACGAGCATCAATTCGCCGTCGGTACAGCGGAACACGCCGGCCGGCATGCCGCCATTGCCCCAGGTGCCGCGGCGCGGCGGGGTGGTGCCGTTGACGAGGTAGATTTGCAGCCAGTGCGACAGCGAAGCGATCACGGTGTCGAACAGGCAGACGTCGATATGCTGCCCTTCCCCGTTGTTGGCGTCGCGATGGTAGAGCGCCGAGAGGATGCCGATCGAGGTGTTCATGCCGGTCATGTAGTCGACGATCGAGGGGCCGACCTTCATCGGGCCCTCGCCCGGCTCGCCGTCGATATGGCCGGTGACGCTCATCAACCCGCCCATCGCCTGAAGGATGGCGTCGTACCCGGCGCGCGGCGCGTAGGGCCCGGTCTGACCAAAACCGGTCACCGAGCAATAGATGATGCCGGGGTTGATCTTCTTGATGGTCTCGTAGTCCAGGCCGTAGCGCTTGAGGTCGCCGACCTTGTAGTTCTCCATCATCACGTCCGCCGTCTTGGCGAGCTCGCGGACGATCGCCTGCCCCTCGGGCTTGGCGATATTGACGGTGACCGACTTCTTGTTGCGGTTGGCGCAGAGGTAGAACGAATTGTTGTTGTTCTGCTTGCCTTCGGGGTCGGCTAGGTAGGGCGGGCCAAAGGCGCGGGCGTCGTCGCCGCCGCCGGGCCGCTCGATCTTGATCACTTCGGCGCCGAGATCCGCCAGCATCTGGGCCGACAGCGGGCCCGCGAGCACCCGTGTCAGGTCGAGAATCTTGATGCCCGAGAGTGGCAGAGCCGACATGAAGCATTCCTCCGATATCTTGCGAATTCTGATTATGCGGCGCCGGACCCGTCCCAGCGGTGTCCTTGGGCGCCAGAGCTTGCCGATACACCATTTTGGTGCCGCGAGCACTGCATTGTCGGCATGAAGCCATCCCTGGACGGCCTATGTGCGGCGCACCGGCGGAGCCGTCGGGGAACCGGTCGCGAGAATCGTGCGGATTGCCGCCACGCGAAATTGTGAAGATGCCGACACCGATTTGCCGCAGCGTCTGCGGTAATTTACCTCCGACGAGGAGGAGACCATGCGGACGATCACGACGGTCGGGCTGCTGCTGACCCTGCTTGCGGCCGCAATGCCGCCGGCGGACGCGCGCGGCGGCCATGGCCATGGCGGCGGACACAGTCACGGCATGCATGCCGGCGGCGCCATGCGCGGCGGCGGATTTGCCTCCGACAAGCGGCACGGCGATGACGCCTATACCAAGGCGGCCTCCGATGAGGAGGACCGCCTGCTCAACAGCAAGCTGAAGAGCATCTGCCGCGGCTGCTAGCTCACTCAGCGCGAGCGGATTGCGGGAATTTCAGGAGGCGACGGCCTGCCGCGGCTGCGCGGTGGCGCCGATCAGCTTGCCGATCTCCGGCTTGCAGCCGCCGCAATTGGTGCCGGCCTTCAGGCAACGGCCGATCGCCTCGACGCTGGCGGCACCCTTCCTGATCTCGGCGGTGATCTGGTGCCGTCCGACGCTGAAGCAGGAACAGACGATCGGACCGACATCCTCGCCCGCACCGAACGGGCGTCCGGCAAGCAGCGACATTCGTGCATTGGCCGACAATTGCTGCTCGGCGAACAGCCCGGTCAGCCAGGCCCGCGACGGCAGCGCGTGGTCCGGCGCGATGAACACACAGCCTGCGAGCCGGCCGTCGCGCACCGCGGCGTAGCGGAAGCGGCCCGCCGCCGGATCGCGATAGGCGAGCCATTCGATCTCGACGCCGTCGAGCCCGAGCTGCGCCCGCGCCCAATCGCGCCAGCTCTCCGGGCGGACGTCGAGCGCAAGCTCCAGCCGCGTGCCCTCGCCGGCCTTGCCGTAGACCCAATAGCCACCCATCGGACGCTTGATCGCATCGCGGCTCAGGATGAAGGCGTGCCATTTCGGCGCGTATGGATCGGCCTTGACCGGCGTGTGCTTCGACTCCGGCTGGCCGGACAGCGGATCGACCACCGGATTGACCAGCGCGTTGACGCGGCCCTCGCCGGCGAACGCCTCGTTCCAGTGCATCGGCACGAACACGCAGCCGCGGCGCTGGTCGGCGGTAACCACGACCCGCGCGATCATCTCGCCCCAATTGCTGGTCAGCCGCACCAGCCCGTCATTCTGCACGCCCGCCTGCCGCGCATCGTCGGGGTGGAATTCCGCGTAGGGCTCGAACACATGCGACAGCAGCCGCCCGGTCTTCCCGGTCCGGGTCATGGTGTGCCACTGATCCCTGACACGACCGGTGTTGAGCACCAGCGGAAAGTCGCGGCTGGTCGCGTGGCGCGCCGCACGTGGCGCGACCGGCACGAAGCGCGCCTTGCGATCGGGCGTGAAGAATGTCTGGCTCCCGAACATCCGCGGGGTGCCGGCGGGATGCTCCGATGTCACCGGCCACTGCACCGGCGCCAGCGCGTCATAGGCGACGTCGTCGAGTGCAGCCAGCGCCGAGATGTCGAAATCGCGCCGGCCGTCATTCTCGAAGCCCGACAGCCCGGCGTGCTCGCGAAACACGGCCGCGGCCGAAGCGTAGTCGAAGCCGGCGTATCCCATGCGGGTGGCGACGTCGCAGACGATGCGCCAGTCGGCGCGCGCCTCACCCGGCGCAGCCAGAAACGGCCGCTGTCGCGAGATCCGGCGCTCGGAATTGGTGACCGTGCCGTCCTTCTCGCCCCACGCCAGCGCCGGCAGCAGCACGTCGGCATGGCGCGTGGTGTCGGTGTCGCGCATGCAATCCGTCACCACGACGAGCTCGCAGGCGTCGAGCGCGGCCCGCGCGCGATCGGCATCGGGCAGGCTCACCACCGGATTGGTCGAGATGATCCACACTGCCTTGATGCGGCCGTCGGCGATCGCGTCGAACATGTCGACCGCCTTCAATCCCGCCTTCTCCGCGATCACGGGCGCGCGCCAGAACCGCTGCACCAGTTCGCGATGCGACGGATTCTCGATCTCCATATGCGCGGCCAGCTGGTTCGCGAGCCCGCCGACCTCGCGGCCGCCCATCGCGTTGGGTTGGCCGGTCAGCGAGAACGGCCCCATGCCGGGACGGCCGATGCGCCCGGTCAGGAGATGGCAGTTGATGATGGCGTTGACCTTGTCGACGCCGCTCGACGACTGATTGATGCCTTGCGAATACAGCGTGACGACGCGCTCTGTGCGGGTGAACCAGTCGAAGAACAGGCCGACGGCACCTTCGGTCAGGCCGCAGGTCGCAGCCGTCTGCGCCACGGTCTGGCCGGCCACCTGCTTGAGCGCGTCGACGACGCCGGTCGTGCAATTGCCGACGAAGCCGCGATCGACCGCATTGCTGCCGGCGAGGAACGCGAACAGACCGTTGAACAGCACGCTGTCGCTGCCGGAGCGCAACGGCAGATGCAGATCGGCGCCCTCGCAGGTCGCGGTGCGGCGCGGATCGATCACCACGATCTTGCAGGCCGGGTTGTTCTCCTTTGCCGCCAGCATGCGCTGGTGCAGGATCGGGTGGCACCAAGCGGCATTGGAGCCGACCAGCACCAGCAGGTCCGCCTGCTCGAGGTCCTCGTAGCAGCCCGGCACGGTGTCGCTGCCGAACGCGCGCTTGTGCCCGGCCACGCTGGAGGCCATGCACAGCCGCGAATTGGTGTCGATATTGGCGGTGCCAACGAAGCCCTTGGCGAGCTTGTTGATGACGTAATAGTCCTCGGTCAGCAACTGGCCTGAGACGTAGAACGCGACCGCATCGGGCCCGTGCTCCCTGATGATCCGGCCAAAGCCATCGGCGACGCGATCGAGCGCGGCGTCCCATGTGGCCGGCGCGCCGTCGACAAAAGGTTCAAGCAGGCGCCCATCGAGATCGATGGTCTCGGCGAGCGCCGAGCCCTTGCTGCACAGCCGGCCGAAATTGGCCGGATGCTGCCTGTCCCCCTCGACCCGCACGAGGCCCGCCGCGTCCCTCGAGGCGATGACGCCACAACCGACACCGCAATAGGGACACGTGGTCTTGACGGACATGCCTGACTGCTCAGCTCACCGCAACCGCCTGCCGCACCGACAGCCAGACCACGCCGTCTTCGACCTTGGCCGGATGGGTATGCGTGCAGCCCTCGTCGGGGGCGACCGCCTGCCCGCTCGCGAGCTCGATGACGAAATTATGCAGCGGACAGGTCACGCGCTTGTTGTGCACGATGCCCTGCGATAGCGGGCCGCCCTTGTGCGGGCAGCGGTCGTCAAGCGCGAACACCTCGTCGCTCTCGGTGCGGAACACCGCGATGTTGCCGCGAGGCGTGCGCACCACGCGCGAGCCGAGCCGCGGAATGTCGTCGAGCGCACCGATCTCGATCCAGCTGGTCATGCGAGCTCCAATTCGGCGAGAGGCGCGAACTCGTTGCGGTCGACGCCCCGGCTGGCGCGCTCGGCCCAGGGATCGGTCTGCGCGAACTGCTGTGAATGGGCGAAGCGGGCGAACAGCGCCTTGCGGTTCTTGACGTCGTCGACCACCCGCTTCCTGATCTGCTCGAGACCGACGCGGTCGCACCATTTGTACATGCGCTCGAGATACCAGCCCTCCTCACGATAGAGCTGGGTCAGCGCGACGATCACCTCGATCGTCTCGTCCTCGGTTTCGACCTTGGTCAGGAACTCGGTGCCCTTGATGTGCAGGCCCGCGGCGCCGGCGAAATGGATTTCATAGCCGGAATCGACGCAGACTACGCCGACGTCCTTGCAGGTTGCTTCGGCGCAATTGCGCGGGCAGCCGGAGACGCCGAGCTTGACCTTGGCCGGCGTCCACGAGCCCCACATGAACTTCTCCAGCTTGACGCCGAGGCCGGTCGAGTCCTGGGTGCCGAAGCGGCACCATTCGGAGCCGACGCAGGTCTTCACCGTGCGCAGCCCCTTGGCGTAGGCGTGGCCCGACACCATTCCGGCGTCGTTGAGATCGGCCCATACCGCCGGCAGGTCCTCCTTCTTGACGCCGAGCAGGTCGATGCGCTGGCCGCCGGTGACCTTCACCGTCGGGATGTTGAACTTCTCTGCGACGTCGGCGATCGCACGCAACTCGCTCGGCGTGGTGACGCCGCCCCACATCCGCGGCACCACCGAATAGGTGCCGTCCTTCTGGATGTTGGCGTGGACGCGCTCATTGATGAAGCGCGACTGCTGGTCGTCGCGATACTCGCCGGGCCAGGTCGCGAGCAGATAGTAGTTCAGCGCGGGACGGCAGGAATGGCAGCCATTGAGCGTCTTCCACTCCATGAAGCGCATCACGGCCGGAATGGTCTTGAGCTGCTGCTCGACGATGACGCGGCGAACATCGTCGTGGCTGTGGTCGGTACATTTGCACAGCGGCTTGACCTTCGGCGCCGCCGAATAATCGCCGCCGAGCGTGAACGCCAGCACCTGCTCGACCAGGCCGGTGCAGGAACCGCAGGACGACGATGCCTTGGTGTGGGCGCGGACGTCGTCGAGCGTGAACAGCTTCTTCTCCGAGATCGCCTTGACGATCGCGCCCTTGCAGACGCCGTTGCAGCCGCAGATTTCGGTCTCGTCGCTCATCGCGGCGACCGAGTTCTGGCCGCTGACGCCGCCATCGCCGAGATTGGCGGCGCCGAACACCAGGCGCTCGCGCATGTGCGAGACGTCGGTGCCGTCGCGCAGATGCTGGAAGTACCAGGGGCCATCGATGGTGTCGCCATAGAGCACGGCGCCGACGATCTTCTTGTCCTTCAGGATGATGCGCTTGTAGACGCCGCGATTGGCGTCTTGCAGCACGATCTCCTCCTTGTCCAGCCCCGGCGCGAAATCGCCGGCCGAGAACAGGTCGATGCCGGTGACCTTCAGCTTGGTCGAGGTGACCGAGCCGTCATAGGTGGCAAAGCCCTTCATCGCGAGGTGGTTGGCGCAGACCTTGGCCTGATCGAACAGCGGCGCGACCAGACCGTAGGTCTGGCGGCGGTGCTGCACGCATTCGCCGACCGCATAGATGCGGCCGTCATAGGTCTGCATGGTGTCGGAGACGACGATGCCGCGCTCGCAATACAGGCCGGCCTTCTTGGCGAGCTCGAAGTTCGGACGGATGCCGACCGCCATCACCACCAGGTCAGCCGGCAGCTCGGTGCCGTCGCCGAAGCGCACGCCGGTGACGCGGTCCTCGCCGAGGATCGCCTGGGTCTGCGCCGGCATCTTGAACACCATACCGCGCTCTTCCAGCGACTTGCGCAGCAGACCGCCGGCCACCGGATCGAGCTGTCGCTCCATCAGAGTGTCCAGCAGATGCACCACCGTGACGTTCATGCCGCGCTTCATCAAGCCGTTGGCGGCTTCGAGGCCGAGTAGGCCGCCGCCGATCACGACCGCGTTGCGATAGTCGGTCGAGGCCTTGATCATGCGATCGACGTCGTGGATGTCGCGGAAGCCGATCACCCCCGGCAGCTCCTTACCCGGCAGCGGCAGCACGATCGGGTTCGAGCCGGTCGCGATCAGCAGCCGGTCATAGGGAACGCGGGCGCCGGCCTCGGTGACGACCTCGCAGCTGCGGCGGTCGATCATGGTGACCGTCTCACCCTTGCGCAGGGTGATGTTGTTGTCCTCGTACCAGTCGACGGTGTTGAGCATGATGTCGTCGACGGTCTTCTCGCCGGCGAGCACCGGCGACAGCAGGATGCGGTTGTAATTGCCGTACGGCTCCGAGCCGAACACCGTGATGTCGTAGAGATCGGGCGCGCGCTCGAGCAGCGCCTCCACCGTGCGGATGCCGGCCATTCCGTTGCCGATCACCACGAGCTTCTGCTTCGTCACCTTGTCGAGCATGGTCTGCCTTTCAAATCCGACGGCGTTGCCCAGCGACGCGGCGCGCGTCGTTGATCGACACCGATAAAGGTTTGGAGTTGGAGGAAGCCCAGCCGCGGGCGCAGACCGTCGTCGATGACGATCGATGTTCCGTTATCGATTGGTATTCAAAACGCGTGCCAAATCCCGGAAGACAAATCCGGCAACAAAATCAATTGGTTTCGAGGCGCACCGAAACAGTCCAATGACGCGCCATCGCAATAGCCGGCCGATTTTTTAGCCACGCCGATGATCTCTTGTGCATCACAGCATCGACGTTGGCGACGGCGATCGCGAACTCGCTATCGAAGCGCCGTCAGCTACCCGGAGCGTATCGCACAAGAAAGCATCAGCCTGCGTGTTTGCGTGGCGACGCGTGATGCAAGCCAAGCCAGTTCCGATCGCCGAATGCGGTTCGCGATCTCGCGGCAACGTCTTGCGACTGCAAGGCAAAGCGGCGCGATCGCCTCGATGGCACGCAAATTGCTGACCTCATCTGTTGCCGGAGTGCGTCTCAACGACGAGCGCGCGCGCACATTCACCCACATTCGATCTGTCTGCGCCTGAGAGGGCCGCGCGTCTGCGGCTGTCTCCGCCGCATCACCGCGAGATGCTTGCGATGAAACTTGCCGAGTTCAAGAAAGCCGGTCACTGGCCGACACTGCTCGCCGCGTTCCTGTATTTCGACATCAGCTTCATGGCGTGGGTCGCGCTCGGACCATTGATCGTCTACATCGCACGCGACATGAATCTGGCCGTGAACGAGAAGTTCACCCTCGTCGCCATCCCCGTGCTGGCCGGTGCACTGCTACGTGTGCCGATGGGCATTCTCGCCGACGTCATCGGCGCCAAGCGCACCGGCATCATTGCCCAGCTCGTGGTGATCGCCGCGACCCTGGCGGTCTGGCAGTTCGGATTGAACAGCAAGCTCGCGATCGAGCTGTTCGGCGTCGCACTCGGCGTTGGCGGTGCCTCGTTCGCGGTCGCCCTGCCTCAGGCCAGCCGCTGGTATCCGCCGCAATATCAGGGAGTCGTCATGGGCATCGCCGGCGCCGGCAATATGGGCGTCGTGCTCGATACGCTACTGGCGCCCTCGATCGCCGAGCATTGGGGCTGGCAGGCCGTATTCGGGTGCCTGCTGATTCCGATGCTGATGGTGCTCGCCTATTACGCGTTCGCAGCCAAGGACGCGCCAGGCGAACGTAAGCCGATTTCGCTGAAAGCCTACGGTACGCTGCTGAAGGACTCCGATACCCGCTGGTTCATGTTCTTCTACTTCATCACCTTCGGCGGCTTCGTCGGCCTCGCCAACGCATTGCCTCTGTATTTCACCGTGCAGTATCACGTCTCGGGCGTCGCGGCCGGCATGCTGGTCGCACTGGTCGTCGCCTTCGGCTCCGGATTCCGCCCCGTCGGCGGCATGATCGCCGACCGGATCGGCGGCATTCGCTCGCTGTCGATCCTGTTCGGTGTCGTCGTCGCCGCCTATGTCGTGATCGCCTTCATGCCGGAGGGCCCGGCGGCGCCGACGCAGGGCGGCTGGGCGTTGAGCAACATGCCGCGGATCGCCTGGATCTCGGTGCTGCTGTTCTCGATCGGCGTGCTGGCGCTCGGCATGGGCAATGGCGCCGTGTTCCAGCTGATCCCGCTCCGCTTCCGCCACGAGATCGGCCTGATGACCGGCCTCGTCGGCTGCGCCGGCGGCATCGGCGGCTTCTTCCTGGCGCAAACCCTCGGCACCGCCAAGGGCATGACCGGGGGCTTCGGCGCCGGCTTCCTGTTCTTTGGCGCGCTGACGTTGCTTGGCTTCATCGGACTTGCCATGGTCAAGGTCCGCTGGCGCACCACCTGGGGCGCGGTGTCGGGAGCGCGCGTCTAAGGGCCCGCTCCCCCGGGAGAGGATAGTTCGGACGTGGCGAACGGTGCGCAACCGGATCTGGGCGTTCGCGTCGGTTTCGCCAGCGAGACCGGCAAGCGCGCCGCCAATGAAGATTACGTCGCGGCGTGCCTGGGCAGACCGGGCACGGTGCATCGCGATGTCGTCGCCGCAATCGCCGACGGCGTCGGCGGGCACAAGGGCGGACGTGAGGCCGCAGAGATCACCGTTCGCAGCTTCATCGACGCCTATTATTCCCTGCCGGAAACACTCGGCGTTCGCCGTCGCGCAGCGCGGGCGCTGGAGGCCGCCAATGGCTGGATCTATGGCCAGGGCCGCGTCGATGCCGCGCGCAGCGGCATGGCCTGCGCCTTCTCTTCCGTCATCCTGTCGCGGCGGACGTGCCATGTGATCCATATCGGTGACACCCGCGTCTACCGCCTGAGCGAAGCACGATTGGAGCGCCTGACGCAGGACCATATCGCCGGCCGCGGCGAGCTTGCGCACATGCTCAGCCGCGCCATCGGCTTCGAGGAGTTCGCCCGCTTCGACACGACGTCGGCCGGACTGCGGCAACACGATCGGTTGTTGATCTGTAGCGATGGGGTTCACGGCGCGCTCGGCGATTCCCGACTTCAGCAATTGCTGGAGGAGCGTACGCCGCCGGAGGAGTCGGCGCGCAGCATCGTCGAGGCCGCGCTCGCGGCCGGCGGCAGCGACAATGCCACCGCGGCGGTGCTCGACATCGTCGATCTGCCGCCGGCGGATCGCGACGAGCTCACGCACGCGATCGCGACACTACCGATCCTCGACCTGCCCGAGACGGGCGACGTGATCGACGATTTCGTGCTCGGCGACGTGCTGTCCGACGGACGCTACAGCCGCCTGTTCAAGGCGACCGACAAGCACGTAGGCCGCGAGGTCGTGCTGAAATTTCCGCATCCGCGGGTCGCCAGCGAAGGTTCCTATCGCCTCGCCTTCGTGCGCGAGGCGTGGGTCGCGGCGCGGGTGCGCAGCCTGTGGATCGGCGAGATCATCGAGGTGCCGGCCGAGCGGCAGACCCGGCTCTATTCGGCGATGCCGCTCTATGAAGGCGAAACGCTGGAGCAGCGGCTGACGCGCTCGCCACGGCTATCGCTTGCCGAAGGCATCGACATCGCCACCAAGCTGGTGCGCGCGGTAACCGCACTGCACCGCGCCGGCATCATCCATCGCGACATCAAGCCGGACAATGTGATCCTGCTCAGGGATGGTGGCCTGCGGCTGGTTGATCTCGGCGTCGCGCGGGTGCCGCGGCTGGAGGATTTTCCCGCCGAGGACATTCCGGGCACCGCAAGTTACATGGCGCCCGAGCTGTTCGGCGGCAAAGCCGGCGACGAGGCCTCCGACCTGTTCGCGCTCGGCGTCACGGTCTATCGCATGTTCACCGCGAACTATCCGTTCGGCGAAATAGAGCCGTTCTCGCGGCCGCGCTTCGGCAAGCCGTCACCGCTGTCACGCTACCGGCCGGACCTTCCGGCCTGGCTCGATGCCGTGATCGGCAAGGCGCTCAGCATCGAGCCGGCGCAGCGCTTCGGCGACGCCATCGAGTTCGCACACGAACTGGAGAACGGCGCGACCTGGGCCGGTCCCGCCGTCACGGTCCGCAAATCGCTGCACGACCGCGATCCCGTGACGTTCTGGAAGATGCTGTGCGCGATCCTCGCTTTGATCATCGTGGCGCTGCTGGCGCGGCATTAGCACAGCGACACTGACATCACTGGCCTTTCGCCTGCACGAACGGGCAACCGCCCTCCGCAAGCGGCCGCCAGGCTTCATCAGGCGAAATCGTCGCGATCACCTTCTCATAGTCCCAAGGTTCGCGCGATTCGGAAGGCGATTTGGCCTGGACGAGATACATCGAGCGCATTACCTGTCCATCCTCGCGGATCGGTGCATTCTGCGTCATGAAGTCGTTGACGGGAAGCTTGCGCATGGCCGTGGCAACGGCGTCGGCATCGTCGGTTCCGGCCGCCTGCACTGCCTTCAGATAATGCATCACGCCGCTGTAGACACCTGCCTGGATCATGGTCGGCGCCTGCCCGTGCCGACGCGCCATGAAGCGATGCCCGAACGCACGGGTTGCCTCACTCTGGGTCCACGAGAACGAAGTGGCATAGCGAATGCCTTGTGCCGCTTGCAGGCCGAGCGAGTGCACGTCGGTGATCAACATCAGAAGCGCGACAATGCTCTGGTCGGCCGATTTCCCGATGCCGAACTCCGCGGCCTGCTTGAGGCTGTTGACGGTATCGCCTCCCGCATTCGCAAGCGCGATCACCTTCGCCTTGGAGTTCTGCGCTTGCAACAGAAATGAGGAGAGATCGGACACGCCGAGCGGATGACGCACCGCGCCCACGACCTTGCTGCCTGCGGCTGTGATGAAGCCCGATGCGTCACGCTCCAGCGCGTGACCGAAGGCGTAATCCGCGGTCAGGAAGAACCACGTATCAGCACCGTTCTTCAGCATCGCCTTGGTGACGGCGGAAGCTTCAGCGTAAGTGCTGTAAGCGAAATGAAAACCGTAAGGCGAGCACTGCTTTCCGGTCAGGTCGGAACTGCCAGGCCCGGAAATCACGAAGATGCGCTTCTTGTCGCGGGTGATGCCCTGAATGGCCAGCGCCGTTGCCGAATTGCCACCGTCGGCAATCAGATCGACACCGTCCCCATCGATCCAGCGGCGTACGATGCCCGCCGCGATGTCGGGCTTGTTCTGGTGATCCGCCGACACCAGTTCGATTTTCTTGCCAAGCACGGTCGGACCGAAATCCTCGATCGCCAGCCGGGCGGCCTCCACCGAGCCTTCGCCACCGAGATCGGAGTAGAGGCCCGACATGTCGTTGATCACACCGATCCGCACCACGTCGCCGGAGATCTGGGCCCAGGCAAGCTCAGCATCTGCCAGGCAGAGCACAACCATGAACGCGATCGCAACCGCCCGCCTCATTTGCATGACAAGGACTTCCTCCGCATTGCTTGTTTTCTCTTCGGCGCGCTTATGGCCGTCAGGCCGCCAGCAGCTCGGCGGCCTGAGCGACAGTGACCGGCCTCTCGCCGAGCACCAGCGCGATCGCGTCGCGTTCCCATGCATCATCGCTCGGCGCCAACGGGTCCTTCGCGGTCAGGCGGTGCTCGAGCACGAAGCGCGACAGCAACAGCCGCCGTGCGTCGACCTCCGCCTGGCATCCCTCCCAGGCGAGCGTGATCGCCGATGCCGCGTGGTAGAGCGCGCTGGCGGCAAGCCGCGCTGCATGCTCCGCCCCGCGATCGGCCGCGACTTGCGCGGCAAAGGCGATCGCGCGGTCGAGCGCGGTGCCAAGGCGCTGGCGGAACGGCGCGGGCAGCGCCTTCGCCTCAGCGAGGCGCGCATGCAGCACCGCAGCCAGGGCCTTGTGCGCGCCGCTCTTGCCGACGGCGCGTGTGATGATGTCGAGCGCATTGATGTTGCTGGTGCCCTCCCACAGCACGCCGACATGGGCATCGCGCACCAGCCGCGGCTGCACCCACTCCTCGATGTAGCCGTTGCCGCCGCGCACCTCCATCGCACCTGTCGCGACCGGAATGTTGTCGCGGCAGGCGCGGTACTTCAGCAACGGAGTCAGGATGCGCAGCAGGTCCCTCGCCTGCGCCGAACCGGCATTGGCCTCGTCCATCGCGTGCGCGGCGACCAGCATCATCGACAGCGCCTGCTCGGTCGGCACGATCAGCTTCATCAGCTGACGGCGCAGCAACGGAAAATCCATCACGCGCTGACCGAACGCCGTCCGCGAGGTGGCGCTGGCCACCGCCTCGTTGACGCAACGCCGCATCATCGCAGCAGCCCGCACGCCATGCGACAGCCGCGACAGATTGACCTGCTCCATCATCTGCTTCAGGCCCGCCGTGGGATCACCGACCAGATAGGCCACCGCATTGTCGAGACGGATTTCGCCCGACGCCATCGATTTGGTGCCGAGCTTGTCCTTGAGCCGCACGATCCGGTAGCTGTTGCGCCGGCCGTTCTTCAGACGCCGCGGCAGCGCGAACAGCGCGAGTCCTTTGGTGCCCGCGGGCGCGCCTTCCGGCCGCGCCAGCATCAGCGCGACATCGGCATCGGCATGCGAGCAGAACCATTTGTCGCCGGTCAGACGCCAGACGTCGCCATCGCGGCGCGCCACGGTCTCGATCGCGCCGACATCGGAGCCGCCGGCCCGCTCGGTCATGAACTGCGTGCCCTTCCACAGGCTCGCCATGTCGTCCGACAACATCTTCGGCAGCAGATAGGTCTTGAGCTCGTCGGAGCCGAACTTGCGGATCAGGTGCGTCGAGGTGTCGGTGACGCTGATCGGGCACATCAGCCCGAACTCGGACTGCACGAACAGATATTGGAACACGTACTTTGCCACGGCCGGCAGCGGCCGGTCCATGCCGAGCACGCCGGCGCGATGGCTCATCGCATGAAACTGGAAATCGCCGAAGGCGATCGCCTCCATCTCGCGATAGGCCGGATGATAGTCGATCCAGTCCTCGTCGCGGCCGTAGGCGTCCCTTGGATTGAGCACCGGGGCATGCTTGTCGGCGGTTCTCGCAAGCTGGTCGAGCCGGCCTCCCGCCAACGCGCCCAGGCGATGGAAGTGCGGCTCCAGCGTCTCGCGATCCGCGCGCGACAGATACAGGCCGAGCAGACTGCGAAGCCCGCGGTCGAGGTCGTAGAAGTTGAGACCGGCGCTATCATGGGAGATGTGGCGTGCCGGATCGGCCGGCTCTGCGGCTTCGTCAGGGTTGCGAAGGTCGTGCGCACTCATCTGCATCTGGCTCTCCTTGTTTGGGGTGACGTCGCACCAGCCGTACCGCTGTGCGGGATGCCAGCCCCGGTGTTCAAACTCCCGCTGCAACATCGAGAACCATCGCGGCGATGTCCACCACGCGGAAATAATTTCAGATACGTGGAGGAAATGCCGCGCGCGGGGGCGCACTCGAAACCGTGGCGTATTGACCTCGATTGGTTTCGCGGCACACTCGCCGCGAGACGCGCAGCATGTTGCGACGCACCAAGGACATGAACGGCAACAGATGAAGGGAGCTCGCTCCGACAACGCGCCGCCATCCCGCCGAGGCCGTCGGCGCATCGTCGTCGACCGGGTCCGGGCGCAGCCCGACGATCCCTCGGCGACGGTGATCGAAGCCAACCGGCATGCCGAATTGTTTCGTGCCGCCGACGGCAGTCCGGATCCGTCCGTCGTCAAATCGGCGCAGCGCGTGCTCCGCATTTTCGAGTATTTCGCCGAGATCGAGCGGCCGGCGGCAATGACCGAGATCGCGCGGCGGCTGAACTATCCGCCGTCGAGCACGTCGGCGCTGCTGAAGAGCCTCGTCGAGCTCGGCTATCTCGACCATGACCGGCAGACACGCAGCTATCTGCCAACAGTCCGTGTCGCGCTGCTCGGCGGCTGGCTCAACAACCAGACGCTTCCGGGCGTCACGCTCGATGCGATCACCCACGAGCTGCATGAGGCGACGCGGCTGACGACCTTCGTCGTGGCGCGCAATCAGCTCTACAGCCAGTACATCCGCGTGCTGCAAGGCACGACGCCGGTGCGCTATTATCTGGAGCCCGGCGCGCGGCGGCTGTTGACCCATTCCACTCCGGGCCGGGTGTTCCTGAGCCTGATGAACGACGAGGACGCGCGGCGGATCGTGCAGCGGATCAATGCCGAGGAAGCGCCGTCATCCGCCGTCCGCTTCGGCGATATCCAGCCGGCGCTGGCGACGATCCGCCGACAGGGCTTCGCTTACACGCGCGACATGGGAACGCCAGGCCTGAGCGCGATTGCGATGCGGCTGACCGACACCGACCGGACGCCACCGCTCGTCATCACGGTCGCTGGCCCGGGCTCGATCGTCTCGGCGGCGGCGAAGGCGATCATCGGCAAGATGCGCGAGCTGGTCGAACGGCAGTCCCCTGGCCTGCTCCCGCAGATCGACATCGACGCGGCCCCGATCGAAACCTGAGATCGACGATGCGTCCGATTGAGCTCACGATCCGGCGCGGCGGATCGTGATCCGGCTTTCGTCGGTGAAGTCCTTGAGGTCCTTGTTCGGCTCGCGATAGAGCTTGCGCTCGATCTCGATCGATCGGCCATCAGTGGTCTTGGTACAACGCTCGTTGACGAAAACGCCGCCGACCTCCTGCTTGTCGCCGGCAGGCTGTGCATCCGAGCAGGTCCAGCCGTCCTCGCCATAGCGCGACTTCGCCTGCAGGCCGAGCAGGAATGCCTTCTTGCGCAGATAGAGCCGCGCCTTCGGATCGGTCTCGATCGTCAGCGCCGCGATCTTGGCGTCCTTGTCGATCATCACGGTCAGCATCGCCGGATGGCCGGCCACCATGGTGCCTTCGCGCGCGGTCTCACGATCATACTCGAAGCTGACGCCGCGCAGCTGGTCGGGTCCGGCCGGGCAATTCGGCCACTGCGCCCAGTCCGCCAGTCTGTGGGTCTTCTCGCCGACACAGGTCAAATTGATGTATCCCGCGTCGGGAACCTTGCTGATGTCCATTCCGACAGTGATGTCGCGCAGGTCTCCGGCTGTCGCCATCGCCGGCACGGCAGCCGCAACGGTTGCGGCGAAGACCAACCCGCGGATGACCGATCGATGCTTGCTCATGGCTTCTTCTCGCTCTGGTCGGACGGCGCGGCGGCGTGCCCGGCCTCCTTGTAGATGTTGCAGACACGTGAGCCATCGCCGAAGAAGGCGATGCATTCGTCGTAGTTTGGTTCGCCCTTGCCCTTGACGTGCGCGAGCACGTAGTCCGCCACGGCCTCGATCTCGTTCGGCCGCAGGAACACGTTCGCCTCGGGCGGCATTTGACCGCCAGCATCCTGCCGGCTCATTCCATAGCATTTCGTGGTGTCATAGGAGCCGCGCACGAAGAACGGCATGCCGGTGCCGGGCCGGCCGCAGCTGACCGTCTCGATGATCTGCTCGCGCGTCAGCTCGGTCTTGCGCAGCGACAGAGCGTCGCCGCCATAGCCGCCACCGCCATTGCCGTGCCATTTGTGGCAGCCGACGCAATTGCCGCGCTTGAACACCGCCTTGCCCGCATCGGTCGGATCGCTCGCCGATTGTGCATGTGCCGCGACCGTCAATCCCATCGCCAGCGCGCAGCCGAGCCACGCGCCAATCAGCCGTTTTTGCTTCATTGTTTCTTCTCTTGACCAAACCGAACGCGGGAGGCTTCGCTCGGAAGCCTCCCGCGCTTGTGACGTCAAAGGGCGAACACGTAGAGCATCGAGCCCGGCTGCATCCGCTTCAACTCGGGCGTGGAGTCGATGAACCACTTGTCCCACGCACCGCCGAGGCCGACCAGCACCGCGATATACTGCTTGCCGTCGACCGAGAACGTCATCGGAGGCGCGTTGAGTCCGCCGCCGGTGTTGAACTGCCAGAGCTCCTTCAGCGATTTGGCGTCATAGGCGATCACCTCGCCGGACGGCTGTCCGGAGAACACGAGATCGGGCGTCGCCAGGATGCCGCCGAGGTTCGGGAACTGGGTCTCCGCCTTCCCTGCCACCTTGCCCGTCGTGACGTCGATCGCAGTCACGCTGCCGGTGATCTTGAACGGCTGGCTCGGGCCGCCGCCGGTGAAGAATTCGCGCGGCTTGACCTTGTCCGGCGTCATCTCCTCGACCTTGATGTGGTTACAGCTCTCGATGACGGGAATGTACCAGAGCTTCAGGTTCGGGTTGTACGCAGTCGGCGGCCAGTTCTTGCCGCCCATGTTGCCGGGGCAGATGTCCGTTTCCTTGTTGGTGCGGCTCGGCGTCACCGAGGCGTTGTACTTCTGAACGCCCTGCTTCGGATCGTACTCCACCGGCTTGCCGGACTCGGGGTCGAGACCCTTGGTCCAGGTCACCTTCTTGACGAAGGGCAGACCCCAGATGAACTTGCCGGTGTTGCGGTCGATCGCATAGGCAAAGCCGTTGCGGTCGGCTTCGAGCGCGAGCTTCAGCGTCGAGTTGTTCGGACCGGGGACGTCGACCAGCACGTTCTCCGCGACGCTGTCATAGTCGAACGGATCGTTTGGCGTGTGCTGGTAGTGCCACTTGATCTTGCCGGTGTCGGCGTCAAGACCAAGCGAAGAGTCAGTGTAGAGATTGTCGCCGGGACGGTATTCATTGTCCCAGTCCGGGCCGGGATTGCCGACGCCCCACACGATCGTGTTGGTTGCCGGGTCGTAGCTGCCGGTAACCCAGGTCGATCCGCCACCGCTCGCCTTGGCGTTCTTGTCGTCCTTCCAGGTCTCCGAGCCGGGCTCGTCCTTGCCCGGAATGGTGTGGGTGCGCCACACTTCTTTCTGCGTCTTCAGATCGGTCGCCGCGATCCAGCCGCGAATGCCGTATTCGGCTCCGCCGACGCCCGAGATAGCCATGTCCTTGACGATCAGCGGTGCGCCGGTAATCACCTCGCCCTTGTCGGGATCGGCGACCTGGCGCTGCCAGGCGACCTGTCCGGTCTCCTTGTTGGTGGCGACCAGGCGGCCGTCGAGCGTGTGCGAGATGACGAGGTTGTTCCACAACGCGACACCGCGATTGTCGACGCCGCAGCAGGCGACCGCGCCGGCCCAGTCGTGATCAGTCTTGGGATCCATCTTCCAGACCATCACGCCTTTGCCGCCATGGGCGTCGATCTTGTAGACCGAGCCCCAGCCATCGGTGACGTAGATGAATCCGTTCTCGACGATCGGAGTTCCCTCCAATCCGCCATGCGACCAGATCCCGCCACCCTCGACGCCGCCGAGATGCATGGTCCAGGCGACCTTCAGATTCTTGACGTTGTCCTTGTTGATGTCGGTCAGCGACGAGAACCGGGTCGCCGAATAGTTCTTGTGATGGTGCAGCCAGTTGCCTGCTTCCTTGTCAGCGTTGAGCAGTCGCTCCTGGCTGACATCGTCGGCGAGCGCGAAAGAGCCCGCGAAGGTCGCTGCGGATGCTACTGCCGCTGCGAGCATATGCGATTTAACCCAATTCAACCTTGCCATAGGTTTGTTTCCTCCGGATCCAGCATTCTTCATTGATCGAATCACCCGTCACATACGGGCGATCACGCGAGAAGCCTTGAGTCCCGGCGAATGGCTGTACCATCTGCCGCCGTGCTTAGTCACAAATCGTGGGTCACTTCTGGACCTGTACCTCCGTCTCGATTGTTCCAGCCTTCTGAAAAACGATCGCGCATTTGAACGTCTCGCCCGGCGCGAGTGCCTGACGCAACTGAAGCAGCATGACGTGATAGCCGTCGCGCTTCAACTCGAGCGTAGCCTTCGCAGGCACAGGAATGTTCGGAATCGAACGCATGGCTGGTGCGCCTTCGCCGCGGTCGACAATGTGGCGCTCAGAAAAATTTGCCACCGGGCAACGAACGCGGAGCAGTGCATCGGCGCTATCGGCCTCATTCCTGATCGTCATCGTCAAGGGAAGGTCCCCGCCCTCTTTGTCGGCCGCCGGCACACGCGCATCCACGATTTGAAGTGAATCGCTTGCGACCGCGCCGCCAGCTACTCCGAACGCGCTGATCAGGCAGAAGGATGGCAACGCAAACAATCTCACGCATGTTGCGACGCGAAGCGCGACTCGCTTGAACGGCATCAGGCTTTCTCCCTCCATGACCGTTCAGCTTTGTCCCATGCTTCGAGCGGCTGCAAGTCTGGAACCCACGCCAATCCGCTCTTCGCGTCGGACGATATGGCCTCTGGCGTTACGACCATGTCGAGCAACGCCGGCCGGTTAGCCAGTGCACGCAAGATCGCGGGACCGAGTTGTGCCTCGGTCTCGACGCGCTCGGCATGCATGCCGAAGCTGCGCGCCATTGCGGCGTGATCGCAGCATTGCAGCTGCGTGCCCACCACTTTTCCATGCGTAACCTTCTGATCGTGCACCTCGATCTGCCAGGCTCCGTTGTTGGCGACGACGATCAGCACCGGCGCCTTGTGGCGCACTGCAGTATCGATCTCGATGGCATTGAAGCCGAACGCGCCGTCACCGGTCGCGACCAGCACCGTCCGATCCGGATGCACCAGGCTCGCGGCGATGCCGTAGGGCACACCGATGCCGATGCAGCCGAACGGCCCGGGATCGAGCATCGTGCGCGCATTGAGCGCGACGCGCGCAAAGGAGAGAAAGTCGCCGCCATCGGTGATGACGACGGCATCGGGGCCGACCGCCTCCTGCACGGCGGCGAGGACGCGGTTCGGATGCAGCTTGCCGTCGGAACCGGGCGCCGCCTGTTCCATCGTCAGGCGCAGTTTCGCCGCGCGGGCAAGATGCTCGCCCCGCAATCGCGCCGCCCATTCGGACTCGACTTGCGAGGCACGGTTGCCGGCATGCGCCAGCATGGCGCGAAGCGTCTCGGCGACCGAGCCGAACAGCTCGACCTCGCCGCGCCGGTTGTCGCGAACTTCACCCGGCGTGTCGCCGATCCGCACGAAGCGCGCATCGCGGAAGATCGCGGGCGATCCGAAGGCGAGCTGGAAGTCCAGCCGGCGACCGACCGTCACCACCACGTCGGCGTCGCCCATCACGGTGCCGCGCATCGCGGCCACGATGGAGGGATGATCATCGGGTACGAGGCCGCGGCTCTCTCCGGTATCGAGATAGACCGCGCCGAGCCGATCGAGCAGCGCGGTCAGTTCAGGCGCGGCGTTGCGGGCGCCGCGGCCGGAGATCACGAGCACGCGCCGCGCCGACCACAGCAGATCGACGGCCGCGGCGACACGCTGCGGATCGGGCGCCATGACGACCGGTGGCTTCGGGCGGAGATGCTCGTCGAGTTGCAGCGCCTTCGGCACCTCGGCGCGCAGCGTGTCGGTGGGAAAGTCGATGTAGCAGGGCCCCGGCTCGCCGGCCTCGCCGAATGCGCGCGAGATCGCCTCGTCGAGCTCGGCGAGCGCCAGCGACGACTCGCGCACGGTGCGCGCATAGCGCGTGATGCCGCGCACAAGGCCGGCCTGGTCGAGATCCTGCAAACCGCCGCGGTTCTCCTGCGGCCGCGGGCTGGTTCCTGATATCACCAGGACCGGCGCGCGCGAGATATGGGCGTTAGCGATCCCGGTGATGGCATTGGTCAATCCCGGCCCCGCGGTGACCAGCGCGACGCCGAGGCCGCCGGTCAGTTCGGCCTCGGCCTGCGCCATATGCACGGCGGCGCGCTCGTCGCGCACGTCGACGATGCGGATGCCCTCGGCATCGAGCCGCATCCAGATCGGCATGATGTGGCCGCCGCACAGCGCGTAGACCCGCTGCACGCCGCGTCGTTTCAACATCTGCGCGATCAGCGCGGCGACACTGTCAGACGAGAGCTTCATGGCTTTCCTCCGGCTTGACCGCCGAAGCGCGCCCGCAGCTCACGATGCAGCACCTTGCCGGTCGCGTTTCGCGGCATTTCGGTCTCGGCGATGAAAGCATAGGATTTCGGGCACTTGTAACCGGCGATGCGCGTGCGCACCCAGTCCTGCAACGTGGCCTCATCGATCGGTACGCCGTCATGCGGCACCACGACGGCATGGACGCGCTCGCCCCATTTTTCGTCGGGAACGCCGATCACGGCGACGTCCTTCACCATCGGATGGCCGCCGACCAGCGTCTCCACCTCCGACGGGTAGATGTTCTCGCCGCCGGAAATGATCATGTTGCTCTTGCGGTCGACCAGCCGGATGAACCCCGCCTCGTCGCGGCGCGCCATGTCACCGACCGTACAATAGGCGCCATGGAAGGCCGCGCGCGTCTTCTCGGGCAATCCCCAATAGCCGTCGAATGTATAGGGCGTGCAGGAATAGAGCTCGCCGGCCTCGCCATCGGGCACTTCCTGACCCTGCTCGTCCAGAATCCTGATCGGCGCCGATCCGACGCATTCGCGGCCGACCGAGCCGAGATGGCTGAACTGCTCGTCCGGATGCAGCATGGTGACCCATCCGGTCTCGGTCGCGCCGTAAAGCTCGAACAGACCGGAGTTCGGAAACATCTCCATCACGGCGCGCTTGGTGTCGGGCCGCGCCGGCGCCGAGGAGATCATCAGGCGTGTCACCCGGGTCAGGTCGCAGGACGCGCGAACCGCCGCACTGAGCCCGAGCAGCATGATGTAGTGGGTCGGGACCAGCGAGGTGAAGGTCGCGCCGCCACCGGCGAGCGCGCGCAGGAAATTCTCGGGATCGAACGCCTTGCGCGAATAGATCGTGCAGGCCGCGCCGCACGTGGTGAAAGCGCCGAAGAAATACAGCGAATTGGCATGGCACATCGGCATCGCCAGCAAGGCGGTGTCGTTGCTGCGAATGCCGAGCTCGACGCTCGTGACTAGCGACAGATGCGCGGCACCGAGATGATTGCGCACCACGCCCTTCGGATTGCCCGTCGTGCCCGAGGTGTACATCAGGGTCCAGGGATCGCCGGGGGCGACGTTCTCCGTTGGCTCGTCGTCGCTGGCGCCGGCCAGCAACGCCTCATAGAGGCGAAACCCGGTGCGCGGGGTGGCGGCACCGAACAGGATGAAGCGATCGCGCGGCAGCGTGAGCTGATCGCGGATCTCATCGATCAATTCGACCAGATCGTGCTGCACGATCAGCGCGGCAATCCCGGCATCCTCGGCGATGTAGCGGATCTCGCGTCCGACCAGCCGGAAGTTGACCGGTACTGCGACCAGGCCCGATTTCGCGGTCGCCGCGTAGATCTCGCCCCATTCGATGCAGTTATAGGCGAGCACCGCGACGCGATCGCCCTTGTTCAGCCCGAGCGCGAGCAACGCATTTGCCAGCCTGCACGCACGCGCATTCCATTGCCGGAATGTGAGCGATCGATCGAGATCGCGAATCCCGACATCGTCGGGGCGAAGCCTGGCGTGAACCGACAACATCTGTCCCGGACTGCGCAGACCGCTCATGCTGCCCTCCAGGCGAGGAACGTCGGCCGATCGCAATGTGGGAGTTCAGTGCCGAGCACGATCCGGCGAAGCAACGCCAGAACGACCGGACCGGCGCGTTCGCCGCAATCCGAGCCACGATCAACGCCGCGCACCACAGGTCCGCCCGCCACCGCTGTCCTCCCTGTCGGGGCGATCGTCGCGCCCTCGATCTTTGAATTCAGAATTCATATACTGAATTCGAATGCCAGGCAATCGTCTTTTAAGGGCCGAAATGATAGGTTCCAGCGGGATTTATGGAGACCGCATGCGCACGATCCCCGCACAGCCGACCCTGGTCGAACGGGTTGTCGAGACGATCATTTCCGAGATTGTCGATGGCGATCTGCCCTCGAACACGCGCCTGATTCAGGATGAACTGGCGCAGGCCTATGGCGTGTCGCGCCATCCGGTGCAGCAAGCGCTGCTGCTGCTGAAGACCCGCGGCCTGGTGCGCGAGGCGCCGGGGCGCGGCCTCATCGTGCCGCCGCTCGATGTCGATTTCGCCCGCAACCTCTATGAGATCAGGGCGATGCTCGACGGTCTCGCGGCACGGATGGCGGCGGAGCACGGCGCCAAGCGCGCCGCCAAGGAGGGTCCTGCCTTTCTTACGGCAGGCCGCACCGCGATCGCGAGCGGCGTGCTCAACGCACAGATCGAAGCCGACATGAAGTTTCACGGCTTCCTGTGCGAACTGTCCGGCAACCCGCTGATCGATCAGACCACCGAGCCGCATTGGCCCTATCTGCGCCGCATCATGGGCGAAGTGCTGCGCGGCGATCTGAAAATGCCCGACAACATCTGGGACGAGCATGCCGGAATTCTCGACGCCGTGATTGCCGGCGACGGCGATGCCGCCGAGCGCCTGAGCCGCGTGCACATCCACAATGCCGCCGAGGTCTTCGTGCACCGCTTGCAGCTTCGGCACAGCGAAGCGGAAGGACAGCGGCGGCAGCGGCGCATCGAGCGTTGAGCCCTCGCTTGCGAGATCCATGATTGCTTTCGACACCCTTCTCGCGACTGAACGCGAGGCCGCGCACGCCGCGCTGCGCCAAGTTCTTGGCACCGCGCATATCGATGGCGTGATGCCGGTCTCGGGCGGCGCCACCGCGGCGCGGCTGTTCCGGGTCGATACGGACGGTCGGCATTATCTGTTGCGGATGGAAGGCGAACCGAGCCCGCTGCGCAATCCGCATCAATACGTCTCGCTGCGCATCGCGGCCGAGGCCGGCATCGCGCCGCGGCTCCACTACGTCGACGAGACCGCGCGCGTCGCGGTGATGGATTTCATCGAACGACAACCGCTCGACCGTTATCCCGGCGGCCTGCCCGGACTTGCAAGGGCGCTCGGCGAATTGCTGGCGCGCCTGCAAGCGACGCCGACCTTTCCCGCCTTCGTGCGCTACCCCGACATCGTGGCCCGGCTCTGGGCCCATGTCTGCCGCACCGGGCTGTTCGCACCCGGCGTGCTCGACCGCTGCAACGCTCATCTCGAACGCGTCCGCGCAACCTATGTCTGGGACGAGGCGAACTCGGTCTCCAGCCACAACGACTCGCTCCCGGGCAACATCCTGTTCGACGGCAACAGGCTCTGGATGATCGACTGGGAATCCGCCTACCGCAGCGATCCGCTGGTCGACCTCGCCATTGTCGGCGACAGCCTGGCGCGAACGCCGGAACTGGAGACCATCCTGCATCGCGCCTGGCTTGGCCGACCGCTGGACGATGCACTGGCCGGCCGCCTCAAATTGGTGCGCGCCCTCACCCGGCTCTATTATGCCGGCGTGTTGCTCAGCGCATCCGCGACTGCCCGGCGCACCACGCCCGATACGAGTCTTGCGGCGCCGACGCTTGCCGAACTCGCAGCCGCCAGCCGCACCGGCCGGTTCAGGATCGGCACGCCTTCGGGCAAGCACGTGCTCGGCAAGATGTTTCTCGCGTCATTCCTGACCGGAGCCGTGACGCCGGGCTTCGATCTTTCGGTTTGACGTTCAGTCCGGCGGATTGAACGTCCGCGCAAAGAATACCGGCGCCCTGGCCTTCTTGAGCCGATAGAGCTGCGCCGGCCGGTTCGGTCCCTTGCGCATTTTCGCGACCGGTTCGATCAGGTCGGCGGCAAGCATGCGGGTGCGAAAGGCGCTCTTCTCCAGCGGACGATCGAGCACGATCTCGTAGGTGCGTTGCAGTTCCGGCAGCGTGAACTCCGGCGGCATCAGATAGGCGGGCAACGACGTGTACTCGACCTTACTGCGCAAACGCTGCACCGCCGCCTGCAGGATCACGGCATGATCGAAGGCGAGCTTCGGCCTCACTTTGTCGCCCTCGACCGCGAACCACTGCGCATCGGCGGCCAGCGCGCCACCGGCGGCGTGCTCCGGCAGCAATGCGAAGTAAGCGTGTGTCGCGGACCAGCCGCGCGGATCCCTCGCCGCACCGCCCCAGCTTCCGAGCTGCTCCAGATATGGACTGACCACCCTGGTTTTGTCCTTCAGCTTGCGCACTGCGCAGGCTTCGAGGTCGCGATCCCCCGCGATATCGACGAAGCCGCCGGGCAGCGCCCAAGCTCCTGGAAACGGCTCGATTTCCGTGTTTGGGCGTTGAACCAGCAAGGCCTGAAGCGCGTCTGACCTGATGGCGAAGATGACGACGTCGACGGTCGTCAATGGCCGCGGAAAGTCCAGTTCCGACTTCTTGTACATGCTCTCCCCGCTCCGTTCTCGTCGGGACGCGTCGTTTTCACGCGAACCGGTGTTCACTTCGAAAGCAATCCGGTGGCGTGAACCTTCCCGCGTCCCGGCTTGACAATAGCATGCTTAGTTGTACAGTCCAACTAACTTAGTTGCCTAGACACACTTACTTAGGAGTACCCCAGCATGTTCGGTCTTCGCTTCATCAAGGCCCAGCCGACCACGTACCTCATGAAATACCGCGGCGGCACGGTGACCCAGCAGGGCGCCGGCCTGTCCGGCTTCTACTATGGGCCAGTCACCTCGCTGGTCGCGGTCCCGATCGGCAGCCGCGACGCCGCCTTCATCTTCCAGCAGATCGCGCGCGACTTTCAGGCACTGACCGTTCAGGGTCATGTCACCTACCGGATCAGCGAGCCGCAAAAGGCCGCTGCAATGCTCAACTTCACCCTCAAGGCCGACGGCAAGACCTATGAGTCCGACGACCCCGAAAAGCTGCCGCAGCGGATTCTCGCAACCGTCGAGGTGCTGGCGCAGCAGGCAATCAAGGAACTGACCTTGAAGGAAGCCTTGCAGGCCGCCGACCGCATCGCCGGCCTGATCCAGAGCGGATTGCGGAGCCGTGCCGATATCGCGGCACTCGGCCTCGAAATCCTCGGCGTCTCGATCCGTGGCGTGAAGCCGACACCCGACACCGCCAAGGCGCTGGAGGCCGAGGCGCGCGAAGCGATCCTGAAGGGCGCGGACGAGGCGATCTTCGCGCGGCGCAACTTCGCGGTCGAGCAGGAACGTGCCATCCGCGAGAGCGAGCTCGACACCGAGATCGCGGTCGAGCAGAAGAAGCGTTCGATCCGCGAGACCCAGATGGACGCCGAGGCGAGCGTCGCGGCCAAGCAGGCCGAGCTGCGCGAGGCCGGCATGGTTGCCGACATCACGCTGGAGAGCAAGCGCAAGGATTTCGTCAGCCTCAATGCCGAGAACACCCGGACCCTGGCGGACGCCGAGGCCTATCGGGTCGGCGCGCTGATGAAGATCTTCGAGGGGGTCGATACCCGCGTGATCCAGGCACTGGCAGCCGCCGGCATGCAGCCGGGGCAGCTGATCGCGCAGGCCTTCAGCGGGATCGCCGAGAAGGCCGAGAAGATCGGCCAGCTCAACGTCTCGCCCGATCTGCTCAACACGCTGCTGGAGAAGCCCGCCACCGTGGAGGCCAGCCGTGCCCGCCGACAATGACCGCAAGATCGTCCTCGTCACCCGCAAGACGCGGCTCGAGGAATTGATTGCCAAATACCTGACGGCGGCGCAGGCCCGCTTCTATGTCGAGCATCTCGGCGCCGACTTCTCGGACTACCAGCGCGAGCACGATGTCTATCAGGCCGAGCGCCGCGTCACCGTGCAGGCGCTGGAGCAGTGGGGCCGCTACCAGGTCATCGACCGGAGTTTCCTGCCGAACTTCATCTTCGGTCCGTCCGATATCGTGGTCGCACTCGGCCAGGACGGCGTCGTCGCCAACACGATGAAGTATCTCGACGGCCATCCGCTGATCGGGCTCAACCCGGATGCCAGGCGCTATGACGGCGTTCTCTTGCCCTTCGTGCCGCACGACCTCCCTGCCCTGCTGCGCGAGGTCGCAGCCAACAAGCGCGGCCACAAGGCGGTGACGATGGCGAAGGCCGCGCTCACCGACGGGCAGGTGCTCTACGCCGTCAACGACCTCTTCGTCGGCGCGCGCACGCATACCTCGGCCATCTATGAGATCGCACTCGCCGAACAGAAGGAGCGGCAGTCCTCCAGCGGCCTGATCGTCGCAACCGGGCTCGGCTCGACCGCCTGGTTCAAGAGCATCGTCACCGGCTCGCTCGCGATCGCAGGCACCTTCGGCGGCGGCGGCGAGAGCCCGCCCTATCTGCCGCAGGCCTGGGACGCCGGCGCGCTGCGCTTCGCGGTGCGCGAGCCGTTTCCGAGCCGCACCTCGCAAGTGACCCTCGTCTGCGGCAGCCTCGACCGCGCCGAGCGCCTCAGCGTGCGCTCGCTGATGCCGGAGAACGGCGTCATCTTCAGCGATGGCATCGAGGCCGACCGGCTCGACTTCAATTCAGGAACCGAAGCGCAGATCACGGTCGCCGAGCGCGAAGGACGGCTCGTGGTGTGAGACAGCCGCGCTCGCCGGCGGCGCAGTTCACCGAGGCACCGGGTGCAGCCGCGCCAGCTGGTCCAGCGACAGACCGGCCTCGCGATCGCTCAGGGGAAAGCGGACGATGATGTCCTGGCGGCCAAGCTGCCCCCACAGTGCGTCCGACGACCATTTCTGCGGCTCGGGTCCGCGCGGCCCGTCGATCCAGATGAAATACCATTCCGCCATGGACGCGACCAAATCTCCCTCTCGGCAAGATTGATCCTTCGCGGCTCAATCCGCAACGCTGAATTTGGCGCCGGTCCGCGGCTGAGCGTCTATTCGTACGGCCTGCCGTCCTTGTGCAGGAAGCGGCCGTCGGAGCTCGGGCTCATCATGTCGATGTCGGAGCAGGTGATGACGTCGGCGCTCGATCGCGATCCGATCTCGAGATAGATGGCCGTCATCTGCGAGCGGTTGATCATGTGGTGCCCGTTGCCGGAATTCTTCGCAAACGCGGCGCAATCGCCGGCGCGCAGCACCGTCTCGCCGCCGTCTTCCACCAGCACCAACTCGCCCGCGAGCACATAGACGAACTCGTCCTCGTCCGAATGCCAGTGGCGCTGGCTCGACCAATTACCCGGCGGCAGCCGCATCAAATTGACGCCGAAGTCGGCCAGCCCGCCGGCGTCGCCGAGCCGCTGGCGCACGCGGTCGGCACAGGCCGCGGCAAATTCGGCCGGGTAACCGGTCCCCTTGCGTTCCGGCACTTTCGTCAGGTCAATCTTCGGCATGGCAGCTTCCCGGCTGGTTGGCAGGCGAACCGATGTCTCCTTACGCGAGCGCTCTCCTATCGCGACGCTACGACGAAACTGTGTCGCGGCATCGGCCGACGCAGTCAGCCGCGCCGGACCAGATCTTTCGCCATCAGGATGTCGTCGTAATAGCGGCCGTCGATCTTCAGCGCGTGCAGCTCGAGCCCGTACGTGACAAAGCCCGCTGCCTCGTAGAGCCGTCGGGCCGGCTCGTTGCCTTTGACCACGATGAGCTGCACCAGCTCGACCGATTGCGCCGCGAAATCGAGCACAGCATCGACCAGGAGCCGGCCGATACCGGCGCCGCGCGCCGCCTGCCGCACATACATTCCGACCAGCGCGCCCTTGTGCTGCCGTTTCGGCCCGTCGGCGCGAACGAAACCGACAATGCCGGCAAGTTTGCCGGCCTGAAACGCGCCAAAGATCGCCGCGCCGCGCTCCAGCCTTTCCGCGAACCAGCCGACCGGATGAACGCTCTCCGTCTCGTACGCACTGCCGAACGCCTCGGGACTCAAGCGCAGCGCCTCGAGGCGGATATCGCGATACAGCTCAGCGTCCGCGGGCAGCAGTCGCCGGATCTCGATCGAGTGCGTGTTCATTCGGTGTCCTGTCCGCGAAAAGCAATGATCGCGCGATTTCGATCGTTTACTTTGGATCTCAATCGGATCAAACACTACCCCATGGAGGCTGACAATTCCTGGCAAGAGTTGCGCGGCCACCATCACATCTGCGAGCGGCAGCGCCGACCATTTGCGCCGATCGAACCTCATCTGTTGCAACGTCACCGGGATCAAGCATGGTGTCTAACCGACTCACCGCGACCGACGCGATCGCCACCTACATCGAGGCCAAGGACCATAACCGTCCCGAGCTGATGGCCGACGCTTTCCTCGACGACTGCCAGCTCGAAATGATGGTCAAGACGACAGCCATCGCATTCCCGAGCGCGGCGGCTGGACTGGAGCAGGTCACCCGCGTTCTCGTCCGTGACTTCTCCGCCCAGTACGACAATGTGCGAACCTATTGCCTGTCGCGCCCGCCCTCGGATCACCCCAGTCAGTTTCGCTGCCGCTGGCTGGTCGGAATGACCGCCCGGCAGGACGGTGCCGTCCGCGTCGGATGCGGCAATTATGATTGGCATTTCCGCCCCGGGGACGGACGGGTCGCGCGGCTATGCATCGAGATCGCGCTGATGTCCGTGCTGCCCGCCGTGGACGCGGGCCGGATCCTGCCCTGGCTCTCTACGATCCCCTATCCATGGTGCTCCGGCCCGGATGCCGTAAGGGACATGCCTTCGATCGAGGCTCTGGCGGCGATCAGGACCTTCATCGTCGCGAGATGAACCCGCCCGAAGCGGCCGACCGCCGGTGCTACGGCCATTCCTACTCGGCCGGAAAGGCCACGCATCCATTCGCCTGGACTGCGACGCCGACTCGCGCTCCCATCGGCCAGCGCGCAACGGCGAGATCACCCGCCGATCTGATCAGCAAGCGACCATGGGCCGGTCCGGGACATTCGACGTGAAGGTCGACATGCCCGCCCTGATAGATCTGCGCTACGACATTGCCGCTGACGGCGCAGGGGTCATTCGGCCCGACGACGTTGAACTGCTCCGGCCGAACGAAGACGTCAACCGCCGATGAGCGATCGAGGCTCGCGAGCGCCTGCTTCGGGACCCGGACCGATGCGTCGCCGAGGGCAATGATCGCATCGGCGGCCTCAATCCCGAGCAGTGTCCCACGCAGCCTGTTGTTGTCCCCGACGAAGGTCGCGACGAACCGGTCCATCGGCGCCCGGTAGATGTCGACCGGGGTGCCGAGCTGCCGGATGCGCCCTTCGGACATCACTGCGACGCGGTCCGAAAGACTGAGCGCCTCCGATTGGTCGTGCGTCACGAAAATCGTGGTGAGACCGAGCTTGCGTTGGATTTCGCGCAGTTCGACCTGCATCGAGGTCCGCAGGCTCTTGTCGAGCGCCGAGAACGGCTCGTCCAGCAACAGCACGGTCGGATTGATCACGAGGGCCCGCGCGAGCGCCACGCGCTGCTGCTGGCCGCCGGACAATTGTCGTGGCCTCCTGTTCTCCTTCCCCGTGAGCTTGACCAATTCGAGGACCTCGGCGACGCGACGATCCCGCTCGGCCTTGGGGACACGGCGCGTCTTCAGGCCATAGGCCACATTGTCGGCCACGGTCATATGCGGAAACAGCGCATAGTTCTGGAACATCATCCCGATGCCGCGTTGGTAGGTTGGCACCTCGTTGACCATCCTGTCCCCGATCACGACCGATCCGCGATCCGGCCCGAGAAAGCCTGCCGCGAGATTGAGCAGCGTGGTCTTTCCGCAGCCCGACGGGCCAAGCAGCGTCAGAAATTCGCCGGGATCGATGTCGAGCGAGACGTTGTTGAGCGCCACGACGTCGTCGAACCGCTTGGTGACCGCCTCGAAACGAACCGCCGCCTCCTTGCGCTCGCGCTTGCTGCTTTCGGACATCGCCGCTCCCTATCGATGCTCTTGTTCAATGTTGAGGACTTTGCCCAGCCCGAGGAACGCGTTGGCGAAGATGATCAACGCGGCGGTGGCGACGATGTACATCACCGAGAGGGCCGCCATCGACGGATCGGCAAACTCGCGCACGTAATTGTACATCGCGACCGGCAGGGTCTGCGTGCGCTGCGACGTCACGAACAGCGAGGCGGTGAACTCGTTGAAGGAGAGGATCGCGGCAAACAGCCACCCGCTCACCAGTCCCGGCAGCAACAGCGGCAGGGTGATGGTCCACAGCACGCGCAGTGGCCCGGCACCGAGGCTCGACGCCGCGAGCTCATAGCTTTGATCCAGATTCTTCAGCGAGACGTAGACGCTGCGCAAGACGAACGGCAGCACCAGGATGACGTGACAGACCACGACCACGGCAAAGCCCCGGCTCAGCCCGATCTGCGCAGCCAGGATGAGGAAGCCGAGCCCCACGGTGAAATGCGGAATCACCAATGGCGACACCAGGATCGCCTCGATGACCTTCTTGAACGGGATGTTGTAGCGGTCGATGACGAACGCGAACATGGCGCCGACGCACAGTGCGATCGTCGAACTCCAGACCGTCACCGTCAGGCCGTTGAAGAAGCCCTGGCGAAAGTCCTCATAGCTGAGCGCGCGGCCGAACCAGCGCCAGGACCAGGCCTGCGGCGGAAACGACAGGATCGGCTTGTCGTTGAACGCGGCGATCGTGACCACGACGGCCGGTAGCAAGAGAAACAGGACGATCAGAATGACAACCAGGCGCCCGATCCAGCCGAGAACCCTCTGGTAGGTCGATCGCGGCGTCATTCAGTGCACCTCGATCTTCTGTAGCGGGCTCGTGGCGAGCTTCAGAAGCGCCAGGACCACCGCCGTCAACGCCAGGCCGGCGACGCAAAGCGTCGCGGCAAATGGAAAATTGAAGCTCGCGAAGCCGAGCTGATAGACCAGGTTGGAGAGCATGTTGACGCGTCCTCCTCCGATCAGTTGCGGCGTGGCGAAGGCCGAGAACGTCCATGCGAAGGCCGTCGTGGTGCCCGCGATCACACCGGGCATCGACAAAGGCAGCGTGACGGTCAGGAACACCCTGATCGGTCCCGCCCCCAGGCTCTCGGCGGCCCGCGCATAATCGCGATCGATGTGCGACAGTCCGGCCGCGAGCATGATCACCATCACCGGCAGCGTCACATGGACGAGGGCGACGATGACGCCGAACGGCGTGAACATGAACTGGATCGGCTTGATGACGAGCCCTGTCCATAACAGGACGGCGTTGATGAAGCCGTTATTGCCGAGAACGATGATCCAGGAATAGGTCCGGACCACCTCTCCGAGGAACAGCGGCGTGACCACGATCACCAGCAGGAAGGAGCGGATGATTGGTTGCTCGACGCGCACCAGGGCGTAGGCAAGTGGATAGCCGACGACCAAGGTCGCCAGGGCGGTCGCTGCGCAAATCAGCACGGTGTCGAGAAACACGCGGGCGTAGAGCGGCTTCAGGAGATCGGCGAAATTGGCGAGCGTGAAGCCGCCCGGATCGAGCGAGCCCGGAACATAGGCGCGCAGGCTGTATTGCAGGACCGCGGCCAGCGCCGCCAGAAACCCGACCGCACAAAGCGCCGCCGGAGCCGTGAAGGTGCCTACGAACGGTTGCCGCTTCATGATGCGCGCCCGCTGCCAAGAACGCTCAACTGACGCTCAATTCATGATGTTCTCGGCGAACCATTTCCGCCATTCGGCGGTCTTGCTCGCGCGCAGCTTCGCATCGATGTTGATCTGCTGCTTCCACTGTTCGGCGCTGGTGAAGACCCCGGGAAGCTTGGCGATCTCTGGATCGAGCTTGGCATTCAGCACGGCCGGGCTGCCCTTCTTCTGCTTCGAGATCTCGGCCTGGATCTCGGGATCGTAGAGCGTGTTGATGAACTTGTGGGCGAGATCGACCTTCTTCGAGCCCTTCATGATCGCGACGGTGTCGATGCCCAGCACCGCGCCCTCCTTGGGCATCGCAAGCGTGATCGGGATACCCTGCCCCATCATGTAATAGGCGTTCATCGAAAGCACGATCTGCACCGGAGTCTCGCCGCTGGCGAGCAGTTGCTGGCTGTTGGCGTCGTTGGTGTAGAACGCCTTGAAGTTCGGCTTCAGTGCTTTCAGCTTGGCCTCGCCCTGCTCCCAATGCGCCGCGTCGGCACCCGAGAGAATCGCAGCGACGGCGATGATGTGGCTCGGATCGAAGTCCGGCGCCGCGAGCTTGTCCTTGAGCTGAGGGCTCCAGAGCTCGTTCCAGCTGTCGAACTTCAGATCCTTGATGAGATCAGATCGATAGCCAATGGTGTAGACATAGGCCCAGGCGCCCAGATGATAGGGGCTGATCCGCGCCTCTTCCGCCAGGTTCTTGGCGTTCGGAATCTTCGACGTATCGATGGTTTCGAAAAGGCCGTCATTTGCATAGAGCCAGCCGACATGCGAGGTGGTGAACGTCACGTCGCTCTCGGGATTACCCTTGGCGAGCTTTTCCTTGTTGAGCCGGTCGATAGTGCCGCCGGTGACGAATTCGACCTTCACGCCCGTTTCAGCGGTGAACTTCTTCGCAACCGTCTCGGCGACCAGATCGCGCCAGCTGCCGCCCCAGATACTGACGACCAGCTTGTCTTGCGCATGGGCAGGCACGGTGAACAACAAGGCGATCAGCAACGACCAGACGCGTGTCATCGGTCTTCTCTCCCGCAATTGTGGATTGCCCCGCCCGGCTCCGTTGCAATCGCAATCTCCAATTAAAACTATCATCAGCTTAATAGTACCTTTTATCAAGGATTATCGTATCGACAATAGTACCTTTCTTGCGTAGCCTTGGCGGCAGCTGTGGAGGAGGCCTTGATGACGTCGTCGACGCTGGGCGCGGTCTCGCACCGCCCATCCGAGATCCTGGACACGCTGAAACGCTTGGGGTTCGGCCTGGTCGTCGCCGTGCCGGACAGCTGGCTTGGCGAGATTCTGGTGCGGATCGATCAGGAGCCGGGCATGACCCTGGTTCGCGCGACGCACGAAGAGGAGGCCCTCGCCATTGCCTGCGGCAGCCGCCTCGGCGGCGTGCGCACCGCTTTGCTGGTGCAGAACGCGGGGGTCCTGAGCATGGGCGCCGGCCTCGTCTCGCTGGCGCAGCGCTATCAGTTTCCGCTGCTGATGCTGGTTTCCTACCGCGGCACACCGGAGGATGCGGTCTTCTATCACATTCCTAAGGGACGAGCCACGGAGCCGGTGTTCCGCGGCATCGGTCTCAATCACGCATGCGCCGACAGGCATCGTCCGATCGGCGCGCAGGTCGAGCAGGCCGCGACCTATGCGGAAGAAGGCTCTTGTCCGTTCGCCCTGCTTCTGTCCCGGGAGGATATTCAATGGTGACCGGACGCCGCGCCAGCCGGGGCGACTATTACAAGGCACTTGCCGCGCACCTGCCGCCGCAAGCGTTGGTGGTGACCTCGCTCGGCAACGCCTCGTATCTCTGGGCCTCGGTTCATCACACGCCCGGCAATTTCTACTTCGAGGACGCCATGGGACTCACTTTGCCGCTCGCACTCGGCCTCGCACTTGCCCAGCCGAAGCGGCCGGTCATCGCGGTGGAAGGCGACGGCGCCTTGCTCATGCATATGGGTGCCCTCGTCACCATCGGCGCGATGAACCCTGCCAATCTCACGATATTGCTGATCCAGAACGGCGTGCATGCCGCATCCGGCGGACAGGCTCTGACCAATGCGACGCTCGATCTCGCGCAATTGGCGCGGGCCGCGGGCATCGCGCACGCCGAGAATCTTGCGCAACCGCAAGCGCTCGGCAAGAAGATCGGGCAGATCGAGGACCGCCGCGGCGTCGAGATGCTGGTGCTGGCAACGGAGCCGGACGTGGAGCCGATCCGGCCGCCCGTCTCGCTCGATCCGATCGCGACCAAGCAACGCTTCATGGCCGAGATCAAGGCTCCACGTTACGTGCCGACCTTGTTCGGCGGTGGCCGGCTCGAGCCCGAATAGACGCACCTGCCGGCTCGGTTCTCATCATGAGGGACAGCCCATCGTACTCACGGTTGTTCGACAGATTGCGCTCGCCACCGAACGGAAAGGCACGCCGCCATGACTGACGACGAAGGCCCGCTCTATTGCGATGTTCCGGCATCGATCGCAGCCGGCGCACCGGTCTTGCACTTGCGCCGACGCGGGCCTGCGCCCCGCATAGTGGCAAGATCGGGGGTTCTGACGGGTTGTCGAGCCGAGGGCGCGCCAGCGCCCTGCTTCTGTTGTCATGCGCCTCGTTTGGCGAAGCCTGGCCTTCGCTTGAATTGCTGCTTGGCCGAGATCGCGACGGTTAGCACCTCGCCCGGGGCGGCATGCGATGCGCGCGATGCCAGTCCCGGTTCAGCGCCATCGCGATCGGTCCTACATCGCCTTGACGATGTTCTCGGTGACCTTCTTGGCGTCGCCGAGCAGCATCATGGTGTTGTCGCGGTAGAACAGCGGATTGTCGATGCCCGCATAGCCCGACGCCAGCGAGCGCTTGATGAACATCACGGTGCCGGCCTTCCACACCTGCAGCACCGGCATGCCGTAGATCGGCGAGGTCTTGTCCTCTTCGGCCGCCGGGTTGGTGACGTCGTTGGCGCCGATCACGAACGCGATGTCGGCCTGCGCGAACTCCGAATTGATGTCCTCGAGCTCGAACACCTCGTCATAGGGCACGTTGGCCTCGGCCAGCAGCACGTTCATGTGGCCGGGCATGCGGCCCGCCACCGGGTGGATGGCGTACTTCACCTCGACGCCTTCCTTCTTCAAAAGGTCGGCCATCTCGCGCAGCGCGTGCTGGGCCTGCGCCACCGCCATGCCGTAGCCGGGCACGATGATCACCTTGGAGGCGTTCTTCATGATGAAGGCGGCGTCGTCGGCCGAGCCGAGTTTTGCGGGCTTCTGCTCGCCGGAGCCGCCGCCGGCCGCCGCGGTCTCGCCGCCGAAGCCGCCGAGGATCACCGAGATGAACGAGCGGTTCATCGCGTGGCACATGATGTAGGACAGGATCGCGCCCGACGAGCCGACCAGCGCGCCGGTGATGATCAGCGCCGAGTTGCCGAGCGTGAAGCCGATGCCGGCCGCGGCCCAACCGGAGTACGAGTTCAGCATCGAGATCACGACCGGCATGTCGGCGCCGCCGATCGGGATGATCATCAAGACGCCGAGCGCCAGCGCCAGGATCACGATCATCCAGAAGTCGAACGCGCTGCCCGACAGCACGAGACCGACGATGAAGAACACCAGCGCCAGCGCCAGCACGATGTTGATGACGTGGCGGAACGGCAGGATGATCGGCGCACCGCTCATCCTGGCCGACAGCTTCAGGAACGCTATCACCGAGCCGGTGAAGGTCAACGCGCCGATCGCAACCCCGAGCGACATCTCGACCAGGCTCTGCGGATGGATGTTGCCTGATGTGCCGATGTCGAACGCCTCGGGCGCATAGAACGCACCGGCGGCGACCAGCACCGCGGCCATGCCGACCAGCGAGTGGAACGCGGCGACGAGCTCCGGCATCGAGGTCATCGGCACCCGGCGGGCGATCACCGCACCGATGCCGCCGCCGATCGCGACCGCGAGGATCACCAGCAGCCAGGCCACGCCGTCGGCCGGCGGATGGGCCGCAAGCGTGGTGCCGACCGCGATCGCCATGCCGATCATGCCGAACATGTTGCCCTGGCGCGACGACGCCGGGCTCGACAGCCCGCGCAGCGACAGGATGAACAGCACCCCCGCCACGAGATACAACAGTGCAGAGAGATTGGCGCTCATCTCAGGTCCCCCCAAATTCTTGACTCACCCCGAGGTGGTTGCCGTTACTTGGCTTTCTTCTTGTACATCGCCAGCATGCGCTGGGTGACCAGGAAGCCGCCGAAGATGTTCACGCAGGCGAAGATCAGCGCCACGAAGCCGAAGCCGCGGGCCCAGCCCGAGCCGCTCGACACCATGCCGACGCCGACCGCGAGCAGCGCACCGACCACGATCACCGAGGAGATCGCGTTGGTCACGCTCATCAGCGGCGTGTGCAGCGCAGGCGTCACCGACCACACCACGAAATAGCCGACGAACACGGCGAGCACGAAGATCGACAGCCGGAACACAAAGGGATCGACGGCCTGCGCGAGATGCTCCATGGCTTGGCTCCTTACTTCGGCTGGAAGTTGGGATGGATGACGGCGCCGTCCTTGGTCAGCGCGGTGGCCTTCACCAGCTCGTCGTCCCAGTTGACCGCGAGCGCCTTGCTGGCCTTGTCGACCATGGTCTCGATGAACGAGAACAGGTTGCGCGCGTAGAGGCTGGAGGCCGAGGCCGCGACCCGGCCGGCGACATTGGTGTAGCCGACGATCTTGATGCCGTCGGTCTCGACCACCTCGCCGGGCTTCGCGCCCTCGACATTGCCGCCGCGCTCGACCGCGAGATCGACCAGCACCGAGCCGGGCTTCATCGACTTCACCATCTCGCCCGAGACCAGCTTCGGCGCCGGACGGCCCGGGATCAGCGCGGTGGTGATCACGATGTCCTGCTTCTTGATGTGCTCGGCGGTCAGCGCGGCCTGCTTGGCCTGGTACTCCTTGGACATCTCCTTGGCGTAGCCACCGGCGGTCTGCGCGTTCTTGAACTCCTCGTCCTCGACGGCGAGGAATTTGGCGCCGAGGCTCTCCACCTGCTCCTTGGTCGCGGGGCGGACGTCCGTCGCGGTCACCACCGCGCCGAGCCGCCGCGCGGTCGCGATCGCCTGCAAACCGGCGACGCCGACGCCCATCACGAACACTTTCGCAGCCGGAACGGTGCCCGCCGCGGTCATCATCATCGGGAAGGCGCGGCCGAACGCCTCGGCGCCCTCGATCACGGCCCGGTAGCCGGCCAGGTTGGCCTGCGACGACAGCACGTCCATCACCTGGGCGCGGGTGATGCGCGGCATCAGCTCCATCGCGAACGCCGACACCCCGGCATCGGCCATCGCCTTCAGCGCCGCCTCGTTGCCGTAGGGATCCATGATCGCGATCACCAGCGCGCCGCGCTTGTACTGCGACAGCTCGGTGGCTTCCGGCCGCTTCACCTTGATGATGATGTCGGCGTCCTTCAGCGCATCGGCGCTGACGGTGGCGCCCACGGCCGTGAACTCCGAATCGGGCAGCCCCGACTTGATCCCCGCCCCCGGCTCGACCGCGACCTCGGCGCCCAGCGCCTTGAACTTCTTCACGGTGTCCGGCGAGGCCGCAACCCGCGGCTCCGACGGATCGATTTCCTTCGCTACGGCAATCTTCACTTACCGAACCCTTCCTTGGCAAAAACCCACCTGCGGCCGGGCACGCTCATCGCCGTTCATTTCCAAACGACACGATGCCTCCGGAACCGAATTGCGCGCAGCGTTCGGCAAACTTGACGACCTCGGCACGGCTCTTGCGATCGCTGATCTGCATGAACGCCATCAGCAGCGCGATGCACTCGTCCGACTTCTGGTCGTCCCTTGCTTTCTGCAGATCCACCATCATTGACCCGACATCGCGTCGCCGTTCGGACGCCCGCACGTCGCCAGAACGGCAGTTCCTGTCGTCCTGCCGTTTCGATTTTTTGAATTGCCGCTATCCGCCGAGATATGCCGAGCGGACATGCTCGTCATCGATCAGCTCTTTGCCGCTGCCCGACAGCACGACGGCCCCGGTCTCGAGAAGGTACGCATAGTCGCACATCTCGAGAGCGGAGTACGCATTCTGCTCGACCATCAGGACGGTCGTGCCCGACTTGCGGATATTGTCGATGATCGTGAACACCTGCTCGACAATGTTGGGCGCCAGTCCGAGCGAAGGTTCGTCGAACATGATCAGCTTGGGCCGGGACATGATGGCGCGCCCGATCGCCAGCATCTGCTGCTCGCCGCCCGACAGCGTGCCGGCGATCTGGCCGCGGCGCTCCGCCAGCCGCGGAAACATGCCGAAGATCCGCTCCCGGTCTGCCTCGATCTCGCGCTGGTCGGTGCGGAGATACGCGCCCATGTCGAGATTCTCATCAACGGTCATGTCGAAGAACACCCGCCGCCCCTCCGGACAATGCGCGATACCGAGGCTGAGGATCTGCCGGGCCGAGCACTTCGTGATATCCTTGCCCTCGAGCGTGATGCGGCCCGACGCCGACGGCAATATTCCCGAGATCGCGCGCAGCGTCGTACTCTTGCCCGCGCCGTTCGCGCCGATCAGCGCCACGAGCTGCCCGCGCTCGATCTCGAGCGTGACACCCTTGACCGCTTCGACCTTGCCGTAGCGGCATACGAGATTCTCAATGCGCAGCATGCCGGCTCGCCTTTTCGCCAAGATAGGCCCGTATCACCTCGGGGTTGCCGCGAATCTCCGCAGGCGGTCCCGAGGCGATGATACGGCCGTAGTTCAACACGACAATCCGGTCGGAGACGCCCATCACCATGGGAACATCGTGTTCGACCAGAAGGATGGACATGCCACGCTTGTGAAGCTTGTCGAGCAGCTCCATGAAACGCGCGGTCTCGGTGGCGTTCATGCCCGACACCGGCTCGTCGAGCAGAAGCATCGACGGATCCGATGCCAGCGCCAGTGCGACGCCGAGCAGCCGCTGGTCGCCGTATGACAGCGAACCCGCGAGCTCGTCCGCCCGACGTGCAATGCCGACCATCTCGAGCAATTCCTGCGCGAGATGGCGCAGCTCGGCTTCTGATTGCTTCTCCCGGGGCAGCGCCAGCAACACATCGAGCAGGCTCGATCGTCCGCGCCGATGCAGACCGATCATGACATTGTCGAACACCGTCACGCTCTGGAACACGCTGGTCCGCTGAAAGGTCCGCGCCAGTCCAAGCGACGTCACCTGATGCGGTTTCAGATTGCTGAGCGAGTTGCCGCGGTAGCGGACCTCGCCCTTGGTCGGCCGCAGGAATCCGGTGATGACGTTGAAGGCGGTCGTCTTGCCCGCGCCGTTAGGCCCGATGAGACTGACGACCTCCCCTTGTTGACGGTGAAGCTCATGTCGGCGATTGCCACCAGCCCACCGAAGTGCACGGCGATGTGCTCAACGGATAGAACGGGCTCCGGCGTCGCGAGATCGATAGCGGTCATGGCGTGTCGCGCACCTTGGCTTGATAGGAATCTGCGCTGCTCGGCTCCTTGCGAGGGGTCAGGAACCATTTCTCGATCGCCGGAACGATTCCGGTGGGCAGCACAAAGACGATGATGATCATCAGCAGACCATAGAGGATCCACTGAATCTCGGGCGCCGCGAACGACCGGACAGCGACCGGCAGGAAGCCGAAGATGAGGCCGCCCACGATCGGGCCGGCCAGCGTGCCCTTGCCGCCCGAGATCACCATGATCACGATCGTGACGGTGTATATGAACGCAAACACGTCCGGATCGATGATCTTCAGGTAATGCGCGTAGAGGCTCCCCGCCGCGCCGGCGATGCCAGCGGAGAACACCGCGGCCAGCACCAGATAACGCGTGACGTCGATGCCGACCGAGACCGCGAGCGACTCGTTCTCCTTGAGAGCGACCATCGCGCGCCCGACCCGCGAATAGACCAGGCGCCGGATCACCACATAGGCGACGACGGCGACGCCGAGCACCAGATAGTAGTTCGACTGCTTGCTGTAGAAATCCAGCGAACCCAACCCGGGCAATCCAAGCGTCATCGGTGGGATCGAGGTCAGCGCCAGCGGCCCCTGCGTCAGCTCGACCCAGTTCAACGCGATCAGCCTGACGACCTCGGCGAAGCTGACGGTCACGATGACGAAATAGGCACCTCTCACCCTGAACGACAATTTGCCGACGGCATAGCCGCAGATCGCCGCAACCAGCGTGCCGATCACGAAACCCGACCAGGGCGGCCAGGGTTCATGAACTACACGAAAGCCGCCGATCAGTTCGACATCGAAGCCGAGCGAGACCAGTGCGCTGGTGTAAGCGCCGATACCGAAGAAGGCGACATGTCCCAGGCTGAGCTGCCCGGTATAGCCGAGCAGCAGATTGAGGCTCATGGCGGCAATGATGAAGATGCCCGTCGTGATGAACGTATTGAGCAGATAGGGATCTTGCAGCCACAGCGGTACCGACGCGAACGCCAGCAGCGAGAGATAGGGGATCAGCCGCTTCATCCGACGCGCTCCACGCGGGCGAATAGCCCCGTCGGCCTGAACAGAAGCACGGCGATGATGATCAGGAATCCCATGGCGTCGCGGTAACCGGACGAGATGTAGCCGGCGCCGAGTTCCTCGGCCAGCGCGAGCAGGAAGCCGCCGATCGTGGCGCCCTGAATGCTCCCCAGCCCACCGAGAATGACGATCGCAAACGACTTCAGCGACGCCAGATTGCCCATCTGCGGCGAGATCACATAGACCGGCCCCAGCAACGCTCCGGCGGCCGCGGCAAGGCTCGAGCCGATCGCAAACGTCGCCATGTAGATGAACTGGATGTTGACGCCCATCAATGATGCGGCGTCGCGGTCCTGGAACGTCGCTCGCATCGCCTTGCCGAGCTTGGTCCGGTTGATCAGGAAATAAGCCACACCGATCAGCGCAAGCGCAGCGCAGAACACGAACAGGCGCAGCCAGGAGACGGAGAACGACCCGATCACGAGCGGCAGCTCCGGAAACGGCGTCGCGACCGACTTGGCAACCCCGCCCCAGACGAACTGCTCGCCGTTCTGCATCACGATCATGGCGCCGATCATGACCAGCATCGTGGTGTCGATGTCGGCACCGCGCATCGGCCGCAGCAACACGAACTCCAGGAGAGCGCCGAGCAGACAGCCCGCGACGATTGCCGCGATCAGCGCAACGAAGAAGTTCGCGCCGAGCATGATCGCCACGAAGTAGAGAATATACGCTCCGAACGAATAGAGCTCGCCATGCGCGAAATTGACCACGCGCATGATGCCGAAGATCAGCGTCAGGCCGATCCCCAGCAAGGCGTAGGTACTTCCGAGGATGAGCGTGTTGATGAGGTGTTGAAGAAGCTCGGTCATGATCAATGGCTTCGGCCGAACGATTGCGCGGGCCGCCGTGTGGTTGGAGGAAAGCAAATGCCACGGGGGTCGCCCGACGGGCGGCACCCCGCGCGCGACGTGCGGGTCTTACGATCCCGACAGGACCACCTTATCGTTCTCGATCTTGATCAGATAGAGATTGGGCATGCTTTGTCCGCTCTCCTTGCCGGCCGGTCCCTGCTTGACGAATTTGATCGGACCGTTGAGGCCGGTGAAGTCGACCTTCCAGAGCGCCTCGGTGATGGCTTCCGGGTCAGCCTTGCCGGCACGCTGGATCGCATTGGCGATGGTGCGGATGCCGTCATAGCCGCGGAAGCTCTCGGTGGCGCCTGCGAAGGCGAAGCCGCGCTTCTTCCACTCGCCGAGGAAGTAGTTGGTCGCGACCGGATCCGGCGTCTTGTCCGGATACCAGGGCGCGAAGGTGGTCAGGTGCATCGAGCCGTTGGCGGCGGCGCCGGCCTGCTCGATCAGCTGGTCGGGATTCTGCGAGCCGCCGGTCGTGACGATCTTCTTGGTGATGCCGAGCGCGGCGGCCTGCTTGAGCACCAGCGTCAGCTGCTCGACGGCCGTCGTGACCATGATCGTGTCGGAGTCAGACGCCTTGATCTTGGAGAGCTGGGCGCTCATGTCCTGTGCGGCCTGATCCATGATCTCGACGAGGCCGATCTGGATGTTCTGCGCCTTCAGCGCCTTGCCGAAATCGTCGGCCGAACCACGACCCCAATCATTGTTGATGACGAGGAAGTCGGCCTTCTTGATGCCGAGCGTCGGCATGATCGGCTTGAACTCGGCCGCTTCGACCGACGACGGCGGCGAGATACGGAAGATATAGGGATTGCCCGACGTCGTGATCTTGCTGGACGACGACGTCTCGACCACCATCGGGATCTTGTATTCCATCAGCTTCGGCATCACCGCGAGCGTGAGGCTGGATCCCCACGCGCCCATCATGACCGGGACCTTGTCGCGCGTGATCAGTTTCTCCGCAACAGCCGCAGCCTCGGTCGGATTGCTCTTGTTGTCCTCGATGACGAGCTCGATCTTGCTACCGAGCAACCCGCCCTTCGCGTTGATCTCGTCAGCGGCGATCTTGGCGCCGTTGACGACATAGGTTCCGGATGCCGCGAAGGGTCCGGTGAGCGGCTCGTTGACGCCAATCTTGATGGTTTGGGCAGCAGCGCCAGCTGCCGTCAGGCTCGACATCATCCCAGCCAACGCGACGCTGAGAAGCAATCCGTGTGTTCGGCTCATCTTTCCTCTCCTGCTCGTTTTGAGCGTTCTTCGAAACCTGAAACAGGGATACAGCGCGCCGCCCGTGGTCTTGCCGGCTCTTGTTCGGCGGCCGCTCAACTGGATGATCCTATCATCCTATATTTAGTATATTAATATCAATCCTCGTTCACGCGTCAAGTCTTCCGGCTGCTGCATTTTGCGCCGCACTGCTGTCATTTCGCACAAAACAAACGGACCGCACCGATCTACGAAGCCATCGCACGGTCCGGCAATGGCATTAGCCGTCGTTGCGACCACTTGCCTCATTGTTGAATTCAGTCGTCAGTCGATCCCACTCGTTGAGACTGTCCTGAATGCGGGTCCAGAAAGACTGCGCACGACGTCGTTCAAAATCAGCGACAGCAACGCCTTGCTGCTCGACCCAGGTATAGTAGCCGAGATTGAAGATCGCGCGCCGCTTCGTCTCGGTCAGCTCGACGACGTGATCGGAGGCGACACCGAGCAAACATGCGCCGAATGTTTCGGCCGCGTTGATCTCATCGAAGCCTCTCGAATAGTGAGACTGCTCGAACTGCGTACGCTCGCTCTGATAGAGCGAGGCACTGTCCGTCGCCACCGTCACGATCACCTGGTCCGGGCCGTACGCCATCTGCTTGGCGAGCTTGATGGCCGCGACGATGTTGGCGAACCCGGAAATGCCGACGTGATCGAAACTGCGCACCAGCGCCGGCTCGAGACCGCGGCGCCGCTCGAGATAATTCCGGCCGGTCTTCGATCCGAACAGCAGGTTCAACCGGTCGGTGACGCGGTCCGAGACGCCGACCACGAAATCCAGATTCATGACGTTCTGGATCAAGGGAATGTGCTTGTCGCCGATCCCCTGGATATTATGCTCGCCATAGCCGTTGTTGAGCATGGTGGGACATTCGAGCGCCTCGACGGCCGCCGTCTTGGAGCCCCAGCGGGTCTTGAGAAAATCACCGGCCGCGATCGTGCCTGACGATCCCGTGGCGGAGACGAAGGCGGCGAGCTCGTAATCCTGATCCGCCTTGAAGGCCTTGAAAGCCTCCTCCGCCGCCCGTCCCGTGCACGTATAATGGATGAGATAGTTCGAGAACGACGAGAACTGATTGAGGATGACATTGCTGTCGTCCGCTCTCAGCTCGGCGCATTTGTCGTAGATTTCCTTGACGTTGCTCTCGGTGCCCGGCGTCCTCACGATGTCGCTGGGATCGCTGACCCATTTCTCGAGCCATTCGAACCGTTCGCGGCTCATCCCCTCCGGCAACACTGCGACGCCGCGGCAGCCGAGAATACGGGAGACCGCGACCCCGCCGCGACAGTAGTTGCCGGTCGACGGCCAGACCGCCTTCTGCTCCGCCGGATCGAAGCGGCCGGTCACCAACTGCTCGATCAAGGCGGCATAGGCGGGCAGCACCTTGTGCGCGCCAATCATCGGAAATCGGTTGCCGAGCAGGACGATGATCGGTGCGTCGACGCCGGTGAACTCCTTGCGCAGGACGATGTGCCCCGGCACCCAGTCCCTGCTCCTGCGGTTGGTCCCATTATACCAATGCATGCGGTAGAGATTGGCCGCGTTCGGCTCGTCGGGCCCGACCGACTCGATCTCTCCCCACAGGCGCGCGGAAGGCACGTCCGGATGCGCGAGCTGCGAGAAGGTCGGCAGCTTAAGCTTGAGCTTGCGGGCCTGCGACGCCGCCTTGCGCCAGATTTGCTGATCAACGATCGAAGGCTCGATAAGGAACGTCATGGTCAGTTTCCGTCAAAGGCTGCGTGAGCCGCCTGCCGCGCATGCGGCGCCGGCGGCTTGCCGTTCGCAGACGGCATCGAATGAGCGTTGGCGACGGGCATCGCCGGCGTCGCCGTAGAGCGTCGTACGCTGCCGCGGGACGCGTCCGGAGGAGACGATAATCGATTCCATCTCCTGGGGTGTCATTTCCTGGCCATGCGCAGCGCCGGCAGAGCGGGAGATGCTCTCGTCCATGAGCGTGCCGCCGAGATCGTTCACGCCGGCCGCGAGGCACTGGCGGACACCCTCGGGTCCCATCTTCACCCACGAGGTCTGGATGTTGGTGATGAAGGGATTGAGCACCAGCCGGGCGACGGCATGCATCAGGATCGCCTCGCGGAAAGTCGGCCCCGGCCGGGCCCTGCCCTTCAGATAGACCGGCGCTTCCATATGGACGAAGGGAAGCGGAACGAATTCAGTGAACCCGCCCGTCTCTGCCTGCAGACGCCGCACGCGCAGCAGATGGCGCGCCCAATGCTCATATCGTTCGATATGACCGAACATGATCGTCGCGGTCGACTTGAACCCGACGAGGTGAGCGGTGCGCATCACGTCGAGCCATTGCTGGGTGCGGATCTTGTCCGCGCACAGCGTCTCCCGCACCTCGTCATCGAGGATCTCGGCGGCCGTCCCCGGCAATGTGCCGAGACCAGCGGCCTTGAGCCGTTGCAGAAACTCGGCAACGGGAATGCCGAGGGTCTGAGCACCCTGGTGGATTTCAAGCGGCGAGAACGCGTGCATGTGCATGTCCGGCACGGCGCCCTTAACGGCCCGGCAGACATCAAGATATTTCTGGCCGGTGTAGGACGGATGGATGCCGCCCTGCATGCAGACTTCGGACGCGCCGCGATCCCAGGCTTCGACGACGCGCTGCGCGACTTCGCTCATCTCGAGGTCGTACGGCTTGCCGCGGAGGTTCTCGCTCATCTTGCCCTTCGAGAAGGCGCAGAACTGGCATTTGAACGAGCAAATGTTGGTGTAGTTGATGTTCCGGCAGACGACATAGGAAACCACGTCGCCATTAACCGCGCGTCTGAGCTCGTCGGCACCGCGGCAGACTGTCCCGAAATCGTCCTCATGCGCGCGGAACAAGCGGACGATCTCGCCCTCGGTCAGTTCGCTGCCGCGCTGGGCGTGCGCGATGATCGCAGGAACGTCGGTCGCGACGGAGCTACGCGCAGGACGCTTGCGCCACTCCAGTTCACGGGCTGGAAGGCTGCCGACATGTCCAGGATGCCAGTCATCGGTGCGCGGCGCCCCATCGCCATCGATCCTGTCGAGAACCGATTTCAGCAATTTGCTGTCGAGCCAGCGCGAGGGATTCCGCGCGAACGCCGGATAGATCGGCAGGCGCTTGGCCAGCCGCTTGCCGGCGGACCGCGTCGCCGCTTCCAGCAGCCGCAGATGCGGCCATGGCGCCTCGGGGTTGACGTGATCTGGGGTGACGGGTGAGACCCCTCCCCAGTCATTGATCCCCGCGGCGACAACCCGCCCGAGCGCCGCCGGGCTTAGGTTGGGCGGAGCCTGGATGTTCATGCCCGGCTCGAAGAGCAGACGCGCTATCGCGATGGTCCAAAGATGGTCCTCGACCGACGGCGCCTCCGCGGTCGCCATCCGGGTGCCCGCCTTGGGCCTGAAGTTCTGGATGATGATTTCCTGGATGTGGCCGTGCGCATCGTTGAGATCGCGCAACGCGAGCAGCGCATCGACGCGCTCGGCACGCGTCTCGCCGATCCCGATCAGGATGCCCGACGTGAACGGGACTGCGAGCTTGCCTGCGGCTTCGATGGTTTCGAGCCGCACCGCCGGCACCTTGTCGGGCGAGCCGAAATGCGGGCCACCCTTCGCACAGAGCCGCTCCGACGCGGATTCGAGCATGATGCCCTGCGAGACCGAGACCTTGCGCAACATCGCAAGATCCTCCGCGGACATGATCCCGGGGTTGATGTGCGGAAGAAGGCCGGTGCGCTCGAAGACCGCCTTTGCGACTTCGGCCACATATGACAGCGTCGAGTCATGCCCGAGCCTCGCGAGCTCCTCGCGTGCGATCCTGTAGCGGAGCTCCGGCTTGTCACCGAGGGTGAAAAGCGCCTCGTGGCAGCCGGCCTCCTTGCCAGCTTGCGCGATCGCGACCGCCTCGTCGATGGACAGATACGGCTTGATGCCGGTGCGCGGGGCGTGCGCGAACGTGCAATAATGGCAAACGTCGCGGCACAGCTGCGTGAGCGGGATAAAGACTTTCGGCGAATAGGTCACGGCATCGCCATGGGCGGCGTCGCGGCGACTTGCAGCGGCCCTCAGCAGTTCGGTCGTGTCGGCGATATCGACGAGTTCGTAGGCCTGATCGCGCGACAGACGTTGATCGAGCCTCAAGTCGGGCAGCAAAGTCATCAGAACAGCCTCACGGGAGCAGGAGCGTCTTCGACACCGAAACGCTCGGCGATGTTGATCTGGTCCACGAAGGATCGGGTCATTCCGCGATCCTGCGACGCCAGCAGATAGGGTCCGAAATCGAGCGGGCAGTCGATGTCCTTGCCGATGCCGTCGGATTTCAGCACGCTGACACCGAGGTCGCGCGCGCGCGCGGTGCTGCGATGCCGGCGAAAGCTGTCCTCGCCGAACTGCGGTTGCAGCAGCCGGGGCGAGCGCATCGCGAGCGCATTGGTGCCGCCATCGTACAAGGCCGGCACCAGCACGATCGGCGTGTGGTTGAGCAATTCGACCACGTTCTCGAAATCCCGCGAGGCGGCGAAGGGAATGTCGGCCGGGACGATCATGACCCGGCGATCATAGATCTCGAACGCATCGAGACCGAACTGCACGGCCTTGTTCACGCCGGCCTCCGCCGGGTCGAAAATCGCCGCGGCACCAAACGACTTGGCGATAGCGAGCGCGTCCAGATCGGAGCTGACCACGGCGATCCCGTCGACGGTCCTTGCGGCGTTGAGGCTTTGCAGGACGTCGCGCAGCATCGCCTGCGCAAGCTCGGCGCGCTCCGGCGCGTAGAGGATGTCGCCCAGCCTGCTCTTCGCGCGACTGAACTTCTTCACGGGAACAAGTGCCCAGGTCTCGGAATGGCCCATCGGATGCTCAGCGATCGAACTGTTCGAGGAATTTGAGGCACGCTTCGGCCAAACGGATCCGTTCGTCCTTGGAGCGCATGATGGTGTCGGTGAGGTGCACCGGGATTTCGATCCGCGCGGCGTCGGACTGATCGACCTGGTCCATCACGAAGCCGTCGAGGAACGGGTAATGCCGGACGATCGAAGCGCAACTGGTCTCGACCCCGAGCTCGCTCATGATCTTGGCGGTCGGTCCCTTGATCGCGCGCCCGCCGACCAGCGGCGAAACGGCAACGATCGGCGCCTTGACTGTCTCCAGTGCCGGAAGCAGGCCTGGAACAGCCAGGATCGGATCGATGCTGAGATACGGATTGGACGGGCATAGGATGATCGCATCGGCGTTCCCGATCGACTGCAACACGGCGTTGGTGGCCGTGCCCCTGCCCGGATTGTCGAACTCTATGCGCTTGACGACCGGCTGCGCCTGCGCGCCGACAAAATAGCGCTGGAACGACATCCTCTCGTCGGCGGTGACGATCATGGTCGCGAACGGATCGTCGCTCATCGGAAGGATTGCCGCGGCGATGTTCAGCCGCTGGGCAAGTTCACGCGTGAAGTCGGTGAGACTGACGCCGGCGCGCAGCGCGCGCGAGCGAACGACGTGCAGCGCGAGATCGCGATCGCCGAGCCTGAACCAGGTTTCGCCACCGAGCCCACCAAGGGCGTCCATGAAGTTCCAGCTCTCGCCTGCCCGGCCCCAGCCGCGCTCTTCGTCGGCGAGTTCGCCAAGCGTGTAGACCACCGTATCCAGGTCAGGTGACACCGACAGGCCGAGATGCTCGAAGTCATCGCCGGTATTGACGACGACGCTGAGCTTGGCGCCGAGCAAGCGGCTGAGACCATAGGCGAGCTTGGCGCCACCAACGCCTCCGCACAGCGCAACGATCTTCTTGTCACCCTGGTTCATCGGAACATGTCCTGGCTCTTGGGTCGCGCGAGCACAGATGCGGACGACGCAGGCCCGGTTAGTTGCAGGCCCCGGACCACAACGACCGGCCGCGCCTCGGCGGCCTGCCCCATCAGCAGCGAAGCCGCGGCGGCTATTTCATCGGCCACGGCGATTTCGGTCATCCGCATCGCACGGCCGAACATGTCGGGGACACCGATCTGGCTCAGCAGCGACGGCACACCGGCCGCGCCGATCGCGACGCCAACCACGCCGTTTCGCCACGGGCGGCCGAAACTGTCATTGATGACGACGCCAAGACCAAGGCCGTCGTCCGGGTCGAGCATGGCTTTGAGCTCACGCGCCGAGCCGTCCGGATCCTTCGGCAGGAGCAGAACCCGCTCCTCTCCGTCGTGGTGTTCGATATTGGACTGGTCGATGCCGGCGTTGGCCATGACGAAGCCGAGCCGATGCGCCGCGATCAGAACGTTCGGCCTGTGCTTGACGATCTCGTCGGATTCGCCGAGCACCACCTCGATGAATCGCGGATCCTTGCCGACCGTCTTCGCAAGCTCGAGCGCGGCCGCCGATGGCTCGATATCGGCGAGGCGGACATAGCGCCCTTCGGATTTCGAGACGATCTTCTGCGCGATGACGAGCACATCGCCTCGCTCGAGGCGCAATGCCATCCCGGTCAAAGCGGCTCGCACGATGACCGCGAGATTGTCCCCTGGACTGACATGCGGGATGCCGTCCAGGGCGATATATTCGACGCGGCCGCCGACAGCCATGGGATCAGGCGACCGATTTCGCGGTCAGGCCGGTGATGCGGATTCCCGCGCCGGGGACCTTGTAGCGACGGTTGATACCGATCAGCACCGACGTCAAGGCTTCGGCCGCCGCCGAATTGGCCAGAACGCCACCATCGATGCCCGCGCTTGCGACCTCATTCGCGAGGCTGATGACAATATCTCGCGCGGCCTTGTCGTCGCCGAACACCAGCACGTCGCAATCCGCTCGCCCGCCCTGATGCAGCTTGGTGGCGCCCACATTGTGGAAAGCCGAGACCACCCGCACGCCCGGACCAAGCAGCTGCTGAGCGATTTGCGCAGCCGAGCCCGCGGAAGGAAGCTGGACCACCGAGACCTTGGGCGGCACCAGCGGGACCGCGGCATCGACCACGATCTTGCCCTGCACCACGTCCTTGACCTCGGTCAGCGTCGCATCATGGCTTGCGAAGGGCACCGCGAGCACCACGATGTCGCCTGCCCTGGCGGCGCCGACATTGTCGTCACCGGCCACCTCGCCCGTCATCGCCTCGGCAACGCTCTTCGCTTTCTCGGCTGATCGCGAACCGAGAACGACCTTGTAGCCGGCCGCAAGCCAGCATTTGGCCAGGCCGGAGCCCAGGTCCCCCGTACCTCCGAGGATGGCGATGGTCGGTTTGTCGGTCATAACACAGGTGCCTTTCAGGATTAGTCCAGGATCATGTCGGTCAGAGGCACAAGCTTGACGCCCGCCTTCTCGAGACCTTCGCGGACGGCGCGCGCTGTCGCGACGCCGGTTGGCTCATCGCCATGCACGCAAAGCGTATGAACCTTGCATGTGATCTTCTTGCCGTTGCGCGAGGTAATGGTGTTGTTCAGCACCATATCGAGCACCTGCTGCGTCGCGACGGCAGCGTCCTTGATGACCGAACCTGGAATTTTCCGTGACGTCAGGTTGCCGTCATCATCGTACTGACGATCGCAGAAGCCCTCGATCGCGACCGGCAGATTGAGGCCGCGGCCGGCCTTCTCCATCTCCGAGCCCGCGAGCGCGACATAGATGATGCGCGGATCGACCGCCTTGATGGCGCGGCCGATGGCGAGTGCGTAGTCCTTGTCCTCTGCGGCCATGTTGTTCAGGGCGCCGTGCGGTTTGAGGTGGGTGACGCGCTCGCCTTCATAGGCCGCCATCGCCTGGAGAGCGCCAATCTGATAGGCGATCATGTATTCGAGATCGTCGGGACGCATGTCGATGCGGCGACGGCCGAAACCCCAGATGTCGTTGAAGCCGGGATGGGCTCCGATCGTGACGCCGAGCCGCTTGGCTTCCCGCACCACATTGCGCATCACGCGCGGATCACCGGCATGGAAGCCGCAGGCGATATTGGCTGAACCAATGACGTTCAGGATGCCCGCATCATCGCCGATGTCGTAGGCACCGAAGCCCTCGGCCATGTCGGCATTGAGATTGATCGAAATCGTCATCCGCTTCTCCTGTCCAAGCGTCCGCGAACCCTATCGTACTATTGTTAGTACGACAATCCCTTTTATGAGAGAAGATGCCTTGCGCCGCGACGGGGCGCTGGTTCGGATTCGATATTGAACTATCATCCCAATGATAGTATGTATCGCCGCGCGTGACAAGTTGCGCCGCTCGGACATATACGCCTGAACGGCTGCCCTAACCGCGCATTCCCTCACCGCAAAGGCTGGTCTGAATGTTCCTGTCGAACGCAAGCCCATCTCACAATCACCCCCTTGATCCGGCGGACGTCGCGACATTGGCACGCGAGCAAGCGAATGAAGTTGAGCGCTTTCTCACCTTCCGGGAGAATCACAAGCCGACACCGCTCCAATCGCTGTCGGCCCTGGCGCGGGAACTCGGCGTCGGTACTGTGCACATCAAGGATGAGTCCTACCGTCTGGGACTCGGCAGCTTCAAGGCACTCGGCGGATCCTACGCGGTCGTCAGGCTACTGCTGGAGATGGCCAGCAGCAAGCTCGGCCGCGCAGTCGACATCAGCGAGATCGGCACACCGGCGGTTCGCGACATCGCGCGGGGCCTGACCGTCGGATGCGCAACCGACGGAAATCATGGCCGCTCCGTTGCCGCAGGCGCCCAGATGGTCGGCGCGAAGGCCGTCATCTTTGTTCACAGCGGTGTCACGGACGAACGCGTCGCGGCCATCTCGCGGTTTGGCGCCGAGATCGTACGCGTCACCGGGACATATGACGACTCGGTCGCCGTGGCCGATCAGACGTGCCGCGACAATGGCTGGATCGTCGTCTCCGATACGTCGTGGCCGGGATACGAGCGCATCCCTGGCCTCGTGATGCAGGGCTACACCGCCATGCTGAATGAAATCCTCCGGGACATGCCGGATCGCCCGTCTCATGTGTTCATCCAGGCCGGCGTCGGGGGCCTTGCCGCGGCAGTCGCCGGGTATTTCGAGATCGTGTTCGGCAAGGACCGGCCGACCTTCGTGGTCGTCGAGCCCGAGCGGGCGGCCTGTCTTTACGAGAGCGCGGTGGCCGGGCACCCCACCAAGATCGCACATGGCGAGCCGACCATCATGGCGATGCTCGAATGTTACGAACCGTCGCTGGTGGCCTGGCGAATCCTGTCGCGCAAGGCCGATGGGTTCATGACTGTCGGCGAGGACGACGCGGCCGAAGCGATGCGCAGTCTCGCGCGCCCTCTGGATCGCGATCCGGCCATCGTCGCCGGCGAAAGCGGAGCGGCCGGGCTTGCCGGGCTCCGCGTGGCAACGAGGGACAAGGCCATCCGCGACAAGCTTGGGCTCGGCCCCGCCTCGCGCGTGCTCCTGATCAACACCGAAGGGGCAACCGATCAGGCGCGTTATACGGAGATCGTCGGATCGTCGCCGGCTACGGTTCTGCAATCGGCGGCCTGATCGCGTCTGACCTGCGACATCCAGATCATGGTGCGATCGTCTGGAATCGCATCATGATCTGATCTGCTTGTTCGAGACGATATTTCCGGAAGAGCGACTTCCTCCCTTCCGGTCCGGGCTCTAGGCCTTGGTGCGCTTCTTGCTCTTTTCCATGAGATCGACGCGAAGCGCGAAGCAGCTGCGGTGATAATGGATATTGGCGACATAGACCGCGATGTTATCGCTGTCCACGAGCACGAGCCGACAATCGGCGGTCGGTTCACCCAATCCGATCTTGAGCAGCTCCGCCGTCTCCGGATCCGCCACGCCGATCGTCACGATCTGATGCGCGTGGACGATTTCGATATCATCCATCTCCATGATCTTGGTGAGCGCGGCCGTATGGGTAAAGCGCTTGCGGTCCTTCACGAAGATATTGCGCGCCAGGTAGAGATTGACAACGGAGAACGGTTCGTCGTCGTTGTACTGCACGCTTCGCAGGAAGGCGTAGCCTTCGGCGGGCTTGCCTTCGTGTGCCGCGAGCTGCGGCGCCGCGACGTTCTCCTCGATATGGACGCGCTTGAGAACGTTGCTCTTCACCGAGTCGACCATCGACTCGAAGTCGTTGGCGAGATTCAGCCAATGACGGTTCTTGGGCCTGCCGGAGACGAAGGTCCCGCGTCCCTGCTGGGCGTCGAGGAGACCTTCACTGCGCAGCATCTCGATCGCCTGCCGGATCGTGACCCTCGCCACGCCGAACTCGCCTTCAAGCTCCTCGATGGTCGAGATCTTGTCGCCTTCCTGCCAGTGGCCGGTCTCGACACGTTGGCGCATGACGGATGCCACCTGGACATACAAGGGGACGCGGCTGCGATCGTAATTTGGGACTAGCTTATTCATGTCAGTAAGATAGTCCCTTTTCTCGCTCAAAGCGAGCTTTATCGGCGAATGCGCCTCACTTGCGCCTGAACAACCACCCGAAGGCACGTTTGACATAGTCCAGTGCCATTGTTCGCATCAACGCACCGGCATCGAATTCCTTAACGATGGTGGGCTCGTCACCCGTCCCGCCTTCCGCCCGATGCGAAAGCTTCGCTTCGAGATTCTGCACGAAGACCGCGATGATCCGACCGGCAACATCCTGAATTAATCCCGAACGGCTGAACTGAGCCAGGGCACCGGTCAGGGTGAAGCCGATGGTCAAGTCGACCTTGGTTTGGTCCGGAGCCTCGCCTTGCTTCACGGAGTAGCCGATCAATCCGCGGGTTGACGAGTTGCTTCGCTTGTCCTTGCCGGCACCAACGATCGTGCCGGAGCGCGTGGCATCGTCGCGTGTCACGTCTGCGACGCCCTGGAATTCGGCGGAGATCGGTCCAACCTTGATCTTGATTTGCCCATTCACATGGCCATCGACGGGCTCGCCGGCAAGAGATGCTCCCGGCAAACAGGAGGCAACGGCCCCGATATTGGCGAAGAAGTCCCACACCAGACCGACCGGATGCGCGACCGTGAAGCTCTCGGTGAAGCTGGTTTGCGGCTTCCAGTTCGTGTCCTTCAACGATGCGGCGGCGACAGGCGCTGCCTGAGCATTCCCGACCTGAGGAGCATCTACCAGCTTTGCCGGCGCAACGGCAGTGGCGGCGACGGCGGCGGCGTGACCGGACCCCGAGGGTCCGAGCCGGGTCCGGTTGCCGTTCGGAATGGCCGCGATCCCGCGCGCCCGCCGTTCCCTCACTACCTGCTGGATCGCGCGGACGATGCCAACATATCCGGTGCAGCGACAGAGATTGCCGCTCATCGCGATGCGGATGTCGTGCTCGGTCGGTGCATCCATGCGCAGCACGACGTCCCGCGCCGAGACGATCATGCCCGGCGTGCAGTAACCGCACTGCAGGCCGTGCTCCCTGGTGAAGGCGGCGCGCAGCTCGCGCGTGATCTCGTCTTCATCCAAGCCCTCGATCGTCGTGACCTCGGCCTGCTGGCAAGCGACGGCGAAAGTGATGCAAGAGCGCGTCGGCACGCCATCGACCAGCAACGTGCAGGCGCCGCAAACGCCGTGCTCGCATCCAAGATGGGTGCCGGTCAGGTTGAGCTTCTCGCGCAGGAAATCGGCGAGATGCGTTCGAGGCTGGATGTCCGCGCTGACGGACTTTCCGTTGACGTTGATACTCAGCATGTTCATTGCGGCCGCGCCTGCTCGAGCGCGCGACGAAGCGCTGCGATGTGGGTCTTCCTGTCGAGAGCGTCTTCCATACCGGCCTTTTCGAGTATCTCGCCTACCGCGCAATCGTTGAAGTGCTCGCCGGGACGCTCCGCACGTCCATCGCCAATGACGTTGGCGGCTTCAGTAATGACGATGGGCCGGCTCTCCGTCGCGCCGATCACGGCCCGGCTCACGCCACGATCCGGATCGGTGAGGAAGGATCCGATCGCGTGAGCGAACTCACCGGTCTTGCGGCAGCTCTTGAAATAGCCCCAGCGCGCCGATCTTCCGAGTTTGGGTATCCTTACGTGAACGAGCACCTCTCCCGGCCGTATGTCGGCTTCCAGAGCGCCGAGCATGTAGTCCTCGACGGCAAGCGTGCGTTCGCCGTTCGGACCGCGCAGGACGACTTTTGCGCCCAGCGCTGCCAGAATGGAGTGCCAGTCCGCCGACGGATCCGCATGGGTCAAGCTGCCGCCAATCGTGCCGCGATTGCGAACGGCTCGATAGGCAATTCCGTTCGCGACCGTCGGCAGCGCGCCCCGGGTGAAATCCGGAACGCGCTGGTCCTCGATATCGGCATGGGTGATGCAGGCGCCGATCCTGATCTCGTCGGATTTCTCCTCGACGCGGCGCAACTCCTCCACGCCGGTGAGGTCGACGATGAGATCGGGCTGCACCAGGCGCAGGTTCAGCATCGGACCCAACGACTGGCTGCCCGCCATCATCTTGACGGTCCGGCTATCGTCGGAGACCAGCTTGATGACCGCATCGACCCCATCGGGGCGCGCATAGTCGAAATTGACTGGCTTCACGCCGGCAATCCTTCCGCCAGTTCGGGACGCTTCGCCTTGCGCGATTCGGTTGCGGCCTGGATCGCTTCGAGCACACGGCGCGGCGTCATCGGTGTGTGCAGAAGCTGTGCCCCAAGCGGACGCAAGGCGTCGTTGACGGCGTTGCCGATCGCTCCGGGTGGCGCGATCGCTCCGCCTTCGCCAATGCCCTTGACGCCAAATTCCGTGTACGGCGCCAACGTCTCCATGTGACCGACTTTCGGCGCCGGCACCTCGGTCGGCCCGGGCAGCAGATAGTCGGCGAAGGTCGATGCAAGCGGTTGCCCCGAAGTGTCGAAATTCATCTCCTCGTACATCGCGGTGCCGATCCCCTGCGCAAGGCCACCGTAGATCTGGCCGTCCACCACCATCGGGTTGATGAGCTGGCCGCCATCCTCCACGATCACATAGTCGAGCAGCTCGATGTCGCCGAGCTCGGGATCGACCGCGACGACCGCAATGTGGGTCGCGTAGCTGAAGGTGCCGGAATCCCTCGCCGGCTTGTAGCCGATGGTCACTTCCAGCCCGCGCGGATCGACCGACGCTGGAAGGTCTTGCGGCCGGCGGTACCAGGTGTGGGCGATCGCGTCGATCGTCACGCTGTTCGACGGACCGATGACCGATCCGTTCTCGAGCCTGACATTGGCGACGTCGGTCTGCAGCAAATGAGCGCCGATGCCCTTCACGAGCTTGGCAAGCTCGCGCGAGGCGGTCGCGACGGCGCCACCGGACATCACGGCGCAGCGCGATCCCCAGCTGCCCGTCGAGTACGGCGTGTATTCGGTATCGCCGTGCACCAGCTTGATCCGCGCGATGTCGATGCCGAGGATTTCGTTCGCGACCTGCGGCAGCGTGGTCTCCATGCTCTGACCATGCGAATGCGCGCCGATACGAAGCTCGAGGCCACCGTCCGGCGTCATGCGCGCGGTCGCCTGCTCATGGCCCGGAACCATCGGAATGCCCCAGCCTGCATAGACCGAGGTGCCGTGGGCGCCCTGCTCGCAGTAAACCGACAGACCGACGCCGATCAACCGGCCATCGGGCTCGCCCTTCTTCTGCCGGGCGCGAAGGCCGGCAAGGTCGATCTTGTCGAGCGCCTGCCGCAGCGATTCCGGATAGTCGCCGCTGTCGAAATGCTTCTTGGTGATGTTGTCGAACGGCATCTGCTCGGGGCGCACGAGATTCTTCAGCCTCACCTCGTAGGGTTCGAGGCCACACTCATGCGCGATCGCATCCATCATCAGCTCGATCGCGTAGCAGACGCCGGTGCGCGCCACGCCACGATATGGCAGGATGGGGCATTTGTTGGTCGAGACCGACCAGGTGCGGCAACGATACGACGGGAAATCGTACGGTCCAGGCAGGATGCTGGCGATCTGCGCCGCTTCGAGGCAGGCCGAGAACGGATACGACGAATACGCGCCGGAATCGACCGAGGCTTCGCACTCGACGCCGCGCAGCTTGCCGTCGCGATCGGCGTAGACAGTGATGTTGTAATGGTGCTCACGGCAATTCGCACCTGCGGTCAGATGCTCGCGGCGATCCTCGATCCAGCGCACCGGATAGCCGCAGCGCATCGCAAGCCAGCCGAGACAGACATCCTCCGTGAGCACGATCCCCTTGTAGCCGAACCCGCCGCCGACATCCGGCGAAACGATCCGGATCTTCAGCTGTTCGAGATTGAGGCATTCCGACAGACCGTTGCGCACGATATGCGGCTGCTGGTTCCCGGTGTACAGCACCAGCTGGTCCATCCGCTTGTGCCAAACGGCGACCGTTCCCCGGCCTTCCATGGGCGCCATGCTCTGGCGCGCGGTCGAGATTTCGCGCGTGATCTTGATCGGCGCGTCGTAGGCCGCTTCCATGTTGATGTCGACGAACGTCTCGAGAAAAACGTTGTCACCCCACTCCTCGTGCACCAGGGCGGAATCGGGACGCCGCGCGAGCAGCATGTCGTGGACCGCCGGCAGCTCCTCGAAATCGACTTCGACCGCGGCAGCGATATCCTCGGCTTCCGCGCGGGTATCGGCAACGCACATCGCGATCAGTTCGCCGACCTGGCGGACCTTTTCATAAGCAAGGATCGGTTGGTCCGACGGCTTGAATCCCGGCAGACCAGAGACGGCGCGGATCGGGCGCGTGTCGGCCGCCAGATCGGACGCAATGAACACGCTGTCGCGAAGATGCGGCGGGATGCGGATGTCCTTGATGCGCGCATGCGCAAGCGGGCTGCGAACGAACGCGACATCGCGCATGCCGGGCAGGCGAATATCGCCGACATACTCGCCTCGCCCGCGGAGAAAGCGATCGTCCTCCTTGCGGGGAATCGAAGCTCCTACGCCTTGCCTCGCCATTCCGTGCACCTCTTTGCCGTATGTGAACTTCTGTTCCTTCCTCTCCGAGGAAGCAGAATTCATCTTATTGTTGATATGATAGCATCAATTGACGAAAGCGTCGAGTCTGACAGCGCGCTCCCGGGAGCAGCAAGTCGCACTTTCCAGGCGTTTGCAACATCCCAAAAAAGAAGGAGGCCCAACCAGGGCCTCCTTCGGAATTCTGCTCGCCCTGGCCGCTATTTCGGGGAGTTGCACCAGTCGTAGATGCTCAAGGCCATGACCTTGATCGCCGTGAGATAATCGTCGATCGAGACGTACTCGTCATTGGCATGCATCACGGCCGTCGAGCCGGGCCCGAAAATCACCGTCGGCGTGTCGGCGTATTTGTTGAGGAAGCGGGTGTCGGCGGCGCCTTGACGCCCCGAGATCGTCGGCGGCTTGCCGGTGATCTCGGTGTAGACGTTGCAGACCGTCTGGACGATCGGATGCTTGACCGGAATCTCGGAAGCTTCCGCATCGTAACCGACGAATTTGACCACCGGCGGATGATCCTTCATCCAGGGATCGCTGGCCGCGAGCTCTGCGATCTTCTTGACCAGGCTCTGCTTGACCGCTTCGTGATCCTCGCTCGGAACGGTGCCGATCGAGCCCTTCAGGACGGCACTGGCCGGGAATGCGCTCGGATAGTTTCCGGCCTGGAAGCTGCCGATGATGCAGGGAAGCGAGTCAATGGCGCTCGGATAGAGCCCATGCGTGACCGTCGCAACGCGCTCGTCTTCGAGTTCCTGCACCGCCTTGACGATCTTGTTGCCAAGCTCGATGGCGCTGATGCCGAGATAGCGTTGCTGGATGCCGGCCGGCTTGCCCTCGACGTCGATCTGGAACCAGATGCGACCAATGCACGCAGGCTGCACGAACAGGTCGCTGGTCTCTCCCGAGATGCCGGCGTCGGCCTTGTAGCCGCGGATCACCGTGTCGAGCGTGCCGTGACCGCTGACCTCCTCGTCGATGACGATGTTGATCATGACATCGCCCTTGGGCGTGAGCCCGAGCTCCTTGAGATACTGCACCGCGAGGACATGGCTCGCGACGCCGCTCTTCATGTCGCAGGACCCGCGACCATAGATGCGCCCGTTCTTGATCGATGCGGACCAGGGATTGTCGCTCCAGCCTTCGCCATTGCCGACCGGAATCACGTCGGTGTGCCCGTTGAGCAACAGCGAGCGGCCGCCGCCCGTACCCTTCAGCGTGGCCACGATGTTGGGACGATTCTCGTAGCCGCGATCGACTGGGCGGTAGCCCGGATGCTTCTTGAGCTGCTCCCAGTCGGTCTCCCACATGTCGACCTCGAGGCCGATGTTGGTGAGATAGCCGTGCATGTGCTTCTGGATCGCGGCCTCGTCGCCGGTCACGCTGGGGATCGCCACCATATCCTGAAGGAACTTGATGGCGTGATCCTTCGACGCATCGACCTTGTCGAGGATCTTCTTTCGTACGGGATCGGTCATCTCTTTTGCCTTTTCTTGCTTGTCGCCGGGACCGTTACTTGGCGCGCAGCCGCGGAATGATCTCGCGTGCGATCGTCTCGACCTGATCGGCCTGATACTTGTAGGGAACGAAGATGATCTTCTGCACGCCCATCGCGATGTGCTCACGCAGCTGCGCGACGCATTCGTCGACCGAACCCATGATGGCGCTCTCGCGGCTGCAATCGCTATGCGCCGGGAAGTCCCATTCCTTGTTGAGCCAATCCATCATGTCGGCCTCGACCGCCTGCCGCGACTTGCCGATCATGATCGGCAGCTGGGACGCGTTCAGGAGTTTGGACGGGTCCTTGCCGCCCTCCTTGGCGAAGTTGACGATCTTGTCCCAGGACTTCTTGAAGTCGGCCGGACGATAGAAATAGGTCAACCAGCCGTCACCGTTGACGGCGGCGCGCTTGAGCACCGGATCGGCATAGCCGCCGATCAGCAGCGGGATCTGCGGCTGCGCCGGCTTCGGATACATCACGGCCTTCGAGATGTTGTGGCGCATGTATTCGCCGCTGACCGACGCCTCCGTCCAGAGCCGCCGCATGATCTCGAGGTTCTCGTCCATGATCTTGCCGCGCTTCTCGAAGGGAATGCCGAGCGCGTCGAACTCCCGCTTGTACCAGCCCGACGCCATTCCCATGATCAGGCGACCGTCGGACAGTTGGTCCATGCTCGACAGTTGCTTGGCGAGCGCGACCGCGTTGCGCAGCGGCAGCACGAGGATGCCGGTGCCCATCTTGATCCGCTTGGTGCGCGCCGCAATGCCGGTGAGCGCCGTCAGCGAATCGATGATCGGAAAGTTCGGCTCGACGCCGAGCAGCATGTGGTCCCACACCCAGACCGAATCGTAGCCCAGTTCCTCAACCCGCACGCCGTACTCGACGAGGGCACGCGCGTTCGGCATTTCGGGATAGGCGGTGAAGTTGCGGGCGGCGATACCAAACGTGTTGGCAAGGGTCATCGATATATCTCCGGAACTTGGGCTTAGGCCGTGAAAAGACGTTCGGGGTCGAGAATGCGCAGCGTCTCGAGCTCGTGATCGGTGGGGGCGACGTGACGTGGAGCTTCTCGTCGAAGTCCAGCCTGAAGCCGGTATTGTCCTGAACCTCTTCGCGGCTGACGCCGGGGTTGAGCGCCAGCACCTTGATGCGACGCGTGCGGTCATCGAAGCCGAAGATCGCAAGCTCGGTGATGACGCGCCACATCCCGCCGCTCGGCAGGCCGGAGTCTCGCCGGCTGGTGCCGCCGCGGATGAAACCGGGGCTGGTGATGAAGTCGACATGTTCGACGAAACGACGCTTCTCGTGCTTCATCGCGACGATCATGTTGGTCAGGCTCGAGATGTCGTTGCCGCCGCCGGTGCCGGGCAGACGGGTCTTCGGGTTGGCCGGATCGCCGATGAAGGACGAATTCAGGTTGCCGAACTGGTCGATCTGCGCGCCGCCCATGAAGCCGACGTCGACATAGCCGCGCTGCAGCAGCAGCAGCACGTCGGCGCTGCCGAGCACCATGTTGGCGCGCTTGGTACAACGCTGGTCGTTGGTGGACGGTGGCAGCTTGCCGGGCTCGACGAACGCGCCGATGACGCCGCCTTCGAACAGGATGGTCAGCGCGGGACAGCGCGTGCGCTGCGCCAGGGTTGCCGCCAGCAGCGGCACGCCGATGCCGGCGAAGACAACCTGGCCGTCCGTCAGCTGGCGTGCGCTGAGGATCGCGAGAATCTCGCTCGCCGTGTAGCGTTGGGCTTCAGTCATTGTAGATGCTCCTGCCCTTCTGCGTCGCCTCGAGCAGTTCATCCATGCCGATCAGGGCGAGATATTCGTTCCAGGATTTCGGGCTGTAGAAATAACGGTCGAGATATTCCTGCATGCCTTTCACGGGATCTCCGTTGACTTGCGCCACGTAGGCTTCCATGTGGCGCATCATCGGCTCATAGACGCCGTAGCACTCGTGCGGCGCGGACCCGTAGGGGACCTCGACGACCGCATCGACGCAGAAGAACGGGATCTTGGTCTGGTCGGGAGCGCGACGAATCTGATCGTTCGAGACGATGCGCTCGGTGGTCAGGATCACGCTGTTCGCAGCGAGCGCGAGATCGATGTCCATGAACTGCAGACCGTCGATCTGGGCATTGCCATAGGCGTCGCAACGCTGGACATGAATCAGCGCGACATCGGGATTGAGCGCCGGGACCAGCAAGACCTTCTCGCCGGTGAACGGACAGTCCATCTGCTTGGCTTCTGGACGCTGGTCCATGATGTTGGATCCGAGCATGGCGCGGGTCGGCAGGAACGGCACGCCCATGCCGCCGGCGCGAAACCGCATGCCGATCGCCATATGGCTCCATTCCTCGTAGGCTTTGTCGCCCTTCTCCACGTGATGGCGCATCACCTTGGAAAGACCCCAAAGGATGCCCTGGGCGAACCAGCTGGTGACGACGCGGTTGGCAATCCCCGATCCGAAGGCGAGATCGCCGTCGGTCGACACGATGCATCGCGAGATCGAGAGGTCCTTGCGATGCTGCCGGATCAGTTCCCAAAGCAGCGCCATCGGCGTACGCGACATGGTCGAGCCGCCGACGCCGACTTTCATGCCGTCCTGGACGAATCGAGCGGCCTCTTCGAGGGAGACAACCTTTTCGCGCAAACTCCGGTCGCGCCGCGACATGTTCTCTCGGAGCCGGTCATACGGCTCCACCAGGGTATCCGGCAAAACAACCTCCTTGTCGGGGAAACCGGTAGCGGTCGAGGGCTCGGTCGCGAGCCTCACTAATTGAGCCTATCGTACTAATGTTAGGCTCATACGACAAGTGGAAATTTTGGTTTCCCGCCAACTGGAGCTGCCGCCCCTAAAATCAAGGCCTGCGAGGAACGCGAGCCAAGTGGGCCTTGAGCGCCCTGGCCCGAATGCCGATGCCTGCTCTGCAAAACTGGATGGGAGTCCTGCCTCGGGACACGACCCGGCCCGAGCCAGCGCAACGCGCTTGCATCGATCGGTATCGGCGCAGCACTCGTCATGGAAAAGCTGCTGCCATTATTTTTGGCTTCGCTGCTCAACCGATGACCGGCGCGCGCCGCATCAGGGGCGATTGCGAACGTCCTGCTGCGCGGAGTTGTGCTGATCGCTGATCAGTTCGCGGAGCGCGATCGGTACAGGCTAACCTTTGGCATGGATCATGCCTGCAAAGACCCATGCAGTTTGCATTTGAGCCTGCGCTCCCCCCTCAGGACGCCCTGCGGCACGTGGCCCGCGTTGCCGTGCGGCGGAGGCCATGCCGTGCACTCTGCCCAACCGAACAATCAAGTGACCAGGCGGCACATAATGGACCACTATCTGTCATCGACACCGCAGAACCTGCATTGGGGTTCACGGGACCGACCGCAGGATCCTGTGATCAGCATCGCTTCCGGCGACCGCGTCACGATCGAAACGCTACCTGCCGAACCGGATGAGATGCCTGGCGTACCCGCTGACGTCACCGCCGTCGCGACGCAAGGCAGTTCGCCCGTGGCTCCGCGATTGCTGACCGGTCCCGTCCATATTCGGGATGCCGAGCCTGGCGATGTGCTGGAAGTGCGCATTCTCGATATTCGGCTACGGGCGGATTGGGGCTGGAACATGCAGATTCCCGCCGCCAATTCATTGGATTTCTGCCGACAATATGTGGCGCTCGACCGGGCCCGCAATGTCGCGCGATTGCCATGGGGACGCGAACTCACGCTCTCGCCCTGCTTCGGCAATTTCAGCGTCGCTCCGCCAAGCGACTGGGATCGACGCCCGTTCAGCGGTCATCTCGATGACGAAGACCTCGGCATCGGCAGCGCTGCGTTCTTTCCCGTCTTCGTCAGAGGCGCCCTGTTCTCTGCGGGCCACGGCCACGCGCTGCTGGAGGACGGCGATGTCCATCTGAGCGCGATCGAAACGGCGCTCGCCGGCACCTTCGAGTTCCACGTCCATCGAAACTTACGCCTGTCGGCGCCACGCTTCGAGGCAAGCCGAACCGTTGGAGGTTGCGGCTGGTCGACCGTCGCGCTGCGACATTAGAGATCGACGAAGACCGCCGCGTCTAGTTTTGCCGCAACACCCAATCGACGATGCCGGCAGCCTCGACAGGAACCTTCGTCTTCCATAGCGCGATGGGGGCTTCCGCGCCCTTCTTGAGCGCGGCGATCACCGCGGCCGGCGCAGGATCCGCGATCGTGACACCGTTTTCGCGCATCCGTGCATAGTTCTCCGTCGTCCGGGTCGCGAGCAGCTCGAATTGGCTGGCCTCGGTTTCCGCTGCGGCCTGTAGCACCTCATCCTGGACTTGCTTCGGCAGCGCGTCGAACGCCTCCGCGCTGACGAAGGCGATCGAAATCGGAATCGCGTAGTTGATCGGGGTAAAGTATGCGAGATCATCCCACAGCTTCTTTCCTGCCCCGCCGTCGCCAGACGTCAGGATGGCATTGAGCTGATGGCTCTTCACTTTCGCAACAGCTTCATTGAACGGCAGGTACTCCGCCGTGGCGCCGGCTGAGCGCAGCACCTGCGCCGAATTGTTGTCGTAGGTTCGCACCGCGAGTGTGCGCAGATCATCCGCACTTGCGATCGGACGGCTGCTCCAAAGCCCCGTGGAAGGCCAGATCGTGATGTAGAGCAGCCGCAAGCCGCGCCGGGCAAGCGCCCGTTCGTAGAGCGGACGGGCGCGGCCATTTGCGGCCTTTGCCGCATCGACGGATTGCACGGCGAACGGAAGTGAGGCCAGGCCAAAAAGAGCGTCGGACGCCTCGAGCGGACCGGCGAATGCGTCGCCGCCGGTAATCCGACGGTCCTCGACCGCCTGGAACATCTTCGCCGATCCGATCTTGAGCTGATCGTCAAAGGTGTTGGCAATCGTGACGCTTGCGTTTGTTCGGAGCGAAACCAACCGCGCAAAGGTCGTCAAACCCACGCCTGAGATATTGCTCTCGGGGTATTCGGTCGCAAATCGCCAGGCGACCTGCGCGGACGACGGGGCGGGGGCGAGCCATGTCGCAGTGAAGGCGACAAGGGCCAAAGCGAGGAACTTCAAGGTTAGCCAAGGCATGTACCGCCTTGCCCGTCCTGAACTCGCGGCATGCCGCGACGTCGCCGCGCCAAGCTGGTCTTTCATCTGCGAGCACCCCATGCGAAAATTGGACGGCAAGTCATTGCAGCGCTCCGGCCAACAATGTCGTTCGACACGGCAGGCCGAACCAGCAACAGAGCTTCATGCCCCGATTGCGACCGATAGATCAAGCCATGCTTGACTGCGCGTTGACGGCCATCATGTCCTTGTGCGGCCAAGGACGCGCTTCGCCCGGAGTGGCCAACGACCATCTCTCGCGCTTCCAGCAAGACAATTACAACGCGAACTGCCACAAAACTGCAATGGTATCGATGCTATCGTTCATACGCAGCTCACGCGACAGAAACTGCAATGAATGTCCGCAGTGCGTCATCTCCCATGTATCAGTCTTGCTTTCGACATCTTGTCGTGACGGCGGCGGCAATCTTCTGCTCCGCAGCGAATGCAGCTGAATTTACCATCGTCAACGCTTCCAACACGCCATTGCAGCACCTCTACGTGTCACCATGCGGAGCCGCGCATTGGGGACCAGACCAGTTCACCGAGGCGCTGCCGCCGTCACGGTTCTACACCGTCTCCAGCATCGCACCCGGCTGCTATGACATTCAATTCGTGGTTGCACCCTGGAACAATTGTGTGATTGCAGGGGCGTCCCTTCGCCGCCGCGAGGTCTGGAAGGTAACGCAGTGGACAGTGTTCGGGTCGCAGAGCGGAGACTGCTCGCATGTCGCGGGCTACGTTCCGGCACACCGGCATCCCTGGACCTGGCAACCATCATCAGCATCGTCGGACATGAAGAGAGATTGACGTGGCAAAGGTGCTGGTGACCGGCGGCGCCGGATTTCTTGGCTCACATTTGTGCGAGCGGCTCGTCGAACAGAGTCACGACGTGCTTTGCGTGGACAACTATTTCACCGGCAGCAGGGGCAACATCGCGCACCTGATCGGCAATCCCCGATTTGAGGTGATGCGTCACGACGTGACTTTCCCGCTCTATGTCGAAGTGGACCAGATCTACAATCTGGCCTGTCCTGCCTCCCCGATCCACTACCAGTTCGACCCGGTCCAGACCACCAAGACCAGCGTCCATGGCGCCATCAACATGCTTGGGCTCGCCAAGCGCGTGAAGGCAAAGATCCTCCAGGCCTCGACCTCCGAAGTCTACGGCGATCCCGAGATCCATCCGCAGGTCGAGTCCTACTGGGGTCACGTCAACCCGATCGGGCTGCGTTCTTGCTACGACGAAGGCAAGCGTTGCGCCGAGACCTTGTTCTTCGACTATTGGCGCCAGCACGGGCTGCGGATCAAGGTTGTGCGGATCTTCAACACTTACGGCCCGCGGATGCATCCCAATGACGGCCGTGTCGTGTCGAATTTCATTGTTCAGGCGCTAGCGGGCAATGACATCACGATCTACGGCGATGGCAGCCAGACCCGCAGCTTTTGCTATGTCGATGACCTCATCGAAGCCATGATCCGGACCATGAACACGCCGAACGACTTCACGGGGCCGATCAACATCGGCAATCCGCGCGAGTTCAACATCCGCCAACTGGCCGAACAGGTGATCGCGATGACCGGATCGCGCAGCAAGCTCGTGTTCGCCCCGCTGCCGTCGGACGATCCGCGTCAAAGGCAGCCGGATATTTCATTGGCCCGCTCGGTTCTCGGTTGGGAACCGACCATTCATCTCAACCATGGCCTCGAGAAGACCATCGACTACTTCCGTGGTCAGCTGAGAGCGGCAGCGGAATAGCGTCGACGCGGGACTGGACCGCTCACGCCGTCTTGCGACGCCAGAAGGCGTGCACCGTCAAATTGACTTTCAATACCGCATCGCCGGCCGTGCGCTCGGCGGATCCGCCGGGCTGGGCCAGCAGGGCGTCGACAAAGACATAAGGGACGCCGCTTTCAAGCCGATAGAGCAGCGACTGCAAGGCAGGAAGCGTCGCATTGAAAGAAATTTGGAGCCTGATCGCATCGGTCTTGTCGTCGCGATCGGCGGGAACTCCGGACGCGACCAGCACCGCGCGCTGGCTTGCGACCAGGTCGGACAAATAGGCCTGGAACTGCGCTGTGGCGAGCCCGCTGGTCGGCGCATCGAGGAACGCCGCCGCGGGAGCGGCCCGGTTCTGCGCCTGCACGCGGCGGCTTGGTGCGGACTTCGATCGCGCCTCGAGGGCTGCGAGCTGGTCACGCTGCTCGGTCAGGTGCTGCAATGCGTCGGCGCGCGACCCGAGCGCTCCCACCACGGTGACCGCGCAGACCATCAGCAGCGCGCAGAAGCCGCCGACCGCGAAGAGTTGATCCCGGTTGAAACTACTGACAACGCCGAGATTGAACTTCAGCTTCAGCACGTTCATTCCCCATCGATCCTGACGTGCGGCTCGACGCGCGCCTCGATATGGAACACGAAGCGTGCGCCATCGGCGTTGCGTGTCGTCGGCGCAAAGAAATGCACATCCTTGAAGTGCCCCGACTGCTCAAGCGGCGCGATCAGCGACGGTGCGTCGCCGGCCAGGCCGACGATGCGCAGCGTCGAGCCATCCATGTTCAATTCGGTGAGATAAGACGTCTCCGGCAGCGCGCGCGACAGCGCCTCGACGACCACCACCGCGACTGGCGACGTCTCCTTCAGGGCATGCGCCCGTTCGGGCGGTGCGAGCGCGGCGATCGACTCCCGTGACGAACTGCCTCTGATCTGACGCTGCAACGCCGCAAGGCGCGATCCGACCTCATCGCTTTCGCTGTCGGCGGATGCCGCAGTCATGAAAGCCCAGACATTCACGACCACGGTCAGGCAGACTGCCACCGCCATCAGGCCGCCGACGGCGCTCCGCACCCTGGAAAGGCTGGCGTCGGTGGCGTCGGCAAGCCGTGACCACAATGTGATCTCGGGAGCGGCGTCGGTCCCGCCATTTCCCGCGACGACACGATCGACACGTAACCCCAGCGCGCCGAGCTGTTTGCAGGCGTCGTCGAGCGCCGCGCGCGAGGTGAGGAGAACCCGCACGTTGAGAGTGCTCGCATCGCTGCTCACCACGTTGAAGCCATGGACCGCCTGGTTCGCGCGCCATGGGAATAGCCGCTCGATCTGATTGCGGACGATGCCCGGCAGCAGATCACGTGCCTGGGCTGGTACACTCAGCGAGCGCGAGACGATTTCGGAACCTGGAAGCTCGAGAATGACGAACGATCCTTGCGCGGCTCGCACGACGTCGTCCGGCAGCGTTGCGCCGCCGGGTCCGGTCGCAGACTTCGTCCTTTGCGCTCGCCTGGCGTCTTCGAGGACCCATTCGCCGCTTTCCCGCGTGACTCTGATGGAGTGTCGAGCGCGGCGCCGCTCCTGCCAGCCCAGCCATAGCCGGGCCAGAATGTCGATCCAGCGCCTCATGATCGCGTCGATGCTCATGGACGAGGCTCCAGCGATGCGACGAATCCAGTCCTGGCGAATGGCGACACCGGGGTCCAGGCAAGAACCCGGTAAGGTTGCTTGTCGTCGCGGAGCAGCACGATGTAGGCTTTCGCCGCGGCGGTGTACCCGTCAGTCGTGCTCGCGATCAGGTCCGCCGCGACGACATTGTTCTGCTGCACCTTCAGGTATTTCTGCGCCGGGCCGAGAACGAATGCGAGACGATCCGGATCGACGAACGGCGTGTTGCGCATGTCGAGAAAGGCTTCAAGCCGCGACGCATCGAAGGACGGCAGCGCCCGCAGCACCGCAACCGGCGCGGTGAGCGGGTTGATGGTTTCGCTGCCGAACACCGTGATCAGCGGCGCCATCGCCGCGATCCATTCCGGCTGCATGCCGGGAATATCGGCGAGCTGCCTGATGTCGGTGAATGGCATTGTGCCGGCGGCCGCCGGCGGCTGCTCGGCCTTGCCGGCCGGCGTCGGCGATTTCGCCGCATCGTCCAGCCGTGGCTGCGTCACCGTTTCGCGACGCGCGACGATCCGTTGCGCAACGATTCGCGCATCCTCGTCCTCGGCGCCGACATATCGCAGCAGCGATGTCAGCAGCTCGACCGGAGCCTTTCCGATATCGATGCGGCCGCCCTCGTCCGTCACCGTCACCCGCACCGATCCGGTCGGAAATGCCAGCGTGACGCTGCGCTCGGTGAGCAGGCCGCCTCGCAGCGCCGCGACGATACCGGCAGCCCCTTCGAGCCCCGCCGTCAGCAGCGCACCGCCCTGCACCCGATCCCGATCAATCCGGACAATCCCAGCCAGGCTGCGAAAGGTCGTGGATGTCGCCATGACGAGCGCGGAACATAGCGCTATCGCCCATAGCACGACGAGCAATACCATGCCGCGTTGCGAGCGCCGACTGCTCATCCACGCCCTCCCGCCGGCGCATCCTTCGCCGGCTCGGTCTGTTTCGGCGCCGCCGGCTTGCCGGACACACATTCAGCGCCGGCCTCGCCCTGGGCACAGCCGATCGGCGCGTCGGCGCGCAGCACGAACTGAACGCCGCGTAGCAGATCTGCTCCACTCGCGCGGTCACGGATGTTGAGCCGCACCAATCGCGGCAGGATTGGTCGCCCGCTCCAGGTCTCGTTCCAGGACAGCGTTCCATCCGCATCAAGGCTTCCGAACGTAAAACTCATGTCGACCTGCCCTTCGATCAACTGGACGGGATCGCCGAGCGTGACGCTCGCGAATGCGGTGCGCTCCCCCAACGACCGCGCGCGGCGCCGGACCAGATGGCTGACCCCGTCGGTCTCCTCGACCTGCAAGCTGACCACTTCTTCGCCCTGGTTTCCGCTGCCGGTGATGAACCTCACCTGGGCAGCGTCGCCATTGAAGGCGACAGTCGTATCGGCGCCGGTGCCGGACTGACGCACCTGACGGGCCGACCCAAGGTCTGCCGCAATGCGGTCGACAGCGAGCAGCAGTTGATCGGCTTTCCCCACCAACCCGGTTCTGCGGTCGAAATTGAGTGCAACGTTGTTGATCAGCATCGCGGTCGCGGCAATCACAGCCGACCCGATAGCCAGCGCGGCGAGCATTTCGATCAGGGTAAAGCCGTGTGTCGTGCGGACGCCGGACTGAATGGCCACCATCATTCGTCAGCTCCCAAACCGAGCCGCAGGCTGTCGGCGCTTACCATTTGCCCGGGAGCCCACGACACGGTCGCAACGAGATGGAATGCGATCCAATTTGGACGCTTGGTGGCAGGCTGCCTGTTCTTGTCTGCCGGGACGGGTGTGGCTTCCTCGCGCTGCGGGACCATGGCATCGACAAACATCGGCTCGGCTGCGATCGACCACCGCAGCCCACCCGTCTCGCCCTCGCGCGGTCCGTTGGCGAGACCCGAACGATCGAACGGCGCATCGAGGATCGTGCGCAACAACATCTGCGCGGCGATCCGGTCATCGATCTTGTCGGCAATGCGGCGCGCGTAAAACAGATGCGGCCCGACCACAGACACGAAGGCCAGCAGCAGCGCCAGCGCCACCAGCGCCTCGATCAGCGTAAACCCGGCGCGCGTCTTGCGCGAGTCAGGGCAGATCGACCGCAACACGGCCGTTGTACCAGTTGACGTCGACCTCATAGCGTACATTCTCCCACGAGAACTTCAGGATCGCGCCAGTCGATGCGCCATCGGGCTCGAACCGGACCACCGCCCGTCGTCCCGACCAGAGCTCGTCGACGCCGACCACATCGACCACGACATCGCGCGGAATCGCGACAGCCCCGCTCGGCCCCACGATCGTTCGCGTATTCCCATCGAGCGACACCCGGCGGCTTTGTCCGGTGAGAACGGCGGCAAGCCGCTCGCGGCGCAGCAAGGCCGCCGTTTGCAGCGTCAATGCCTTCAACTTGCCACGCCCGGTGCCGGGGACCATGGCCACCACCAGCGAAGCCAACATCGCAATGATCAGCATCACCGCCATCATCTCGATCAGGGTGAAGCCGGCACATGAACCCGCGGTTCGCGTTGGCGCCATCAGCTGTTCCTACATCGCGAGTTCGGTGATGCTGAGCAGCGCGCTCATGATCGACACCACCAGCGTCCCGATGCCGATACTGACCGCGATGATGGTGATGGGTCCGATCGCGCCCATCAACCGGTCAAGCCCGATCGCAAGCCGCTGCTCGTAGAGCTCCGCGGCGTGCTGTGCGATCGCCGACAGGTCACCGGTTTCGTCACCGACCCGGAGCATGCGCACCGCGAGCGGCGGCACCAGGTCGCTCTCGGCGAGTGCCTCGATGAAGCGGCGGCCGTTGCGCACCTGCTCATGCACCCGCTCGACCGCGGCCGCGTAACGGGGCTCGGTGATGATATCGCGCAGGATCTTGAGCGCGGTAGGGAGCGCGACGCCGTTCTCGACCAGAAGCCCCAGCGTACCGATGAAGCGCGCGGTGCGACGGTCGTGCATCGGCCCGGACACGCCGGGAATGGTCACCAGCACCTCCATCACCCGCGCCCGTGCCGCCGGCTGGCGCAAGATGAACCAGCCGAGCAGCAGCGCCGCGGTGCAGGAGCCAAGAAAAGTATTGAGGTTGGCGCGCAGCCAGGTCGACATCGTGAGCGCAAAGGCGGCGCCCGAATTGAGCCGGCCGCGCAATTCCGAGAACACCGACTCGAACTGTGGAACCACGTAGAGCAGGAAGAAGAACAGGATCACCAGCGCCGATCCGACGAGGAACAACGGATAGCGGATCGCTCCCGATATCCGTTGCGACAGCTGCTCGCGCCGCGTCCGGTCCTGGACGATCGCCCGCAACACCACTTCGAGCTTGCCGGAGGCTTCGCCGGCACGCACCATCGCGATATAGATCGGCTCAATGACCTGGTTATAGCGCTCCAGCGCCTCGGCAAAGCCGTCGCCGCCCGAGACTGCCGAGCGCAACCCGCCGGCAAAGCGAGCCACCGCCTTGTTGGTGTCTTCCTCCAGGGTCTGCAACGCGGCCTCGAGCGTCAACCCCGAGCGGAGCAGCAAAGCGAGCAGTCGAAGAAAGGTAGTCAGCTCGCGCTGCTTGGGCAGGCTTCCACTGGAAATGCCGGCGCGAAGCACGTTGCGGCCCGCGACCTCCGCCTCGACCGGCAGATGGCCGAGATATTCGATCCGCCGCAACACCTCCTCGCGGGAGGGCGCCTCGACGTCGCCGAGAATGATCTCGCCGGCCTTGGTCAATGCCCGGTAGCGGTAGTGCGGCATGATCCACCTACAGACTCGTGGTCAGGCGGAAGATTTCATCGAGCGTGGTCTGGCCGGCGCGCAGCTTTTCGATGCCGTCCTCGGTCATCGACGTCATCCCCGCAGCCCGCGCCACGGCCTCGAGCTCGGAGGCATCGGTCTTCGGCCCGATTGCCCGTCGCACGGCCGGACCAATCTCCATGATCTCGAACACGCCCTTGCGCCCGCGGAACCCGGTCGAGCCGCACCAGTCGCAGCCCTTGGGACGACAGACCACCTCGCCCGCCGCAATCCCGAGCGCGGCATAACGCTCGTCGGCAGCCACGTCCGCGGCTGACAATCGGTAGCTCTCTTTGCAATGGTCGCACAGGATCCGTACCAGCCGCTGCGCCACGATGACCCGCGCGCACGACGCGAGCAGGAAGCTCTCGATGCCCATGTCGATCAGTCGCGTGATCGCGCCCGCCGCGGTGTTGGTGTGTAATGTCGTCAGGACGAGATGCCCGGTCAGCGCGGCATGGACGCCGATATGAGCGGTCTCGGAATCGCGCATTTCACCGACCATGATGACGTCGGGATCGAGCCGCATGAACGAGCGCAACGCCGACGCAAAGGTCAATCCGATCCCGGGATGCACCTGGGTCTGCGTGATGCCGGGAATCTGGTACTCGACCGGATCCTCCACGGTCAGGATCTTGCGGGTCGCCTCATTGATGACCGCCAGCGACGCCGCGAGCGTCGTGGTCTTGCCCGATCCAGTCGGTCCGGTGACGATGACCATGCCATAGGGCGCCTGCAACGCCTTGCGCAGAATCGATTCGTTGCGCGCGCTGAGGCCGATCTGGTCGATCGAGACCAACCCTGCTCCCTTGCGCAACAACCGAATGACGGCGCATTCGCCGTGCATCGTGGGCATGGTCGCGACGCGCAAATCGATCTCGTTGCCGCTGACCACGATATGGGCACGCCCGTCCTGCGCCAGCCGACGTTCGGTGATGTTAAGGCCGGCCATGATCTTGAGGCGCGACAAGATTCCCTTCGCCATGCTGATCGGCGGCGCCGCCACATGCTTCAGCATGCCGTCAACGCGCAATCGCACCTGCAACGCATTCCCCGCCGGCTCAATGTGGAGATCCGTCGCCCGCTGCTCGACAGCGAGGCGCAACAAGTCATCCAGCGCCCGTACCACCGGCGCACCGCGCGCAAGGTCGCGCAGATTGTCGAGGTTGTCCTCGCCCGCGCTCGCGCCGGCTTCCTGAGCATCGCTGGGCTGCTCCGCCTCGAGCCGCAATGCAAGCGCCGCCTCCAGGTCTTCGGCGGTCGCCACCGCGAGCGCGACCGGTCGGCGCAACACCAGCTCGACCGCCCGCACGGTCTCGTCATCGATCGGAACGACCACCGCAAGGCGCAACTTTCCGGCTGCGCTTTCATACGGAAACAGCCGCTCCTCCTTGAGAAAGCGGGTCGACATCTCGCCGCCGGCGAAGCGCCCATCCACCAGATCGTCGCGACGGGCACGATCACATCGATAGAAGCTTGCGAGTTCGTCCGCCAGCGCCGAGGGGGTCAGTTTCGTGACTGCGCTCCAATCGACATTGCCTGCCGATCCGTCGGCGTTGCGGGTCCGACCGGCGATGTCTTCCTTCTGCCCGTCGCGCAACGCGCCCTTGCCGGCAAGATAAGTCATGAAGTCGATCGGCGGCGTGGCAGCCGTATTGCTTTCACGCACTGCTATGGCTGCCCCTCGATCGACCAGGCTCGTTCCGCTGGTCGAGGCATGATGTCCGACGCTGTGAGCCTGCTGATCCATCACATGTCACCTGCCGTCGCCCAACGGCAACCGCTGTGCCAGCACCGTAGTTTCATCGCCCAGCGGGGCCCGCGGCGCGTGATCCCGCTGGCCGAACGGACCTCGACGCCGAAATGCGACTCCGGACATCCGCGCGTTGCGATCGAGACAGATCGCGCAATGCGCCAACGCCTGCTTGAGCTCAACCTGCACCGTCCGAACGCTGACGCCAAAGCGCTCCGCGACGAGCCTCAGCGGCGCATCTTCAACGCATATCGCCATGAATATCTCGCGACGCCGGGCCGGTAACTCCTCGATGGAGCGCTTGAGCGCGTTGATCTCCGAACGCGCCTCGATGATCCGGTCCGGACCCGGCGTTTCGTCCGGTAGATCGAACAGCGGGTCCGCTTCGCGCACCACGCGGCGCCGCCGCTCCGCCACCCGACGATTGCTGATGGCGCTCATCGCCACGCGGAACAGATATGCATGGAGGTCGCGAACGGGTCCGATTCCATCCGCATTGCTCAAGCGCAGAAACGTGTCCTGCAAGGCTTCGTTGGCAAGATCGGCCGATCCGGCCCGACGCGTCAAACGTTGTTTGAGGTCGTCGTAACTTGCGACGAGGAGTGTGAGCAACGCCGCTCGAGTGGTGTCGCTCATTCCAGGGACCCCATCCCCAACCGCGGCATTTGAGACGCTTCCATCCGGTCGCGCCGTTTCTAGCCGCAGTAAATGACACGGCAATGAAACCACAACGAGCAGTTATTTTGCGACACACCTCGCTACAGACGATGACATGCATTTGCTCTCTTCGACACGAAGCGAGCGTTGATTTTGCTACACTCGAAGCGGCGTCGATCGCAAATCCCGTTCGCCAGGTTCCATCGACGACGCAACGTTGCGCGCCAGCAAGATGGCTGTCGCTCGCGACGACACCCACGTCACGACATTCCGCTCGCGATCACCGTCCGCTGTGACGCCTGCACACGTTCTATTCCCTGCAAGGCCACGACGCATTGCGTATCGAACGCCAGCGCTGTACGGAAACTGGCTTCCGCTTCATCATGCTGTTGACGTGCGAGCGAGAGATCGCCCAGAGCACAATGAGCGGTCACACGGCTCGGATCGAGTGCAATCGCATGTTTCAGGCTGATTTCGGCGCCATGCAGGTTGCCTCGCGTGACGCAGGCACGGCCCAAGGCTTCGTAGAACTCGGGCGACTGCTGCTGATTGATCTTCGTTGCTGCGAGGAAGTGCGTCATCGCAGTGTCGAAATCGCCAAACCCGCATAGCGCCAACGCATATTTGGCATGCACCGTATCGTTGACGGGCGCGAGTTCCAACGCCTTGCGATAATGCTGATCGATGAGGCGCCTTGTCATGTCGGCGTGCATGCCGCTTGCGTGCTCGTTGTCACCGAGTTTGCACAGCGCATTGGCGTACGCTGCATGAACATCGGCGCTCGCAGGCGCCAGTTCGATTGCCCTGCGATACTGCACGAGCGCCTGCTCGGCTTTCTCAGCGGCCATCAACGCATCGGCCAACGCCATGCGTGCCGGTGCGAGATCAGGAGCCTGGGTGACCGCAGTGTGCAGCAAAGTGTGCGCACGCCTCGCGTTACCCAAAACGAGTTCCAACGCGCCGAGATTGCACAATGTGTTGACATGACCGGGGTCAAGAGAAAGAACCTTCTCGAACAGCGCCTTCGATCGATCGAGATGTCCTGTGCGGCTCTGGCGACAGGCCTCGACGAACAATGCATCGCAGAGGACCGGACTGGCTTCGCGTGGGCTCGCCGTCATCCGCAACGCCGAGGCGATCACCGGATCTGCGTTCCCGCCCATCGAAGACGAAGCACTGGAGCCGGCGAAGGACCACAATGCGGCGCGCAGCCGAGCAACCACGCCGGCCCAGTCGCCCGCGTCCTTCTGCCGGAACAGCAGCGCCTGCGGGTACCAGGGCGTATCCGCGCGATCCTTGAGCCAACGCCAATCACTGGAGCTGGCAAGCAGGATCCAAACCGGCTTGCCCATGGCGCCGGCGAGATGCGCAATCGCACTGTCGACCGTGATGACGAGATCGAGATTGGCGATGATCGCCGCCACGTCGGCAAACGACGTCGGATCGATCAGCTGAGCGGCATCGAGGATACGGCCGGCGAACTCCTGCACCTGTTGTTCGCCGGGACCGATCTGCAGGCTGACGAACCGCGCACCCGGACAGTCGAGCAAGGGTCGCAGCTGGCCGAGCCGGATCGAGCGGTGCCAGTCGTTGGGATGCGCCGGATTGCCTTGCCAAACCAAACCGACGGAGATACCGGCGTAGTTCGCCAGACGCTCGCGCCACTGCGCGATCCGCCCCGGATCCGGTGTGATGTAGGGGACCGGCGCCGGAACCGTGTCGCTTTGTGTTCCGAAGATGAGCGGCAGCGACATCAACGGCACGTGCAGGTCGAACGCCGGCGCCGTCTCCTCGTTGCTGAAGAGATCGTCGATACCGGGCACGGATCGCATCAGTGACAGCAGCTGCTGATGTGCACGGAGGATTACGCGGCCGCCCCGTGCCTTGACCATCGGCGCATAACGCACGAACTGGATGATGTCGCCGAATCCCTGCTCGCATTGCAGCAGGATCGTCTTGCCGGCGAGATCCTCACCCTCCCAGCGCGGCCGCTGGGTCGGCAACAGGTGCTTAAGCACCTCCGGCTCCTTCAATCGCCATTCGTTGTGCGGCCACGCGGCGCGCCAGTCGCCGTGAACGAACAGACAGATGAAGAGAACCGTGTGCAGATGCGCATGATCGGGGTGCCGCGCCAGCATGTCGCGTACGACTTCAATGGCCTCGTCGGTACGGCCCATGTCGTTGAGCAGCGTCGCGAAATCGACCACCGGCTCGACATAGTCGGGCGCGTGAGCCCGGATGTCGCGGTACGCGTTGTGGGCGAAGTCGGTCAGATCAAGCTTCGTCAGCGCCTGCGCCAGGCCGAACAGGGCCGGCACGTTGTCCGGCCGCAGCGTCAACGCCGCCGCAAACGCGGCGAGTGCCTGCGGATGCTGATGGTCCTTGAGCAGGAGCGCACCGAGATTGGCGTGCGCTTCGTTATCGGCGGGATCGAGCCGGATCGCCTCCTCGAGCAGTTCGAGCGCTTGCTCGTCCTCGCCGCGATACAGCGCGATCACGCCACGCATGTGCAACGCACGCTGGCGTACGCCGGCTTCGTGCTCAATGGTCTCAAGTAGCACATCCGCACTGTTGAGCTGACCATCGCGAAATAGAGCAATCGCGCGATCCACGACACTCCGGACAAATTCCTCGCGCCGCTCCGATGACCCTCCCTTCAGCAACGCAAGCCCTGCTTGTATCGCATGTGCCTCGTTGGTCCCTGCCTTTGACATCGGAATGGTCCCTTGTTCGCCAGCCGGCGCCTTCACGGCACTGGCGTTTTGCTTCGTCGCAGCCGGGCCGGGCATCACCGGGACAGGTCCGGCGACGGCGAAATCAATGTGCGCTACGCTGCATCCCGGGCATTCTTCGCCGCGCACCATTCGGTCCACAGCCGCATCAGTTCGCGGGACAGGTTGTTCGCGAAGCGCGGGGGATCGCAGAGCGGCGAGGCCGCGACGCGGTCGCGCAGGCCGCGGCGCAGCTCCGCGAGCTCATCGCGGCGGCAGCTCCAGTCGACCGCCATGGCGACGTAGTCGTCGATGCTGTGAGCACAGAAGCTGGCGAACCCTGCCCCCGTCAAATGGGCCGCTGAGTGCCGGCCCGCAAAGGTGTCGCCGACGAAGGTGACGGTCGGAACGCCCATCCACATTGCCTCGAGCGTGGTGACGCCGGCGGAGTACGGGAACGGATCGAGCGCGAGATCGACCTGACCGTAGGCCTGCAACAGCTTGATCTGCTCGCTCTCGCCGACCAGCTCCACCCGCTCCATCGGCACGCCGCCGCGGCCGAGCACGCCATGGATGGCGTCACGCGTGCTCGCCTCGCCAAGGCCGCCATAGACCATCAGGATGCGCGAGTCCGGCACCAATTCGAGAATGCGCGCCCAGGCCTTGCCGACCTCTTCGTTGAGCTTGGCCGGGCGATTGAAGCAGCCGAAGGTGAAGCGGCCCTCGTTCAAGCACGGCAGCGATGGCACTTCCGGCGCATTGGTGGGCGGATGATAACAGACATAGCAGTCCGGCAGCCGGATCGGACGCTCGACATAGGCTGCGTCATGCTCCGGGGGAATTTCCACCGCATCCGCGATGAGGCCATCATAGGTGTCGAGGCCGACCGTCCCGACGTAGCCCGCCCAGCCGAGCTGGATCGGCGCAGCACGCGTCGCGAACAGCGACAGACGGTTACCGGCAGTGTGGCCGGAGAGGTCGAACAGGACATCGACGTGATCGTCCGCAATCTGCTGCGCCAGCGCCACGTCATTGAGCCCGGACACGTCACGCCAATTCAGGGCAATCGCCTTGTAGCGCTCGCTGAAATCGTCGTCCTGGCGCTTGCTGTCGGTCTTGTAGCAAACGATCTCGTAGCCGAGCTCCGCGAGCGCCTCGAAGGCGCGCAGGGTGAGGAACGCCACCGCATGCCGATGCATATCCGCCGATACGAGGCCAAGCCGCGGCTTGCGCGCCGGTTCCGGCGTGTTCGGGAACGCAAGGCGATCCTGCGGCGCGCTCGGCCGATACAGCGCTGCCCATCGCTTGTGCTCGCGGAACAGCTCGTCGCGGGTGACGCCCGGCTTGTGCTGGAGCGCAAACAGCAGGGTGCCGGCGACCATGGCGCTGCCGGGATCGAGTTCGCCCGCACGCCGATAGGCCCCGACCGCATCCTCGATGCGGCCCTGTCCGAGGAAGCCGAATCCACGGGCCACGTGATGTTCGGCCTGCAGCGGATCGAGCGCGAGCGCGCGGTCGATAAAGCCCAGCCCGCGCTCAAACTGCCGCTGGTTGATCAGGAAGTGGCCGTACATGTATTGCGGCAAGGCGACCGTTGGCGCACTTTCGGCGGCGAGTTCGAACAACCGCGCTGCCTGCAGGTCGCGGGCGGCAGCGCCGAAATTCATCCCGAGCTCGATGATCGCCTTGTAGTTCTGGCTGTCGATCGTGGAGGCGGCCCGCAGATCCTCCACGGCCCTGTCGAATTGACCATCCATCACATAAGCGAGGCCGCGCGTGCGGTAGGCATCCGCGTAGGCGCCATCAAGGTCGATCGCTCGGTCGAGCGCTTGGATAGCCTCGTCACGTCTGTTCTCGGTTAACAGCGCCAGGCCGAGGCTGTATTGCGCGAGCTGCATGTTGGGCATCAGCCGCAGTCCCTCTTGAAGATAGGGAATGCCGTCGCGCGTGCGCCCGGTGCGCGCAAGGCAGGTGCCGATCTCGGCCAGCGCCGGCGCATGCGTCGGCAGCACGCGAAGTTCCGCCATGAATGCCTCGCGGGCATCGTCGAAGCGGTCGAAGCGGCACAGCGCGACACCCTTGCAGTAGTTGAAAGCCGGCTGCTCCGGTGCGAGCCGCGCCGCCTCGTTGAACGCCCGCAGCGCCTGGCGCCAGCGATCCTGCCTGGCATGCGTGACGCCCTGTTGATGCAGATCCTGCGCGCGCCTCAGGCTGGACGACGGAAGCTCGCCGCGCACGTTTGCGAACGGCTGCTGCACCGGCCGCACCAAAATCGCATGGCCGCCATGCTCCACGCGAATCGCAAGTGGCCCGCTCGGATTGTCTTCCATGTAGGAGGCTCCGCTCGAGATGAGATCACGCGAAAGTTGTACTACCGGACATTGCATCGTCTGGCAGCACAGCGTCAGACCAAGAAGCCATAGATCATCTCGCGACCCGTTGCCAAGATTTTTTTCAGATCAATATCGAAAATAATCTCTGCGCGAAGCCGCGTTCAAAGTTGTCTATTAGACGTGAAGCTCATCATCGGCGACGGAGACATGACGTCGACGTACGGGACCTTTGTTTTTTCTTAGATTCATCTCATGAATCTGGAATAGGCAGCAAAACAACTTCATCTAATCTGAAGATTACTTTGCAGTCTCGTGACGACGGGATGACGACGCGCGTCCGGTGACCAACCCCACAGGATGAGTGAAATGAAACTGCAATCCACCAAACTGCTCGGCACCGCTTCGGTGCTCGCGCTGCTCGCCTCGTCGGCAGCCACGCCGGCGAATGCGGCGGCCAGCAACGGCCTCTACTTCGGCGGCAGCACGCTCGCCTCCGAAGCCTTCCGCCAGATCTTCGACTGCTACACCGGCGCGACCGTCGGTGCGTCGGGCTGGACCGACGGCTTTACGTTCTCGTCCAGCTTCAACGCCAATACGCCGACCCCCGGCCTGCTGCCGAACACCTGCACGATCGTGACGTCGGTGCAGGGCATGTACGCCGGTGTCGGCAGCGGCAACGGCCTGCGTGGCTACATCTCCAACAAGCCGAGCCAGTGGTACGGCGGCACGGTCACTCCTCCGGCCACGTTCAGCCTGACCTCCACGTCGCAGCAGCCGCTGTTCCCCTCCGCACAGCCGCCGTATGTCGACACCCTCAACACGACCTTCGGCTCCTATCCCTATCCGCGCGTGGACGTCGGCCTCGGCGATTCGCCGCTGCCCGCGACCCTCGCGGCCATGACGACCTCGTCGATCACCTTTACTCCGACCACCAACTGGAATTCGCTGCCGGCCACGGTGACCGCGAGCGGCTCCACCAACGTCAGCTACAATACGTCGAGCTGGGGTCAGCCGCTGCAGTTGCCGGCCTTCGAGGTTCCGGTGGCCATCCCAGTCAATCTGAGCTTCACGCCCAATTCACAGGTCAAGTCTGGCGGCAATATCGTGGCCGGCGGCGCCATCCAGCTCTCGGGCGCACAACTCTGCGCGATCTTCTCGGGCTTGGTGACCGACTGGAGCAGCTCGACCAGCATTCCAACTCTTGACAGCACCGGCACCTTGGTGTCGCAGCCGTTCTACTACACCAATGTCGGCAACGGCATCGGAACCGCCGCGCAGTACACGACCACGTCTGCGCCGATCAAGGTCGTGTACCGCTCGGATGGCAGCGGCACGAGCTTCATTCTGACCAACTATCTGAAGGCGGTCTGCCCGCTGATCGACAAGAATGGCACCGCCAAATACGCGACGATCTTCGGCGCCACCAACCTGCCGAGCACCAGCTTCAGCAACCTGATCGCCAACATCAACAACACGACGATCACAAACAACTGGGTTGGTGCAACCGGAAGCGGCGGAGTTCAGTCCGGGGTCGCCAACACCTCGAACAGCATCGGCTATGTCAGCGGCGACTTCGTGAAGCCCTTCGCCATCGCCAGCAATGCGCCGAATTCTGCCTCGGTGCAGAACGAGTACCAGCGCATCCACGGCACCTACATCCCGGCGACCACCACGACGACGAGCCCGACGTTCATCGCGCCGACACCGGCTGCCGTGAACACTGCCTGGGGCGACGCGGCCCTGACGCCTCCATCGACGACATCGACCTGGGCCGCCTACAACGTGTATGGCATCAACTACCCTGCGACCGAGCCGTCCACCAATCACGGCGGACTGTCGGTCGGAGGCCTCTCGGTCCTCCCGCTGACCAACGGCAATGGCGCCTATCCGCTGTCGGGCACCACCTTCCTCTATCTCTATAGCTGCTATGGCAACAACACCAACGGGCAGAACCTGATCAACTTCCTGAACTGGTTCTACCAGAATCCGACGGCCAATCAGGCCCCGGCCATCCTGCGGAACAACAGTTTTTCGGCGCTGACTTCCGCATGGCAGACCCGCATCAAGAACGGCGTGCTGACGGCCGGCTCGGGTGTCGCCATCGCGCTCGCTTCCGGCGGCAGCAAGGACGGTTGCACCGGCGTCACCGGCGGTGCCAATCCGTAACGCGTGACGGCACTGGACCAGGTCGCAGCCACGCCTGATCCGGCAGCCTCGACGACAACGGCCGGGCGCCTCGACCGAGGCGCCCGGTTTTTTCGTGCCGAGATTTGTGCGATCGCACCACGCAAGGTCGCTTCTCTGTCGTCACGCGCACAAGCCTGATCACGAGCAAGAGTTGACGCGCAGGCTTGCGACCTCATCATGGATGTGGCGCCACCCTTCATCGCGTTGTCATTCGACGCAGCCGCAACAAAAATCAACGCAAACGGCTGCGCAACACCATCTCTCAGATTGTCTTAGAGATGCGAGCCACATCGGCGCCGATACCGACAACGGCGCGCAAGGTCGTTCGTCTTGCGCGGCGGATACGTTTGATTTGTCTTGAGACGTTCCTGCAAGGTCTTCTTCATCGCCATTCACTGATCACCACCGAACAAGATCGGGATATCTCGAGACTCATCGAGCGGTCGCGCGGCGCTTGCGTGACATGATTGAAAACAGGGAGCATCACGATGAAAACGCAATCCTTCGCCGGGCGCCTGCTGGGCACGACCTCGCTGGTCGTGCTCTCGGCTGCCGCCATGATCGGGACCCAGCAGCCGGCTGCGGCCCAGAGCACGATCTCGACCGGCATCTATGGCGGCGGCAGCATGCTGCCATCGCTGGCGCTGCGGCAGATCTTCGACTGCTATGCGGGCACCACCGTCGCCAATGACGGACAGACCTTCTCGCCGAGCTTCACCACCGCGGCACCGAGTCCCGGCCTGCTGCCCGCGAGTTGCACGATGTTCTCCACCGCGGTCGAAGGCCTGTTCGCCGCGGTCGGCTCCGGCAACGGCCAGCGCGCCTACATCGCCAACGACACGCACCAGCTGTTCCGCGGCAATCCGAAAACGGCGCCGACGCTGGTGAAGCGGCCGTCGCTCAATCCGCCGTTCCGCGACACCGCGAACGCCAACTTCTCGAAATATCCATATCCGCAGCTCGATTTCGTCACCAGCGACGTACCGCTCGCCAACAACCTGAGCAGCCTGACCACGGTCTCGTTCGGCAGTTTCGTGCCGACCACCAACTGGCAGAACACGGTGCTGATCGCTGCGAAGACCAGCGCCGCCGCGACCTACAACTCCGCCGGCGTCGGTGCGCCGATCCAGGTCCCGGTTCTCGAAGTGCCGGTCGCGATCGCCGTCAACACCAGCAATCCCGTCACCGGCGTGGTCTGGTCCAACCAGTCGGCGTTGACGCCGAACACCCAGGCCGGCGGCGCGATCCAGCTTTCGGCGGCGCAACTGTGCGCGATCTTCTCGGCGACAGTGACCGACTGGAGCGATAGCTCGACGCTGATCCCCTACCTCGACAAGAACGGCACGCAACAGCTGCAGCACTTCTACGACGACAATACCAACGGCGCGCTCACGCCGGTCGCCTACACCAGCGGCCGTCTGCCCATCAAGGTGGTGTATCGTTCGGACGAATCCGGCTCGAGCTTCATCCTCACCAACTATCTCGCCAATTTCTGCCCGCTGCTCGATCCCGCTGGAACGTATAACTACAAGGCGATCTTCACCGGGGTCGGCGTCACTCGTGGCGGAACGGTGTCCACCACAGCCAATTTGCCTTCCTCCAGCTTCATCAACCTGCTCGAGAACATCCGCGCGGTCAAAGGCGACACCAATCACGATCACCGCGATTCACTCGCGGTCGAGGACGATTCGGACCGCCCCGATCCGCGCTGGATCAGCGCCGAGGGTAGCAACCACGAGGCGCTGAAGATCGGAACGGGCTCGCTCCGCGCCGGCCGGATCGGCTATCTCAGCGCCGATTTCACCCAGCCCTACGCCAAGACGGTGAGCGAGGAGATCCTGGGCAATACTTTGTCGGCGCCGGCACCGCTGTCCGCCAGCATCCAGAGCCAGGACCAGCGCATCTCGGGCGTCTACCATCCCGGCCAGGCCGTGGGCGGCAGCGCGCAGAACTTCGTTCCGCCGACTCCGCTCGGCGCCCAGATCGCGTTCGGCAACCTCAACTTCCCGGCGGCTCCGGCCACCTACAACGACTGGAATATCTATGCCCAGGTGTACGGGCCGAGCGCGATTTTCGGCGGCGTGTCGTATGCCGGCCGATCGGTCATCGCGACCCCGCAAGGCGCGGGCGCCTATCCGATCACAGGCGCATCGTTCCTCGATGTCTACAGCTGCTACGCCGATCCGTCGGGGACGCGCGTGCCGGCACTGACGAACTGGCTCGCCTGGTTCTTCGGCGGATCGCAGAGCGACCTGTCGCCCTACGATCCGACAAGCTCCAACGCGACCAACCCGGGGTACGATCCGAACGTCGCGGCGATCATCCAGAACAATGGCCTGCACGAGCTCGATCCGGCCTGGGCGGCATCGCTGCAGGCCCAGTACCTGCTGCCCGGTATCGACGGCGGTCGCCCGACCGCCATTGCCGCCTATCGCACGTCCGGCGGTCAGGTCGACGGCTGCACTGGCGTCACCGGCGGCGCGAAGTAAGTCAGCACCGGGCACGCGGAACGCTATCGACAAGCAACCGGCCGGGCGTCTCGATCGAGACGCCCGGCCTTCTTTCTGTGCTTGCTGCATGGCGCGATGAGGTTGAACCGGATCGGCAGCGGGCCTTCAGGGCAATCGCAAATGAATGGAAATCTGGCGCGCACCATTGTCGCGGCCATCCTTCGCGACGCCGCTACGCGGCTCCTCAGCGGTGGCGGAATAGATTCACTCAGCTTGCTCAGCGTCATCACCCGCGCATGCGGGTGATCCAGTATTCCAGAGACGGCAGTGGGTGAGCCGATAGGCCGCGGCGTACTGGGTCGCCCGGTCGAGCCGGGCGACGACGACAGTGGATGAGGACAGAGCCTCACATCAGGACGAGGTCTTGTTTTGTGTGGCACAATCCCAGACCCTCATGGTGAGGAGCGCCGCTTGCGGCGCGTCTCGAACCACGAGGCCCCACTGCTCTGCTGCCGCAGCAGCGGCAAATGCGATTGCAATCGCGCGAACAGCGACTATTGCTCGCCCCGTCGCCGTTTGTCGTCGTCGGTTTTCGACGTGCCCTGACCGGCGCCGCCGCCGCTGGTGTCGGGCGTCTCGCCGCCGCTGCCGCCATAACCCAGCACTTCGACGATGACGATGGAGGGCTGGTCGTTGGGCTTGGCCGGCGCCACCTGGCCGGCCTGCTGGGTGGCGGCTGTCGTGTTGGTGGCGGTGGTCAGCGCGACGGTGTTCGGCGGCGGCGTGAAGGCGAGGCCGGTCACCGTGCCGGTCGCATTGACGTTGTACGCGTTGAGCACGACCAGCGCCACGAATGTGCAATCATTGCAGCGAACGCCCGCCGAGCCCAGATCGATGGTGCCGCGCGGGGCGATCAGCGTCACGTTGCTCTTGGTCGGATCCTGTCCCGGCAGCGTCACCAGCGCGGCGATGCCGGCGCCGGTGACGAGCCCCTGCGGATTGACCGCGCAATAGCCGTTGACGTCGCAGACCTCGCTGACCGACGGGCTGGAGGCATAGGTCTTCGGTCCCGATCCGGCGTTGATGTCGCCATTGGCGTCGAACAGGCCGATGTCGCCGCCCTGCTGGGTCATGATGCGGCTCTGGTTGACCAGGATCGAGTCGTTGGCAAAGGCGCGGATGCTGCCGCCGGCAAGCGTCAGGATGCCCTCCTGGTTCGGCAGCAGCGCATCGAGCGAACTGTGCCCAACCGTGATGCCGCCGCCCGGCCCGATGATGTTGATGTCGCCGCCCTGCTGGCTCTCGAGCAGCGACGCCGCGATGTTGAACTTGCCGGTCGGGACCTTGGTGGCGGCGCCGTTGCCGCCGCCGGTGTTGTTGTCCGTGTAGCCATAGCCCGCGGGGAACAGGGTCGAGATCGCCGCGTAGGCGCGGGCATACTGCCCGTAATACGGGCTCGACGGATTCTTGTAGTCCTTGCCGACCTGGATCAGCAGGTCGAGGAAAGCGCGGTTGACCAGCAATTGCTGGCGCGCCGGCGACAGGCCCTGGAAGGTGGTCCAGGCCTGGTCGCGCGACTGGCCGAGGATCGAGGCGATGTCGGCAAGGAAATCGATGCCGCCGGTGCCGGCCTGCGCCGGATTGACGTAATTGGCAATCGCCGTTGTGTAGTCGATGCCCGGCTTGACACCGAACAGCAAATCGATTTCGGCGCCCTGCGCCGGTAGGTAGAATCTGGGGAGTTGGGAGGACTGGTTGAACCCGCTGCCGAACGAGGTGCCGTTTCCGAGCGTCGCAATGCCATTCTGCGCAGCAGAAGTGCCTGACGCCGTGAACGGCCCCAGATCACGCCCGGCCTGCAGCACGAAGGTGCCGGGGCCGTAGAGGTAATAGCTGCCACCGACAAAGTCGTTGCCCGCGACGATGCTGGTGATGTCGCCGGCGTTGTTGTTCTGCCCGATGAAGGTGAAGCCATTCGTCTGCGGACCGCTGCTGGTGGTCGCGAGCACGCCTGGCCCGGAGAGTGCCCCATAGATGTTGTTGCCGGCTTCGATCCGCGCCGGCTTGTTCAGCGTCAGGCCGCTAACGCTGTTGGCAGCGGCGTTGACGGCGTAGATGTCCTGGCCGGCCGCGATGACGACCGGGTCGGGGTCGTTCGCATGCAGGGCCTGGGTCAGGCTGGGCGGCACCAGCCCGAGCGGACTGATGTAGCTGGAGCGATAGCCGATTGTGCCGCCGTATTGATCGCTGCCGGCGCCGTTGCCAATGTATTGCGACGACGTCGTGGCAGGATCCTGCATCACAAGCCCTGCTCCGAGGCGAATCGATTGCCCCGCGACGAGGGTAATTGTGCCGGTATCGTCGCCGGCCTGGGTCGGAACAGAAACGAGAGTGGCCTGCGCCGTGGCGGCGGTGAGATCCACATTGCCCTGCAGCGAAATCAGATCGAGTGTCGCCGGCAATAACAAACCAACAGCTCCTATGGTGCTGTTATTGTGGAGGAACAACCCAGTCGTGTTGCCCGACGCACTGTCGTCCCTAGCGATGGTCAGCGCTGTCACGTCCCCAGCGGTGCTGGTCAGCGAGACGCCGCTGCCAGGACCGTATGTCGTAAAGTACTGGTTCCATGCATCATGGACACCGTTACTGTTGCTGCCGGGCATGGCGCCAAACGGCGTGCGCCAACCGCTGTCGCTCGGCAGGGACGCCGGATCGAAGACATTACCGAGCGCAATCGCGCCGCGGGCGGCGATCCTGACGAAACCATCCTGCACAGCGAGCAGCAACGGCAGCGGAACAGTCCCCGCGACGTTGTTGCTGCCGTCGAGTTGCTGCAGGACAGTCGGCAGACCGGTGATTGGATTCGACGGATCGACGGTGACGGAACCGCCCACCTGGATCAGCCCGGTGCCGCGGCCGACCAGGAAGTTGCTGCTCAGGAGATTGCCATCGGCCTTCACCGCCAGATTGCCACCACCATAATAGGTCACGGTGGGGCCGTTTACATTGCCATTCCTGTCGGGGACGCCGGTGCCGCCGCCGACCATAAGGGTTTCCGGCAACGAAGCGCCGATATCGACGATATCGCCGCCGGCGATCAGCGTGACATTGCCGCCGCCGAGCGCGCCGACGCCCTGGAAGAAGGTATTGAAGTTAATCCAGGCGGCGGTCTGGCAAGTCGCGAGGAAGATGCCACAGCTGGAGAAGGGCGTCGCTGTACCGGTGGCCTGACCGAAGCCAAAGTACCATGGGCTCCAGAACTGGCCGGTGGGGCCGTTCGGGACGCCAAACTGGCTGCCGTTGCCATCGTCGGTTGGCGTCTCGATGCCGATGATCGAGCCGCCGGCGCTGATGGTCACCGCACCGCCGCCGCTCGACCAGTTCGGCTGACCCACGAGGCCATTCGGGGTCGCCAAATACATCGCGGCCATTGACGGAGCCCGGAAGTCAACCGGAGTGCTCTCGATATGACCGGCCGTGTAGATCGCACCCGGCGCGGTCTGATCGATGAACGCGACGTTACCGGCGGCAGTGATGTCGATCGCGCCGGTGCCGGTGCGCACGAGGGTCGGGATGACGATCGTCGGATAGACAAAGTTAAAATTGGAATCATAGGTGCCAAATGAACTGACGTACGCGGTGTGCCCGTCGATGATGACGCTGCCGCGCGGATTGCTGACGGAGGTTGGGTCCGGGAGCGGGATCACGGCATTGGGATTGGCCGGAGGCACGCCGCTTCCGATCGCCGCGCCAGCGACAAAATTGTAGGAGAACGAGCCATTGTTGACGCCGGGGACGATGGCCATCAGGCTCGCCGCCGAAGTCGTGTTGAATTCGTAGATCCCGGTGCTCGGCTGCTGGGCGGGATTGTTGGCGATCAGATTGGCGACGAGATCGGCCTGGGTCGAGGGATCCGTCACGAATGCGCTGGAGGATTCATAGAAGCCGTCGCTGATCGTGGCGTTGATGACGACGTTGTTGATGGCCTGCAAGGTCAGCACGCCGGGCTCGCCGACGCTGGTGCGATAGGCCGGCTGGTAGTTGGTCAGGGGTGCATTCTGGCTCGCGGTGGCCAGCGTCGTGACGCCGCCGAGATTCCAGTTGCTGGCGACCGTGATGTTGCCGCCGTTGATCGTCGCGTTCGGATTGATCAGAGCGATCTCGGGGCGGTAGTGCACGTTCTGGACATTGCCGAAGCTTCCGGAATCCCTCGGGCGGACGCTGAACCCCTGCACGAAACCGACCAGCGTGTTCTGGTAGAAATTGACGTGAGGGGTGTAGGCACCGGCAGCAGGGTTGTCGTAGGTCGAGATCGGATAGATCGACGCAGTGCCGTCCGGGCTTGTCGGGAAGACAACCTGTATCGGCGTGCCGTCAGTCTGCCGCGCATAGAAGCCGGCGGGATCGATGATGCCGTCGAAATGCTTGTCGAGCTCGGCCGGACTGTCTTTGGTGCTCCACACTGCATAGGCATTGACCACAACACCAGCGCCGGGCTTGCCGCCGTTGCTGCTGTCGACGACATTGCCCCTGAAGCTGATATTGACGGTGCCATCGCTCAGGAGCGGGGCGCGCAGGATCACCTGTCCGCCGGTGTTCGAGATATTGGTTCCCCCTGCCCCGCCACTGACATCGAAGGTGACATTGGATGCCACCGTGATCACACCGGACGAAGACACGTTCTCATAGCCATAGGTCGTATTCAGCGTGCCGTCCGGCGTGCCGGTGGTACCGAGCTTGATGGTGCCGCCGTTCTGCACCAGCATCGAGGTGCCGTTGCCATAATTCGGATTCGAGGGATCGTCCTTGACCCAGGCCGCGGTCAGCCGGGTTCCGGCCCCGATCACCACGCCATTCGCACCGTAAAGCGTGATCTGACCGTTGAGACCGCTGGCATCAAGCGTGGTGACCTGGTTGGCGGGATTGCTCACATCGCCGCTGCCGTAAATGTAGACACCGCCGTTGCTCGCCGTGAGCGTGATCTGCCCGGCGTTCAAGGCCGGCGCCAGCGCGTTGGCAACCGATCCGATCACGATGTCGCCCTGCTGCAGGGTGACCGCGATGCTGCCGGTGAAGCTCGCCGGCAACTGGCTGCCCGCGGCGAGGCTGCCGGCGTTCAGCGTGAAGTTGCCGCCGAGATCCTTGAACGCGGCGTGCCCGTCGAGCGTGCCGCCCAGCATCACGCTGCCTGCCGCCTGGATCGAAAGCGAGCCCGCGAAACCGATGCCGGCGGATGCGACGTTGACCGTCGCCTGCGGGTCGATGGTCACATTGCCGGTGTTCGACACCAGCTTCACCTTGCCGCCAGGCGAATCCTTGACGACGTCAAGGACCATCACCCGCGAACCGGAGGCATCGATCGATGCACCCGCGCCGAGCGCGACGTCGCCGGCGGTCGCGATGAGGCTGAGATTGCCGGACCGCGCTTGAATGACCGCGGCATCGAAGATCGACGCAGCCGTGACGGAGAGCGCGCCGCCGATGTTGGAGGCGATGCTCGCGGGCGCAGTGCCTGGACCGGTGACCAGGCTCACGGCGCCGCGGCTGACCAGCGACTGGCTGGCGCCAGCGTTGACCAGTATCACCGGTGCGGACAGCAGCACGCTCGCCGTGCCGGCATCCAGGTTGCCAGCACTGGTGAATGCGATGGCCTGGCCACCGTTCAGAGTGACCTGGCCAAAGCCGCCCAAGCTCTTGGCGCCGACATCCTCGGTGACGGTCCCGCTGGCGTTCAGCGTCAGCGTGCCGCCGGCGCCGGCGATGCCCGTCCCGGTAACGCCGCGGCTGTTGGCGAGATCGATGTTGCCGGCGTTGACGGTGGTGGCGCCGCCCTGGCCGTACAGCCCGGCGCTGTCGAAGGTCAGTGTGCCGATCGGATGACTGGCATCGCCGATCTGAAGCCCGCCGGCATCATACAGATTGATCACCGATGCGCTGCGCAGGCGGACCGAGACCGCGTCGTTGAAGTTCGCCAGCACCGCAGTGTTCAGCACGACGCCGGACGAGCCGCCGCCGACATTGATGACCGAACCGGCGATATCGTAGTTCCTCGCGGTCAGGACGGCGCTCGAGGCCAGCGCGCCGTTGCCGCTGCTGTCCAGCGTAAGGGCGTTGCCGCCGTCGATGACCGCGCCAGCGCCGATGGAGAAGGCGCCCTGCGGCGTCGAGCTGCTCGGCGGCGTGCCCGGTCCGCTGTACTGGCCAGGCACGAAGTACCGCGTCACGTTCACCGCGGTGCCGTTGGAGACGCGCAGCATCGCGCCGTCACCGGTCACGCCCGCGGTGTACCCGGTCAGCTGTCCATTGTTGTACTGCGCGACCGGATTGGCGCCGAAGCTGATGTCACGATCGGTGCCGCCGGGCACCGTGCCGATCGCGCGCACCACGCTGCCGGCATCGACCACCACGCCCCGGCCGCCGCCGCCCAACGAGACCAGCACAAGCTCGGGGCCCGTGAGCGGATGCGCCGCGTCGGTCAGGATCTCGAGATTGAGTGCGGTGGCTGCGATGTTCTGGACGCCATTGACGACCTGGGCGGTGCCGCCGATCAGCACCGAGGATGCACCGAGGCCGCTGATCTGGTCGGCATCGAGCACAAGGTATTTCGCCGAGCTCGTGCAGCCGGGCGCGCTGCCGCTCAGGCAAGCGTCCGCCGGCACTGCCTTGTCGCCAGCCAGGATCAGGATGTTGCTGCCGCCGATCTGGACCTGGCCGCCGCCACCGACGAGGCCTGGCGCGAGACTGCTGGTGCCGGGTCCGAACAGGTTCTTGCCCGCCAGGTTGAGGGAGTCGATCGCACCGAGCACTAGCACGCCGCCGTCGATCGGCAAGGGCGGCGGAGCTTTGCCCGCGGCGAGTGCCTGGTTGCGGAAGAACGTCGTGCCTGAGGTGATGTCGATGCGCGAATATCTCGACCACACCGCCTGCGACTGTAGCTGGAACGTGGCGGACTGCGACGATTGCGCGCCGGTAAGCGAATTGCCGAGGGTGCCGGTGACATATTGCGAGCCGTCCGGGCTGGTGAAGCTCTTGGCCGCGCCCGGATTGACATTGTTCGCCACCTGCACGACGCGGTAAGCGCCGGGCAATGTCGCATACATGCCCGGCAGCAGCGTATAGGTACCGGCCGGGATGCCGTTGCCGCCGGCGATGGTCACCGACTGGCCCGGGCTGATCGCGTTGGCGTAAGGTACGCTGGCGCCGGGCGGCACCGCCGTGCCGGAGCAATAGGGGGTGTCGGCGAAGTTGGGATCGTACGCGGCCACATTCGCCAGATAGCTCGGCACCAGCGCATAGACCTGCCGTCCGTCGGAATAGGTCGGCGTGATCGCGGCGGTTGCCGGGTTCTGCTGGTAGGTCGTGAGCACATTGCGCGTACCGCCCGTGCCCGCCACATATTCGGTGGCATAGATGTCGCCGCCGCCACTGAGGTCGAGCACCGCGCCGGAGCTGGTGGTGACGGTGGTGCCAAACAGGCTGATCGACTTGGCCGGCGGCGCCGTCAGCACCGGCGGCACATTTGCGTTACCGGACGTGCCCCGGTACCAGGTCGTGTCGTCGACGGTGTAGCCATCCGGAATCGCAAGGCCGGCCGCCGAGACGGAGGTCAGGCTGCCCGTCCCCAACGTGACGTTCTTGGTCGGCGCGAACGCGCCTGTAACAAACAAGTTGCCCGCACCTATCAGACCGGAGATGTTCCCGAAACCGGCCGGAACCTGGCTGGCATCCGTAACGCCGAGGACGATGCTGCCGAGCGGTGCCCAAAGCGTGCCGTTCTGCACGATGGTCTGCGCGCTGACGATGATGCCGCCGCCCGCCGACAGTGGTGCCGTGGCAACACCGTTCTGCACGATGGTGATGGTGCTGGAGGAGCCCTGTGTGCCGGTCGACATCAAGACGAAGTCGGTATTGCTGACCGGATAAATCTCGGCCGCCCGCAACGTCAGGTTGCCCGGCACGACCAGAGCGCCGACGAAGGTCGATCGACCGCTGCTGTTACTGCTGCCGATCGCGCCATAGTTGTCGGGCAACAGCCGGATCGCGCTTGTGCTGGTGAAACCTGTATTGACGACGTTGTCGAGCGCGATCGCGCCCTGCAGGTCGATCCACCGAGCCGAGATATTCAGCGTGCCGTCGGCAACCTGCGGGACCGCAAACGTCCCAGGAGTGGTCTTTCCGACAACGCGAACATAGCCCGCATCGAGGTTCACGACCGCGCCGCCGATGCTCGGGATGCTGCCGAGCCCGAAATTATTGCTGGAGTTGCTAAGATCAACGCCTGACGGCAGCAGCCCACTGCTTGCCGGCAGCAGCACGATATTTCCGAAACTTGCATTCAGTGTCAGCGCACCGGGGATCGCTACGTTCATCGAACCCGCGAATGCGATGGTTTGCGTATTCAAGGTGACGGAATCGAAGCCGCTGCCGCTGAGCGTATCAGCGCCGATGAATACCCCCGGTGTGAGCGATCCATTCGGGGCCGGCAGATTTGCCCCAACGACTCCAGCGGACTCGATCACGATCGCGGTGGGAAAGTTGTTGGCGTTCCCGATCGTCAAGCTGCCGCCGGACGCCAGCGGCGCGCCGCCAGATGCGTCGACCGTGCCGGCGAAGTAAAGCTCGGTACCGAGCAACTGCAGGCTGCCACCATTGCTCCAGGCTGCCTGTCCCACAAGACGCGGCGCCACCCCGCCCTGCGGCAGCTGGATCAGGCTGCTGGCAGCCGAAACCGCCGCGCCCCGCAGATCGAACCGGGCTCCGGGCTCCACCACGACCGGGACGTTGTCCGAAGTCGCGTTCACAAATGTGCTTGCAAGCGTAATGGTGCCACCACCCAGCACCGTGCCGGTGGAATAGGCGACCACCTGAGGATTGGGCACGAAGGTGCCGCTGACATCGAGATCGGCGGTCGCGCCGATCCGGACTCCGTTGCCGGAGATGTTGATGGTACCGGCCGGCGCGACGATGCTGCCGAGGACCGTGGTCGCCGCGAACGTGCCCGTGCCACCGTTTGAAAGCGCGATCGCCGCAGCATTCAAGGTGACGGTCGCCTGCGGATCGGTGACGATGCTGCTCCCGGTGTCAACCAGAATGCCGGTCTGGGAATTCAGGGTCAGACCGACCGGCTGGCGCAATCCGTCCAGCAACTGCCCGACCGATACAAAGCTGCGCACCAACGTCCCAGTCGGGATCTGCATCTCATGGCCGGTGGGCAAGAAATTGGTCTGCCGCAACACCAGCTGCGTGCCGGCCGTGACGGTCGAGCCGCCGTTGATGTCGGACAGCGTGTACTGCGAGAAGGCGCCGGTGAAGAATGAGGGCGGCAGAACCAGCTGGCCGGCCTTGGCGTCCGATACGGCAAAGCCGGAAACCGCGACGTCGGCAAGCGCATTGGCCGTTGCACCGGAGAGATATGACGTAACCTGTCCGGCCGTGCCATCGATGACGACCGTCGGCACTTGCAGCGACAGCGTGCCACCACCGTCAAAGCCGCCTGCGTAGATCGTAGCGCCCAGAATTATATTGGCTTGATTTGGATGGTTGACGCTGCCGTCCGGGTTGGTGCCGTGCGGGACGACGTTAAACGGGTTGGTCCCTTGACCGTTGCCCGCGATCCTGCCGGGAAATCCGCCGAGATAGGTTGTCAAAGTCAAACTGCCGCCCTTGCCGATCGGGAGGCCGTCGGACCCGGTCTTGAGCTTGCCGGTCAAGCCGGCATAGCCTCCGCCGGACAGATCGATGACGCTGCCGGGTGTCAACACGATGCTCTGGGTGACGTCCGTGAAAGCGCCATCTTCCGAACTTGGCCCGTTGCTTGCGGCCACTGTCGCAATGCTCACGCTACCGCCATTGACGTAGGCCGGTCCCTGGAACCGATCCGCGGACAGACCGGTATCATTGACCCAGAGGCCGTGCACGTCCAGCACCGCGTTGGGCCCGATCACCAGCGCCGGCGTCGGCGGCTGTTGCGGTGGCGTCTTGGCACCATAGGTGAAGCCGGTCAGGCTGATGTTGCCGCCCGGCGCGCTGAGCACACCGTCGATGGTCGACACCCCGTCGAGGGTGATACTTCCGCCAGGTCGAACCACCAGCACTGCATCCGTCGGCATGTTGAGCTGGCTCGCGCCCTTGATCGAGATCGCGTTGAGCGAGGCATTCGACAGTACATCAGAGAACAGCGGGAAGATGCCGTTGGTCAGCGCCGGCGTCCAGGTCGACGCATTGGCAAAGCTGAAGGTGCTCAGCCCATATGGATCCGGCCCTGCGTCCGCCTGCGGCTCGAGCGCCACATTGTACGCGCTGGGGCCACCATTCCCGACGAAACTGACGCCCAGCGAACCGCCGATGGGCATCGGATCGAGGCCTGCGCGCTGGCGCTTGCCGGCGGTGACGTCGGCTACGATATCGCCTTCGAGAATCGGGGCGCTGGCAGTGACGTTGACGGCGCCGGCATTGGCGCCGGCGATGTAGCCGGCCTCATAATACGCGCCGGAGCCTCCGAGCGGGCTGACATAGACCTCGGTGACATTCCAGCGCGGATGGTTGACCACGAAGCCGTTGGCAATCGCCACATAGGAGATGTTGGGATTGGCATTGCCGATGTTGTAGGTGCGCCCGTCGGCGCCGAGCAGCCGCGTGGTGTTGATGATACCGCCGAGATATTGCACGTAGCCGGCGGAGACGTTGATCACGGAGCCCGGCTGCTGGATCACGTTGCCCGCCGACGTGTTGAGGGTGCCGCCCCTGGTGAGGATCTGGTCGATGCTCTGGGGGATCAGCCCGGCATAGCCGGCCGCGGTGAGGATCGGCGAGCCGACCCACTGGAAGCCGTCGGCGCGGGTGCCGCTCAGGCGCAGATCGATGGTCACCGTCTGGCCGATCAGGCCCTGCGCCAACGGCGTGTCCGCCACCTCGGCCGCAGTGATCTTAAAAGTCACCAGGTTGGTCGACATCGGCAAGGTCACGCCGGCGATGCCGGAGAGATCGATGGTGCTGCCCGGTTCGAGCAGGACGGTGTTCGTCGTGCCGCCGCTCCCGGCACTGATGGTGAGCGCCGCGCCCGGCGCCTTGATCAGCGCGCCGCCGAGACCTGCGCCGCTACCTTGGACGTCGACATTCCCCTGAGCGCTGATGTTGATCTGCGGCTGCAACACCTGTTGGAAATACGGGGCGGTCGCACCGTTGGTGCCATTCGCCGTGGTGGTTGAATTGACGGTCGAGGTAGGCAGCGTGGTGCTGGCTTCGTCCGGCAGGATGGAGGTCAGGCTCGTCGCCCCCAGCACAACGTTGCCGTCAGTGCCGTTCCCGCAACCGAGCTGACACAGCGTGCTCAGAGTGATCGAGCCCGTCCGCGTGGTGCTGGTGGTGGCGACGATGGCGCCGAGCTGGCTGATCGATCCGCCCGCAAGCGTGACGGCGCCGTCGTTGGAGACAAGCAGCCCGGTCGTCTCGTTGCGGACAACGCCGCTACCAGCCACCGGAGTGGCCGATCCACCGGTGAGCACCTGCATCGCTGTCTTGACGCCAACAACACTCGCCGTCGGCGTGACCAGGGTCACGGCTCCGCCCGAGGCGAGGATGATCTGGCCGTTCTGGGTGGTGATGCTGCCGGCATTGCTGATGCCGCCGTCGGCAAGCAACGCTACATAGCCACCGTTTCCGCTCGAAGTGACCTGCCCGATGGTGTCGATCACGGCGCCGGGCTGGACGACGATCTTGCCATTGTTGCCCTGGTTGAAGACCGCAGCGTTCAGTCCGTTCGTCACTCCTGCTGGCAGCGAACTCTGGAACAGCCCGCCCTGCAGGTAGGCTTTGTAATTGCTCCCGGTCAAGCTGGGGTCCAGATCAAGCGTCGAGGCGATCAGGGTGTTGACGTTGATCTGGCTGGTACCGCCGAAGATGATGCCGTTCTGGTTGATCAGGTAGACCCTGCCATCGGCCTTGATCGAGCCCAGGATCTGGCTCGGCGAGGCGCCCGCCGCGATCTTGTTGAGCGCGGCCCAGCTGGCGTTGCTACGCTGGTTGAAATTGACAATCGTACCCGTGCCGACGTTGAACGACTGCCAGTTCAACAGCGCCTGCGGCTGGGTCTGGTCGATGTTGACGGTGGTCTTACCGCCGCTCGTGGTCTGGGTCGGCGTGTTGGCGCCGACCCAGGTGGTGACGGGATTGGCGATGCCGGTCGCCTTGAGGCCGCTGTCCGGCACCAGGCCGCCGACGTTGAGGCCGTTCGGGATCGTGCTCGGCGCGCTCGCGGCAACGCTTCGCGCCTGGGTCTGCATTGCCTGCAAGGCCTGGATCGCCCGCGTCGCGCGCATCAACGACTGCTGGCTATTCTGGGCCGCTTGTTGCGCTTGCTGTGCCGCGACCTGCGCCGCGTCCGTCGCCACCTGCGTCGCCGCGGTGTTCACCCCCCACGTGCCAAACGGGCGTGCGCTTGCGGACGAGCTCACCGCGATCGCGACCGAACTCACGCCGGCCAGAAACAGAGTGCGGCGCGAACCGGGACGAGCGCGGGGTAGCGAATTCATGCAGGCCTCTCAATGCAGCAAGTGATACGAATCGAGCATCCACAACAACGCATCGGCCATGCCGGAACTCAGCCTGGCGCGATGCCGACAGATCGACCAGAAGCGCGCAAGGCCATCGGTGCGCCCGCTCACATCCAAGCGGACGCGCCCGACGAACTCGGGACGCCTCTCCACTCTGTAAGACAGTTTGAGGCGGCCTAACGCGAAGCGCCTCGATGAAGAAATTTTTCAACTATGCGGAGAACCAGAACCGGCGGTCACGGTGAACTGAAAACCCGGCAGTAATTCAAGAGCCTACAGCGAAGCGCGAAACGATGACTCGAATGCCGTTGCGCTCGTCGCTGGCTGCGGAGTCAGCCGCCAGGGGCTGAGACCTTCGGCCGCGGGATCCGGCGTTCCGGCGGCTTTGCGGCCTTTGCCGCCTTTGCAGCACTGTCAAACAGCCCGAAATCGACCGAGCGTTCGCCCTGGGTCAGGACCAGCCGGCGCGGCTCGACCCGCTCGACCTTCCAGCCGCTGACATCGTCGCCGGTGCGCACGCGGATGACCTTGTCGCCGTTGCCGCCAGCGCGGATCGCGGCGCGCCCATCGCCGTTCTCGCTGACGATGCCGAGCACAACCACGCTCGGCGGCGGAGGTGGCGGCGGCGGTGGTTCCTGCCGCGCCACAGCCGCGACCGGCTTCGGCGGCGGCCGTCGCGTCGGCGAGAACAGCGGGTGCTCCGTGGTCGCATTCAGCTGCTGGAGCGGCTGCAACTGCACCGGATTGTTGGCGACAGCCCCGTTGGTCGATGGCGCGTCTGCCGCGTAGGCGAACGGCGCGCACAGCCAAAGCGCGACGGCCATCGACACTTGCATCTGCATTTGCCGCGCGATCGACATGCGCCTGCCGCTCGTTCTGCCGTTCCCAGTTTTGCTGCTTATGGATCTGCTCATGCGCTTCCCTGCGCAGCCCTCGACAGGCCGTCATCAACGCGTGCCACAATCAAACTGCGTCAGGCCCGTGTGCGTTGCAAGCCCTCGTTCGCGCGCAAGGCAAAAAGCTACGCGCGGCAGCCTGTATGCGTCAAATCGGTGAACACGAATCACAACTGCACATTGTCGTCATGCGCGCGGAGCGGAGACTGTTGTTACGCCGACGTCATTGAAGCCGAACACACTCCACACGGCCCGGTGGACGGCATCTTGCCGTTACCGCGGCTTTCCGCCGACACCCGAGACGGTCGAGAAGAAGCACATCGATATCAAAGGCGTGGCGTCATGCGTTCGAGTTGCATCCCTGCCGGCCTCGCGCCGCTGCTGCTCGGCGCCGTGCTCCTGGCCCTGGCGTGCAGCGTCGGGGTGGGGCAGGCGCTGGCCGCGTGCGAGCTGCATTCGCGCGGTGGCACAATTACGCGTGTGGTCCACATCCAGCTCGACAACGTGCATCTGCGTCGCGACAATCCGAATGTGCCGTCCGATCTCGAGCAGATGCCGCATTTGCGGAGTTTCCTGCAGCGCGACGGGATCATCGCCAGCAACCATCAGACCTCGCCGCTGGCGCAAAGGGCGCCCGACACCCTCACGATCCTGACCGGCTTGTTTGGCGACCGAATGGGCGTGCCGATCGGCGACAGCAGCGCCGCGTTCCGTGGCGACGGCAGCATCGGATTTGCCGGCGCATTGGCCTACTGGACCGCCACAGGCAGCGACGGCAAGCCACTGATGCTCGCCGACACCGGCAAGATGGCCCCGGCGCCGTGGGTGCCGTTCACCCGTGCCGGCTGCGATGTCGGCGCATTCGCAGTCACGGGCCTGACGTTACAGCAACTCGGCCCGGATGTGGCGACCGTGCTCGGAGCATCGGATGCACGCGCGGCGGCCGGCGATCCGAAGCAGGCGCGCGCGGATCTGCTCGGCATCGCCATCCACTGCGCCCGCGGCAGCCTGCTATGCGGCAACGTGCATGCGCGGCCCGATCCGCTGCCTGACGAGCCTGGCGGCTACGCCGGCTTCGCTGCGCTGTTCGGCGACCGTCATGTGCAGCCGGTGATCTCGCCCAACGGGCCGGTAACGGATCTCGGCGGCGACGTCATCGCCGACGACGCTGGCCATTCAGGCTTCCCCGGTCCGTCCGAGACGACCGCCACGCAGTCGCTCGGCTATGCCGCGGCGATGCTGGAGGCCGGCGTGCCCGTGGTCTATGTGGCAATTGGCGACGCGCACAAACCTCCGGCTGCCGCCGCGCGCCGGCGCTCCTACGGCCCCGGCGAGCGCGATCACGTCGCAAGGCTCGCCGACGACGACGCAGCGTTTAAGGCATTCATCGAACGGCTCGCCGTGAGCGGGATCAACACGGGCAACACGCTGTTCATTGTCGTGCCCACGGGCAACGACCGGTTTTTCGGCGGGCCACCGAGCCCGCCCGCATGCGACGGCCGCACGCAGCCGTGCAGCTATCGCTCGATCGGCGCGATCGACGCCGCCCTCGATCGGTTGCTTGCGACCGAGCGCCGCAACGTGACGGCGTTCGACATCCAAAGTAGTAGCGCCCCGCCCTTCTACATCCACGGCAATCCAGCTTCCACCGATCCACTGACGCGCGTGTTTTCGCAAGATGTCGGCAAGCTCAGCGCACTCAATCCGCTGACCGGCAGGACCGACCGGCTGGCGGCGATGCTCGCCGACCGCGCGCAAATGCAGCTCATGCACATGATCACGGCGAGCCCCGCGCGCACGCCAAACCTGATCATGTTTGGCGATCCCGCCTATATCTACCGAGCGTCGGCAAGCCGCGCCGATTGCGCCGCGCCGCCTGCCTGCATCGCGATCGATTCGGATGTGAGTTGGGTAGGCGGCGACATCCAGCAGGTCCTTGCCGGCAGCTGGTTCGGCATGGCGGGTCCGGGCGTCGCTCACCTTGGCGAGACGGCGGCAATCCCCTCGCATCATGCCGACCTGCGCCCCACGATGCTCGCGCTCGTGGGCCTGACCGACCGCTACGTCCACGATGGCGTAGTGCTGGTGGACATGCTCGAGAGCAACGCCCTGCCGACCGAACTCGCGAGTGGCCGCGACGCCTACGCGGGCCTGGCTCGCGCCTACAAGAGCCTCAACGATCCGCTCGGTCAGCTCAGCCGCAACAGCCTCGCGCTGGCAACCGGGGCCATTCAGGCCGGCGACACCAGTTATCAGCGTTATCTCGATGCGATCGGGGCGATCACCGACAGACGCGACGCCTTGGCGCGCGAGATCAACGCACAGCTCGACGGCACAGCGTTCGCGCACCGATCGATCAATGCCGCCTCTGCCCGCGCCCTGGTCGGCCGCGCCGAGGCGCTGATCAACGCGGTCGAGGACCTTGCGGGTAGCAGTCTCGCGCCCGCCGTTCGTCCGTGGAAGGCGGCGAGCGATGCACACTGACACAGAGCCGCCGGCGCCGCGGGCACATCCCCGCGACGCGCGCAGAGGGAGAACATACGTGCAGCTTCCCGAACCATCCCGTCTCCCGCGCGCGGTGTCGCTCACCGTCATGGTTGGCCTGTGGCTCACGATCGGAGGCCTGCTGGGCGGCTGCATGATCGACAAGAGCGTCGATCTGCCGGGCCGTGATCAGGTCACTGATCCGATCCGCGATGCCGATCTGCGCGCGCGCTGGACCGGTCCCCTCGGCGGGACGTCCGGCGCGACGGCTTCGGCGCGTGCGGCACAGCCCATGGTGTTTCCAGGCGCGGATCAGAATCCAACACCGGACCCGACGTCGCGCGAAGTCGGCACGACCGCAGCGACGCGCGTGGCGACTGCGGTGGACAGCGATGTCATGGCCGAAGGCGGCGGCGTCGAGCTGAACTTCGACAACGCCGACATCCCGACGGTGGTGAAGTCCGTGATCGGCGACGGCCTCGGATTCAACTACGTCATCGACCCGCGCGTGCAGGGTGTGATCACGTTGGCTTCTGCGCAAAGGATCCCGCGCAAGGACGTGCTGCCGCTCTTCGAGAGCGTGTTGCGCATGATGAATGCCGCAGTGGTGCGGGAGAACAATCTGATCAAGATCGTGCCGCTGCCGGAAGCCGCCGGTGCCGGCGTCGCCGGCTTCGGCGCCGGACAGCCCGGTTACGGCGTTTCGATCGTGCCCTTGCGCTACGTATCCGCTGCGACAATCGCCAAGACCGCGGAGAACTTCCTGTCGCGGCCCGGTGCCGTACGCGTCGACCAGGCGCGCAATGTGCTGTTGATTCAGGGCACCGCCTCCGAGCGCCAGGCCGCGGTCGGCGTGATCGGCGAGCTCGACGTGGAATGGCTGCGCAACCAATCGGTTGGGCTCTATCCGCTGAAATCGACCGCGCCCGAGACCATGATCCGCGAGCTCGACAAGGTGTTCGATACCGCCGAGGGCGGTCAGGGCCAGGGCGTCATCAAGTTCCAGCCGGTGACGCGCATGAACGCAGTGCTGGTGGTGAGCAAGAACAGCAAGATACTGGAACGCGCCACCCAATGGGTGCGGCGGCTCGACCGCTCCGACCCGACCGGCACCACAGTCCGCGTCTACAGCCTGCGCTTCGGCAACGCCCGCAACATTGCCCGTATCCTCAACGAGATGTTCGTCGGCCGCTCTTCCTCGCAAGCGGGCGGCGACAACCAGACCAGCGCCACCGCGCCCGGACAGAACGGAACGACGTCGCGGCTCGATTCGCTCGGCAGCGGCACGTTCAGCAGCAACAACAATAACAACACTCAAGGCACCAGCACCACCACGACGGGTGGCAGTACCGACAGCTCAGGCAATGCGAACAAGACCCAGGTCGGATTTGGCGACCGCAAGGACGATGACCAGGACACGACGGGACCCGGTCAAGCCAATCTGGGCAGCCTTCCGCGCGGCATCTTCCAGAATGTCCGCATCACCGCGGACAAATCGACCAACGCGATCATGGTCTACTCCAACCAGGAGGATTACGTCGTGATCGAGCGCGCGCTGGAGCAGCTCGACCGGCCGCGGCTACAAGTCGCCGTCGACGCCATGGTCGCCGAGGTCACGCTGACGAACGCTCTGCAATATGGCGTGCAGGCCTACCTGACCAGCGCCAACGCCGGCGCCGGACAGGACAAGGGATCCGTTGGCCTGTTTGCCGCTGCACAGTCCGCGACGCAAACCGCCCTGCTCTCGCGCGTGCTGCCCGGGTTCAATGCCGTGCTTGGCGCCGAGGCAAATCCCAAGCTGGTCCTGAACGCGCTCTCTACCTTGACGACCGTCAAGGTACTCTCGGCGCCCTCGCTGGTGGTCGCCGACAACGAGCCCGCGATCCTCGAGGTCGGCGATCAGGTACCGATCTCGACTGGCAGCACCGTCACCGGGCTCAACGTGGTGAGCAGCATCAGCCGGCAGAACACCGGCATCATCCTGAAGGTCCTGCCGCACGTGCATCCGAACGGCTCGATCGAGCTCGAGATCGAGCAGGAAGTCTCCAACGTCGTCAATCCCGCCGGCGCGAGTGCCCAGAACCTGACGCCCACCATCTCGCAGCGGCGCATCCACTCGACGATTGCCACCAGCAGCGGCCAGACCGCGTTGCTCGGCGGCCTGATCAAGGAGGACGACGAGCGCACGGTGGCGGGACTGCCGGGCCTCAACGAGATCAAATATCTGGGCGACCTGCTAAGCCAGAAGAACGACAGCAAGACCCGCTCGGAGATCATCGTCTTCGTCACCACCAAGATCGTGCGCAATCCGCACGACGCCCAGGTCGTTGCGGAGGAATTCCGCGAGCGCCTCGACAGCATGCGGCGCGCCCCCTCCGGCTTCGGCACGGTGCCCGCGGCACCGGCGCCGGTCGCACGCAAGTGAGGTGAAGATTGAAATCGCCGGTCGCGATGCTGTCATCCATGCTGACGCTGCTCGGAGCGGCGCTCGTCGGCACGGCCGCGGCGGCCGCCGAGCTGAGCATCGTGACCCTGAAGGACGACGTCACCATTCTTACGCTCGGCGGCGACGTCGCTGCGGGCGATACGGAGGCCGCCGAAGCGCTGATCAAGACCGCCAACGACGGCGACCGGCTGATCTCGGCAGTGCGGCTCGACTCGCCGGGCGGCAGCCTCGCCGAGGCAGTCAAGCTGGCCGGCCTGATCCGCAGGGCGAAGCTGCCGACCATGGTCGCGGCCGGATCGCGCTGTGCCTCCGCCTGCTTCATCGTGTTTGCCGCGGGAAACGAGAAATTCGCCAGCTACGACGCCGCGATCGGCGTCCACGGCGTATCGGACAAGTTCGGTCATGAAACCGCGCAGACCGAAGAGGCGACCATCGCGATGGCTCGTTTCGCGAGCGGTTTCGGCGTGCCGCCACGCATCATCGGCCAGATGGTGACGACACATGCTCACGAGATCGCATGGCTGACGCCCGACGATCTGCGCGCCATGGGCACGATCATGACCGATCGGCCCGCCCATCGCCCGCCTGCGACATCGCCCGACGAGCGATGGCTCTCCGGGCTCGAGGTTCGGCCGGACGACCGGGCAACGACCCGGCAGTCCCGGGAACGAAACGCTCAGCCCCGAGCGCGATGAAGCGAGATTGACGCATCATCATGAGGGTTTTCGGTAAGTCACTTCCCGCTTTGTCGATCGGGCCCTAGGTCAACATCGAGATGATCGATTGCAGCTGATTGGATGCCGAGGTCACCAGTCCGTCGAACGACGTCTGGCCATGCGCCGCGGCGTGCAGGATGTATTCGGCAACCGCCGCCTTGAGACCGAACACCGATTGATCGGCCGGGACGCTTGCCATGACCGCTTCCAACGCATCGCGCATCGTCTGGATCAGTTCGGAGCTATACTTCATGGCTGCCCTCCGCACCATCAGAATAGGCCGGGTGCGCGAACTGGCCACTCACAAGCCCGCGATTCCAGATTGCCATTTCTTAATCGATTCACGCGCAAGTGACCCAGCCAGACATCAGATCGTAATGCGATTCCATGGATCGCATCATGACCTAGAGATCCTTCTCGGCAAGCTTGCGGAAATCGTCGGGCACCGAGCGTGCGGCTTCCAGCGTCGCCGAGCCATATCCGATCGCGTCCCAGCCGAAGCGATCGCGGATCTTGTCGATCGCGCAATCGGCCGCCCAGCGGGCGATCCCCGGCGGGCTTCCGGGGCGGAGCGCTTCATCCGCGAGTCCGAGCGGCAACTCCAGCGCAAGGTCCCAGTGCTCCTCGAGATGCGACACCGAGATGGCGAGCAGCGAGATGATCTTCTCACCCGGATGGTCCGCGAGCGCAGCACGCACCAGATTCTCGGCGAGCCGGGCGATGATCACCGTCGCGAACACCGGGGCATCGAGCGTCATCGAGCGTGTCACCGACTTCAGGTCTGCGAAGCGAACGCGGACCGTCACGGTACGTCCCGGTCGGGATTTCGCGCGCAGCCGCGTGGCGACGCGGTCGGCGAGATGAAGCAGCGTCGGCCGAATGATCCGTTCGGTCGCGGGCTTGCGGCCGAGCGCCGATTGCGCACCGGCTGATCGCGCCCGCCGATGCGGCTTGAGTTGTCGCGGATCACGGTTCCAGGCCAGCGCCGCGAGTTTCTCGCCCGCCGCCGGGCCGAGCAGCCGCGTCAACGACCGCTCGGACAATCTTGCGAGCTGACCGATCGTCGAGACCCCGATCGCGTCCAGCCGCGTCCTGGTCACCGGTCCCACGCCCCACATCAGCTCGACCGGCAGATCGTGGAGGAATCTCAGCTCGGCGTCGGGATCAACCACGACCAACCCGTCGGGCTTGGCGACCTGCGACGCGATCTTTGCCAGATGCTTGGTGCGTGCGACGCCCACCGAGATCGGAAGACCGAGTTCGTTGCGCACCCGGCGCCGGATCTTCGCGGCGATGTCGGCGGGCGATCCGAACAGATGGGTACAGCCGGCCACGTCCGCGAACGCCTCGTCTATCGAGATGCGCTCGACCAGCGGCGTAAAATCGCCGACCACCGCAATCGCCGCATCGCCGAGTCGCTGGTAGTCGCTGAAATGGCCGCCGACAAAAATCAGTTGCGGACACAGCTCGCGCGCCTGCCGTCCCGACATGCCGCCGTGAACGCCGAACGCCTTGGCTTCGTAGGATGCCGCAAGCACCACCCCGCCACCGACGGCGATCGGCTTGCCCCGCAGCGACGGCTCGAGCAGCTGCTCGACCGATGCATAGAAGGCATCCAGGTCGGCGTGGAGGATGGTGGCTGCGTCTGCCATCGCGATCCGTTCATCCCCGACGTGGTCAACGCCTTCGTCCTCAATCAGAACAAAATAGGAACACAACAATCGCCGGTCAACCCGAAATTTGCCGTGGGGCTCCGAATGGTGTCCCCGTTAACCACCACGGCGGCCCGGGTGTTTTGATAGGCAGGCGTCTTCGGGTAGATATCTGGAATGACCGATCACGCCCACCAGGTGGACTTCCAGGCCTCGGCCTCGCTTTACAAATGGCCTTCGCTCAACAACGCGAGGCGCGAGGACCGCATCCCCTACATGGTTGTCAGCACAACGCTCGACCAATGCATCCGGGATTTGATGGCGAAGCCTGAGAAGACGCGACACCTCTACGAGATCCGCACCACGGCGCAACCGCCCCTCGTCCCCGACGTGCTGTCGCCCGAGCACGTGATCGAGCTCGCCAGGCTTCGCGAATATCTCTGAGACGTGCTGCTAGACCGCGCGGTTCTGCGTCGGGGAGCGGCCGCCGCCGTCGGCGACCAGCACCGCGCCCGTCACGAACGACGCCTCGTCGGAAGCCAGGAACAAGCAACACGCCGCGATCTCGGCGGGCTCCGCCATCCGGCCCAGCGCGATGCGCCGTTCGACGCTGCGAAACTCGACGTCCGGCGTGGTGCCATTCTGGTCCGCGAGCAATTGCATCTCATAGGCGCTCATCGGCGTCCGCACCCAGCCCGGAGCCACGGCATTGGCGCGGATGCCGTCGGCGCCGTGCGCGTAGGCCAGCGAGCGCGTATAGGCGACCACCGCCGCCTTGCTGGCGGCGTAGCTTGCGCTGTCCGGGCTGGCATTGAACGCGGCCACCGAGGCGACGTTGACGATCGCGCCGCCGCGCTGCTTGAGCAGCGGCAGCGATGCGCGGCAGACCCGCATCGTGCCGGTGAGGTTGACATCAAGTGTCCTGGCCCAGACCTCGTCGGAGACGCTTGCGGGCTGGTCCGGCACGATCAGGCCGGCAGCGTTGACGACGATGTCGAGCCACGCGCCGCAGGCGGCGACCGCCTTGGCAACATCGTCCGCGCGCGTAACGTCGCCACGCACCGCCTGCCCGCCGCACGCGGCCGCCGCGGCGTCGAGCTCTGCGTCACCGAGGCCAAAGAGCACGACGCGCGCGCCGCTCAACGCCAGCAATGCCGCCGTGGCCCGCCCGATCCCGGTGGCTGCGCCTGTCACCAGCGCCGTCTTTCCGTCCAGCCGCGGCATCAGATCACGATCCTGAGCAGCGGCAACCGGTCATCACAAGCGATCGTGCTCATCTACAGTCCCCACTGCCGTTCGACGGCAAACCCGGTCTCCGGCAGCGTCGAGCCGCCGTCGACGACGATGGTTTGCCCGGTGACGTATCTGGCCTCAACGGAGGCGAGATAGAGCATCGCGCAGGCGATGTCGTCGGCGCTGCCCATCCGCCCCATCGGAATGAAGCGTTCGAGCTTCGCCTTGTTCTCCGGCGCGCTCATGGTGCCGCGGCCGGGCTTCTCGATGAAGCCGGCCTCGACGCCGTTGACCGTGATGCCGTCGCGCGCCAGCTCGAACGCGGCGCCGCGGATGAATGCGTTGATGCCGGCCTTCGCCGCCGAGTAATGCGCGCCACCGCCCATCGCGACGCGCGCGGACACCGAGGAAGTCACGAGAACGCGTCCAAAACCATTGGCGCGCATATGCGGAATGGCCGCCTGCACGAGCCAGATTCCGGCGGTCAGATTCAGCGTCAGCGTCTCGTCGAGCTTCGCCTCGTCGAGCTCGTCGAGCGACGCCCATGGACAGCCGCCGGCATTGTGCACGACGATATCGAGCCGACCGTGTTGGGCAGCGACGCCGTCGATCATCGCCCGCAAGCCCTCCCGATCGAGCCTGTCGAACGGAACGCAATGCGCAGCAAGCCCATCCGCCACCAACTCGCGCGCCAGCGCCTCGGCCACGTCAGGCGTCCGGTTGGCGACCGCCACGGTGGCGCCGGCTTGCGCGAGCCGCGTCACGATGGCGGCGCCGATCCCCTGCCACCGCCGGTAACGATGGCGACGCGACCTGCAAGATTGAACGGCGGCGCTCGCATCAGATTGCTCCCGCGCCTCGCACCAGGTCGATGAATCGCCCGAACACCGCGGTGTGCTGGTCGACGTCCCGCGCCGACGTCGCCGGACACATCAGCAGCATGGTGTGGAACGGCGTCACCAGAATGCCCTCGTTCATGTAGAACGCATGCAGCAGGGTCTCGAGATCGGGCTGCCGGCCGGCGATGACGTCGGCGCCGCTGCGCGGCGGATGCGGCATGAACATGATCTCGGCGCGCGCGCCGATCTGCGTGACGTGCCATGGCAGACCGGCGGTCTCGATCAGGTGGCGCGCTTCCTGCGCGAGCCAGGTCGCGGCCCCGATCATCCGCTCGTAATTCGCCGAGGTCAGTACCTTCTCCAGCACCGCGCGCATGGTCGCGACCGTCAATGCGTTGCCGGCGAGCGTGCCGCCGAATCCGAGATGTGCGGACTGCCGCTCGCGCGGATTGACGTAGGGGACCTGTTTCCAGAGTCGCTCGGCGATCTCCTGGCTCAGACCGAATATGCCGGCGGGAATGCCACCCGCGATAGCCTTGCCGGCAACAAAAATGTCGGGCTCGATCCCATGGCTTGCGGTGTAGCCGCCCGGTCCGCAGGACAGCGTATGGGTCTCGTCGATGATCAGGATAGTGCCGGCGCGGCGCGTCAGCTCGCGCAAGGTCTCGTGAAACCCTTCAGCGACCGGGATCATGCCAAAATTGGTCATCAGCGGCTCGGTCAGCACGCAGGCGACATCGCCCTGCGCCAGCGCTGCTTCCAGTGCCGCGACATCGTTGAACTCGACCACCCGGCTGACGGCATCATGATCGATGCCGTTGGGATGGATCGTGTTGCGCAGGCCGACCCTGCCGTCGCGGATCTCGACATGCGCCTCCTCGACGCCGCCATGATAGCAGCCGGAGAACACCAGTACCTTGCGGCGGTCGGTGATCATGCGCGAGATGCGGATCGCGGCGCGGTTGGCGTCGGTCGCCGACGTCGTCAGGGTCCAGTATTTCGGACCGAAGCGGCGCGACAGCTCGGCGCCGACCCAGAGACTGTCCTCGGTCGGCAGCATCATGGTCGTGCCACGCCTGAGCTGATCGAGCGCTGCCTCCGTCACCGCCTCGGGCGCGTGCCCACACATGCCGCCGGTGTCGCCGAGGCAAAAATCGATATAGTCGCGCCCGTCGATGTCCCTGATATGCGCCCCTTGCGCTTCCTCGGCATAAATCGGGAAGCCGCCCGCCCAGCGCCGCATCCAGTGCGATGGGCCGCCATAGAGGAAATGCTGCCGGCCTTCCTGCCATGCCGCGGCCGATCGCGGATGCAGCGCGCGAAAGCGTTCCTGCTCGGCATCGAGCAAACGGTTCAGAACGCCGGCGCGTTCAGTGGTTGCAGATGTCATAGCGCGATCCAGGCGGTCTTGAGGTCGGTATAGGCGTCGAGGGCGTGGAGCGACTTGTCGCGTCCGAAGCCAGATTGCTTGAAACCGCCGAGCGGCACCGTGATGTCGGCGCCGCCATAGGCGTTGACGTGAACGACGCCGGCCCTCACCGCGCGCACCATGCGATGCGCCGTCGACAGCGCGCCGGTCCACACCGCCGACGCAAGCCCATAGGGCGTCGCATTGGCCAGTGCGACGGCCTCTTCCTCGCTCTCGAACCGTGTGACCGACAGCACCGGCCCGAACACTTCATCGCGCCACACCTCCATCGCCGGCGTCACCTCGGCGAGGATCGCGGGCGCCATGAAGTTTCCGCCGCTGTCGACGCGGATCTGCTCGCCGCCGATCAGCCGCTTCGCACCCTGCGCTTCTGCGCGGGCGACGGCGTCGCGGTTCTTGCGCAGCTGCATCTTGCTGGCGACGGCGCCGATATCGGACGTCAGATCGAGCGGATCTCCGACGCGGAGCCCGGCGGTGGCGTCGAGCAGCTCGGCCATGAAGCGGTCATAGATCGCCGACTGCACCAGCAGCCGCGAGCCGGCGACGCAGACCTGGCCCGAGTTGCGGAAGATGCCGTTGGCCGAGACCTTGGCCGCCTGCTTGATATCAGGCACGTCGGCGAACACGATGTTGGGCGACTTGCCGCCGAGCTCGAGATGGACGCGCTTCAGGTTCGAGCGCGCCGAACATTCCAGCAGCCGGCGGCCGACCGCGCCCGAGCCGGTGAAGGCCAGCACATCGACATCCATGTGCAGCGCCAGCGCTTCGCCGGCCGATGCGCCACGACCGGTGACGACGTTGAACACGCCGTCCGGCAACCCTGCCTCCGCCGCCAGCTCGGCAAGCCGCAGCAGCGTCAGCGAGGCAAGCTCCGGCGGCTTGACCACGACCGAATTTCCGGCGGCGAGCGCGGGGCCGATCTTCCACGCTCCGATCATCAGCGGGAAGTTCCACGGCACGATCACGCCGACCACACCGAGCGGTTCGCGATGCACCAGGCCGAGCACGTCCCCCGCGGTCGGCGCGATCTCGCCAAAGACCTTGTCGATTGCCTCGGCGTAGTAACGAATGGTTCCTGCCGCCGACAACGGTTCGGCCTTGTAGGCCATGCCGATCTCGGTGCCATTGTCGCGCACGCCAAGCACTGCGATCTCGAGCGCGTGCTGCTCGATCAGATCGGCGAACCGCAGCAGGACTTTCTTGCGCTGCGCCGGCGGGGCACGCGACCAGCCGCCCTGCTCGAACGCATCCCGGGCACGCTTCACCGCGCGGTCGATATCGGCGGCATTGCCGTCGGCGATCGTGGTCAGCAGCCGGCCGTCAATCGGCGACACCACGTCGATCCGCGCCTCGCCGAGCGCCGGCACCACTCGGCCGCCGACAAAGAGTTGCTGGGCCGGAATGGCGGCCGACCGCAATCGATCGATCTGGGCTTGCTGCATGCGACTCGTTGTGTGCTGGCGGAGCAGCCCCTCGGCGGGCGTGCTTACATGGTGCAATCCTCGCCAAATCAAGGCTTTGCCAGCAATCAACCGATAGGTGGATGTCACCACCGGGCCCATCCCCATAGCGTGATCCCACGATGGCCGAGCGCTCCGTCTGCGCTGTGCAAACCGGTTGTCACCATCCCTTACGCCCGCCGGCGAGCCGAAGGTCATGCCCGAGATGACGCAACCCCGCATTCTCCTGATCGGAACCGGCGACACCAAGGCCGACGAGTTGCTGTTCATGAGCGAGTGCATCGCCCGTGCCGGCGGCAACACCATCATGATGGACATCAGCGTGCTCGGCGACCCGCCTTACCAGCCCGAGCACGACAAGCGCGCGGTCGCGGCCGCCGCCGAGACCACGATCGAGGCGATCGCATCGAGCGGCGACGAGAACTCCGCGATGTCCTTGATGGCGATCGGCGCCGCAAATCTCGCGCGCGAACTCGCGGCACAAGATGCCATCGACGGCGTGATCGCGATCGGCGGCACGATGGGCACCGACCTCGCGCTCGATGTCGCGCAGGCGCTACCGCTCGGCCTGCCGAAGCTGATCGTCTCGACGGTTGCATTCTCGCATCTGATCCCGCCCGAGCGCGTCGCCGCCGATCTGATGATGATCCTGTGGGCCGGCGGCCTCTATGGCCTCAACGGTACCTGCACCGCGGTGCTGTCGCAAGCCTGCGGCGCGATCGTCGGCGCGGCAAGGAGCGCGATCAAGCCGCGCAAGGACCGCCCGGTGGTTGCGATCACCTCGCTCGGCAAGAGCTGCCTGCGCTACATGGTCGAGCTCAAACCGCAGCTCGAGCGGCGCGGTTACGAAGTGGTCGTCTTCCACACCACCGGCATGGGCGGCCGCGCGATGGAATCGATCGCAGCTCAGCGCGGTTTCGCCGCGGTGCTGGATCTCAGTCTCCAGGAAGTCGCCAATCAGCTCACCGGCTCGGTGGTCAATTCCGGCGCTGATCGGTTGGAGAATGCCGGCCGGGCCGGCATTCCGCAGATCGTCGCCCCCGGCGCGGTCGACATGGTGGACTTCCCGGCATGGCTCGGGGTCCCGAAGGAGCTGTCGGATCGTCCGTTCCACGCGCATAACCGGCTGCTCGCCTCGGCGACGTCGGGGGCAGCCGATCGCCGTCGGATCGCGGGCGCGATTGCCGAAAAATTATCGCGCGCCAGCGCACCGGTCGCCTTCGTGCTGCCGGCCGGCGGCATCCAGCAATGGGACCGCGACGGCGAGGCGCTGCACGATCCCGACGCCCTCGCCGCCTTTGTCGACGCCATGCGGTCGGCGATCCGGGCGCCGGTCGAGTTGCACGAGATCAAGGACCACATCAACAGTACGGCATTCAACGAGACGGTGCTCGCGATCTTCGACCGATGGGTCGCGGCCGGCATCGTCCCGGCCGGCCGCGCTACGGTGGCCGCATGACGCGGCCGCTTGCCCAGGCCCTGGTGCTCGATTTCGGCGGCGTCATCTCGAAGACCCTGTTCGAGACCCATGACCTGACCGAGCATGCGCTCGGGCTCGCGCCGTGCACGCTGAAATGGCTCGGCCCATTCGCGCCCGACAGCGATCCGCTGTGGACGTCCATGCAGCGCGGCGAGATTTCGGAGCGCGACTATTGGCTGACCCGCAGCCGCGAGGTCGGGCGGATGGTCGGCGAAGACTGGCGCGACATGGAAACCTTCGTGAAGCGTGCGCGCGGCGCCGATCCCGAAACCGTGATCCGTCCCGAGGCGGCACGCGCGATCAATCTCGCCGCCGACGCCGGGTTCCGGCTCGCCATCCTGTCGAACGAGCTCGACCTGTTCTACGGTGCCGATTTCCGGTCCCGGCTTCCGATCCTCAAGCGCTTCGATACCATCGTCGACGCGACCCATACCGGGATTCTGAAACCCGACCCCCGTGCCTATCAAAGCGTGCTGGACGAACTGGCGCTGGAGGCGGACAATTGCGTGTTCGTCGACGACCAGCGCCGCAACATCACCGGCGCCGTTGCGTGCAACATGCGCACGGTGCTGTTTGACGTACGCAGCCCGGCCGCGTCCTACAGCGAGGCGCTGCGGCATTTCGGGCTGCAATTCGAGTAAGGCGTTTTTCGAGCGAATGGGTGAGAATCTGGAGCCCCGTTTCGATTCCGTCGGAACGAACAGGCCCTAGCCGGACAGAGAGCGATCATGCGCGACAGAAACTTCCTGGTTGAGAACAACGCCAAGCCGATCTGGCATCCGATGGCCCATCCCGCCGAGATGCGGGCGCAACCGCCACGGATCGTGATGAAGGGCGAAGGCGTCGAAGTCACCGATATCGACGGCAAGACCGTGATCGATGCGGTGGGCGGCCTGTGGAACGTCAACCTCGGCTACAGCTGCGATCCGATCAAGCGGGCAATCAACGAGCAGCTCAGTGCGCTGCCATACTATTCGGGCTTCCGCGGCACTTCGAGCGGTCCCGCGATCGAGCTCGCCTACGAGCTCACCGAATGGTTCAAGCCCGAGGGCATGGTGCGCGCCTTCTTTACGTCAGGTGGATCGGACTCGGTCGAGACCGCGCTGCGGCTCGCGCGGCAGTACTGGAAGATCAAGGGCCAGGCCGACCGCACCAAATTCCTGGCATTGAAGAAAGGCTATCACGGCACCCATTTCGGCGGCGCGTCCGTCAACGGCAACGCCAATTTCCGTCGCAACTATGAGCCGATGCTGCCGGGTGTCTTCCATATCCCGGCGCCGTCGACCTATCGCAATCCGTTCAACGAGAGCGATCCGGCAAAGCTCGCGCAGCTTTGCGCGGCAGCGATGGAGGAGGAGATCGCGTTCCAGGGCGGCGACACCATCGCGGCCTTCATCATGGAGCCGGTGCTCGGCGCCGGCGGCGTGATCGTGCCGCCGGACAACTTCATGAAGCTGGCACGCGAGATCTGCGATCGTCACGGCATCCTGATGATCGCGGACGAGGTCGTCACCGGCTTCGGGCGCACCGGCGCATGGTCGGGCTCGCGGCTGTGGGGCGTGAAGCCCGACATGATGACGATGGCCAAGGCGATCACCTCGGGCTACTTCCCGCTCGGCGCGACGCTGATCGGTGAAGCCGTCGCCGAGGCCTTCGAGGCCGACACCACGACCTTCGGCTCGATCGGCCATGGCTACACCTATTCGGGCCATCCGGTCGGCTGTGCTGCCGGCATCGCGGCGCTCGCCGAGACGCGCCGCCTCAAGCTGGACGAGAATGCCGCCGCGCGCGGCAAGGACCTCGCGCAGGCGCTGGCCGCGCTCAAAGCCAAGCACGCCCTCGTCGGCGACGTCAGGGGCAAGGGCCTGATGGCCGCGCTCGAGCTGGTTGCGGATCGCGACAGCAAGAAGCCGGCCGACAAGAAGACGATGGCGAAGGTCGCGGACAGCGCCTACGAGGCCGGCGTGATGCTGCGCGTTTCCGGCAACAACCTGATCCTGTCCCCGCCCCTGATCCTCACCGCGGCCGACGTCAAGCGGATCGCGGCAGGTATCGACGCCGGTCTGTCAGCGGCCGGCTGACAGCGCGCTCACGCACGCCATGGCGCGCTCGAACGGTGCGCCATCCACCCTGTCGCGGTCGAGGCAATCGGCCAGCGATGCCGCCGACATCCGCTGATCGGTGCAGAAGATCCGCATGAAGTCGGCCGCCAGCGCGACCTTGCGCGGCGCGGATTGGCGCGCCCAATCGCTGCTGCTCAGATAGAGCAAGGACGCATCGTCGGCGCTGCTTTCAGCGGTCGCGCCGCGCGCCGCCGGCTGCGTTGCCAACACCGCCAGCGCCGCAACAGTGACCACGCGGAAGCGCCGCGTCATTTGGCTGCCTTGGCATCGACCGCCGGCGGCACGTCGAGCGCCGGATTGCGATCGAAGAAGTTGAACGGGCGCAGCCGGAAGCCGTGCCACAGGCCGGGCATCACCGGCCAATCCTCGGCACGCGGCACGTGGCGGAAGCCCACCGTGTACCACAGCACGAGGTCGCGATCCTCGATCGGCCGCTTCGCCGCGGTCCATTTCGGCAGGCCATCGACCTCGGCATTTTCGTTGGGGTACTGGCCCGCAGCGTAGCGTTCGTCCCTGGCGTAGGCCGAGGTCCACAGCGTGTAGGCGCTGAAGCCGGCGCGCAACTGGATCGGATCATCCTTGGCAAGCAACGAGACGTCGGAGTGGCCGGGCATCAGCTGATAGCTGGTGCGGTAGCCTTGCTTGTTGGTCTTGGCGGTGCTCTCGATCCTGAACTGCGCCGCGTTCAGCGGCAGCGTGATCGGTCCTTCTGTCGCGACCGGCCTGGTCTCGACCTGCCACAGGCTCTTGCGCTGGCCCTCGTCGAGCCGGCGGACGCTGAAGCGATCCTCGACCAGCCGGTTCGAGGTGCCGTCGACGTCCATGTCGATCCGGAACGTCATGTAGTGATCGTGGTTGACCGCCAGCAGCCGCTCGTCCACCAGCGTGCCATAGGCTGTATCCTGCTTGGCCGTCGGATCGCTCAGGGTCCGGCTCGCGACGCCCTTGGTCGCATCGATGCCGTAGGCGCCCAGCCGCACATCGATATTGCCGGCACGGTCGAACACATAGTCGACCAGATAGTCGTAATTGCCGACCACCGGCGCCATCCGCACCACCAGCTCGTTGTTCGGCCGCACCTCGGCGGTGTTGTTGAGCAATTCGCTGTGGCGCCAGATCGGATCACCGGTCGGACGCTCGAAGATGCAGACCGCGCCCTTGGACACGACCGGATTGCCCTTGGTGTCCGAGATCGTGAGATCGAGGAAGTGCGCGCCTTCGGGACAATCCGCGCCGGGCTGCAATTCGCTGGAGAGCACGCCGAAACCGTATTCGCCGATATCCATATAGGCGCGGAACGACCAGGTCTGCGCTGGATCCATGTAGGGCACGAACATCTCGCTCGCCGACATCTGGTAGGCGATGTCGCGCAGCGTTCCGTGATCGTCGTAGCGGATCAGCGACAGCACCGCGCCGACACGCGGCTCGAGGCGGACGTGGAACGACCAATTGTCCCAGTGCACCTGGCCGCTCTCGACATGCACGTTGCTGCCTTGCGGCGCCGTGATCTCGATCGGTTTCGGCAGCTTGCGGTATTTGCCGGAGTCGGCATAAGCGTGCGATGGGGTCTGGGCCGGCGGCGGCACCACGCCGAGATCGGTCACCGACAGCACGGTCTTGCTCTTGAGATCGACCTGGGCGACCAGATTCTCGATCGGCTTGCCCCAGAGATTGTTGCCCGCACCCGTCGTGTCGACGCAGGGGACATTGAGCAGGCGGCGGCCCTTCAGGGCGGGATCGGTCACCGGCCCGACCGTCAGCGGCAGGCACAACACATTCTTGAAGTCGGTGATGCCGCGCTTGGCCATCGCGGCGATCCAGCGCGGGTCCTGCTTCGGCAGGTCGCCGGCAGACATCAGTTCGTCGATCGTCAGCGCCGCTTCATGATCCTGGACCTCGTCCCAGCCGAGCAGGCGCCGCGCCGCGAGATCGATATGCGCCTCGTAGAGATGGCCGCCCTGCAACAGCGTCGCGATCGCCCGCCGCATGAACGGCTGTCCCGGCCGCCATGCCCGCACCTCGTCCTTGGGATCCTCGTCGAGCGCCATCGAGACGACCCGCGTGGCGTCGTCGAACTTGCCGCCCCCACGCAGGACGTCGGTGACCGAGCGGATCTCATCCGTGGTCAGCCCGTCCATCGGGTGCATCGCGGCGACCTGTGGCCACATCCTGCGCTCGGCCTGCGACGGCTGCGGCAAAGCGAGCGTTGCGACGGCCGCACCGGCCAGGGTCCATCGACCGACCCGGGATAACAGAGCCATTGCGCCCTCTCCTCAAAACTGGAGCCGTCAGAATACAGGCAATGGTGACGGCGTGAAGGCCCGCCTCACCCGGTAACCCGTTCCGACGCGCCGGGCAGGATCGTGGCCGTGACCGGGCGTGGCGGCGTCCGGTGCACATCGAGCAGCCGCAGACCCATGCGGTCGCGCAAGGCCGGCCAGATGCCGCGCGGCGCCACCATCATCACGACCACCGCGATGATGCCGAGCCCGACCAGGTACCAGCCGCCGGACAGGCCGAGCGGCCCGGTCATCAATTCGCGCAGGCCGAAGAAGATGATGACCCCGAGGATCGGGCCTTCGAGCGTGCCGATGCCGCCGATGATCACGATGAACATCATGTAGACCGACCAGTTGACGTCGAAGGCAGCGAGCGGCGCGATGAACAGATTGCCCATGAAGCTGAGCGCGCCGGCGAGCCCGCATCCCGCCGCCGAAAGCACGAAGGCGATGAAGCGGTTGTGACGGACGTCGACGCCGACGCTCATCGCGGCAAGATCATTGTCGCGCACGCTCATCAGCCCGAGCCCGAAGCTCGAGGTCATCATCTTGTAGAGTGCCGCGATCGTGATCAGCGTCAGGCTGCCGGCGAGCCAGAACATCGTGGGCTCGAACCAGTCGAAATCGATCAGCTTGCTGGTGGCGAGCGGCACGCCCGAGGTGCCGCCGACCGCCTGGGACTTCATCGTGAACGCGCCGATGATCTCGGCGAACACCCACATCGCGATCGAGAAATAGGCGTCGCGCAGTCGAAACAGCGGAAAGGCGATGATCGCCGCAACCGCCGCCGCGACCAGCGGCGCCACCGGCAGCACCCAGATCGGCGTGACCTCGAGCCATCCCGAGGTCAGGAACAGCGCATAGGCGCCGAAGGCGATGAACACCTGGTGGCCGAGCGAGACCAGCCCGGCATAGCCCGCCAGCAGGTTCCACATCTGCGCCATGGTCAGCAGCAGCAGGCATTCGGTTGCGAGCCGCAGGACGCCTTCGTTCAGCGCGAACGGCGCGCCAGCGATCACCGCAACGAGAACGATCGCGCTCGCCAGCAGAATTGTCCGTCTCGGCATCGGCGTCACACCTTGCTCGACACGAGGCCGGACGGGCGGATCAACAGCATGATGAAGAACAACAGATGTGCATAGAGCAGCCCCGCATTGGGATCGATCTTCAGCCCGATCAGTTGCGCCATGCCGAGCGCGATACCGCCGAGCAGCGCACCCCAGAACGAGCCGAGCCCGCCGAGCACCACGACCTCGAACGCGATCAGCAGCCGCTCGGCACCCGAGAACGGGGTGAAGCTCGAGCGCACCGCGAGCAGGACGCCGCCGATCGCACCGAGCGCCAGCGACAGACCCATGACATAGTTATAGACCCGGTCAGGCTTGACGCCGGACAGACGGACGATGTCGCGGCGGTCGGCGGTGGCGCGCACGATGCGGCCGAACTCGGTGTGGCGCAGCACCAGCTGCAACCCCATGAACAACAGCGCCGCCAACACCAGCGTCAGCAGCGGCATGATGCCGATGTTGAGACCGCCGATCTCGAGGCTGGCGCGCGACAGCTCGCCGACTTGCAAGCTACGCACGTCGGCGCCGAACACCTCGACCATCACGTTGCGCAGGATCACCGAGACGCCGAAGGTCAACAGCAAGGGCGACAGCGGATCGGGCGACGTCACCACCCGGTTGACGATGACGGCCTGGTACAGCCAGCCGACCGCAAAGGACAGCGCGATCACCGGGATCAGCATCAGCAGCGGCGGCACCGCCGGAAACAGATTGGCCAGCAGCACCGCGCAGAACGCGCTCAGCACCATGAATTCGCCGTGTGCGATGTTGACGACGCGCATCACGCCGAACACCAGCGCGAGTCCGATGCCGAGCAGCGCGTAAAGCCCGCCCAGCAGGGCGCCGTTGATCAATGTCTCAACCCAGATCATGTTCGTTGCCAACCTTGGCTAGTTTCTTGGCTAGTTTCCGAAATAGGCGTGCGTCAGCTGCTCCGGCTGCAACCCTTGCGCCGGGCCGGTCAACGACACCCGCCCCTTCAACAGGCAATAAATCCGCTCGGAGGTCGCAAGCGCGCGCTTGACGTCCTGCTCGACCAGCACGACGGCGGTGCCCTCGCGGCGGATGTCGGCAAACGAGCGATAGATCTGCTCGACTACCACCGGCGCGAGCCCGAGCGAGATCTCGTCGCACAGCAGGAGCCGTGGATTCGACATCAGCGCGCGGCCAATCGCCGCCATCTGCTGCTGGCCGCCGGAGAGCTGGCCCGGAAACATCCGCCGCCGCTCCTCCAGGATCGGGAACAGGTCGAACACTCGCCGCAGGGTCCAGCTGCCCTTGCGCCGGTTGACGCTACCCATCAGCAGGTTCTCCTCGATGGTCAGCGAGTCGAACAGCAACCGGCCCTCCGGCACCATGATCAGGCCGAGCCGCGACACATCTTCGGCCGGCATCTGCGAGATGTCGATGCCGTCGAAAACCACCGCCCCGCGCCGCTCCTCGTTGAGCCCGACCAGCGCCTTCAGGAATGTGGACTTGCCGGCGCCGTTGGCGCCGACCAGCGCCACCGCCTCGCCGTCCGCGACGGTGAAGTTCATGTCGAACACAGCCTGGAGATCGCCGTAGAAGATTTGCAGGCCGTTCACATCAAGCAACGCCATCGGCCTTCAATCCCATGTAGATCTCGCGCACCACCGCGCTGTCCATCACCTCGGCCGGCGGCCCTTCGAGCACCTTGCGGCCGAAATCGAGCACCAGGATGCGATCCGACACCGCCCGCAGCGCATGCGGAATGTGCTCGATCCAGATCATGGCGTGATCCGCCTTGACCGATTTAATGATCGCGACCAGCCGCTCCACTTCGGGCTCGGTCAGGCCGGCGGCGATCTCGTCGAGCAGGATCAGCTTCGGCTTCGAGGCCAGCGCCTTGGCGAATTCCAGCCGCTTGCGGTCGATCAGCGGCAACGCGCCGGCGAGCTTGTCGGCCTTGGCGTCGAGCCCGGTCCGCTGCAACACCTCCATGGTCCAGTTCGACGCTGCCTCGCCATACAGGCCCGCGCCATAGGATGCGGCGACCAGCGCGTTCTCATAGACCGACAGATGCGGAAACGGCTGCGGAATCTGGAACGCCCGCCCGAGCCCCATTCGTGCCCTTTGGTGCGGCGGTAGCCCTGTGATCTCCTTGTCGTCCAGCATGATCGAACCACCGTCGGCCGTGAGCAGGCCGACGATCAGGTTCAACAGCGAGCTCTTGCCGGCGCCGTTCGGGCCGATCACGCCAAGGCATTCGCCGCGCGCCAACTCGAAGCTGACGCCGTCGGCGACCACGATCTCGCCAAAGCGCTTGGCCAGCTCGCTGACGCGCAGAAGCGGTGGACGATCGCTGATGGGAATCGGCACGATCAGTGTCTCCACAAACTCGTCATGCCCGGGCTCGTCCCGGTCATCCACGTCTTCATGTCCGCGCAAAGAAACACGTGGATGGCCGGGACAAGCCCGGCCATGACGGTGTCCAGGAGCCCGTTCATTCCAAGCAAGACAGAAGTGCGCAGAAGCGGCGCCATCTCAGGCGAGCTTCGACAACAGCTGGAGATCGGCCTGCTTCGGGATGAACGGCGCGGTGCCGTTGTGCACGATCAGGAGCTCGTATTTCGACTTGCCGCCCTTGGTCTTGCGCCATTGCCCGCCGGACAGCGAGGTCACCGCGACGTTCTTGATCGGGCTGTCCTTGAACTTGACGCGGCCGACCACGGTCTCCATGTCGAGGCCCGCGATCGCATCGCGTAGCGAGTTCTTGTCCTTGGGATCGCTGTTCTGCAACGCCGCCAGCCCAACCTCCCACAACGCATGGGCGTAACCGATCGGCTGGGTCCATTGCTTGCCGGTGGTCTTCTCCCATTCGGCCGCGAGTTCGGCGGCGCTCTGTCCGGTCAGCGACGATTTGAACGGATAGGCCGGCGTCCACCACACCTCGGTCGACATGCCGTCGCCGCGATCGCCCAGCGCGTTCACCGCTGCCGGGAACAGGAAGGCCGCGGCCACCGTGCAGATCTGCGGCTTGAAGCCAGCCTGCGCGGCCTGGTTCCACAGCGTCACCCAGTGATTGCTGAAGGTGAAGCCGGAGACGATGTCGACGCCATTGTTTTTGAACAGCGCGATCTGGTTGGTGAAGTCGTCGGTCGCGATCTGGAATTTGCCGGCCGAGAATTCCTGATAGCCGGCCGCCGAGATGCCCGCCGGCAGCCCGAGCTTCGGATCGGAGAACGCCTGGCCCGGCGGATTGTCGATATAGAGCGTGCCGACCTTCTTGTTGGTCTCGACCGACTGCCACATGCCGAGGAAATTCCGCGCGACGTCATCGGCGCCCCAGAAGAAGTGATAGCTGTAGGGGAAACCCTTGTCCGGCGTCGACTTGCGCGGGAACATCCAGCCCTGCCACGGCACCTGGGTCGAGATCGTGGGAATGCCGCGGGCGTCGGCGAGTTCCTGCACCGGCGGCTGGGCGTCGCCGTCCTCGATCAGGATCAGGTCGCATTTTTCACGGAGCACCAATTCACTCGCGATCACCGAGGAACGGTTCGGATCGGACTGGTTGTCCTTGAACACCAGCTCGACCTGATAGGTCTTGCCGCCGATCTTCAGGCCGTCCTTCAGCCGCGCCTTGATGCGCTCATGGATCCAGGGGTCGGGCTCGGCGAATTGCGCGCGGACGCCGGACAGACACCCGACCCAGCCGATCTTGATGGTGTTGCCGGCGGCACGCGCGACGTTGACCAGCGGCACGTTCATCGCCGATGCGAGGCCAGTGGCGCCGGCCGCCTTCAGCAGCGTGCGCCGGTCGAGCCGGCCGGATGTCTTGTCATTTTTTATCTCAGTCATGTCCCTCTCCCTCCATAACCAATGATGAAATCATTCGACCGCGGACTTACGCCGCGGATCTCTGAATAGCTGCGCGGCTGACCGCCGCGAATTTGCACAATGTGTTCTCGATGATCTCGCGCGGGATGCCGCGCACGATGAAGACGAGCCGCGAGCGCCGGTCAGCCGACGGCCAGCCCTGCAACGTGATCGGCGGATGGAACACGTGCTGCACGCCATGCACCACGACAGGTGCATCCGGCGCGTCGGCGACATGCACGATCGCCTTGAAGCGCAGCAGGTCCTGGCCCTTCAGCGCCGCGACATAGTCGAGCCAGCGCGCGAACGCTTCGCGTTCGATCGGCTGGTCGATGATCAGGCTGTAGGACGATACACCCGCGTCGTGCGCATGGTGGCTGTGGTGGCCGCAATCATCGCCGTCGCAATGGTGCTCCGCATGATCGTGCGGCGCATTCGCCGCTTGCGACGCCAGGTCGAACCAGCGCACCACGTCGGCGGAGCGGGCCGCCGGATCGAACAGCCCGGCATCGAGCACCTTTGCCGGATCGACCATCCCGTCCCACACGCGATGGCGCACCGCGACCGGATTGATCGCGGCAAGACGCGCCTCGAGCCGCGCCAGCGCGTCGTCGGCGGCCAGATCGGTCTTGGTCACCAGCAGCCGATCGGCGACCGCGATCTGCCTGACGGCCTCGTCATGGGCTGCAAGGGAGTGCGCGCCATTGACGGCATCGACCGTCGCGACCACGCCGTCAATCCGGTAGCGGCCGACGACATCGGGCGCCGTCATCAGCGTGTGCAATACCGGCACCGGATCGGCGAGCCCGGTGGTCTCGACCAGCACACGGTGGAACGGCGGCATCGTGCCGGCGGAGCGACGCGCGGCGAGATCGGCCAGCGTCTCGATCAGATCCTCGCGTACCGAGCAGCAGATGCAGCCATTGTCGAGCAGCGCCAGCCGGTCCTCGCTGCTCTCGACCAGCAGATGATCCAGCGCCACCTCGCCGAACTCGTTGATGATGGCGACAACGCCATTGAGCTCCTTCTGGCGCAGCAGATGGTTCAGCACCGTGGTCTTGCCGCTGCCGAGGAAGCCGGTCAGCACCGTGACCGGAATATGATGCGCCGCGCCGCTCATCACTTGCCCCGCTCGTAGACCTTGCGGCCTTCGAAGAATGTCATCTCGACCCGGGTATCGGCCAGTTGGTCCGACGGAATGTCGAAGATCATCTGGTCAAGCACGATCAGATCGGCCGACTTGCCCACCTCGATCGAGCCGATCGACTGGCCGAGGCCGGCCGCGCGCGCGGCGTCGATGGTGTAGATGTCGATCACGGTGGCGAGATCGAGCGCCTGCTCCGCCCACAGCGACTTGCCGGGAAAGTCCCCCGTCGGGTTTTGCCGTGTCACCATGCCCTCGATGCCCTGCCAGGGATCGGGGATCGGGATGACAGGCCAGTCCGAACCGCCCGCCATCAACGCGCCGGCCTCCTTGAGGTCCTTGTTCGGCCAGAAGCGCTGCGCGCGCTCCTCGCCCATCGCGGCCTTGTGCGCCTCGAGGAAGATGGTCGGATACCAGATGATCGGCGACAGATCGGCGGCAACGCCGAGCTCGGCGAAGCGATTGATGTCGTCGGGCGCGATGTAGCTCGCATGCGCGATCTGGTGCACCAGATCGGTCGCCCCGTTGAAGCTGCGCACCACGTCGATGGCATCGAGTGCCTGCGTCACCGCGGCATCGCCAGCGCAATGGATCTTGGCGGCAAGGCCGAGCTTCTCGCATCGTCCGAGCCAGCGGATCAGGTCTGGCACCGTCAGCATGGTCGCGCCGCGGAAGCAGCAGCCACGAACCGGATCGGCCACGTAGGGCTCGTGGAAGGCGGCGGTCTTGGCACCCGGCACGCCGTCGAGGAATACCTTGACATAATCAGGCTTCACATGGGCGCCGCGATACTGCTCGCGCAGCGCAAACAGCTCCTCGCCGGCCTTGCCGAACATGAAGCCCGGTTCGACCACCGGCATCGCACAGACCGCCCAGGCGGTGAGCTCGCCCCGATCGTCGAGCCCCTTCAGCGCGGCCATGATTGGCTGCATGCTGGCAGCATCGATGAAGGCGGTGACACCGTAGGTGTTCAGCACCGAGATCGAGCGCGCCACCGCGGCGCGGTCCATCTCCGCTGTGTAGTGACCGGACGCCGCCAGCGCCCGCTCCACCAGCCCCGAGGCGGCCTCGATCATGATCCCGGTCAGCGTCCCGGTCTTGAGGTCGCGGCCGATCTCGCCGTCGGTCGGGTCGTCGGAATCGGCCTGCACGCCGGCAAGCCGCAGCGCCGCCGAGCTTGCCCAGCGGTTGTGATAGGTGTCGTCGCGCAACACGACCGGATGACCAAGGCATGCCGCATCGAGCAGCGCGCAGGACTCCGCGGTGTTCATCTCGTTCAGCAGATTGTTGCCGAACTGGCCGCCGACGATCCAGGCGCCCGGTGCGGCCGCCGAGGCCGCCTTGTGCAGGGTCTCGGCGATCCTTGGAATGCTGTCGGCGTTGGAGAAGCGCAGTTCGTAGAGATCGGCCTGCCCGCCCATCATGATGTGATTGTGGATGTCGACGATCCCCGGCATCGCCATCCGGCCGCCGAGATCGACGGTCGCCGTCGCCTCGCCGATCAGCGACGCGACGTCACGCTCCTCGCCCACGGCGATGAACCGGCCGCTCTTGACCGCCGCGCATGTCGCCCAGGCCTGGCCACGGTTCGAGGTGTAGATCCGGCCGTTGCGGAAGACCGTGTCGGCGAATGTCCTGCTCATGCGGATCAACTTCTCGATTGGAAATACCTGGAGCGATCAGCCTTTCGCCGTGCGGTGCACAACGCCGAACCGCGCACGACGCCAGCGTGACGCCAAAGGTTCGGCATGTCGGCATCGGGAACAATCCACCATCCGGTGGATGCTCCCGCCGCCTCCCTGCAAACGCAGGACTATTGCGTATTGCCTGCCCCCGCAGGGGCGCACTTCCAAAATATCGAAAACAACCCCATGCAAAGCAGCCGGCGGCGTGCCGGCACCCGGTACGCGACTTGACACGTCTGGCAAATCGGTGATACTATTCTATTAATCCGAATTCTCCGTCGCGCGTTAGAATCCCAGCGCCAGCCCGTCCTTGCGGTGGTCGGAGGCGCCGAACAGGACACCGCGCGCATGGTCGATGCGGATTGCCTGGCAGCCGCCGATCGGCTCCTCCGAGAAGCGCGCATCATGGCCGCGGGCGCGAAGGTCGTCGCGCACATCGGGCGAAATCGTCGTCTCCAGCGACAGCACGCCATCGAAGGCAAAGGAGCGCGGCGCTTCCGCCGCCGCCTGGATATCCATCTTCATGTCGAAGATGTTCGACAGCAGGTTAGCGTGTCCCGCAGCCTGATAGTGCCCACCCATCACCCCGAACGACATCACAGTCTTGCCATCCTTGCGCAGCAGCCCGGGGATGATGGTGTGCATCGGCCGCTTGCGCGGCCCGAGCGAATTCGGGTGTCCAGGCCTGGCACGGAAGCTCCAGCCGCGGTTGTGCAACAGGATGCCCGATTTCGGCGCATAGATGCCGCTGCCGAACGGATAGAACAGCGAGTTGATCAGCGACACCGCATTGAGGTCGCGGTCGACCACCGTGACATAGACGGTGTCGCGGTGCTCGATGTCATCCCAGATGGCGGGCGCCGAGGCGCTGTTCATGTCGATCTTGCTGCGGATCCTTCCGATGTAGCCATCGGCAAGGAAAGCGGCAGGATCGACGGCGCCGGTGGCGGGATCGCAGAAAAAGGCGTCGCGCGCGCGGTAGGCGGCCTTGGTCGCCTCAGCCAGCAGATGGATGCGATCGGCCTGTGCGAGCGCGCCGACGTCGAAGCCTGCGAGCGTGCGCAGGATCATCAGCGCGGCCAGGCCCTGCCCGTTCGGCGGGCACTCCACCACGTCGTGGTCATGGTAATGCGCTGAGATCGGCTGCACGTAGTCGGAGGTCTGCGCGGCGAAATCCTCGCTGCTGTGCGCCCCGCCGAGGCCGCGCAGGATGCCGACCATCTCGTCGGCGGCCTCGCCCACATAGAACGCCTCGCGCCCGTGTTGCGCGATCCGGCGCAAGGTACGGCCGAGCGCAGGTTGCGAGCGAACATCGCCAACGTCGGGCGTCTTTCCGCCGGGAAGGAACTGCGCGGCCGCATTGCCGTCGATCTCGATCCGCGCCCGGAAGCGGCGCCAGTCCTCGGCGACCCGCGGCGTGACACAGAAGCCCTGCTCGGCGGCCGAGATCGCCGGCCGGAAGATCTCCTCCAGCGACTTGCTGCCGTGATCGGCGACCAGCCTGCACCACGCATCGATCGCGCCCGGCACGGTCACCGCCTCGGGCGCGGTCGGCGGAATGTCGCGGGCGTCGCTTGCGGAGAATTTCCCGGCATCGGTGCCGGCAGGCGTGCGGCCGGAGCCGTTCAGCGCGATCGGTGCGCCGGCCTTCGGCGAATACAGCGCGAAGCAGTCGCCGCCGATCCCGGTCATCTGCGGCTCGACCACGCCCTGCACCGCGACCGCCGCCACCGCGGCATCGACGGCATTGCCACCGGCTTTCAGCATCTCGACCGCGGCGAGCGTCGCCTGCGGGTGCGAGGTCGCCGCCATGCCACGTTCCGCAACCGCCACCGAACGGCCGATGACCATGAAATCACGCATCTCGCTTCCTCAGATGTTGTGAGCGGCAGCCGCTCGCCAACATTGTCGAAAACGACACCGGTCCTCGCGGAACTCTCGGCTTGCGCGGGCGGCAGCAGCAATCCACCGTAAGGTGGATCAAGCGGACAAATCATGTCGCGAGAGTATGGGACCTGTGACTTAGAGGCCGCGCCACACACTCGGTGTCGTCCTGGCGAAAGCCAGGACCCATCACCCCAAATAGCAATTGCTGTGCGACGCTGGAGCCACAACCCCGCTCACAATCAACGGCGGTGGCTATGGGTCATGGCTTTCGCCAGGACGACGCCTGGAAGGCACCTAGAGCGCGACGCGTTCGCCCTAGTGCGGGCGCGACATCATCGCCACGACGGCCGAGCGGGTCTCGACGCCGAGCTTCTCGAAGATGTGGATCAGGTGCGTCTTCACCGTTGCGAGCCCGATGTTCAGGCACTCGCCGATCTCGCGGTTGGTCCGGCCGCAGCACAACAGCTCGACGACTTCCATCTCGCGCGAGGTCAAGCCATAGCGTGCCGGCTCGTCGGTGTTCGACAGGCGGCTGGTCAGGTTGAACTCGAGATAGTCGTGGATCTTCTCGGCGATGTGCATGGAGCCGTCGGGGATCGCACAGCCCGGCGCCCAGAGCACGCTCATTCCGGCGACGATCCGGTCGTTGCGGCGGAAGAAGAATTCGATCATGTCGGCGACGCCGCATTGGCCGGCGAAGGCACGGTAGGTCGCCGCCTCCTGGGTCGCGCATTGGCTGAGGGCGACGCTCAGCCGGGCGATCGGCCGGTTGCTCGCGGAGCGCGGATGCAGCGGATCGAGCCGGTTCATGCCGGCGAGATACTGGTCGTGGAAACTCGGCGGGACGTTGCTGGAGAGCACGAAGCGGTTCAGCGTCAGGCTGCCATCGACCTCGTAGAACGCGGTCGCAGACCCCTCGAGAATTCCTCGCGCGAACTGAATGGCCTGCGTGGTTGCCGGATCCGGTCGGCCCAGAAGCGCGATCATGACCTACCTCCCGATGTTTCCCGATGGCGAACGTCTGCGCGTCGCATGCCCGTCACGCTGGGACAGACGCTGGGCATAGTCAAGCAAATTGCGGGCCAAGCCGGCGCAGCGCCTACGCCAGACGCGGTTACGCCGGGGTAACCCGACGGCCCCCTCCACCATCCGGTTGATTGCGAGCGGCGCGGCGCATGCGGAACTTTCAGACATCTTCCGATATCATTGCTGGATCAAGAATGAATTCGCGTCGCATCATGGCTGCCTTCCCATCGGCCGCCGACCAACAAGTCACACTCGCCAACTGGCGTCAGCATCCGTTCAGCGAGTGGGGATTTCGTAACGTCCGCGAGCTGCTGCCGACGGCAAACATCGCACGCGCCCAGACGCCGGCGCCGCTGTCCTTTGCACAGCGCCATCTCGACGACATCGGCTTCGCCGACCCGCGCGGCGAGACGATCGGCGTCGGTCAGGCGCTGCGCGCCAGCCATACCGACGGCATCGTGGTGTCGCATCGCGGACAGGTCGTGTTCGAATGGTATGCGCACGGCCTGACGCCGGACACGCCGCACCTCATCTTCTCCGTCAGCAAGTCGGTCGCCGGAACGCTTGGCGGCATCCTGGCCGATCGCGGCATGCTCGATCCCGACGCGCCGGTGACGCGCTACATCCCCGAGATGGAAGGATCGGTCTATGGCGGCGCCTGCACGGTGCGGCATCTGCTCGACATGAGCGTCGGCATCCGGTTCGACGAGGACTACATGTCGCGCAACGGCGACGTGATGAACTACCGCCGCTCGACCGGCTGGGAGCCGCCGGATCCAACCATTCCGCCGACCAATTTGCGCGACTATCTGCGCACCCTGCGGCCAAACGGCGCGCCGCACGGCGAGACCTTCCACTACGTCTCGACCAACACCGACGTGCTCGGCTGGGTCTATGAGCGCGCCTGCGGCATGTCCTACGCGAAGATCCTCACGCAATATCTGTGGCAGCCGATGGGCGCCGAGCACGATGCCTACATCACGGTCGATTCCCGCGGTGCCGCGCGCGTCGCCGGCGGCATCTGCGCGACGCTGCGTGACCTCGCCCGATTCGGCGAGATGATGCGCAATCACGGCATCAGCAACGGACGCCAGGTGGTGCCGGGCTGGTGGGTCGACGACATCAGGCAGAACGGCAATGCGGAGGCGTGGTCGCGCGGCGACCTGACCAAGGTGTTCCCGAACGGCAATTACCGCAACAAATGGTACACGCTCGACCGGCGCGAGACTCCGTTTGCGGCCGTCGGCATCCATGGCCAATGGATCTACATCGATCCGACGCACGAGACGGTGATCGCGCGCGTCTCCTCGCAGCCGCTGCCGATGGATCTCGATCTCGATCATATGTGGATGCGCGGCTATCGCGCGATCGCGGCCAGGCTCGCGGGCGAGGCCTGAGCCGGTTGCGACAGGGGGACATCATGGGACCATCGATCAACCGCCGCCGCCTGTTGCAGGTTGGCGCCGGCGCGAGCCTCGGCCTTGCGGTGCCAAGTCTTGCGATGCCAGGCATCGCGCGGGCCAGCACGAAGACCATCACGGCCGTCATGCACGCGCCGCTGCGTGCCACCGATCCGATCATGACGACGGCGTGGACCGCCCGCAACCACGGCTACATGATCTACGCACGCTGTTCTCGACCAATTCGAAATTCGAGATCAAGCCGCAGATGGTCGAGGCCTGGGAGGCCTCCGCCGACGGCCTTACTTACACATTCCGGCTGCGGCCCGGCCTCAAATTCCACGACGGCAGCGCGGTGACCTCGGCCGACGTGATCCCTTCGCTGCAACGCTGGGCAAAACGCGATTCGATGGGCCAGAAGCTGTTCGAATTCGTCGCCGAGCTGAAGCCGGTCGACGAACGAACCTTCCGCATGGTGCTGAAGGAGCCATGCGGCTTCGTGCTGGCGGCACTCGGCAAGCCGACCGCCAACGTGCCGTTCATCGTACCGGCGCGGATTGCCGCGACGGCCGCCGACCAGGCCATCACCGACCACGTCGGCTCCGGGCCGTTCCGCTTCGTCATCTCGGAATTCCAGCCCGGCGTGAAGGCGGCTTACGAGAGAAACCCTGACTACGTCTCGCGCGACGAGCCATCGGACGGCACCGGCGGCGGCAAGGTCGTGAAGATCGGCCGCTACGAATGGATCAGCGTGCCGGACTTCCAGATCGCGACCAACGCGCTGATCAACGACGAGATCGACTATTTCGAGGTGCCGCCGCACGACCATCATCCGTTACTGGCGCGGGCCTCGAATGTCGAGTTGACCGATTACAACACGCTGGGCTTCTCCGGCATGTGCCGGATGAACTGGCTGGTGCCGCCGTTCGACCGGCCGGAAATCCGCCAGGCCGTGCTGCACGCGGTGAACCAGAAGGACTGGCTCGACACCCAGATCGGCAACCCCGACTACTACAAGATCACGCCGGCGATCTTCATCGCCGGCACGCCGTTCGAGAGCACGATCGGCTGGTCGACCAGGGCCGACACCGCGAAGGCCAGGGAGCTGCTCAAGCAGGGCGGCTACAAGGGCGAGCCAATCACGATCCTGCACGCGACCGACGCCCCGATCATCACCGCGCTCGGCACGGTCACCGCCGAGGCGCTGCGTTCGATCGGCATGAACGTCAACCTGCTGGCTATGGATTGGGGATCGGTGGTGGCACGGCGCGCCAAGCAATCGATGCCAGCCGAGGGCGGCTGGTCGCTCTACCATTCGACCTGGGCCAGCGCGGACCTGATCAATCCGATCGGCAATGCCTGCGTCAACGGCAAGGGCAAGAATGGCGGCTTCTTCGGCTGGGTCGAGGATGCCGAGCTGGAGCGGCTGCGCGACGGCTTTGCCCGCGCCGCGGCGCCGACGGACCAGAAGGCGCTCGCCGACAAGATCCAGGCGCGCGCCTATGAGGTGGTGACCCACGTCCCGACCGGGCAGTACAACCAGCCGGCGGCGACGCGGAAGGTGCTGAAGGACATCGTCCGCGCGCCGGTGCCGCTGTTCTGGAACGTCGACAAGACCGGCTGATGGCGCGCTGCCACGCTCCACGTGAGCACGATTCTCTCTGAGAGCCGGTTAGCACCTGTCCGGATCATGCTTCAGTTCGCAACCTGACGGCGCTCTTCCGGCGTCAGCTTCTTCATCTGCTCCGCGCTCAATTGGCCGTCGCCGATCAACTGGAACGCGCTGTTCGGGTCGTACTGGCTCTGCTTGTCGTTGCCGCGCCGCTTCGGCTCCTCGCTGCCATCACCGCCGCCATAGCCGAGCACTTCGACGATGATCACGGATGGCTGGTCATTGGTGCGCGGCGGCGGCGCGGCCGCCTGCTGGGCGGCGGCGCCGGCGGTGTTCGATGCTTCGCTCAAGGCGCCGATGTTGGGCGCCTGGACCACCGGCACGCCGATCACGCCGCCTTGTGCCTGGATGTTGGCGGCGTTGACGATATGCAGCGCCGCGATGTTGACGAAACTCGACGCGCGGATGCCGGCCTCGCCCGCATCGACGGTGCCGAGCGGCGCGATCAGATCGACCGTCCCGCGCGGCACTTCCGGGATCGGTTGCAAGGTTGCGATGCCAGCGCCGCTCGACGGCACCACCGGCGATATCGTGACATTGCCGTAGCTGTCATAGGCGCGCTTCGGCGGCGTATAGATCACGGTGGTCTTGGCGCCGCGGCCGGCGTTGATATCGCCCTCCGCCGACCAGATCATGATGTTGCCGCCGAACGTCGTCATGATGCGCGACAGGCCCATCAGCACGCTGTTCTGCGAATAGATCTGGATGTTGCCCGCGCCTTGCGTGATCAGGCCCGCATCGGCGCCCGGCACCAATCCTTCGGTGCCGATCGTGACGCCGCCGCCCGGGGTCAGAAACTGGATGTCGCCGCCGAAATCGGTGTGCACGAAGCCGCTTTGAATCTTGTAGTTCGCCGCGCCCGGCGTGCCGGATGCCGCGGTGAAGATCGTGATGTCGCCGCGATAGGCGCCATCATGCGGGAACAGCGCCGCAATCGCCTCGCGGCCGCGCAGATAGGAACCGGTGCGCGGACCACCGACCTCGTTGTACTCGCGGCCACCTGCGGTCAATTCGGCATAGTAGACCTGCCGCAGGAAGATGCGCTGCTGCTCGCTTGGAAGCGCCAGGAAGTAACCGAGCGCATCGGCCTTGGCACCGGCATAGCCGAAGCGTTGCGTAAGCCAGTCGTAGAGCTCGTCCCCATAGGTCTTGGCGACCTTGCCGGGCTGGTCAGCGAGCGGCCCGGCGCCGGCGAGATTGTTCGGATCGAGATACAGCCTGGCAAAGGCGGACCAATCCACCTGCCCGACGCCAACCTCGCCCGCGCCAACGCCGGCCTGCATGACGACGCCCGCGCCAGGGCGGCTGTCGCCTGCCGCGAGAGCTCCGATGCTTTCGACCGTGGCCGTGGACCCCTGATAGATGTTCCTGCCCGCCGAGATTTCGAGCGTGCCCGGCCCGGCGATCGCCCATCCTTGCTTCGCCGCAAGTTGGAGCCCTGGCCAACCGGCATAGATGATGCTGCCGCCCGCCGCGATGGTCGACACGTCGTTTTGATCGCTGTGCAGGATCAGGCCCATCGTATCGACGATGTCGCCGCCCGCCAGCATCCGCAGCGGCCTGGCCGCCTGATACGACACGATATTGATGGTGGTACCGGCAACGATCTGTTTGTTTGTCAGGATCTCGCCATAGGTGATGCCCGTGATATCGCCGTTCACTGCATAGATGCGCGACGGATCGCTTTGAGCCGGTACGGCCCTGTCCTTCACCGTGTTTGCGTCGAAGACGAAGGGCTGTCCGCCGTCCGCGTAAGTGTAGACGTTCTGCGCACCGTTGACCTGGTCGGTTATCGCCTTGGGGTCGCCCCAATAGTTGGAGTTGGTCACATTCATTCCATCGGTCAAGGTTGCCCAGCCCGGCTTGAACGGTGTCGCCAGACCCGACGTCGGAGTCGTCAGAAGGCCGGTCTCCTGCATGTTGCCGAAGATCGATCCTTGCGCGAGAACCTCGAACGAGCCGCTCGATGACGGCAGCAGGAATCCTCCGCCGAGGCCGTAGATACTTCCGTTCGCGGCGACCGCATGCACGATCGACGGCAGGAAGTGGGAGGAACGCGGGCCGCTGCCCGGCGAGAGCGAACCACCGGCCGCGAACATGTCGAGCGCGGTGGTCCCGGTCCATAGCGAGAACCAGCTCGCGGCGGAGCCGCCATTGTCCACGGCGGTCAAGCCGGTGACACCGACACGGCCGGGATCGAGAATCGTTCCCACAGCGAGATCGCCGCGCGCGCGGATGTCGATCACGCTGTCGCCCGGCGCGAAGTCTCCGCCCGCGAGCGTCGTCATCGAATACGGCGTCAACGGATTGATCGGCCGAGGATCCGAGCCGCCGTCGTTACGGACGTTCGACGCCGTCAGGCTGCCGAAGTCTCCCGTTGCGATATCCGTGCGTCCGCGCAGATTGACGAACTGATTGCCGCCGGTGCCGATATCGCCGGCCTTCACCGACAGCGAACCGCCGCCGGTCTGCGCGAGGCTGCCATCGGCCATCACACAGCCGCTGCCGCCGACGGCGATGACGACGCCACGGCCTGCATCGCCCACCGTGCCTCCCGCTTGCACCGTCACATTGCCGCCGCCAAGCGCGCCGAGGCCGGAGAACGCGGACAGTCCCAACGACAACCTGCTTGGATCCTGGATCTGATCGACCGTATAGCTGCCGAAATTGATGCCCCAGGCGGTCCGCTGATCGATCTCCGAGCCACCCTGGCGCCACAGCCAGGATCCGATCGCGGTAGTTCGGCCCAGCAGTGTACCCCTGACATCACCTTGCGCGACCAGAACGAAATCGCCGCCATGCTCGGGGTAGTACATCCGCTCCGCGCCGAGCGTCGCCTGATAGTTGGCGTTCGCCGAACCCAGCATCGTGCCATCGGGCAATCTGCCGCGATCGAGGTTATAGGGATCGTTGGCCGCGGTCCCGGTCTCCTTGATGGCGGTGCCGGCGGTATAGACCCCGAATGCGGACTGCTGGTCGTAATTGCCGCCAGCGAGAATCTCGAGGTCGCCCGTTCCGGTGCGCACGACGCTGACGCCTGGCGTCGTCGGCTTGTTGATGGTGACGCTGAAGGGATCGTTCAGCACCACGTTGCCGGAACCGGCCAGCGCGTCGGCCGTCTGCAACGTGCGGCCGTCGGCACTCGCAAGGTCGGCGCCGCCGACCAGTCGCATCGACCAGGACTGCATCCCCGGTGCGAGCATCGGTGCGATCGCCCAGATCTGGCGATCGCCCGGTCCGGTCAACATGCTGACGACCGTTCCCTGCGGCAACACGAATCCAACCGGAAGATCGACGTCTTGCCGGAACGTGTAGCCTCTGAACAGCGTCAAGTCGGTGTTGGGCGGAAGCTTCATCGGCACGAAGAAGATTCCCGATCCAAGGAGCCGGTTCGCGCCAGCACCGTCGAAATAGACACCGGCACTGATCTTGCTGCCGGCCGGCCAGGTCACCGTGCCCTCGAGCAGCTCGCCATCCCGGTAGAGCACGCTGCCGTCCGGGCCGTAGATATTCCCGCCTCTCAGCGTCGGCTTGATGGTCAGGTTCAGGGTTATCTTGAACTGTTGTGACAATACGACATCGACAGGCAGCGGATGGTCGCTGCTGGGCGTGACGTTGATCCTGCGATCGAGCGCTGGGGCCGTGGCCGTGTACTCAAGCCACATGTTCACCTTGGCCGTTGCCGGAATCACCGACCCCGTACCGAGCGTCGTTCCACTGAGTTTGACGACGTAGCCACCGGCGCCCACCGTGGCGTTCTGCATCAGCGTTTCGACCGCGTCCGGCGACGCGGCTGGCGGCGCGAAGCCGTCGGTGATGCTGCCGTTGATCTTGAGATCGCCGGCGGCGCGGACGACGAGCACGCCCGGTTCGCCGGAGCCGCGCACCGCCGGATCGGCATTCGGCCCATAGCGATAGCCGGAGAGATCGAGATCGCCCTTCGTCGAGAGAGCCCCGTCTGACGCAATGGTGACGCCCGGCCGCAGATGGTAGGCTGAGCCATAGGCCGCGAGCCCGGCCAGGCGGTTCCGCAAGTCGGCGTTCTGGAGCGCCGCGCTGATGAACGCCGTGCTGTCGTCATTCAGGCCATCGAGATAGGCCTGGTCGATCGTACTGCCGTCCGGAAGGTCGTAGGTGCGGAACCCGTTCATCGCGATGCTGCTCGCACCGCGAATATTGAGCGGGCCGCGCGCGTCGATCGCGATGTCGTTGGCGCCCGCACCGTCTCCGCCGGTGCCGCCGCGGCGCGGCGCGTTCAGCTCAAGTTTGCCGCGTGCCACGCCATCCGGTGAAGTCATGTCGATGGTCGCGCCTGCGGCCAGCGTCATGGTGCCGCGCGTCGTGGTGAGTTCGACATGCGCGGTGTTGTTGGCCTCGATCGGCGCGCCGTAGCTGTCGGTCTGTAACACATTGCTATGGACATCGAGCACGGCATTCGAGGTGAGCCTTAGATCGTCGCGTGCAGACAGGCGGATGGTGCCGGGCTTCGCCCCGCTCGCATCGATCCTGCCATCGACCGTGAGGCTGCCCTGATCGACCGAGATCGTCACGGTGCGTGCGTTGACGCCGTCACCGATGCCAAGACTGCCCTGCCGCAGATCGAAGCCGCGGGCGCTGAAGAAACCACCAACGTTGAGCTTGGCATTCAGCGCGGCGAAATCGCCGAAATTCTGTGCCGCGACCGCGAACTGGCCGCTGTCGTAATCGCCGGTCGACGATCCCTTGAGCGTTCCGGCGAACGAAACCTGGCCGTGCGCTGCGTCGATCGCCCTGGCCGTGATCGAACCCGCAGCATTGCTGACGGCCGAGACGTCGATCACCGAACCCGCATTCTGGATGATGTTGCCGCTCGCCGAGCTCAGGATGAGATCGCCGCCCCAGCTGAACTTGGTGACGTCGAAGAAGGCAATGCTGCGACCCGAGAGGTCGAGGGTCGCGTTTGCGCCGAGCACGATGTCGTGCGTCGCATTCAGCGTCAGCTTGCCGGAAGGCAAGGCAAATGCGGTATCGACAAGGACGCTGTCGCCGGTGAAGGAGAGCGTGCCGCCGAGATCCGTCACACCGCGTGTGTCGGCGGGAGCGGCCCCCGCTACCCCGACCAGGCGTATCGCTGCGCCGGCGCTGACATCGAGCTTGGACCCGTTGCTGGCCGTGATCAGCGGGGTAGCGATGGTGAGCGCGCCGCCCTGCAAGATGCCGCTGCCGTCCTGGCTGAGCCCGACCTTCAGCGTGCCATTGCTGTTCGATGTGATGCTTCTCGCCGCCGTCAGCGTGACGTCGGAGAAGCCGAGCGCCAGACGGCTCAGGGTGGCGCCATCGGTCGTCTTGCTCAGCGAGGCGTCATAGCCGAACAGGATTTCGCTGGCGTTGATGGCGAGATGCCCCGCTCCCGTGCCGGGCCCGCTGGGCAGCACAGCGCCAGGCGCCTGGTTGCCGTAGGGGCTCGTGGTCGTGCCGCTGCCGGTACGGATGCCGTTCCAGACCAGCGTGTCGGCGGTGATGCTGGCAGTGTCGCCCGCGGCGCCGAGACCGTAGATGGCCGGTGTATTGAGCACGAATTTGAGAGAATCGGAGGAAGCGCCGCCCTGGCGCGTGATGTCGAGGTCGACACTGCCGATCAGATTGAAGGCGCCGCTCGCCGTGATGATGAGCTGCTCGAGCGCGGGCGTGCCGGCGGTCGTCGACGGCCGTAGCAGCTTGTCGAGCACGCTCTGGGTGAGATTCCAGCCGGTCGGCAAATGGCCTGCGGCCAGCGCCGCGGCAAGCGCGGCCTCGGTGCCGACATTGACCTGCGCCTGCGTGACGTTGAGGTAGCGCGCACCGAAATTGACGTCGCCCATCGTGAGTCCGCCCGGGGCAGCGAGCACCACACTGCCGTCGGTCAGCAGCGAGGCACCGCTCGCAATGCTGATCTTGCCGGGTCCAACGGCATCCAGGAACTGGAACCAACCATTGGCCACCGCGAGCACAGCGGGACTCTGGTCGGGATTCGCCGACGTGTAAGGTCCGATGTTGGAATAGACGTAACCGAGCGTCGAATCGACGAGACTATTGCCCAATCCGCGCGTATCGACCGTCGCGCCGCTGGCTATGTTGATGGTGTTGCCTACCAGGAACACCTGGCCCGCGCTGACAATCGTTCCATCGAGCAGATTGACGGAAGCGGTCGAGCTTCCGTCAAAATAGATCTTGGCGCCGGCTCCGGGATTGTCATCGGTGAAGTATACGCTCGTGCCGCCCAACAGAAGCGTCGGCGCCTTGAAGGCATTGATATCGGCGCTCGAGATCGAGACATGCCCCGCGATGGGCGTAACGCCTGGCGCCGTGATGTCGAGCACGGCAGGCCCTGTCGTGGTGAACGACGGTCGGATGATCAGCGTGCCGTCAATGCCGCCTTTGGCGCCATCGAACAGTGCGGCGCCTGCGAAGGACAGCGGATTGCTGCCGTCGGACGACGGACGAAGGGTGATGTCGAGCACCTTGCCGTCCTCCGGCAAGCGAGGCCGGAAGCCGCCGAAGGTGGCGGCCTGCGCTCGCTCGAAGTCAGCATAGCTGGTCTCGTTGTACTGCGAATAGAGCCGTGCGGTCTGGCCGGACGTGAGGATCACGCGCGTCGGCAGCGCGTCCAGGATTCCAGTGTTGGCAACTCCGAGATAGCCCGATGTGACGACCGAACCGTTACCCGCCGTCACAGCCGGCGTCACGGTCGTTCCGGTCACGCCGAGCTCGACCCGGTAGCCGCCAGGCACCAGCGCATAGCTCGAGGGCAGCAGCGTATAGGTGCCCGCCGGTACTCCCGGCACACCGGAGGGAAGCGTGATTTGCTGGCCGATCACCGGATCGCCGGCACCGTTGGTTGCGATCACCGGCGCGTATTTGTCCGCCGAACCAGGTACGATCGCATAGACCTTGTTGCCGGCAGCGCTATAGCTGTTGACCGGATTGGCGTTGACCAGCGCCGTCTTCAGCACATCGACCGAGCCGCCGCGGCCGGAGACGAAACCCGCGCCCGTGAGCGTGCCGCCGCCGGTCAGATCGATCACGGCCCCGACCTCGCCTATGAACGACGTGGCATTGATCGAAACGCCGCTGGCGATCTTTACGCTGCTTGTATGATCGTCATAGGACGCACTTGCAAGATTGTGCAGCGTGCCGTCCGCGCCTTGATAGGTGATGCCGTCCGAAGTGCCGCCAAATGGCATGATCAGGCCGGCCGCGCTCGCGGAGGTGATGCTGCCGCTGCGGAACGTGATGTTCGATTGGGCCAGGGTGTTGGCGAGCGATTGATAGTTGTTGAACCAGACACGGCCGAGCGGCGCCCGAACGACGCCGCCCTGATCGATGTTGGCGGCAATAAAGACGAGATCACCGAAGACCGATGCCGGGACCGCCGGCGTCTCGTCGTCATTGCGGCGGATGACGAGACGAGCATCGGAATCATAGACGCTGTTGTTCCCGCCCGGACGATTCCCGACCTTGATGATCGCGACGGCGCCGCTCAAGGGATAGATCTGGTCCGCGGTCAGCGCGAGATTCTCGACATCGAGCCCGCCATTGCCGAAGCGGATGTCGCCGCTGCTTTGCAACGTGACCTGATGAAAGCCACGGGCATCGAACGCAACGCTGATGGGCCGCCCAAGATCGACGGATCCACTGCCTTGTTTGCCGGTGGCACCGAACTGGACGTTGCCGTAGACGTCGACGAGGTCGCCCGCGACGGTGAAATTTCCGCCGTCGGCCGGATTGCGGACATGAAGGTCGTTGATGCCGGGCGAATACCCGATCTGCGCCTGCGCCTTGGCCGCGTCGTAAACGCCATCCAGACGGACATAGGGCGCGGACAGGCGGATCGTGCTGTTTGGTGCGTCGGGCGCCGCGGCGATCACGCCGCTGGACAGGTGAAGGCTGCGCGACAGGCTGAGATCGACATTGCCGTCGAAGACGAGAAGATCGCGCGTGTAGAGCGAAAGCGAACCGAAGCTGCCCTTCTCGACCTGGTCGACGCCGATCACCGTCCGCCCGAATTTCAGGGCCGGATCGGCCTCGCCGGGCGACAGATCGGCGCTCAAGCCGCTGCCCGGCGCGTACTGCACCAGCGTGATATCGCGCGACCGCTGGAATGCCTCGGGCAGATTGCCCGTCGCATAGGGCGCATTCGCGTTTGGCTGCCCGACGGCATAGCCGCGGCTCGACATCGTCAGATTCAGCGTGCCGCCGGAAGCGCCACTGCCGCCGGAAGCGGCGCGCAAGGTGCCGTCGAGCGCCATCCCGAAACTGGAATAGAGCGAGATCGCCCCGCCATCGCTCGCGGCGAGGGTCGGCACATAGCGATTGCCGTTGAGGACGTCGACGAGCGCGGCAGTCCCCGACGCATCGATCAGCGCGCCCGGACGAACGATAACGAAGGCATCGCTGACCACGGGATAGCCGTCTGAATCGAGCGCCCCCGTGCCGCCGATCCGGATCGTGCCGCCATCCGGCACCGCCGCGTAGGACACCCCGCGCGCGTCGCGCGACACTGCATCACGCGCCGAGACATCGAGCACCGCGTCGTCGCCGATCCAGAACGAACGCGTCAGGCTGAATTCGCCATAGCCCATGTTGTACCGGTTGTCGCCGGGGGCGTCTTGCAGGCTCGTGATCAGGATGTTGCCGGCGGGTGCCATGATCGTGCCGTCGATCACCGTTTGGCGATTGGCGTAGATCGAAACCGAGCGGCCCGGATCGACATTGATGGACGCGCCCTTCGCCAGCGTGAAATCGTGCAGGCTCGAGAACGTCACGTCGGCGCCGACACGCTGCGTGGCGCTGTGCTTGAAGGGGTCGATCGTGAACCTGGGTGGCGTCCAGAGTTCCGCGGCATCTGCGACGAGGCTCCCGGTGGCCGCGGTGAAGCTGCCCTCGGTGAAACGATAGACCGGCACCGCAGCGTCCACGCGCGTGCCCTCGCCGATCTGGATGCCGGTGTTGCTGCTGATGTTGTAGGCAGTAAAGCCGGACTGGAAGATCGCGGGATCGAGCACCAGCGCATCGGCCACGGCTTCGCCGATCGCGATCTCCTGGCCCGCGTTCAAGGTCAACGTGCCGCCGCCGGCAAAACCATAACTGCGAATCGTGCCATCGAGGATCAGCGGATTGGTGAAGAACTGCGTCCACGCCAGATGCGAATAGTCATTGGCGATGAGGCTGACATTGCCGCCCTTGCCGCCGATCGTCTTGCCGGACGACAGGATCGCGCCACCCGAGGACACATCGATGAGCGACCCGCTGGCGAGCGTGATGCCGCCGGTCGTCGACACGGTGAAGTTGCCGCCATCCAGATGCGCCTGACCGGAAGTATCGGCTCCGGTCAGTCCGTTGCTCCACAACCCGCTGAGATCAACGGTGACCTTCTCGCCGATCGTGACCTGCGCCTTGCCGTTGGCGTCATTCAGCGCCCACCATTGCTCGTTCTGCCCCTGACCGAGCAGCGCATGCATGAGATTGGTCAACGTCACGCTGCCGCCATGCGCCGTGACGTCTGCGTCGAGCTCGAGATGCGGCGCCGCTAAGGTCACCTGCGCGCCCGGGGCAAGCTCGAGCGGCGCATCGACCACGATCTGCTTGCTGCTCGCAACGTTGAGCCCACCCAGCTTGGCGGCATTGAGTGCGTCCGAATTGAACAGCGCCGTCCCGATCCGGTCGTCGGGCAACGCCGACGAGGCATTCAGCGTGTCGGTGATCCCGGCCGTTCGGCCGAACACGACCCGCGCGTCGGATGCGGCGGTGAGGCCGATTCCCGAATAGCCGCCGAGCGCGAGCTTGCCCTGGAGCGGCGCGACATTCTGAGACAGCTTGTAGCCGTCGGCGATGCCGTCCGGCCGCTCCGTGGTCTGGCGTGAACCGGTGACGACATCCGCGAGGATGTCCGCTTCGAACACCGCCGTCGGCGTCGACAGCACCAGAGACCCGGCGTCGCGGCCGATGGTGTAGCCGTCCTCCCAGCGGCTCGTCAGCCGGCCCTTGCCGAACGGATTGGCCCAGACTTCGGTCAGACTCGGCGCAACCTTGCCGCCGAGCTTGTGCTCGCGGATGAATCCGGCGCCAAGACCGTAATACGTCGTATCGGCGCGTGCCTGCCCGATGCTGTAGAGGCGGCCGTCCGCGCCCAGCAGATTGGAGGTGAGGACATAACCGCCCTGATAGCTGAGCGAGCCGCCGGAGACGTCGAACACCGCCCCTTTCTGCGCGACGACCTCCGGCCCGGCCAGCGTGACGGTGCCGCCGACCGCGACCCATTCGCCGATCCGGTGAGCGCTGTTGGCGAGATAGCCGGAGACCTCGAGCAGGCCGCCCGGCGTATAGTAGCGGTCGGTCGCATAGCCACCGCTGCCTGCCGGCACCAACACCAGGTCGCGCGCGTCGATCCAGATATCCGCGTTCTTCAGGTAGTCCGCATCACGGTTGCCGGGCGAGTCGCGCAGCTCATTGCCTTGCACGTTGATCAGCAGGTTGTTGGACGACATCGGCAGCAGCACGCCGCGCACGCCCGAGACGTCGATGACCGATCCGCTCTCGGCGAAGACGCGATGGCTGGCGCTGACCGCCACCTGGCCACCTTGCGCCTGCGTGATCGAGCTGTCCTTGAAGGTGACGGTGCCGCCGCTGACGATCTCGATCCGTCCCTGGTCGAGCCGGTCGGACAGCCGCGAAAGGTTGTCGAACTGGGCGTTGGCAACCGGAGTATGGGTGAACGCCGTGGAATCGGCGACCAACTGGCTGCGCTGGCTGTCGAGCGCGGTCTCGCTGCTGTCGAGCTCGGGCAGGATCGTGGTCAGGCTGCCGCTGCCGAGCGTGATGCTGCCGGCCGCATCGGAAGCTGCGTTCAACAGGTGGATCGTGCCGCGGGTGTTGACCGAGCTGGTGGCGACCAGCACCCCGTCCTGGGCGATGCTGCGGCCCGCCAGCGTGATGTCGCCCTGCTGGGCGAAGATCAGGCCGGAATTGCCGACCGCCGCGATCGCATCGCGCACGATCGGCGAGATTTCGTTGCCGCGCGTGGTCGAGGCCTGGTTGGCGTCGGTGCTGTACCCCGGCCGCAGCAGAAAGTCGTTACCGGCGGCAAGTTGCACCTGGCCCCGCGGCGCGCTGATCGAGCCGGCATTGCTGACCTCGGTGCCCATCAGCAGGACGAAGCCGCCGCCCTGCGTCACCGACGACGGCGCGTTGGTCGAGATCAGCGCACCGGCCTCGACCCTGACGGCACCGCGCGCGCCGGTGAAGCTCGGCACGTATTGGCCGCCGGCCTGCTGCGCGTAGATGCCGTTGGTGAGGAACTGGGTATCGGTGATGCCAGCGCTCGAGGCGATCAGCGAGCCGACATTCACCTGGCTCGCGCCGCCGAAGATGATGCCGTTCTGGTTGATCACATAGACCGAGCCGTCGGCCTTGATATTGCCGAGGATCTGGCTCGGCGCCGTGCTGCCGACCACGCGGTTGAGCGCGACCCAATTGGCATTGCCCTGCTGGTCGAAGGTCAGCGTGGTGCGTGCGCCGACGTTGAACGAATTCCAGTTGAGGATCGCCTGCGCCCGGGTTTGCCGGATGCCGACCTGGGTCTGGCCTGTGGCATCGATCGCCTGCGTCGGCGCGTTCGCGCCCTGCCATCCCTGCGCCCCCTGTAGCCCGCCGGGCGCAAGGCCGTTGGGGACCGCGACCTGCGGCAGCGTCACCGAACGCTGCGAGGCCTGCGCCGCGCTGCGCGCTGCATTCTGCAAGCCCTGCATCGCCTGGATGGCGCGCGTCGCCCGCGTCATCGCATCCTGGCCCTGCTTGGCGGCGGCCGCCGCATCCTGCGCCGTCGATTGCGACGCAGCCATCGCCGCGGCCGATGGTGAGGCTGTCCAGGCCGACCCAAACGGACGCGCGTTCACCGGCGCGTTGGCAAGCAGCGCCGCAACGCTGACGCTGCCGAACAACGCAGCGCGAATGGTGGCGCGGGAGAGAGAGCTGGAGAAGCGGGGAACCATGGGATCGCTTTCTTGCGCGGGAGCCATATGCAGCCGAGTCTTCGTGTCGGCGCCGGCACCGAGACCCTCGCGGCTGTGACGATCCCGACTAGGGCGACCCGCACGCTGGACCCGAACTTTTTTCGCAAGCCCCGCGCGGCGCCTCCTCAGCTCAGCAACACGATGCCGCCGGGAAGTGCTTTGGCCTTCACGCCAAAGGCTTGCTCGAGCTGCAGGAGAACCTCGTCGGTGCGGTCGATATGGAAGCGGCCGTTGACCAGACGGGCATTCAGCTCGGCATTGACGATGAAGATCCGGCCCGATCGGTACCGGTTCACCTCCTCCACCACCTTGGGCAGCGGCGTGTAACGGAAGATCAGCAAGCCCTCTTGCCAGGCTGCCTCGACCGCCGGATCGATCGCGACGATATCGCCGAGGCGCCGCTCGTCATAGGCGACCTGCTGCTTCTCACGAACGACGCGGGCATTTCCCTGATGCTCGACGCGAACCTCGCCTCCCAGGCAGGTGACGCGCACCTCGGCGCCGAGGTAGCGCACGTCGAACGAGGCTTGCGTTGCCACCGTCTGACCGCTGGACGCAATCACGGTCACAGGTTTGGCCAGTCGCGGACTGGTCGCGATCGATGCCTGTCCGGTGATCAACTCGATCCGGCTGCTGTCGCCATGGTCCGGCCGCAACGCGATGCTGGTTCGCGTATCCAGGTTGATCGACACGCTGTCGTTCAGCGCAAGCTTGCGCTGCTCTCCCGTCCCTGTCCGATAGTCCGCCGCAAGCTCGGACCATGACGGCCAGAGTTCGAGCGGCGGATGCAGCGCCACCGCTCCTGCGGCCACCGCTGCGGTTGCAAGTCCGCCGCGAAGCACCAGCCTGCGGGTCATCACGCGCCGGGCCTCGCCATCGAGCAATGCGTCGACCGATGCAGGATCATAGCGGAGGTTATCACTGGCGTTGCCGACCGTTTCCCAAAGCTTGCTGGCCTTGGCGAAGGCGATCGCATGGGCCGCGCTCTGCCGGCGCCACAGCTGGAATGCGTCGGCGTCCTCGACCGTCGCGTCGCCGGACGTCAAGCGCCTTACCCAGGCATGTGCTTCCTGCTCCAATGCGCCAAGCGCCATCGTCGATTTGCCGCCTTTGCCCGTCATGCGGACATGCCTCGCAGCGCGCCCGATCGGCGGCTGTCGCCGCCGGGTCGTCCGCTTGTCCATTTGACGTTCGCCATGGCCATGAACCGCACAATTATTTTCCGAGCTTCAGCGCGCATTGTTCCTGGGCGATGCGAAGCTCCTTCTCAACCAGGCGCAACGAGACCCCAAGCCGGCTGGCAATTTCCCGCTGCGGCATGCCTTGAAGGCGCGCCGCCAGCAGGATGACCCGGCGGCGCGGCGTCAGTTCCGCGATCGCCTTCTGCAGCGCCTCGATCTCGAAGCGGGCTTCCGCAATCTGGCCCGGCCCCGGCGCATCGTCCACAATATGAAGCAGATCCTGGACCTCGTTGCGCGCCAGGCGGCGTTTCTCGGCGCGCTGCCGGTCGATCGCGACATTGAACGCCATGCGGAACAGATACGCGGCCGGGCTTTGCACCGACCCGGTCACTTCGGCCTGCCCGAGACGGAGATAAGTGTCCTGCAACGCATCGCCGGCGAGCTCCGCCGATCCCAGGCGGCGGCTCAGCCGCAGCTTGAGATCATCGTAACGGGCGGCCAGAAAGTTGCGCAGCATGATGCGGGTTGCGTCGCTCATCGCATCCAGCTCAATTCGCCGCGCCGCTGGTACGAATCGCGTCGATCCCGGCGCAATCCTGCGTCTGGTCCGACGGGCGCGGCGCGACAACCATCGTCAGGGGTTGCGCGATGCCCGGCGGCGGCGCCGCCTTCATGTTCAATCCGCGCAGCGTCGTCTCGATCGTGCCATCAACGCGCGCATCGCCGGTCTTGCCCAGCAACCTGGCCTGCTCAACGGTTCCCGTTGGCGCGATCCAGAACTGGACGGCGATCCGATAGCGGCCCGGTCGCAGCAGCGTGTCCTTGCAGAACGCGTCGCGGACGCGTTCCTGCACCACGGCATAGTAGCGGTCACGAACCGCAGGATCGGCTTTTCGCGCGTCGATCTCTGGCGTCGCGCGCTGCCCGGCCGCCGGCGACGAGGGCACGATCACCACCGCATTCTCCGACGTCAGACGGCCGACAAGCCCGGTGCCATCGAGCAGGATCTGCAAGGCTTCGGACGGCGCGAAGACGCCCCGCACCTCGCCCGAGCGCCGGCCGGTCGCGAGCCGTGCGTCATAGAGCACCTCGCGCTTCGAGGTGGCGCCGTAGCTCTCCAACGCGGAGGTCAGGGGTTGCGACGGAATATCGAACGTCATCGGCGGCGCGGCAGCGGCCGCGCCCTGTTGTCCCGCCGCGACATCGGCGCCGGCGCCCAGCATGCAAAGACAGATCAAAACGCGTAGTCGACGAGCGTCTGAGGGGCGCCCTGCCAAGCCCCTCGAAAGATATCCAATACTCATCGCATCCGCGTCGATTGTTTCCCGGGCGGGTCACTGTGTCCAATCTGCAACGTTAACGCCGAAGTGTGACAACGGTGCGTAAGCCGCTGTGCGGGGGTCCGACCCGCACTGGAACGGCAGCCCGCTCTACTTCTTCAGCTCGGCATAGAGCTGCATCACCCGCTGCGGCAGCACGTCGATGCGCGGCACGCGAAGCGCGTGGCGCGCGCCGAAGATGCGATCGAGCTGGGCAAATCGCCCCTCGCCGATGCCGAAGGCGAACAGATCGGTGCCGCGCCGGCGCAACTGCTGAGCGGCACGGCGCGCGTCCTCGACCAGATATTGCGGGTCCGGGACATCGACGTCGGACGGCTCGCCATCGGTGAGGACGAGCAGCACCTTGCGGAACGCACGGCGTCCCGCGAGATAGCCCCCCGCATGCCGCAACGCTGCACCGAGCCGGGTGGAATGGCTACTGCCGAGACTGGCGAGCCGCGACCGAATGATGGCATCCATCGGCTCGTCAAAGCCCTTGATGCGCAGATAGCCGACGCGCTCGCGGCCGTCGGAGCTGAAACCGTGCACCGCGATCGCGTCATTGGCAGCGTCGACTGCCGCCGCCATGATTGCGGCGGCCTTGCGCTCGACATCGAGAACCGAGCGGCCACGGCGGTCGCGGTCGGCGGTCGATTGCGACAGGTCGAGCAGCAGCAGGATGGCGAGATCGCGCGGCCCCGGCGCATCGCGCTGGTAGACCCTGGGTTCGCTGATACTGCCGGCGCGCCGCTCGATCGTCAGCGCAATCGCCGCGTCGATATCGAGCGCCTCGCCGTCGCGCTGGCCCTTGTGCCTGATTCGCCGTCCGATCGACGCATCGCGCGTCAGTCGCGTGATCCAGCAAACGGTCTCGGCGTCGGTCGGCGGATCGAAGGATTTGGCGGAGGCGACGGCATCGGTCTCCAGAATGGTGGTCCAGTCGGCCCGCTCGGCACGCGCGGCATAATCCCATTCCGGATAGGTCGCGACCGGAAATCCATCGAGCAACGTGACCGCGCTGGGCTTCGCACGCAGCGTCTCGTCCGGCCGGGCATTGTCGTCGGTGGAGCGTCCATCCGCGTCATCACGCCGTTCGATCCGGACGGAATCGACCGCGAGTTCGATGGTCTCGGTCGGGCTGTCCGGTTGATCGCCAAAATCCCACAGCGCCAGATTGTCGTCGCGATAGGCCGGTTCGACCACATAGCTCCTGGCGTTGAACTGCAACCGCATCTGCCCGATGTCGTTGCCGAGCAGGCCGCCGATCTCGCGGCTGATCGCCGGATCGGTCCACCGGTCGGCGGCAGCGGCAAACAACTGTCGTCCCTTCGTTACCCAAGCATCCGAATCCTGATAGCCGGGATCAATCAGCGCCCGCGCCAGCCGCATCATCAGTCCGGCTGCCGTCGCCTGGCCGGACGGCACAACGTTGTGAAATGGCAGCCAAAGCCGGCGCAGCCCGGGCATGTCGCCGAGTGCCAGCGTCTCGACCCGGGCATCCTCGATCAGCGATACCAGCGCGATTTGCAGCGCCTTCAATCGCCCGACCGGAAAGCGGACAGTGGAATGCGCAAGATGCGCGCCGGCATGCGCCACCGCCGCGAGATAGATGGCATCCGCCCCCTCGCCCGCGAAGCCGGGAAAGGTCTCCGGGAGGCCGATGAAGCCGGCGGCGAGCGAGGTGCGCCGCGGGACCGGTGTCGGTGCAATGGCAAGCTTGCGGAAACGCGGCTTTCTCTTCCACAGCGCGAGCATGGTCGCTGCGAGGCGCTTCTCCAGCCGGGCAAAATCATCGCTGGTCCGGCCGACCGCGAACAGCCGCACCGAGAGCGGATCGTCGAGTGCAAAATAGCCGCGGCGGCGCGATGCGCGGCCGCCACTCGCGCGCAAGCCGGCCGAAACCCAGGCGGCAAAGTCCGCGGCGCCGGCATGCGCCAGCAGTTGCTCCAGCCGGCCGATCGCAAGACCCACCGATTCCGGTCCCGCCTCTGCGAGCTCGCCAAGCGCGGCAAGAACGGCGGCGAGGTCTCCGGCATCCGCAAGCCGCGGCAGCACCTTGGACATCTCGGCGAGCAGCGCATGGGCAACGCGGCTCCCCGCGCTGCGGCCGATACCACCGGCGGCGCGGCCGATCGCGATCAGATCGTCGGCCGGCCGCCTGGCCGGCCATTGCTCGGACAGACGCAGAAAGCCCAGCAGCACGGCCTGACCGAGATTGGCCTCGAACAGGTGGTGCACGGCCTCGTCCCAGGCCGGGAGGTGATCGGGCTGGCCTGTTCGGCGCAACGCGGCCCGCGCGGTCTGCACGGCCGCGCCGAGCTCATCATGGCCGCGCAGCAGCGTCGCAAGCCGCCGCTCGGATCGGAAGCTATCGAGCGAACTGATTTGCGCGACCGCCACCTTGCACGCTTCCATTCACGCGCAGGCCAAAATCACGTCGCGCAACGTGTTCCTGGTGTCGACGTCATCGGTCAAGGGCACGACGATCGTGGTCTCGCACGCCTTCTCGAGGCTGATGCCACAGCCGACCAGGCGGCCGGCATTCACCAACATCCGGGTCGAGGCGCCTTCGTCGAGACCCTGGCCCTTCAGATTGCGGCTGTGCTGTGCGATCTTCACCAGGAGGTCGGCGAGATCAGGCTCGATGCCCGCCTCGCGCGCCACCACCTCGGTTTCCGCCGAACGGTCGGGGTAGCCGAAGTCGAGCGCCGCGAAACGCTGCTTGGTGGATTCCTTGAGGTCCTTGATCGCGCTCTGGTAGCCCGGATTGTAGGAGATCACGAGCTGAAAGTCGGAATGGGCGTGGATCAGCTCGCCGCGCTTCTCCAGCGGCAGCACGCGCCGATCGTCGGTCAATGGATGGATCACGACCGTGGTGTCCTGACGTGCCTCGACGATCTCGTCGAGATAGCAGATCGCGCCAAGGCGCACGGCCGTGGTCAGCGGACCGTCGCTCCACACCGTCCCCTCCGCATCGAGCAGCCAGCGGCCGACCAGATCCGCCGCCGTCATGTCCTCATGACAGGCGACCGTGATCAGCGGGCGGCCGAGCCGCCACGCCATATACTCGATGAAGCGGGTCTTGCCGCAGCCGGTGGGGCCTTTCAGCATCACCGGTATGCGGCTCGCATAGGCCGCACCGAACAGTTCGACCTCATCCTTGAGCGGCCGGTAATACGGCTCCTCGCGGATGCGGTACTGGTCAAGCAGCAAAGCGGGGTTGGACAAGCTCACGCCTCCCATGATCGCGCAGGCAGCCGTTCGCAACCGGACATCACGATGCGAGCAGTTCCTTGAGCTTGGTGTCGATGAAGCCGACATCGACCGGATTGGTCCCCGGCCCGCCCGCGAAGTGGCCCCAGATCGACGGCACCGGCACGAACTTGGCGTTCGGCATGTTCGCCACCTCGTTCTCGCTGTCCTCGGGCGGGAAGTAGAGATCGGTCTGCCCGGGCATGACATAGGCCTTGGCCTTGATCGCCCTCAACGCGGCCTTGAAGTCGCCGTTGTAGACCTCGTTGGCGCTGATATCGCCGTTCTGCCAGGTCCACAGCATCGCGAGCAGATTGTTCGGATCCTTGGGCAGGAAGAAGCCCTCCCAGAACGCGACCAGGAAATCCTCCAGCGACGAATAGCCCATCGTCTTGATGTCGAGCTGCTCGCGATAGAACGCCTGCGAGAAGCCCCAGCCGGCATAGACCCGCGCGGCGGCGCGCAGGCCGCGGGCGGGCTTGTCGGTGTACCAGCCCTCCTTCCACGCGGCGTCCGCCGTGAGCGCGGCCTTGACGCCTTCGAGGAACACGTAGTTGTGCCGGGAGCACTTCGCCGAGCCGCAGAACGGCGCCAGCAGATCCATCATGTCGGGATAGAGCGCGCCCCAATGGAACGTCTGCAACGCCCCCATCGACCAGCCGACCACCAGGCGAATGTGCTTGATACCGAACTTCTCGGTCACCAGCCGGTGCTGGGCACGCACATTGTCGTAGGCCGTCACCTGCGGAAAGCGCGGTCCGTTATAGGGCTCCGGCGTGTTGCTCGGCGACGACGACAGGCCGTTGCCCAGCATGTTCGGAATGATGATGAAGTATTTCGCGGGGTCGAGCGCCATGCCCGGCCCGATCAGCCATTCATTGTCATAGTGCTGGCCCGAGTACCAGGTCGGATAGACGATCACATTGTCCTTGGCCGCATTGAGCTGGCCAAACGTCTTGTAGGCAAGCTTGCAGTCGCGAATGGTCGCGCCGCGCTGCAAGGCCAAATTGCCGAGATCATAGATCTGATAGTCGACGCTCATTGATGTATCCTTCTTGCTTGATTGAGCTGATCGCTTACGCGGGCCGCGCCACCTTTTCGGTCGAAGAGTCCACCCGCGCGATCGCGCCGTACACAATGCCGGCGACCAGCGCGGCTGAGATCGCAGTGGACAACCCCGGCATCAGGTTTTCAACCGCAAAAGCGCACAGCGACCCGATGCCCCAGGCAATGAAGGGCTTGCCACGCCAGTCGACATCCGCACGCGCCTCGGTGCGCAGCAGATACTGATCGACCAGGATGATCGCGCCGATCGGCGGCACCAGGATGCCGAGCAGCGACAGCCACTGGATGAAGAACGCCCAGACGTTGCCTGCCGCCACGACGATGCCGATGACGCCGAGGATCACGGCCATCAGCCGCATATTGGTACCGAGGATACGGGACCAGCCGGTGGCCGCATTGTAAAGACAATGTGAGCACACCGAGCCGAGATTGGTGTAGAGAAAGATGAACGCGAGGATGCTGAGCCAGGTCAGCTGCTTGCCGTTCATGAAGCCGAACATGTTGTCGACGCCGAACGGATTGGCGTTCGGCACCGCGAGCGCAGCCGTCATCACGCCGCCGACCAGCATCGCCACCAGATTGGCGAACGGAAACGCGCTGAACGTGGCGAACAGCGATGCTCCGGGGCTGGGCGCCCAGCGGTTGAAGTCAGCGGTCACGGTGCCAGCATCGATGAACAGCGCCAGCACCACTGTGAGGCCGACGCCCATCGACATGCTGGCCACGCCATTGTTGCCGGCATAGCTGAAGATCGCCGCCGACGTCGTGGTCGACGCCGCGTCGGCCGCGACCCAGAGGCCGAGCACGACGAACAGCGGCACCGACGCCAGCCCGATATAATGCAATCCCTTCACCCCGACGAAAGTGATCCCGATATAGAGCACGCCGGCGACGATGGTCATCGCCACGTAGTTGAGACCGTAGGTCGAGGAAATCAAGGCGCCGGTGATGCCGGTCTGCACCGCATACCAGCCGAGCAGCAGGGTCGACAGCAGGCCCGACGCCAGCACATAACCCTTCTTGCCGAACACGATGCTGGCGATCAGCGCGAAGTTCATGCCCTTCCGCGTGCCGATCAGGCCAAGCGCGCCGACATACGCAAACATGATCAGATTGCCGATGATCATCGCCACCAGCGCATTCTTGAATCCCATGCCCAGCACCAGCAGCGATCCGGTCATCGCGCCGGTGATGATCATCGGAAAGCCCAGCCACACCATGGTGACCGAGAACGCGCTGCGCCGGGCGCTGATCGGCACCGGCTCGTGCTCAAACTCGTGGCCGAGAAGGTCGTCGATTTGCCCCTCAGTGTGATGAACGACACCGCTATTGGCTTCGCTGCTCATGGCAACCCCCGTTTCCCCTTGCAACAGTTTTCGGTACCGTGCCGGCGCGTGTGATCGCGCCGGCACGGCTCGATCTCTCAAATCAACGGTGTGCGACCTTCTGGTTCGGAATGCCCTCGATCGGACATTCGTCGGTTCCGACGGACGGACGGGTCATGGCTTCGACCATTTCCCGCGTGCCTTCGGGATCCGTGATCCAGTTCTTGTAGAACGTGTACGGGCACACCGCGTGGCCGCGGTCGCCTTCGCCGGAGTTGATCAGGCCGGTATAGCCGCGGTGCATCAGCTTGAAGAGATGGTTCTGCGACTGCATGTTGCGGCGGGCGTCGCGGATCAGGGAGACCGAGAGCTGGGCGTACTGGATGCCGTTCTCCTCGGTGCCGCACTCGCCGAGCGTCCGGCCGTCGAAGCCGATCAGCGCCGAATGGCCGAAGTAGGAATAGACGCCGTCGAAGCCGGAGGCATTGGCGACCGCGACGTAGCAATTGTTGGCCCAGGCCATCGATTTCGAGATCTGGATCTGCTGCTCCTTGGCCGGATACATGTAGCCCTGACAGCGCACGATCAACTCGGCGCCGCGCATCGCGCAGTCACGCCAGATCTCCGGATAGTTGCCGTCATCGCAGATGATCAGGCTGATCTTCAGCCCCTTCGGCCCTTCCGAGACGTAGGTGCAGTCGCCGGGATACCAGCCCTCGATCGGCACCCAGGGCATGATCTTGCGATACTTCTGCACGATCTCGCCCTTGTCGTTCATCAGGATCAAAGTGTTGTACGGCGCCTTGTTGGGATGCTCCTCGTGGCGTTCGCCGGTCAGCGAGAACACGCCCCACACCTTGGCCTTGCGGCAGGCGTCGGCGAAGATGCGGGTCTCCTCGCCCGGCACCGACGAGGCCGTCTCGTACATCTCCTTGGAGTCGTACATGATGCCGTGGGTCGAGTATTCCGGGAAGATCACGAGGTCCATGCCCGGCAGGCCGAGTTTCATGCCCTCGACCATCTTGGCGATGTTGCGCGCGTTCTCCAGCACCTCGGCCTTGGTGTGCAGGCGCGGCATCTTGTAGTTGACCACGGCAACGCCGACCGTGTCCTTGCTGCTCGATATGTCTCCATGCAACATGTCTCGACTCCCTTTCTTGAACGATAAGTCCCGCTACACGGCCATGTGCAGCTGGATGAGATCATCGGTGAGCTCACCGATCGCGCCCTTGGCGACGACGCGTCCCTTTTCGAGCAGCGCGAAGCGGTGAGACGCACGCCGCGCGAACGCGACATTCTGCTCGACCAGCACGACCGTGATGCCGCGCTCGCGGTTGAGGCGCGTGATCACGTCCTCGATCTGCTCGACGATGTTCGGCTGGATGCCTTCGGTCGGCTCATCCAGCAGGATGACCTTGGGCTGGGCCAGCAGCGCCCGCGCGATCGCAAGCTGCTGCTGCTGGCCGCCGGAGAGATTGCCGCCATAGCGGTTGAGGAAATCCTTGAGCACCGGAAACAGCTCGAGCACCCATTCCTCGATGCCGTTGGCCGATTTGGCAGCGAAGGTGCCGAGCGTCAGGTTCTCCCGCACGGTGAACTTCGGCAGGATGCCGCGGCCCTGCGGCACGTAGGCGATGCCGGCCTTGGCGCGTTGATAGGTCCGCAGCGGCGAGATGTCGGCGCCGTCGAGCGACAGACGTCCGGTGACCCGGTCCATCAGGCCGAGGATGCTGCGCATCAGCGTGGTCTTGCCGACCCCGTTGCGGCCGAGCACCGAGAGGAATTCGCCGTTGCCGACCATCAGGTTGATGCCCTGCAAGGCGCGGCTGTTGCCGTAGAAGGCGTCGACGTCGGTCAGCTCAAGCATGGCTGATACCTCCCGATCCGAGATAGGCGCGGCGGACTTCCGGATGCGCCTCGACTTCCGCCGCGGTGCCTTCCGCCAGCATCTGGCCCATATGCATCACCGAGATGATGTCGCCGATCGCCTTCACAAAACCCATGTCGTGCTCGACCACGATCAGCGTGTGCTTGCCCTTGAGCCGCGCGAACAATTCGGCGGTCTTGCGGGTCTCCTGCGCGGTCATGCCGGCAGTCGGCTCGTCCATCAGGATCAGCTCGGCGTCCTGGGCGACCAGCATGCCGATCTCCAGCCACTGGGTCTGGCCGTGCGACAGATAGGCGGCCGGCCGGTCGAGCTGTTCGGTGAGCCCGACCAGTTCGGCCAGGCGTTCGACGTCCTCGCGTCCGGCATTGCCGATATTCCAGCGCAGATTGCCCAGCACGGAGGTGCGGCGCGCCCGCGCCACTTCGAGGTTCTCGCTCACCGAAAGCTCGCGGAACACGCTGGGCACCTGGAACTTGCGGCCGACCCCGGCGCGGGCGATCTCGTACTCCTCGAGATCCTGGAGCGCGGTACCGTCAAAATTGACGGTGCCGCTGCTCGGCTTGACTTTGCCGCAGATGATGTCCAGCGCCGTGGTCTTGCCGGCGCCATTCGGCCCGATCAGGCAGCGCAGTTCGCCCTTGCGCACGCTCATGTTGAGCGCGTTGAGCGCCTTGAAGCCGTTGAAGGAGACCGAGACGTCGCGCAGATCGAGATGCGAGCTCATAGGCTGCCCTCCGTCTGGCCGACGCCTTGCGCAACGCGACCACTGGCAGCCTGGCGACGCTGCACGATCCAGCGCAGGATGACTTGCGCCAGGCCAGCGAGCCCTTTCGGCAGGAACAGCACGACCAGCACGAACAGCGCGCCCATCACCAGCGTCCAGGTTTCGAGGAACGCCGCGGATTCGGACAGCGCACCCTGCATGCCCGCCACCAGCACGGCGCCGAGGAACGCCCCGACCAGGCTCTGCCGGCCGCCGACGGCGCACCACACCACGACCGAGAGCGAGAGCTGCACGCCGAGGAAGGTCGGCGAGGCAAACTCCATCACGACCGTGTAGAGCATGCCCGCGAGGCCCGCGATCGCCGCCGACAGTGCGAACACGAAGATCTGGTAGAGCGCGACGTCGTAGCCGAAGTAGCGCACCCGGCTCTCATGGTCGCGGATCGCCTGCACGATCAGGCCGGCCTTGGACTTCGTGAAGGCAAAGGCGACCAGCAGGCTGAGCAGCACGCAACAGGCGACGAGATAATAAGTGGCGCGGCCATAGGCGTCGAAGGCGACGCCGAAGATCTCGAGCTGGGCCAGATCGGTGATGCCGTTGAAGCCGCCGGTGTAACTCTGCTGGTCGATGATCACGAGATTGATCACCACCATGGTGGCGAGCGTGATGATCGAGACATAGACGCCGGTGACACGCCCGCGGAACATGAACCAGCCGAGCGCCGCCGCGACCAGCGCCGGCACGATCAGGCCCGCGGCGATGGCAAAGGACAGCGAGCGGAACGGCTCCCAGAACCACGGCAGATGCGCGACATTGTTCCAGACCATGAAGTCCGGCAGGCCGCTTGCTCCGGTGTGCACAGGAACGGTCTTGAGCTTCAGCGCCATCGCCATGGCGTAGGAGCCGAGTCCGAAGCTCATCGCCTGGCCGAGATTGAGGATGCCGCCGAAGCCCCAGGACAGCCCCAGCGATATCGTGAGGATGCCGAGCACCAGATAGCGCGCGACCTTGTTGAGCAGGAAGTCGTTGTTGAGCAGCACAGGGAGCGCAAACACCATGGCGCAAACGACGAGTATCGGAGCAAGCTGCCCGATGAGGCGCTGCAATCCGCTGGAAGTAGAAGCATTCGACGGCATGAATCGGCGATCTGTCTCAGGCCCGCACGCGTGCGGTGAAAAGCCCTTCGGGGCGGAAACGGATGAGGACGACGATGGCGAGCAGCACGATCGCCTTGGCCACCGTGTCGTTCTGCAGGAAGGCGATGCCGCCGGAGAGCTCGCCGAGGATGAAGGCGCTCGCCACCGTGCCGGCGAGGCTCTGCACGCCGCCGAGCACGACCACCATGAAGGCATCGACCACATAGCCGGTGCCCATGTCCGGCGAGACGCTCTTGAGCGGCGACACCAGTGCACCGGCGAGTCCTGCAAGGCCCGCGCCGTAGGCAAAAGTCAGCGCGTAGACCCGCTTGGCGTTGATGCCGAACGAGGCAGCGACCGAGCGGTCCTGGATGATGGCGCGCAGCTTCATCCCGACCGGCGTCCGGTTCATCAGCAGCCAGGTCGCACCGAACAGCGCGATCGACACCACGAACAGGAACACCCGGTACGACGAGACCGAGATGCCGAACACGTCCATGCTGTCGGATAATGCCGGCGGCAGCTGCACGTAGCGCAGCTCGCTGCCGACCGATAGCCGAACCGCCTGCTGCAGCATGATGCCGACGCCCCAGGTCGCGAGGATCGTATCCAGCGGCCGGTTGTTGAGCAGGCTCAGGACATAACGTTCGATGATCCAGCCGAACGCGGCGACCACGAGGAAGATCGGAACCAGGCTCGCCAGCAGGCCGAGCCCGAGATAGGTATGGAACACCCAGGCGGCATAGGCGCCGAGCATCACGAACTCGCCATGGGCGAGATTGATGATGCCCATCGAGCCGTAGATGATCGATAGCCCCAGCGCGACCAGCAGCAGGATCGACCCGATGCTGAGTCCCGTGACGATTTGTTCGATGAATTGGTCCACGTCGGGATCCGCTCTTCCGTGTTCGTTTGATGCACCCTGCCGCTCGCACGCATCTGCGCGAGAGTCGGCATTGCAGGAAGCTGGCCGCCGGCGCCGCACGCCGACGGCCTTCGTCAGCCCCCGTCGTCAGCTCTTCTCGACCAGGCCCTTCTCGGTGCAGGACTGCCCGGGATAGGCCGCGTAAGGCACCGGCTTCAGCCAATCCTTGGCTTCGACCAGGATCTCGAACTGGCCGTTCGACTTCGCCTGGGCGATCTTGGGCCACAGCCAGGTATGCAGGTTCTCCGGCTCGATCTGAACCTTGCCCTGCGGCGCGATCATGCTCTGACCCTTGACCGCGTCGCGGATGTTCGGCGGCGTGAGGTCGCTGGTCGCGAGCTTCTCCACCGCCTGCTTGAACAGATAGGTCTGGAAGTAGCAGGCCTCCGACACGAAATGCGTCACCTTGTCGGCGCCCCAGCGCTTCTTGTAGGCCTCGACGAACTTCTCGTTCTCCGGCGATTTGTGCACCATGAAGTACGGCGCCGAGGTGAAGTGACCGGCGGCCGCCTCGCCGCCCATCGCCGCGACCTCGTTCTCGGAGGTCGTCAGGCTCGCCATCGGCATCTTCTCGGGATCGAGGCCGGCAGCCTTGTACTGACGGTGCAGCGCGACCACGGAATCGCCGACCACGGTCGAGAAGATCACGTTCGGCTGGGTCGAGCGGATCTTGTTGATGACGGACGAGAATTCGGAATGGCCGAGCGGCACATATTCTTCCGCCACGACCTCGCCGCCGAGTTTCTCGAGCAGCTTCTTGCAGTAATTGTTCTCTTCCTTCGGATAGATGTAGTTGGATCCGATCAGGTAGAACTTCTTGCCGAACTTCTTGACCAGCCAGGGCACGAACTCATCCTGCTGCTGATTCGGCACCGCGCCGGTGTAGATCACGTTCTTCGAGCACTCGCGGCCTTCGTAGAGCGTCGGATACCAATAGAGATTGTTCTGCCGCTCGAACACCGGAAGCACAGCCTTGCGGCTCGCCGAAGTGTAGGAGCCGAATACGCTGACGCATTTGTCGCCGACGACGAGCTTGCGTGCCTTCTCCGAGAAGGTGGCCGGATCGGAGGCGGGATCCTCGACGATCGGAACGATCTTGCTGCCCTTGATGCCGCCGGCGGCGTTGATTTCCTCGATCGCGAGCAGCGTTGCCTTGTTCAGCGATTCCTCGATGATCGCGGTCGTTCCGGTCAGCGAGAACAGCACGCCCACCTTGATCTCGCCGCCCGCGGCGTAAGCGAGGTCTGCGTTCTTGACCCAGATATGCGGCAGTCCGGCGCCGGCAAATGCGCCAAGCGCCGCGGTATTCCTCAGCAAAGTACGCCGTGAAATGCTCATCCTTAAGCTCCCTTCAGGACTGAAAAAACAAAAAGCCCTCCCGATGCGCGCTGACGCGAGCATTGGGAGGGCTTTGTTGCCGGTTGTGTCGAAGGCGGCTGTGTCGCCGCCGGCCCCGCTATTGGGGCTTACTGTTGATGATCGTAGCCAAGCAGTTCGAACGAGTCAACAATCGCCGCGGCGACTGCGCTTGCCGATACGCGACGATCCATCGCCTGTCGCCTGATGAAACCATAGGCTTCGGTTTCCGGCATCTGACGCGTCGCCATCAGGATCGCCTTGGCACGTTCCACCGTGCGCATCGAGCGCAGATTGTCGTCGAGCTTCTCGATCTTGCTGCGGAGCCGCCGTTCGTAGCCGAACTGGCTGCGCGCCAGCACGAGGCTCGACAGCACCGCATTCGGCGTGAACGGCCGCGGCAGAACCGCATTGGGCGTCGCATGACACAGCGCGTCGGCCTGAACCGCTTCCGTCGCCGGCAGGATCACGACCAGCGCCGAACGCGCGTCGCCGGGAATCCACGGCAGCCGCCGTGCCAGATCCGAAGAATATTCGCAGTACACCACGTCGGCGTCGGCAGGCACGCTCTCCGGCATCGGCCAGACCTGCCGCACCCGCATCCTGAATCGTTGCAATTCGCGCATCAGCATGCCGATCTGATCGTCGACCGGCGCGACCACGACCGCCGACAGATCGGCGAGCTCTTGAACCATGGTCTTGCGCCCGCCGACGTCTCGGCTCGGCGACGGCTTACGCGACATTTCGTTCATTGGACGCTTCCTGTTTGCGTTGCCCGACCATATCCGATCAGGAACGGATCCGCATGCACCGCTTCCTTCGACTGGCTGACGACGTCGAACTGTCCCTTGCGGTTGGCCCGCCCGATCCGGGTCCACAGGTCGGTATGGCCCGACATCGGGTTGACGGTGACCGCACCTTGCGGTGCATCAAAACTGGTGCCGAACACCATGGAACGCAGGACCTCGGTGTCGAGCGAATTGACCTGCTCGAGCGCCTTCGCAAACAGATGCAGTTGGAAATAGGATGACTCGGCGCACATGTTGGTCGAGATATCGGCGCCGAACCGCTTCTTGAAGCGCTGCACGAACGCGTTGTTGGCGCTGCCTTCGACGCCCTGGAAGTAGGATGCAGCGGTCACGTGCCCCTCGCCGACGTCGAAGCCCATGGCGGCGATTTCGGCTTCCGTCGTGGTCAGGCTGGCGATCGGCGTCTGCTTCGGATCGAGCCCGACATTGGCATAGGCCTGATAGAGGAACACGGTGCCCTCGCCCACCACCGTCGAGAAGATCACGTCGGGCCGGACAC